>JABHCC010000032.1 GCA_018669475.1 Bacteroidota bacterium | reverse complement strand
TGAAATTTTCGAATTCAGAAACCTCAGCGGGAGCCTGATAAATCTCAGATGGATCGGATGAGACGCTGCCAAATCCGGTATTTGCCTCATGGGTATAATTCGGATCATAATGACCAGCGTTCAAATGACAATTGATGCAATTTATATCAACTCCTTTTTCAATTTGAGAGTTATAATATAAGTGAGCATCAGATCCCTTCTTGCTTAACTGTAGAGGAAACAGGTTTTGATGGCAGTTATTACAGGAAACATCAAAAGTATGATGAACAGCATTTTCAAGTTTCGACTTTGCCTCCCAATTATAGTCAGCAGAATCTTTAAACCAATGCGCCCAAACATCGTGTAAGCCTGTTTTGATTTTCTGTCCCAGATAACCTTCACCTTTCGGAGGTAAATGACAGTCGACACAGTGAATATGAATTCCACTACGGGTGGCATAATGCACTGATTTTTTCCATGACTTATCAGCCTGCGGATGAACATGACAGCTCATACAATAATCATCAGTCGAGCTTGCCTCAATGGCTTTTCCTGTCCCCCATAACAAAATCCCCCCCAGAAGTAAGCCAGGCAGGAATATCAACCAAAATTTCTTCATAATTAACAAGATTTAGGCAAAAACGCCACAAGATAATATAAAAAAGTCATCAGTCCTCAGTTCTCAGTCATCAGCAAAACGTCTGCGGACTGCGTCCGAGTCCGAGTCCGTAGTCCGTTGTCCGTGGTCTGGGGTGACGACGGCGTCACGAGATGGCCTTTACGATGGCGTCACGTTTTTCGGCGTCACGATGGCGTCACGTTTTCCGGCGTCACGATGGCGTCACGTTTTTCGGCGTCACGATGGCGTCACCTTTTCCTGTCCCCCCCGTCCCTTTGTCCCCTTCCTCCCTCTCCCAAATTCCGTTTTTATTAAAATAATTCCCTCCCCATTGCCGATTATTGTAATTTGTAAGTTTGATTTCAACTATTTTTGTTTGACAAATCTGTAAACCATGAAACGAACCATTAGCACAAGCCTCTCACAAATCCCGGCCATTCTACTCAAAATTGCATTTTGCTTAAGCGTATTTAGTTTTTTCTCCTTATCCGGGAGGGCACAATCTTCAGAGGGTTTTACTCCAAAGCCATATTTTGTAAAGGGAGTATCAAATTCTGTGATCAGCCTGAACGGTACCTGGGATTTTAATCCTGCTCCTCCTGAATCATTCTGGAAAAAGACCCGGATTTCAAAGTTAAACTGGCAGCCTATTGAGGTGCCTGGTGAGTGGGCCATGCAGGGATACAATGTTGCACCTGATTCTGATGCTGCGTATGCCAAAACAATTATGATTCCTAAAGACTGGAAGGGGAATCGTGTAATGCTGAAATGTGACGGGGTATATAGTTTAGCAAGAATATATTGCAATGGTAAGGAAATTGGCAGACATGAAGGCGGATTTACTCCCTTTGAATTTGATCTGAGCAAAGCGGTGAAATTTGGGAAGGAGAATACTCTGCTACTCTCAGTACAAAATGAATCCCTGGCAGATACACTGGCTTCTGCTACCCAATATGCAGCTCATCAGTTGGGCGGTATATCAAGGAAAATTGAAATATTCACTGTTCCAGAGACTCATCTGGCCTGGTGTCATATTGAAACTGACCTTGATGAGAGCAATCAGGATGCTATGCTCAAAGTAATGTTGAGACTTGATAATGTTTGGGGTAAAACCATAACCGAGCCTAAAATTTCAGTGAGCTTAAGTCCCTTGAGCTTTTCTGGAGAAACTATTTCGAAGAGCTGGTCGTTTAGCGCAATGAAAAAAGGTGATACCCATGATAAATTATTAACTCTCCCGGTAAATAAACCTGTCAAATGGGATCCTGAACATCCTGAGCTCTATCAGGTAAATATTGTCGTGAAAAGTGATGGCGAGATTATTGAAAAAACAAGTCATACTATTGGTTTCAGAGAAATAGTTGTGGCAGGGAATCAGGTGTTTGTTAACGGTAAGCCGATAAAACTCAGGGGTGTAAACCGACATGAAGTTCATCCCACACGGGGACGTAGCTTGTCAATTACTGAATGGCGGGCTGATGCTCAGTTATTTAAGGAGGCCAATGTCAATTATATCCGCACATCTCATTATCCGCCGGCAGAGGAGTTTATTGCTTTATGTGACAGTATCGGACTGTTTGTTGAGCTTGAAGCTCCGATGTGCTGGATTGGCCATGGAGCGAATGCCACCTGGAGAAAGGAAAATCCACACGATTTGAGGTTCCGGAGTCTGATCCGTCAGCAGGCCTTTGAGACTGTGGCTCATTATCGCAATCATCCCTCCATCATAATCTGGTCGATGGCGAATGAATCGGCCTGGGGTCCCATCTGGGAAGAATTACTTGATGATATTAATCTTATTGATCCTACTCGCCCGGTTAGTTTCCACGATCAGGCATATGGAGGATTTAATAATCATGGCAGCACAAATACCCAGATTGCTAATATCCATTACCCCGGGCCAGGCGGACCAGCTGTTGCCTGGAAATTTGATCGGCCACTACTTTTTGGAGAGTATGCCCACCTGAATACTTACAACAGACAGGAAATTGTGACCGATCCGGGTGTAAGGGATGCATGGGGAAGGGGTCTTGAATCGATGTGGGAGAATATGTATTATAGCAAAGGCTGTTTGGGAGGGGCAATTTGGTCAGGAGTAGATGATGTTTTCTACCTGCCGGATGGTACAGCTGTCGGATATGGGGAATGGGGCCCGATTGATGGATGGCGAAGGCCGAAACCGGAGTACTGGCATCTTAAAAAGATATATTCACCAGTGAAAATCGTAGCCCGTAAATTGGATAGACCAGAAATTGGGAAACCAATAATTGTCCCAATAGAGAACCGACAGCTATTCTCAGATATAAATGAACTAACAATAAAATGGACCATCGGCCATCAGTATGGTACAGCCACAATGAATCTTGCTCCCGGGAATAGCGGACTACTTCATGTCTGGCCGGGAAAAGAGCCAGCAGGGGGTGAGGTACTTGATCTGAGTTTTGTGTCTCCATATGGAATAGAGCTGGACCATTATCGATTGCCATTTCAGGGTTCAGAACAGATACAGGAATCATTGCAAAAAATGCTTACTCCTGAACTCCATGTTTTGGAAAGGAAAGCCAGTGTTCTGATGGGTGATACTGAATGGGTATTTGATGCACCAAGCGGAAAGCTACGTTCAGTGGATAAGTTGCACAATATTATAATTAATGGCGGACCTGAATTATTTATGGTTCCGCTAAAAACGGGTCCTTGCAATACCGAACACAGTCTGCATATTGAAGTACTGAACGAGCCTTGTCACAATTGGAAGGGAACTATTAGCGGAACAGGCAAAGAAAATGGAATTGTTTATATAGATGTTGAGGGATCATATGATGAAGCAGATCTTAAACTAAGATATAATTTCGACCAAACAGCCAGGGTAAGTATTGATTATGAGATTATACCACATGCAGACATTAGCCCGCGTCAGCTAGGACTGGTATTCTCAATGCCTTCAGAGTTTAATCAGCTCGACTGGATTAGGGAAGGGCAGTGGACTGTATATCCTGAAAATCATATTGGCCGTACAAAGGGTACTGCCATACCTTTTCCAAAAGGAATGCTTGCATCTGAGGATTTTGGGGATAAACCCGTCTGGACATGGGAGGAAGAAACCCATTCAATGGGATCGAATGATTTCAGGGCAACAAGAGATCGTTTGTACCAGGCTTCTTTGATTGATGAAGATGGACATGGAATCAGAATGTTTTCGGATGGAACAGGTGCTTTCAGGGCATTTCTTCAGAATGACAATATTTATTTTCTCGGTGCCAGTTTCTCAACTGCCGGAGGAGACCTCTTTTTTTCGAGTCATTTAGCGAGTGAGCGACAGCCGCTTAAGAAAGGTGAGACAAGAAAGGGCACATTGATTCTTGGCATATTGTAATCATGATCATTCAGTTTTAATAGATGACTGACGCATCTTTATCTGAGGAAAAACAGGGATAATTTCAAGAAATATTACGACTTTTGATCAGGCTGGCTGCAGAGGAATACAGTTTACATTGCTGAAAGCCAAGCGAAATCGGGAAATATATTTCCTTTTGATTGATTAAGTATTGCCATGGATTATCCTTTAGATATTGATCTTGACTGGTTTAATGAACTTTCGGAATACCCTCTTTTAATAGCAGGTCCCTGCTCAGCTGAGTCTGAGGAGCAAATGCTGCGAACAGCAGAGTATCTTGTTGAAACAAAAAAAGTGAGTGTTTTTCGTGCCGGCTTGTGGAAGCCCAGAACACGACCCGGATCTTTTGAAGGGGTAGGGGCAAAAGGCTTACCCTGGTTGAAAAAAGTAAAGCAGGAGACAGGCATAAAAATTATGACCGAGCTGGCCAGGGCCGATCACCTGGACAGTATTTTAGAGGCCGGCGTTGATATGATTTGGATAGGTGCCCGCACTACTACCAATCCTTTTGCCATTGAGGAGATTGCAAGCCGTTTGAAGGAAGTAGATATTCCCGTATTTGTAAAGAATCCATTACATCCTGATATGGGCCTCTGGCTGGGTGCACTGGAGCGAATTAATAAGGCAGGAGTAAGAAAGCTCGCAGCCATCCACCGTGGTTTTTATCCTTTTGAGAAATCTGATCTGAGACATATACCAAAATGGGAGATCCCAATTGATCTGATGATTCGATGCCCTGGATTACCTCTTGTTTGCGATCCGAGTCATATTGCCGGACTTAAGGATATTGTACCTGGTATTGCACAAAGAGCCATGGATTTACATATGGATGGTCTCATGATAGAGGTTCATCCGGAACCTGAGGTGGCACTAAGTGATGCCCAGCAGCAATTGAATTTTGAGAGTTATACAACTCTACTGGATAATCTGGTGCTTAGATCCAACACTTTTAAACAAGGCGAAATTCAGGATCTTTTAACCCAGTACAGAAATCAGATAGACAGTGTTGATGCACAAATTTTTGAGCTTCTGGCCCAGAGAATGGATCTGGTAGATAAGATAGGAGGGTATAAAAGAGATCATAAGGTTGCTATATTACAATTAGAAAGATGGACTGAAGTGCTAAGAACACGTACTGCCATGGCAGTACAATTGGGCATTGGGGATAAATTCATTAAGAAAATCCTTGATTTGATTCATCAGGAGTCGATAAGAATTCAAAGTAAACATTAATATCATGCAAAAAGCAAGTATTTATCTATCAATGAGTGTATTTCTTTTAGTCATTTCCCTGGCCTGGAGTCCGGGACCAAAGAAACAATTCTGGAAAGGCAATATGCATACACACTCATTCTGGAGTGATGGGAATACTTTTCCTGAGGAGGTAGCATACTGGTTTAAGAAGAATGGCTATAATTTTCTACTGGTAACTGATCATAATATTCTTCAGGAGGGGGAAAAGTGGATCAATGCCGACAGAAATAAATCAATAAGAGAAACATACGATAAGTATCTTGAGCATTTTGGAGGTGTGGGTCTCGATACCAAAACTGAAAATGATCAGCTTCATGTCAGATTAAGAACACTTAAAGAGTATCGATCTGAATTTGAAGTGCCTGGTGAATTTCTATTGTTGTCAGGAGAAGAAATATCTGATGCCTCAGAAAAAAAGCCTGTTCATCTGAATGGAGTAGATATTAGCACTCTCGTTCATCCGGCAGGTGGTGAAACCGTTAAGGAATGCCTGAGGAATAATGTTCTGGCGATTGAAAAGGCTCTTGCAAAGGATGGTCACCCCAACTGGATTATTGTAAACCATCCAAATTTTGGTTGGGCGATGACAGCAGAGGATATTGCTGCTTCTGGAGCATGGTTTTTTGAGGTTTACAATGGTCATCCCAGTGTGAATAATTATGGAAATGAGGATAATCCTGGTACTGAAGAGATTTGGGATCAGGTGAATAAGATCAGGGCTGAGAAGGGACAGGATCTTCTTTATGGGGTGGCTAACGACGATGTGCATCATTATCATGAGTTCAGAATAGGACGTGCCAATCCGGGGCGGGGGTGGAGTATGATTCGTGCAGAAAGCTTAGATTCAGAGTCATTATATAAATCTATGATGGAGGGAGATTACTATTTCTCTACCGGAGTGGAGCTGAAAGATTTCAATGTGAGTAGCAGAAAATATGTGGTTTCGCTTATACCTGCTCCTGAAGTTGAATATAAGATTGAGTTTATTGGTTTATTGAAAGGCGAAGAGAATGCAAAAACTCTTGCTACTGTAAATGGAGCAAAGGCAAGATATAAATTCTCAGGTGACGAGATATTTGTAAGAGCCAGAATCACTTCTACCAGAAAAAAGGAGAATCCTTATGCTGAAGGAGATGTGGAAATGGCCTGGTTACAACCAGTGAGGCCTAAGTGATTTTGCCTTGTTTCTGAAGCCAGCCCAGAATTGCCCCATAAGCAAAATATAAGACAATAATCAGGAATAATCCGGTATGTCTCAATGTGATCAGGATAATGACACACATAAGGGCAAAGAAATATCTGTATTTATTAAGTCTGAAATTGAATCCTTTTAGTTTAAGACTATACAGGTACACAGGGGCTATCATTAATACACTTACCGTAATAGCATAAGCCACTATGACCCAGGTGTTGCTGAACCAAGTTATTAAAAATGAATCTGCCTGGCTGTGTGCAATTAATGGCAAACTTAAAACCATTAAGGCATTTGCGGGGGTAGGCAAGCCGATGAAAACTTCAGACTGACGTTCATCAATATTGAATTTTGCTAACCTTAGTGCAGCAAAAATTGTCATTAAAAAGGGGATCAGCAGGGGGAACCATATATTAAAGTCTGTCTGGAAACTAAAACTATCCTGACCTGACTGGTTAAGCAGCATAACATGAAGGATGACTGCTGGTGCCAGGCCAAAAGAGACCATATCAGCTAATGAATCCAGTTCTTTGCCAATTTTTGTCTGGGCTTTGAGCATGCGTGCTGTAAAACCATCAAAGATGTCAGCATGGAATGCAACTAACAAAACAATGGCGCTTGTCCAGAGCTTGTCATTAAAAGCAAGTAATATTGACAGACTTCCGCAAAACAGATTACATAAGGTGAGAAAATTGGGTATTTGTTTAACCATGTTCATTTTGCGCAATTTTAACGCCAAATATGGCAATATTTAGCTATAAAAATAGTTAAAAATGAGAGTTTGGTTATATTGCAATGGTAATGAATGACAAAAATTGTATGAGGCGGATTGTTTTTGGAGTAGTATTTCTGCTGGTTTCCCTGAGCTCAGCAATGAGCCAGGTTAAATATAGCAATGAGTTTTTACATATTGGTGTTAACGCCCGGATAATGGGAATGGGAGGAGCTGGTGTTGCATTGGTTAACGATGCTAGTGCTGGTTATTGGAATCCTGCCAATCTGCAGGGACTATCTACCACTATGGATGTAGGACTGATGCATGCAGAATATTTTGCTGGTCTGGCTAAATATGATTACGCCTCGGCTGCATATCGTATCGATAATGAAAGTGTTGCTGCTTTGTCGTTTATCCGTTTTGGTGTTGATGATATTCCAAATACACTTGAGTTAATTGATGCTGACGGAAATATCCGTTATGATAGAATTCGTACTTTTTCAGCCTCTGATATGGCGGTATTATTCTCTTATTCCAGAAAAATGCCAGTTGAGGGTTTGTCTGTTGGAGGAAATGTGAAGATAATCTATCGTAGGACTGGTGATTTTGCCAATGCATGGGGTTTTGGTCTGGATGCTGCGGCAAGCTATACCATTAATGGATGGAACCTGGCCCTGGTAGCACGCGATGTCACCTCAACATTCAATGCCTGGAGCTATAATACAGAGAAACTTGTAGATGTTTTCCTGCTGACGGGAAATGAAATTCCGGAGAATTCGTTGGAATTAACTATGCCACGATTGATTATGGCTGCTGGTAAAAGTTTCAAAATAAATTCAGATTTTTCAGCCTCTGCTGATCTTGATCTGCATTTTACTATGGATGGTAAGCGTCCTGTACTGCTTTCGATGGGTTTTACGGGCATAGATCCCTATCTGGGTACTGAGTGGGTATATAAGGATTGGCTGGCTCTTCGTCTAGGAGTTGGTCAGTTTCAATGGATCAAAGGCTTTGAGGGTAAGAATGAACTCAATTTGCAACCTGCCTTGGGATTGGGTGTCAGGTTTAAGAATATCAGATTCAATTATGCCATTACAGATTTAGGAGATTTGGCAATAGCCCAGTACTCAAATATTCTGTCCTTACACATGGCATGGTAAAAAAAAACCGCCACGATAATCCGTGACGGCTTTTTGAATATACAAACTAACTTATTATTTGCCTTCTCCTTCGCAGCAAGAACTTTTTTCAGTCTTCTTTTCTGCTTCGCTACAGCATGAACCTGTTTTTGATTCTCCGCATGACTCGCCACATTCTTCACCAGACTTGGCTTCAGCTTTCTTAGATTTTTTTACTGCAGTCTTTTTAGCTTTCTTCTTCTTCTTTTTGTCTTTGTCCTTGTCCTTGTCTTTATCAAGGTCGAATTGATTGTCGATTGACTGCTCAATAACTACTTGATTAGATTTTTCAACTACGGCTACTGCAGGTGCAGTTAAGATGCCAGCAAAGGCAATGAGTGCAAAAAGGGCAACTACTTTTTTCATAATGTTTTTTTATTAATTATTCTGTAAGCAATAAACGTAGTTTTGCTGATTAGGTTTGTTAAGGAAAAGTTAAAAGGTAGAATGTTAAGAGTTTTTTAACAAGTTTAGGCCCAAATCGCCAATCTTGTTTTAGTTCCGATCACACGTTGTCCGGGTTTAACCATGACCTGAAAACCATCCGGCAGGAATAACTCTACTCGGGAACCGAATTTAATAAATCCCATTTCCTGACCCTGTTTTACTTCATCACCTGCCTTGATATAGGCAACTACTCTTCGTGCCATAAGACCTGCTATTTGCTTAACAAGCACTGATTTGTCAGCAGAATTTTCAATTGCAAGCGTGGTTCTTTCGTTCTCTTCGGATGATTTGGGATGACGAGCGAACAGTTTTTTCCCAGGATGGTATTTGAAATAAGTAACCTGTCCGCTGATAGGAATCCAGTTCACATGAATGTCATAACCTGACATGAATATTGAGATCTTTGTGACCTGCTTATTAAAAAACTCTGTTTCATTATGCTCCCTTACTTCAACTATTAATCCATCAGCCGGCGCCAGCAGATCATTATTGTTTTCGATCACAGGTCGATTGGGATTTCTGAAGAATCTAAGAATAAAAACCCATCCGGCCCATATCGGAAGAGATATGAGAGCTGATATGAGAGTGTTGTCCAGATAATGCCACAGAAGAGTTGTTGTTAAGCCAGCAAGGATAAACATCCAGGTAATAGTATGAAAACCTTCCTTATGAATTTGCATGTTTTTAGCCCAGAATTAAGAGGCATAAATATAGGGCAGGAATTGCTAAAAGCAAACTGTCTAAACGGTCAAGCCAACCTCCATGTCCTGGCAGAGCATTGCCACTGTCTTTTACACCCAGAGAACGTTTCCACATTGACTCTATTAAGTCGCCTAAAGTGCCAAATATCATTATTGCCATACCATACAACCAGAGATGTCCTGGTGGAACGAGATCAATAATTTTTGATAATATGAAGATAGCTACCGAGCCTAATACTAAACCACCCAAAAATCCTTCCCAGGTTTTCTTTGGTGAAATTCGCTTGAACAGAGGAGTTCTCCCAATAAGACTACCGGTGAGATAAGCTCCGGTGTCAAAGATCCAAAGTATCAGGAGAAGGAATGCGATTAATTCAGGTGCAAAACCGTCTTTGTATGGCGAGTGGGCTAGTTCTGAAAGTAGTCCGAAAGGAATACCAATATAAAATAAACCAAGTGTAGATGCGGCAATATTGACAAAAGGTTTTCCTGTATTTCTTATCAGCTCAACTATGAAGAGTGCCAATAAAAGAACTGCAATTCCTGCATACAAAGTTCCGCTAATTTGGAATTGATGCACAAGAAAGCTGTTGAGTAAGGGCCATATACCTAAAACGATGGCCAGCACCATTGCAGGTTTACTGCCTTCACGCTTAGCTAAAATGAGATATTCATGCAATGCAAGTCCGCACAAAATCAGGTAGACCGCAAAAAAGGTCCAGGATCCGATTAATACAGATCCCAGCAATGTTGCTGCATAGATAAATCCAGTTACAGATCTGGTTAGCAGCTCTTTCAAATCTTTGAAATTTGCAATAATTCACGTGCTTTCTCGGCATCCGCCTTGTTCACGTATATCTCAAATTCCCCAAATGATTTATAACTGCTATCTTTTTTATTCATAATTACTCCGTGTATGGAGTTTTCTGCAAGGATTTCAATTGCAAGATCTGCTTTGTATGATTTATCCAGAGTGTAAACTATTATCCAATCTTTTTCCATAAGAGCTATTTGTCGTTGACCAAAAATACATATAATTCTTCAGGTCCGTGCATGCCCTGAACAAGAGTTTTTTCAATATCAGCTGTTCGGCTTGGTCCAGTGATAGTACTCACCATAGATGGCATCTTTATATAGTTCTCTCTGATACCAATAATACCATCTTTTATTTCATTTACAAGCTGCGAGGTGTAGGCAATAACGATATGAATAGGTGCAAAACCCAGCATTCTTCTTTCTTTTATTTGAGCTGACGAAACCATAACTGAGCCGGTTCGTGCAATTAGATATTCACAAGCTGATACAGCTGCATCCATTTCTTTTATTCTGTGCATGTCAGAATAATTGGGTATCCCAGCCATGTCAAGAAGAACTTTTATACTTTGTTCAGGAGTATAAATGGCTTCCCATTTTTTTTCCTGGTATAAATCTGCCAAGCCTGCTAGTAATTCTTTTTTATCGAGACAAAAAGAGAATTTGCCACCCACACGAACCAGATTTCTGGCAAAAATGAGTTCTGGTAAGTCATCAAATTCAGGAAGATAATCTGCTGAGTTTATCTCTGGTTTGAAAGCATTACCAATTACATTATCCACACGGCCTTTCAGGGTCTTACGAATATTTTGAATAATATCTTTACCAGGATTGGGTTCAGGCATCTTCTGGTTTTTCTTTGTCTTTTATTTCTGCTTTTTTAACAGGCTTTGGCTTCTTTGGAGCAACTTTCTTCTTTTCGTCTTTTGCATATGTTTTTGCAAGAACTTCTTCCTTCTTTTTCCTTTTTGCTGGCTTCTTGGTAACCTTAACTGATTCGGTCATAGCTAACAATTCAGAACTCTGGTTTTTACTGGGGCCAAAAATCTTTTCCAGGTCCTCAGCGAATATTACTTCTTTCTCAAGTAGTAATTCTGCAAGTTTTATATGCTGATCTTTATATTTTACCAGAATGTCTTTGGCAACAGCATAGGCTTTATTGATGATTTCTTTGGTTTCATGGTCAATAAGTTCAGCTGTTTTTTCGCTATATGGCTTATTGAAAGAGTATTCTGACTGACCTGTTGAGTCATAGAAGCTAATATTTCCTATTTTTTCTGACATTCCAAAATAGCTGACCATGGCGAATGCCTGCTTGGTAGCTTTCTCAAGGTCATTTAATGCACCGGTGGATATTTGTCCAAAAGTCAGTTCTTCAGCAGCACGACCACCAAGAGCTGCAGCAATCTCATCTTCAATTTGCTCCGTTGTAGTGAGTTGCCTTTCTTCAGGAAGGTACCAGGCTGCTCCCAAAGCTTTTCCTCTGGGTACAATGGTCACCTTTACCAATGGATGGGCATGCTCCAGCAACCAGCTCACAGTAGCATGACCAGCTTCATGGTATGCCACAGCTTTTTTCTCAATGGGTGTGATTAATTTGTTTTTCTTTTCCAGACCACCAATAATGCGGTCAACAGCATCAAGAAAATCCTGACGCTCAACCATCTTCTTCTCTTTCCTTGCAGCGATCAATGCGGATTCATTACAAACATTGGCAATATCAGCACCACTGAAACCAGGAGTTTGTTTTGCAAAAAAGGCGATATCAAGATCAGGATCGTATTTAACGTTTTTAAGGTGGACCTTAAAAATATCAGCTCTCTCATTTAAGTCAGGTAGCTCAACATGAATCTGACGGTCAAAACGACCGGCTCTCATCAGAGCTTTGTCAAGGACATCAGCCCGGTTTGTAGCAGCCAGAATAATTACTCCTGAATTAGAATCAAAACCATCCATCTCAGTCAACAACTGATTCAGAGTGTTTTCACGTTCATCATTTGAGCCATAATTTGGATTTCTTCCACGGGCACGTCCAATTGCATCAATCTCATCAATAAATACTATACAAGGAGCTTTTTCCTTGGCCTGCTTGAAAAGATCACGAACACGGGAGGCTCCAACACCTACAAACATCTCTACAAAATCAGATCCTGACATAGAGAAAAATGGGACATTTGCTTCACCGGCAACAGCTTTTGCCAATAATGTTTTACCAGTACCGGGAGGGCCAACGAGAAGTGCACCCTTGGGGATTTTTCCACCCAATTTGGTGTATTTTTGCGGGCTTTTCAGAAAGTCAACAATTTCCATTACCTCTACTTTGGCTTCTTGTAATCCGGCAACGTCTTTGAAAGATACCGTAATGTTCGATTCCTCCTTATTGAAAATTTTCGCCTTGCTTTTACCCACTGAGAAAATATTCCCGGCACCGCCGGCACCACCTCCGCCACCACTCATACGTCGGAAAAGGAACAGCCACACAACGACTAATAATCCAATTGGGATGATCCATCCAAGGATCTCCATGAAATAGTCTTTTCGGGTGGATACAGAATAGCTGATCTGGTCGGTATCTGATAAATCCTTCTGAGCTTGATAGAAGTTCTTGTCAAATATGTCAATTGAGGCAATTTGAAAATAGAAATGAGGACCTTTTTTTGGAGCAGTTGAGAAACCTGTGTTGAGCAGATTTGCATATCTGGCATCAGAAAGGCGATCATCCTTGATGGTAATCTCAACCAATTCCCGGTTCACTACCACAACTTTTGCAACGTCACCCCGCTTCAGCATGTCTTCCTCAAACTGCCTGCTGGTTATTTCAGTTGCCTTATTTCGTCCATTCAAAATATTAAATGCTACGAAAAAGACGAAGATTATCCCGTAAACCCAATAAACATTGAATTTCTTTTTATTTTTTTGAGAATCACCCAGTTTCCTTTTGGGATTAAAAGTCGGGCGTGTATTTTGAGATTTTTTATCTGCCATTATTTCAGTTTCCGTTCAATCACTTGTAATTAACTATGTATGTCAATTCTTATACCAAAAATTGCATCTGACATAAACAAAACTAACATCAGGAGTCATATTTTGTTGTAACTCCATCAGCCCAAAGCTCTTCGAGTCGGTAAAAAGACCGGTAATCATGCTGAAAAATATGAACAATGATATCCTGATAATCCAGTAAAATCCAAATGGAGTTTTGCATTCCTTCCTTATGGTAAGGCTTCGTTTTTCGCTGCGAAACAAGTTGATCTTCAATTTCTTCAGCAATTGACCTGACCTGTTTGAATGATTCTGCATGGCATATGACGAAGTGACGTGCAATTATGGTATCCAATTTTGTCAGATTAATATCCATGATGTCCTGGCCCATAGTATTTCTGATAGCTTCAATAATGATGTCAAGAATTTCTTGTAACTCCTTTTTGTTTTGTGAATCTTGCATAGTTCTTTATCAGCAGAAGTATTATTTTTGGTAAGCTGTAAATTTAGTTAATCCCATACATATTACATTGTGAGAAACTTCTTTTTTAGTGAATTGCCATCAACAAATGAAAGGGCCAGATTTATGAAGCCTGAGTATCCTGATGAAGAACTCTGGATATATACTGATAATCAGTTCAAAGGGAAGGGGCAGTCTGATAATTGCTGGTTAAGTCAGACTGGGGCTAATATAACCGGTAGCTTAGTTGTGTACCCTAAATATCTTCGGGCAAGAGAGCAATTTATGCTCTCAAAAGTCATTTCCCTTGCAGCTTGTGATTTTCTTGAATTGTTCTTGCCAGATGTAAGGATAAAATGGCCCAATGACCTGTATATTGATGATAAGAAAGCCGGAGGTATTTTGATAGAGAATGACATTGAGGGAGAGATGGTATCCAATTCAATAATTGGAGTCGGCATAAATATCAATCAGCTGAAATTTGATGCCAAACTCCCAAATCCGGTTTCCCTGTCTCAAATAACAGAAATCCAATATGATCTTGAGGAAATGATTAATCTGTTCCTGGATGTTTTTATGCCTTGGTATAGCCATCTGGAAAGAGGAGAAAACCAGTTTATTAATGGTCACTATATTAATAAGTTATATAGGTATAAGGAGTTTGCACCTTACCGTATAAAGGGGAAATGGGTTGAGGCTAAAATTGTGAATGTGAATGAATACGGACACCTGATTCTTAAATTGAAATCAGGGGAGGAGCAATCATTTGATCTCAAAGAAATAGAGTTTATTCTGGACTAGAAGGTATTTTCATCCCAGACAGCGTATCTACTATCTGATCCAGCCCTTTTTGTATCTGACCTTTAAACATGGTTTTCATCATTGCATTCAGCTCAGCTCTCAGGGTTAATTTGAAGCGAGTATCCTGTTCAGCCACCTCTTTTATCTGGATGAAAAATTTGAATCCGAAGGGAGTATTACCTTGGGGTTCAACCTTTATCAAGGTGTTGGGCTCTTTGTCAGTAATTTGCAATGAGATAGTCCCGGCCTGCGGAATACTAAAAGAACAGGAGTTTTCGTCAGATTGCCAATCATTAATTTTATCTGAGGGGATATAAGAATCAAGATTTCTCAAGTCAGTGAGAAAGGAATAAATATCCTCATCACTACCAGCAATCTTGCCTTGTTTACTTACTATATCGGTCATAGTTAAATCAGAATTTAAATTTTATTTCACACCCCATTTGGATGGTGCTTTTCTCCATTCTTCGAGTATATTGACATGCTCCTGACTAATGAAGTCAGAATTTGCCGCCTGTTGAATTAATGTTGAATAATCACTCAAAGTAGTTAATTCAATCTCTGCCTTTTTGAAGTTTTCTCTCGCAATAGTAAAACCATAAGTAAAAATTGCCATCATGCCAGAAATCTCGAGTCCGGCTTCTTTAAGTGCTTGTGCAGCTGCAAGGCTACTTCCGCCAGTTGATACCAGGTCTTCAATAATCACTACTTTCTGGCCGGGAGTCCAGGCACCTTCAACCTGATTGCCCAGTCCATGCTTCTTTGCTGATGAACGTACATATATAAAAGGTAAATTCAATTCCTGAGCTACCAGAACGCCAAGTGCGATAGCTCCGGTTGCAACTCCTGCAATTACCTCGGTGTCAGGATATTTATCTCTTATTTGCCTGGCAAATTCATCCTGAATAGTTTTTCTTGCTGCCGGATAAGAGAGAGTTTTGCGATTGTCACAATAAATTGGGGATTTCCAGCCAGATGCCCAGGTAAAGGGCTTATCAGGTTGGAGTTTAACTGCTTCAATATCCAGCAGGACTGAGGCTATGTGTAGTTGTGAATCCATCATGGCAGCAAATATAAGCCTTTTCTAAGCCTTAATAATCCTTAAAAATCATCAAGATTTATCCCTGAAGGTAAAAATTGAGATACATCTCCGCCATGACGCAGAATTTCTCTTACAATAGTAGAGTTGACAGGTGTAAGCTCCGGAGTTGTTAAAAGAAATACTGTTTCAACCTGATCATTCATTTTCCTGTTCACCTGTGCAATGGCTCTTTCATATTCGAAATCGGCAGAGGTACGCAGACCTCGTAATAAGTAATTTGCTCCTACCTTTTTACAAAAGTCTATTGTCAGGTTGTCGTAATCATCAACTTTTATTTTACCCTCATCCTTATACAAATGCCGGATAATGTTGAGCCGTTTCTCAAGTGGAAAGTGACTGGTTTTCTGAGAATGTGCTCCGATTGCTATTATAATCTCATCAAACAGATCAAGAGATCTTGAAATGATGTTTTGGTGACCAGTAGTAAAAGGATCAAAAGATCCGGGAAATACAGCTATTTTTTTTTGTATCATCAGGGTGAAATTCAGTTGTCAGTTATCAGTTTTCAATTTTCAGTTAGTCGAAGACAGTTTTCAGTAAAAACATTATCTGATTTCTTTTTGTTTGTCTGCGTTTACGAATAGTATATTACCTATGTCACCGAAACCACTGAATAGTTCTTCGGACTCAGTAATGTCTTTATCTCTGAAGCCAATAATGGTCAGGTCGGCGTCAATTGATTTATCTGCAATTGTAGCTTTATAATCATGGTTTTCCTCATGGGGGATCAGCTCTATATTCTCTGGAGAAATTGGTAATCGTCCGCTTCTGATTAATCCCAGTAGCTTTTCTCTCTGCTCCTCCTGTATTTTCTTTGGGTAAAGGGCAAAAATCTTGATAATCCCTTTGCTCCATTCCGGATGGCCAAGTAAAATGTAGGCTAGCAGGATCATCAGATTGGCATTTTCATAATCCGAAGAGGTAATCCAAACATGAATTTCTTTGCGATAACCAAAACCTTTGTATGAGGTGTTCAGCACGCAAATGTCAAAATGTGTTGATTTGAGCAGATGGAAATTCTTCAGGGCCTCAGGAAAATCACCGGGTTCTGATCGGCTGAATTCAAGCAGAATCATATTGTTCCCTTTGCCTGAAATACCTTGAAGTTGTATTGTTTGAGCAATGGCACTAGTATATGATGGGCTGATGATAGTGTCAAGATAAACCTTGCTTTTTGCACCATGTGACAGGTTGATCAAACGATTCAAAACTATTTTGGATTCAGCATTGGTGCTTTTTGTCAGCAAGCCTTCAATGAAATGAATATAAGTGCCGAAACCATATTTAAATGATATCCACCTGATCATGTCAAAGGCAGCCCTTCTTTTGAAACTATCCTTGGAAATGCAAATCATAAAAGGTCGCCAATTCTCTTCTTTATCTTCTTTGTCAGATCGTTGCATGAAAATCTGTAGTTGCCGGCTAAGTTGAAATACAACTCCTTTGAAAAGATTAGCCAGGCCTTTGTGTCCCTTGTTACGGCTTGAGATGTAATAATAAATCCCAGCCATAATAAGTAAGGAAAGCAAAGCGTATGGAGTATTCATTTTGAACATAACCCAAAAAGAAAGCGCAGCTCCAATCAATGATATGTACCATTTCGATTTAAAGGTGGGGCGATATGCAGGATCAGCAGCGAAATGTTCAAGGAATGAAATCGAACAAATAACCCCGTAGGTAACCATGAAGAACATGGAAATAATTTCGGCCACAAAGTTGATGTCTCCAATGGCTACGAAGAAGAAAGCAATGATTACTGTAACTATAGAAGAATATGTTGGTTCATTCGAGCCGCTTTGTCCATAAGCTAACCATTTATTCATTCCGGCGTTCGGAAAAATTTTATCCACTCCTATCGCCTGTAAGGTTCTTGGTGCTACCAGAATAGATCCCAATGCACTTGACAGCGATGCTGCAGCCAGTCCGATAGGTATGATCGGACCCCAGATGGCAATTTTCGACATGATAAACTGATCATTCACCAATTCATCCGGACTTGCTGAAGTAGTGAGCTTATAGGCTACAAAAATGTATACTAACAAGCCGGCAAGTGTGGCCCATATCGTTCCTTTGGGAATGGATTTTTTAGGATCACGCAGATCTCCGCTTAAGCCTAGTCCGGCAGCCAATCCGGTAAAGGCCGGGAAAATAATTGTGAAAACATAAAAGAAAGACTCTGGATTCTGAGCCTTGCTGTAAAGATCAATTGTTGTGGCTTGATTTTCTCCTCTGGAACCCAAAAAGAACATCACTAAAGATGTAAGTAATATGGCAACCACCCAGTACAATGCTTTCATCCCTACATTAGCCCCCTTCCTCAAAACGATAAAAGCTAATAACGCCATTGATATCAGAGCTATAATTTTCTTGGGTATAAGAAAGCCTAATTTACCATCGATAAACTGTAACAGGGGATCGAAAGCTTCAGATAGTGCTATAATATAAAATGCGACTGAAATGGCCTGAGACAAATAAAGGGTTATTCCTATGGTTCCTCCAATATTTAATCCGAAGGATCTCGAGATAATATAATATGCACCACCACCCTGAACTTTCTGATTGGTTGCTATCTCAGCAACGGCCATTGCAGTTGGAATGGTAATCAGGTGTCCGAGCAATACAATACCCATCACACCTATGAATCCCACATTGCCTACAGCCCATCCAAAACGCAAAAATAATATGGCTCCAAGAATGGTGGATAAGGCAGTGAAAAAAACCGGGCCAGTACCAAAATTGGCTTTTTTATGAAGTAGGGTTGACGACATTAAATCTCAATTATTCATTAGCAATATACAAAAATGAGGATAAGGTTATCCGGATCTTTTGTATTTTTCTGACATGATTTGTTTAACAATTCGCTTCAGAACTTTTATTGTGATTTTGCTTCTTGGCTTGTTTTCTCAGGAATACCTGTCTGCGCAAAGACATCAGTATATTTTTCTCGGTCATACTTATGAATGGCATACAGGTGGAGCAAAGGTTGATCACAGGCTTGAAGAACTTGATTTTTCAGATTACAGCAGGATCTGGCTGGGAGGGGATATTTGCTCCGAAGCTTCTTTGAATTATTCCACCCTGCAATATATTGACAGCTTGTTCGATATTGGAGCTCCCGGCAATCATTGGTCATTGGGTAATCATGATATCAGAAATGGTAATGTGGAATGGTTTGAGGAATTAACGGGGAGAGAAACCTATTATGCTTATCATAGTCTGGGTGTTACGACAATGGTGTTGAATACCTGCCTTACTCCATACCAGTGCGAAGATCTTGAGAAACAATTTACGATGATTCAGAATGTTTGTGATACTCTTGCTGCATCATCTCATCTTATCGTACTAATGCATCATGCAGTATGGGATAGTTTGCCCGGATTGCCCTGGCCAGGTTCCTATTCTCATACTGAATTTCCGTTTTGGAATGCAAGCTGTAAGTTTTTGCCAAACAATACTTTCAGAGGCCAAATCTACCCTTTGCTTGTCAGCGTAAAGGATAGGGGTATTCATGTGATTTGCGTAAGCGGCGATATGGGGGCCAACGCAAAGAAGTTCGAAGCTGAATCTACAGATGGTATTATTTTTCTGGGTTGCGGACTTAATAATTCATACTATACCGATCCGGTGATAAGAGAGCAACAGCCAAGAGATCAGGTGCTAATCTTTGCTCATGAACCTCAGTCAAGAAGCCTGAGCTGGACTTTTGTTACATTAAATTCCCTACTGGATGACTAATTTGCCAGTAAAACGGGCATCTTTTGATATGACTTGATAAATGAGGGTCTGTGGAGACAAATCAGGAAGTGAAATAAATGTTTCTTCTTGCCCGGGAATTTCTTCGTGGTGAACAATCTGTCCGGATAAATTGAATATTTGCAGAATGCTTGAACTGCTGTCGAGTTGGTTAAGCCATTTTACGCGGATGTAGTCGGATGCAGGATTAGGATATATTTTTATTATGATTGGCTCAAGATCTTTTGGCTTGCCCAGACTCATGAGTTCACCATTCTTATTCAGCCTTGCCAGGTACAGGTCTTGTGTATGCAGAATTGGATCTTCAATTTCACCTAGTACCAAACAGCCTGAATCAGGCATTGGCAGAATGTCAAAGCCATAATCTGAACCTGTTCCTCCTAATCTTTGTTCCCAGATCAGGTCACCATTCAACATGGTTTTAGCAATATAAATATCAGTTGAGCCATCAGATGATAAAGAAGAACTGGTGCCTGCAATATAAATCATCCCATCTGTGGAGCGACACAGTGCTTCTCCAAATTCAAAGCCATTACCTCCATAATAGCTTTCTCTGGTGAGGCTTCCTTCTTGTGATATCTCTGCCAGGAATATGTCAAATGACTGGGTTTCTTCTTGTTGGCTGGATCCAACAACGAGTATTGATTCGTCAGTAAGAACCATGTCTTTTCCCCAGTCATGTCCTGAGCCACCCCAGCTTATTCTTTTCTCCTCTTCTCCATCCGGCAGGGTTAAAACCAACAAGACATCAGAATCGTGATTGGTAAAATCAGCACGCGCGAGGTTGAAGAATCCTCCTTTATTGCCAAGTAGAGCAAGGCCACCATCCCATATCTGCTTTACAGAGAAACCATAGTCCAGAAATTCAGTGCCATAATCTTTTTCCCAAAGAATATTTCCGCTTAGATCTGTTCTGGTAAGTAAAAAATTTCCGCGGGTTGACCCTCCATAGGAGGCAGTATAACCTAAACAGGCGTAGCCATCCGGCAGGGCTTCAACAGAATGGCCCTGGTCGGTATGATTGCCTCCAAAAGACTGTTCCCATAAGGTATTACCATCCTGGTCAACTTTTAGCAAATACATATCCTCTCTGCCATGGCCATGATCCCATGCCTCACCAAAAATTACGTATCCCCCGTCTGCTGCAAGATCAATAGACCGGGCAATATCATGATGAGTCGATCCGTAAGTTTTCTGGAACTCTAATTCTTCGAACTTATTCATCTTAACAAGGAAAATATCTTCACTACCCTGACCATAAGACCGGGTGGATCCTGTAATGAAAACATTTCCACTGATATCAGAAATCATGGAGTATCCATGGTCATTAGCTGTGCCTCCTACTTGTAGATATTCAAGTGATTGAGCCGTACAAATTGTCGATCCAATCAGAATATTAATAAGCCATGCTATTAAGTGCCTATTCATTGCGGAACGAAAGTATTTAAAATGTGTCAAAAAGACTATTTTTGTGTAATAAACGGGAAAGCTAATACCATTAAATGAGAGTTAATTCACCGCTTTGGATTTTTGCTTTGTTATTGACTGTTCTTGCCGTGTCGTGTGTGCAAACAGGACAGACAGATGAGGAGTTTGTTGATAAACTTGAGAATCTCGAATTGCAGGATTCTAAGTGGGTCAGTACCTCCACGAATCTAATTCTGGGGGCGGAGAAACAATTAGTTGATCAGCCGGTATTGTCGGGTAAACATGCCATTCGTCTCGATCCATCTGCACCATTTGGCTTGAATTTCAAGATAAAGTCTGTTGAACTGGATGAGTATATTAAGGTGGAAGTGTTTTTTTGTGGCAAGGGAGAACTGGTTTTAGTTGCTTCCCACCAGGATGCAAATTTTTTCTATAGTAAAAAGTCGGATATTACTGAGGAGCTGAATAATTGGAAAAAACTTACCCTGGAATTATCTATCCCTCCACAAATGGATGGCGAGGATCTGAATATTTATGTATGGAATCCGGGAGGTGGAACTGTTTATGCTGATGATTTCAGCTTGAGTTATAAGGCGCAAAAAACCTATCCTGTTTTTGATCCGATGGAGACGATGCATGTTTTTATCGACACTCTCGATATGATAAAGCTTGAGAAGAAGAGGTTGCTGGCTTTTGAAAACGGGATTTTGGAAACTGATGAAGATGATTATGTGGATGGGATATTGTTTTATAAGGATACTATTATACCGGTTGATTTAAGGTTGAAAGGAGATTGGCTTGATCATCTTGAAGGCAGAAAATGGTCGTTCAGAATAAAAGTTAAACAGGGATTTACCTGGAATAAAATCAGAACATTTTCTGTCCATACTCCTGTGGCGCGTGATTTTATTAA
The DNA here is from genome assembly GCA_018669475.1 of Bacteroidota bacterium. Taxonomy (GTDB): domain Bacteria; phylum Bacteroidota; class Bacteroidia; order Bacteroidales; family UBA12481; genus JABHCC01. Next base: position 353,021 of record JABHCC010000032.1, on the reverse strand, counting down.
TGAATGGATGGCTCATGAAATGTTCCGGGATGCTGATCTGCTGGCTCCTCGTTATGGTTTTGTGCCTCTCACTTTAAATGGGAAAAGTTTGGGTGTTTATGCGTGGGAGGAACACTTTGAGAAGCAAATGGTAGAGAGTCTCAACCGTCGTGAAGGACCAATTCTGAAATTTACCGAGGATCATTTCTGGACTATCCAGAAAGTGTTTTTGAATGAGGGGGTATACTGGCATTTACCGATTCTGCAAGCTGCACAAATTAATGCTTTTAAAGAGTCAAGAACATTGAGTGATACTACCTTATTTGAGGAGTTTCAGATTGCTCAGAATCTAATGTACCAATATAAAAATGGCATGAGGCCAGCTTCAGAAATATTTGATATTGAGAAGCTTGCCGGTTATCAGGCTATGATGGATCTTAGTCGTGGCTTTCATGGACTCACCTGGCACAATCAACGATGCTATTATAATCCGGTTATTAGCCGAATTGAACCTATTTTCTTTGATGCTTATACTGAACTGGGCGTTTTTGAGCCGGAGCGCAGCGCAATATCCGGACTTATTGTTCTGGATTTAAGTGTCATGAAGAAATTTGAAAATTTATTTTGGGTTCGGATTTTCCAGGACAAAGAGTTTCTTCGCCATTATATCTCATGGCTTGAAAAGGTATCAGATTCTGATTGGCTGGATAATTTCTTGTCAGATAAACTGCCGGATCTGAAGTATTATTCAAAAATGATAAGGCAAGAGTTTCCGGATTACACCTATGATTCGGATTTTCTCCAAAGTAACGCAGAAAATATCCGGAGAGAATTGCCAAAATTCATAAAATACGTAGATGAAAATCCTGATTTTGCTCATTTCAATGATGATCAGATTCAGCTTGAAGCTTATTCCTCAGAATATCATCCGGCTTTTCCTGGTCAGTATGTGAATGCCTATCAACAGGGAGGAGATAGTGTTGGTGATCAGCATATTCTAATTCGTAACTACTGGCCCGGTGAGGTATGGGTGGTAGGCGCCGGATCATCCGGATCATCAGCGCCTGGTGAAATTATTGCACCTGTGAAGCTTAATGCATTTGAGAAATTCTTCCCCGATACGTGTCTTGTAAAAGTATCTGAGGGAAATGACAAGATATTTTTAGTAGCAGATGGCCAGGATGAAAAGTTCTCTGTAATGGTGAATCACTTCCCTGCACCCGGGAATTTTTCTCCAGAGCAATCATTACGTTCTGATTATTCCATGAAACTGCCTGATGAGGTAATCGTACGTGGCAATATTATTACTTTCCCAGCTGCTAAGATAATATGCAATACACCGATTGTTATTCCTGAAGGATATAAGGTGCAGTTTAAAGCTGGTGCTTCAATTGATATGGTGAATGGGGCGATGTTTCTTAGCTGGTCTCCGATTGAAATGGCAGGAACAGGTAATGATCCGATTGAAGTAATATCTTCAGATAAGACATCTGCCGGATTCACCCTCTTACAAACGAATGATACCTGCCGGATCAGTAATGTGACCTTCAGTGGATTAAATACATTGGATTTGCAAGGCTGGAAGCTTACCGGGGCGGTTAATTTCTATGAATCCCCTGTAATTATTGATTCGTGTCGCTTCGAGGATAATGTGTGTGAGGATGCTTTGAACATCATTCGAACAACTTTTACGGTTAAGAACTCCCGGTTTACCGGCACCTTTGCTGATGCATTTGACTCTGACTTTTGTACTGGTCTTGTTGAAGAAGTTTTATTCACAGATATCGGCAATGATGCAATTGATTTCTCTGGATCGGATGTTGATATTATTGATTGCCACATTGAGAGGGTTGGAGATAAAGGAGTAAGCTGTGGGGAAAAATCAATTTTAAGAGTAGTAAATACGAGTGTTGTAAGTGCTAATATTGCATATGCAAGTAAGGATTTGTCTGCTCTTCACCTTGATAATTGTAGTGCAGAGAATGTAGTTTATGGTTTAGTTGTTTTTCAGAAGAAGCCTGAATTCGGGCCAGCTTCTATATTGGCAAGGCATTTTGCAGCAGAAATGGTTGAAAGCCTGTATCTTGTGGAGCAATTCTCATTGTTACACCTTAATAATTCTATTATCAAAGGAACTGAAAATGACCTTGCCAAACGCTTCTATTAGTATTTGAAAAATCGTAATTTTGCGACAAAATAATTGAGACAGAACATATGCAAAATGATAAATGGGGATTATTTCAGAAATTCCTGATCACAGAGAATGCAAATATTTCGATAACTGATTTCCTGATCAATTCCAGTATACTTATTATTTTAGTTATGCTGCTTGAGCTAAGCTATAGTAAGTGTGCAAGTTCCTTATCGAACCGCAGAGGTTTTGCAGCTAACTTCACTTTGCTGGCCTTCACAACAATGATAATCATCCTGACTGTGAAATCCAGTTTAGCTCTTTCTCTTGGATTGGTGGGAGCTCTTTCCATTGTTCGTTTCAGGGCAGCAATCAAAGAACCTGAGGAATTGGTGTATCTTTTTATCGCTATATCAATTGGTCTTGTACTGGGGGCAAACCAACGGGTAATTGCTCTGATGGGTTTTGCTGTTATGATGGCAATTATTTGGATCAGGTTTCTTACCATAAAACGATCAAGCCATCAAAACTTGTTTTTAACCGTACATGCTGATGAACAAGGACAACTGAGTTTAAGTGATATCGTCGGTATTGTTAAAAAAGAATTTAAGGATGCTGAATTAAAGCGTTATGATGAATCCCCGGATGGATTGGATGTATCCTTCCTCATCGAAGCCAGGAATCCGAAAAGTCTGCAAGTATTTCATGATGAACTAAAAAAGAAGTATTCCGGCATACGTGTCAGTTTTCTTGAGAACACACCAGTTTAATGAAGACGGAGACTCAGAAAGGCAGACAGACAGGATTCAGATTTGAACGTAAATTTGTTACATCTGAACTTGATCAGTGGCAACTTGAAGGTATAATACGACAACATCCGGCATTATTCAGCCCTATTTTCTGGGAAAGAGAAGTTAATAATATATACTTTGACACCTCGGGACTGCAGTTCTTCCATGATAATGTTTCAGGTTTCTCCAAGAGAAAGAAAGTAAGAATCAGGTGGTACGGAGAAGACCTGCACTCGATCAAAAAGCCGGTTCTTGAGTTTAAAATAAAAGAAGGATTTGTCGGATATAAAAAGAGTTATTTACTGAATGACTTTGCAATTCCTGAGAAGATCCCAACTGGCTTTTTTAATCAAATATTTGATTCGAGCAATCTGCCTGATGCTATTGTGGAGGAGCTCAGCTATCTTGAGCCAACAATGATGAACCACTATAAAAGGAGGTATTTTAAATCATTCGATAAAAAGTTTCGATGTACAGTCGATTTTGATCTGATTTACTACGATTACAGGACCAGATTGCGCGGCGTGATTAATAAGTCATCTGATCCATGGCATCGAATTCTGGAGTTAAAATATGATGCGAAATTTGATGATGATGCACAGCATATCGTAAACAAATTTCCCCTAAGGGTAAATAAAAGTTCAAAGTATGTTAACGGGATTTCCCGATTCAGGTCTTCAGTATCGCTTTAAGAACCGGCAGAGATTCCTGCATAAAGCTTCACGTCTTCAGCATTAATGGTTTGTCCGCAAAGAATAACGAGTCTTTCCATGACATTTCTAAACTCCCGGATATTACCTGTCCAGCTAATCTTTTGAAGTTCTTCTAAGGCATCTTCCGAGATTCCTTTTTCCGGCAGGCCCATTTCATCACAAACCTGACGGATAAAATGATCAGACAGCAAGGGAATATCTTCTTTTCGATCATTCAGGGAGGGAACCTGAATTAGAATTACACTCAGTCGATGATATAAGTCTTCTCTGAAGTGTGATTCTGAGATCTCTTTCTTTAGATTTTTATTGGTTGCGGCAATAATGCGCACATTGACCTGGATATCTTTATCTCCGCCAACCCGGTTGATTTTGTTCTCCTGCAAAGCCCTAAGGACCTTGGCCTGAGCAGACAAGCTCATGTCGCCTATCTCATCAAGAAATAATGTACCATCATTGGCCAGCTCAAATTTTCCTTTTCTCTGCTTATGAGCCGATGTGAATGATCCTTTCTCGTGTCCGAATAGCTCACTTTCAATTAGTTCACCTGGAATTGCAGCACAGTTTACTTCAACAAAAGGCATATGGGAGCGATTGCTTTTTTCATGTAATTGACGAGCCACTAATTCTTTTCCTGAACCATTCCCCCCGGTAATCAAAACACGTGCGTCAGTTGGGGCCACCCGATCAATCATGTCTTGTACTTTTTCCATGACTGATGATTCACCTATCATCTCATATTTCTGGCTGACTTTCTTTTTCAGGGCACGGGTTTCGCTTATGAGGATACTTTTATCACCGGCATTTCTGATCGTAATCATTAATCGATTAAGATCAAGAGGCTTCTGAATAAAGTCAAATGCACCTTTTTTTATTGCTTCAACCGCTGTATCAACCGATCCATGACCGGTTATCATGATAACCTGAGTATCGTAGTTTGTTGCAATGATGTGGTCAAGAACTTCCATTCCGTCCATTTGAGGCATTTTGATATCACAAAGAATAATATCATAACTTTTTTCTTTGATCAGATCCAGACCAATTAGACCGTCTTCTGCCACATCAACCTCATGTTTTTCATACTCTAAAACTTCTTTTAAAGTATTACGGATAGGCCGTTCATCATCGATAACCAGGATTTGTGACATAGTATTATTCATTTGCGCCCGGATTACTCAGGGCATAATTATCAATTCTTATACCGAATCCATTTCCAAAGTTCGGCATAATTGACTTTTTTACCATACATCAGAATACCCGTTCTGTATATTTTTCCGGCAAGCCATATTGTACCTAGGAAACATAAAATCAGTAATGATGCTGAAAGGGCCAGTTCCCATGCGGGAACACCAAAGGGGATTCTTACCATCATGACGATAGGAGATGTCAATGGGATAATAGAAAACCAAAAAGCCAACGGTGCATGAGGTGCCTGCATGGCATTTATCATTACGAAAATTCCAAGTATTAAGGGGATAGTAATAGGCAGCATGAATTGCTGGGTGTCTGTTTCATTGTCAACCGCGGATCCGATTGCAGCAAAAAGCGAAGCATACAAAAGATATCCTCCCAGAAAAAAGAAAAGGAACGAGCCTATTAGTAATCCGACAGGAACACTTTCAATTGCACCGGATATATCCTGGAATACCTGTTCAAGCTCTGATATATCAAGTTCTTGCATTGTGCCACCGGTTCTTGATTCCATAACACTCTGTGCAATTTCCTGAGAAGACGATGAACCGGAATCACCCACCAATAGCATCTGGGCTCCCATGATGAGAACCAAAGTTAAAATTATCCAAAGTAAAAACTGGGTTAGACCAACCAGAGCAACTCCAACAACTTTCCCCATCATTAATTGGAAAGGTTTTACTGAAGATACTATTACCTCAACAATACGACTACTTTTTTCTTCCATTACGCCTCTCATAACCTGAGCACCGTACATGAAAATAAAGAAATAAATCAGGAATCCGGCTCCATATCCAATACCACTGGCTAATCCGGCTGAACTAGATTTTTCTTCACCGGTACTGGTCCATTGCTTTGTCTCAACCTTGACATTGCTTTTGACTCTTTCTAAAATATCAATTGGTACATTTTCCTGTTGGAGTCTGATCTTTTCAAAAAAGCGATTCAGATCTGAAGATATATGGGTATTAACTCCAATAGTTGTTTGTTTGTCAGAATATAGCTGTACACGTTCAACGGTGAGAATATTTGTTGGGATAAAAAGTATTGCGTAATAGCCTGATTCTTTAAAACTATCCTTAATGTCGCCCAGTGAAGAGTTGTCGATATACTCAAAGCTGAGATGATCATCATTGTGGAACACTCCATCAAGTATATTAGTCTCATCGATTACGGCAATTACCTTTTCCTCTTTGTCACCCATGGTCGCCATGAGACCCGGAACAATCATAAGCCCGGCAAAAAGTATAGGAGCCAGAATAGTCATTATGATAAATGACTTTTTCTTCACTCTGGATAGAAACTCACGTCGTATTATTAAACCTATTTTATTCATGGGGTTATTCTTATTGGGCCTTATCCTGAGTTTTAGTTTCTTCAACTGCACGAATGAAAATGTCATTCATGTTTGGTACAACTTCATTAAAGGAAACGATGTCTACCAGAGGGTTCATTATTTCAATTAGTTCCCTTGTTGAGCTTCCGTTAAGCTTCTTAAGATATACTTTGGTTTCGTCTCCTGAAACTGGTTCTTCAGAAAACGATACCCTATTATGTAATGCATCCTTTAATCTAGTAGAATCTCCACGATATATTACCTGATAGGTATCAGCTTTATATTTGTTTCTGATATCATGGATCGATCCATCCAGAATATTTTTCCCAACATTGATGAGTGCAATATGGTCGCAAAGCTCTTCAACTGACGACATATTGTGAGTTGAGAAAATAATTGTTGCCCCTTTATCTCTGAGATTAAGAATTTCCTGTTTAACTAGGTTAGCGTTGATTGGATCAAAACCTGAGAAGGGTTCATCAAAAATGAGTAATTGAGGTTCATGCAATATGGTTGTGATAAACTGTATCTTTTGTGCCATCCCCTTCGACAGTTCTTCCACTTTTTTATCCCACCATCCCTGGATCTCAAATTTCTCAAACCAATATTTGAGCTTTCGCAAAGCATCCTGTTTTTTTATCCCTTTCAGTTGAACCAGATAGAGAGCTTGTTCACCCACTTTCATCTTTTTATACAGTCCGCGTTCTTCAGGCAAATAACCTATTCGATGAACATCTTCAGACTTCAGTGCCTGACCGTTGATTAAAATGCTACCAGAGTCGGGTGCAGTTATCTGGTTGATTATTCTGATCAAAGTTGTTTTACCTGCTCCGTTTGGTCCAAGCAGTCCGAAAATGCTTTTTTCGGGTACTGTAATGTCAACCTTATCAAGGGCGAGATGATTGGCAAACTGTTTTACAATATTCGTTGCTTTTAAAAACTCCATTGTGTATCCTGAGTTTATTTATTCAAACATATCTTTCATTCGTCGAAAAAAACTTTTTTCAGTTGAGCTTGGTGCTGGCTCAAAATTAGTTGAACCTGTCAATGTTTCAACTAGTTTTTTCTCTTCTTTATTCAGTGACTTTGGCACCCATACATTAATCTTAACCAAAAGGTCTCCTTTGCCATAGCCGTTAATATCAGGAATCCCTTTATTTCGTAATCGTAATACTTTGCCGGGTTGTGTTCCTGGATCAACCTTAACTTTGACCTTTCCATCGAGTGTTGGTATTTCCACTGCCGAGCCTAAAGCTGCCTGAGGAAATGAAATGAAAAGATTGAAAAGGAGGTCAGTCTCATCCCTTACCAGATCAGGGTGTTCAGTTTCAAGTATGGCCACAAGAAGGTCTCCGTTTATTCCTCCTCTGCGGGCAGCATTCCCTTTTCCGCTAACGGTGAGCTGCATTCCCTGGGTCACTCCGGGAGGAATATTTAATGGGATTATTTCTTCGCCCTTTGAGACTCCTTCACCATAACAATTTGTGCATTTCTGAGTGATAATCTTTCCTTCTCCATTACAACTGGGACACACACCAGTTGTTTGCATTTGTCCCAGAAAAGTGTGACTAACCCGAGTTACTTGCCCTGAGCCCTTACAGGTTGAGCAATTTGAATATGATGAGCCGTGTGCAGCACCAGTACCATGACAAGAATTGCAGCTAATATATTTCGGAACTTTTATTTTTTTCTCTGTGCCTTTTGCGATCTCTTCAAGAGTAAGTTTGACCTTAACGCGAATATTCGAACCCTTATTTACTGCACGCCCCCTGCTTCTGGATGATCCTCCGAAGCCTCCAAAACCAAAATCTCCAAATATGTCACCAAAATGTGAAAAAATATCTTCAACATTCATGCCGCCTGATCCAAATCCTGAAGATGCACCTCCCATACCAGCATGTCCAAACTGATCATATCGTGCTTTTTTCTCCTTATTTGATAATACTTCGTATGCTTCGGCAGCTTCCTTAAATTGATCTTCAGCTGCTTGGTTTCCGGGATTCTTATCCGGATGATATTTTAGTGCTTGCTTCCGGTAGGCTTTTTTTATCTCCTCAGCTGAAGCATCGCGCTGAACCCCTAGTATTTCGTAATAGTCTCTTTTTCCCATATTAATATCTGACGCAGTCCGTACTGCAGCTTATTCACCAATAACCACTTTGGAATAACGAATGATTTTATCATGAAGGTAGTAGCCTTTTTCAATAACATCGACAACTTTTCCCTTAAGCTCTTTACTGGGAGCAGGTATTTTGGTAATCGCCTCATGTTTGTCAGTGTCAAATGCTTCTCCAATACCAGCAATCTCTTTCACCCCATTTTGACTTAGATATTCAACAAATTTGTTGTAGATGAGTTCAATGCCCTCTTTCATTGCAGATACATCCTTTGCCTCCTTCACCGAACCGATGGCTCTTTCCAGGTTGTCAATAACCGGTAGAATATTGATAAGAACCTGCTCTCCGCCAGTTTTGGTCAATTCCATCTTTTCTTTCAAAGTTCGTTTACGATAGTTGTCATATTCAGCAGACAATCGCAGGTATCTATCATGGATTTCGGCGAGTTTGATATTGCTTTCCTCTAGTTGCTTCTTCAATTGAGTCGTTGCTGAAGCTTTTCTCTTACTAGTCGTTTTTTTCCTTGTACCAGACTCTTTCTTTTCAACTTTTTTTGTTGATTTAGGCTCTTCCTTTGTAGCTTCTTTTTTAGCCTCTTCTTGTTCCAATGTTTTATCGTCTTTATCTTCCATTACTGAAATAGTAGTTTTTAGTCAATCGCGCACAGCAAAATCTTTGCCAATATTGGTCTAACGACAATTTGACAGCTGCGACAAATTCTTTTTTTATAATCTTTTAATTTGGGCTCCAAGAGCGTTGAGACGCTGGTCAATATTCTGATAACCCCTGTCGATTTGTTCGATATTGTGTATGATACTCGTACCCTCTGCACACATAGCAGCAATTAGCAATGCTACTCCGGCTCGAATATCGGGTGAAGTCATGGTAGTTGCTCTGAGAGGAAATTGCCTGTTCAATCCTATTACAGTAGCCCTGTGTGGATCACATAAAATAATTTGGGCACCCATATCGATTAACTTGTCAACAAAGAAAAGCCGGCTCTCAAACATTTTCTGATGGATTAGTACTGACCCTTTTGCCTGAGTGGCAACAACAAGGAAAACTGAGAGCAGGTCTGGGGTGAGTCCTGGCCAGGGGGCATCAGCAATGGTGAGAATTGAACCATCCATGAAGCTGTTGATAGTATAATTATCGTGCTCAGGGATAAAAAGGTCGTCTCCAATTTGTTGAATCTCAATGCCCAGCTGCATAAAAGATTTTGGTATAATTCCAAGGTTCTCAATTGATACAGATGGAAGAGTGATGGATGATCCGGTCATGGCTGCCATTCCGATGAAACTACCCACCTCAATCATATCTGGTAATATTCGGTGTTCTGTACCTCCTAAGGAATTTACTCCTTCGATTTCAAGCAAGTTTGAACCGATACCCTTGATTGAGGCCCCCATTGATATAAGCATCTTACAGAGTTGCTGAACATAGGGTTCACAGGCTGCGTTATAAAGTACAGTTTTTCCCTGAGTCAAAGTAGCTGCCATTATTAGGTTAGCAGTACCAGTTACTGAAGCTTCATCGAGTAAGATTCTTGACTCCTTGAGCTTTTTCCCCTTAATATGAAAGAAGGATTTTTCATGGATGAAATTTACTTCAGCTCCCATTCCAATGAAACCATTGAAATGAGTATCCAATCTCCTTCTGCCAATTTTATCACCTCCCGGTTGTGGCATTACTGCTTCACCAAATCTGGCAAGGAGTGGCCCGATAATCATAACTGAACCTCTGAGCCTGGTGGCTTGTTCACTGAATTCTGGTGTATGTAGGTAGTCTATGTCAAGGCTGTCAGCTTTGAAAGACCAACTTCCGGTTCCAAGTTTTTTCACATCTGAACCCATGTGCTGAAGGAGCTCGATAAGATTTAAAACATCTCGAATTTCAGGAATGTTATGGATAGTAACTTTCTCATCGCTCAATAAGCTTGCACAAATAATTTGTAAGGCTTCATTTTTTGCTCCCTGAGCTTGCAAAACGCCGCTGAGTTTGGTACCGCCTTGAATTTCGAATGTAGCCATGAGAATTGCTTTTCCCGTGAAAAACTACCTGGAACTTTTATGGTAATGCTTAGAGCCTCTTTTTTTAGGTTTGGTTTGTTGGCGAGGAGGTTCCTTAAAATCAATCAATGTGGTTCCTTCCTGAACAGATAAAGCCCCATTGGATATATCACCCAAAGCTTTGAAGATAACTATGTCAGGAACACTGTTTTTATGCCAGGTCATATATGCCAATTTCATGTGATTGGCTATTGCTTTGACAAAACTGTTCTTGCTGTCTCCATCCTCTAAGGTTTTACCTTTTGCCACCATTGCCTCGACAATTTTACCATAATGCTTGTATTTGATTTTTCCATCAGGGTAGGGAAGAGTTTCCGGTTTGGCTTCCATCACTGCCTTCTCAGGAGCAGCATACGGGGCCTCGATATCGAGATTATAATCAGCGATGACATGAAGATGATCCCAAAGCTTATGCCTGAAATCGCGATTTTCTTTTAATTGCGGATTCATGTTACCCATCACCTGAATAATAGAATCAGCCGCTTTTGTTCTTTCTTCTTTGCTTTCAAGTTTGATGGCATGTTCGATCATCATTTGGATGTTTCTGCCATATTCAGCCAACTTTAGTTTTGATCTTGAGGTATTATAGTCCATAAAAAGCTTCTTTTGAGAAGACCGGAAAATGAATGTGATTGATTAACGCTTATCCGGGCTTAATGGTATTTGCTGCAAAGATAGTTCTTTTCGCTTAACTTATTGTTGTTTGAGAATCTTCAACTTAGCAAACTTTAGTAATAATTGCTTCTGACCGGATGATTTAAAAAATACGGTCGCCTTACGATTGGGGTTATCTCCTTCAATCTTTAAAATTTTCCCTTCCCCGAAACGGGCATAAAGAACTGTCATTCCGGCCTGCATTTGGTCTGGGGAGTCAGGTTTAAAGTCGGGAGTGTTGGTCTCATTGGGTTTAGCCTCTTGTATCCTTACCAGATTCCGGGATGGTTTCCAGTTGCTTCTGTTGTCCTGACGGCTTGGTTTTTTTTGGATGATAGAAGTTTCAGGCAAATCAACAAATCTGCTGTTGATCTCCTGAATAAACCTGCTTCTTCTGCAGTTCACCAAACTGCCCCAGCGATAACGGGTTTGAGCGTATGAGATAATTACTGTTTCCATTGCACGGGTGAGTGCTACGTAAAACAAACGACGCTCTTCTTGTAGTTCCTTGCCTGAGGAGGCCGAGAATTGAGATGGGAATAGCTCTTCCTCCATTCCGGCGATATGGACATACGGAAATTCCAAACCTTTCGAAGCATGAATTGTCATCAAACTAACTTTTGGTTTGTCATCTTGCGCTTTTGTATCCTGATCAGTTAACAGGGCAATATTTTCAAGATATTGCTCCATATGGATCTCTGTTTCAGGATTATGTTTTTTCTCATCTTCGGCAAATTCACGAATCCCGTTCAGTAACTCCTGCAAGTTTTCATACTTGCTCAGTGATTCTGGCGTGCGATCGTACGCGAATTCTTGCAAAATGCTTGTTTTCGTAAGTATATCCTGACCCAGATCAAAGGCTTCCTCTCCGGATTGCCGTTTATGAAAATGACTTATTACTGTTTTAAACCCAGCTAATTTACTTAATGTCCCCTTATTAAATTTTGAGCTGAAGGATTCCGGATCATTTAGTACCGACCATAATGAAACACCTGCTTCAAAAGCAGACATTGATAATTTTTCCAGAGTGGTTTTACCAATCCCTCTCGTTGGATAGTTTATTACCCGACGGATAGATTCATCATCATTAAGATTTACTGATAGTCGAAAATAAGCCAAAGCATCTTTGATCTCTTTTCGTTGATAAAATGAGATACTACCGAAAACACGATATGGAATATTTTGCTTTCTACATGCTTCCTCAAGTATACGGGATTGGGCATTTGTCCGATATAGTATTGCGAAAGCGTTATAATCCACTCGTTTCTGAAGACGGATCTGATTAATTCCATTCGCAATCAGATAGCCTTCTTCCTGATCTGTATGAGCCTCAATAATCTTCACCTTGTCACCCGGTTCTTTCTCTGACCAAACTTCTTTTGGAATTCGATCTTTATTTTTAGCAATTAAGCTGTTTGCTGCATCAACTATGTTCTGGGTAGAGCGATAATTCTGTTCGAGTTTGTAGATTTTATACTCAGGATAATCATTTCTGAAGTTCAGAATATTCTCAATCTTAGCTCCTCTGAAAGAATAAATGGATTGTGAGTCGTCACCAACTACACAAATATTATTATGCAATTCAGCCAATTTTTTCACTATCAGATACTGCGCATAATTTGTATCCTGATACTCATCAACCAACAGATATTTAAACTGTTTCTGGTAGCGTTCAAGTATGTTGCTGTGATCTCTGAGAAGAATATTCGTCTTTACCAGTAAATCGTCAAAATCCATTACTCCTGACTTAAAACAACGCGTAGAGTATGCTTTATATATGTCAGTGATAGCAGGTTTTTTTGCCGACAAATCCTGTGATTGAATTTCGGCCATCGCCGCGTATTGTTCGGCTGAGATCAGGTTATTTTTTGCCGATGATATACGGCGCAGTACGTCATTTGTTTTGTAAATCTGATCATCCAGTTTGAGGTCTTTTATGATAGTACGGATCATACTTTTAGAATCATCCATATCATAAATGGTAAAACTTGAAGGATAACCCAGGGCCTCTGATTCTCTTCTCAGAATCCGGGCAAAAATAGAATGAAAGGTACCCATCCATAAATATCTTACAGTCTGATCATCCGTCAGACGCGCGATTCGTTCTTTCATTTCACGGGCAGCCTTGTTTGTAAATGTAAGTGCCATGATTTCCCTCGCAGGTACACCAATAGACAATAAATGGGCTATCCGATAGGTTAATACCCTTGTTTTACCCGATCCCGCTCCTGCAATGACCAGCGATGGGCCATCAATGTTTTCGGCAGCCTGGCGCTGCACATCATTTAATTCTGCTAAAAAATTCATGACAATTCAATCTCCTGTGAAATGTATTGGGGGATGCTCCGTTATAGTTTATATGCAATCCCGAAAATCGAGACAAAAATAACAATATGATAGGGAAAGCCTCATAAGAATGAAGCAGATCCTTGAATAATTATTAATATTGTAGCTTGTTGTAATATAATAGCCATTTGGCACAATGAAGAAGATAATCATTAAGACTCAATTAGTCAGTTCGTTGTTGGTGTTAACAAGTTTAACACCTCAACTCCATGCCCAGGAAGGTAATTTCTCTGTTGAGATCAAGCAACCGGCTTTGGATACTTTGTATACATGCCCGGGGAAAAGTACTATTTACATGGCCGAAGGACAAAATGAAGATGGAACAGCATTTGATCCGAATCAGGTTGTATTTACCTGGGATGTAGGTTTTGAAACCAATAGTGTAAGTGGAAAAACTGTAACTTATGCCTATCCCGAAGGAGGTCATTATATTCTCCGTTTGTATGTGACTAATTTAAACGGTGATCCAGCTCAGAATGTTCCAAGTTTGCATGTTTTTGTTGCAATGGCTCCTGATTTTACTGGTACAAGATCTGATAGAAGCTCTTTTTGTTCAGGTGAATCCATTACATTAACAGGTTTTGTAAGCCCAAAGCTATGGGATGCCGATGATTCACCATTTATCAATACTTTTTTGCCATCAGATTTTGTTTGGTCAGGTTCTAATATGGTGTCTGACCGTCATGGCGTAGGTCGTACTGAGCCTCCCCTCGACGAAGGCCATCTCGATTATATTTTCAGGGTACAGGATGATTTTGGTTGTTTTCATGATACAAGCCTGACTCTGTACGGTGTGTATGCAGAATATACAATGGATCCATTAACTGGCGAAGCTCCTCTGGATGTTACTTTCTCAATTGATTCAAGTAGTAATGGTGGAAATGAAACCTCTATCGAATATAATTGGGAATTTTATGAAAGATCTGGCGATCCGACAATTTTGTTGTATTCCTCTGAAATGACTTTCAGTTTTGAAAGGCCAGGAGAATATGTGACGCGTATGAGAGCAAAATATGATCAGTGTACCTATAGCTATGCATCAGAACAGTTGGTACAGGTTGATTCATCACTGCTCGAGATTCCAAATGTATTTACTCCAAATGAGGATGGAGCTAATGATTATTTTCAGGTTAAGTCTCTGTCATTGAGGCATTTTTATGGAAAAATATTTAACCGTTGGGGTAAGTTGGTATATGAATGGGATGACTGGAAGGCTCTTGAATCGGGTTGGAACGGTAAGAATCAGGGAACTGGTGCAGACTCCCCCTCAGGAACTTATTATTATATTATTGAAGCTACCGGATGGGATGATAAGCCATATATCGGAGGCATTTATAAAGGTTTTCTTACCTTGATAAGATAGGAGCAAGGTACTTATTATGATTACCTGCCGGATGTTTATTTGCGAAACAGGTGTCATAAAAAAAGGTCTGCCAATAATGACAGACCTTTTTTTATCATATTATTTTATAATAATTATTCATCATCCTGATCTGCTTCATAACTTGAAATCAGTTTGTCCTGAATATCAGGTGGACATAAAGCATAATCACTATATCTCATAGTATAAGTTGCGCGACCACTGGTTAGAGAACTCAAAGCAGTTGAGTATTTATTCAATTCAGCTAAAGGGACTTTTGCCTTAAGGATTTCATAGCGACCTTCAGAACTCATTCCAAGAATCATAGCTCTTCGTCCCTGTAAGTCACTCATAACATCACCCATACGGTCACCTGGAACCATCACTTCAACCTCATAAACTGGCTCAAGAATCTTTGGGCCGGCATTTTTGAACGCTTCAGCAAAAGCTTTTGCACCAGCAAGCTTAAATGAAATTTCATTTGAGTCAACCGGGTGCATTTTGCCGTCATAAACGTAAACTCTGATGTCCCTTGCATAACTGCCGGTTAATGGACCATTTTCAAGTTTTTCCATCAAACCTTTAAGAATGGCAGGTAAGAAACGGGTGTCAATAGATCCACCTACAATGCAATTATAAAATACAAGCTTACCTCCCCAGGCCAGAGGATGTTCTTCTTTCCCTCTGAGGGATAGTGTCAGCTCTTTTCCATTTACCTTGAAGACATTCCTTTCTGGGCTATTATCATCATGAGGCTCAATTATCATATGTACCTCACCAAACTGTCCGGCTCCACCTGACTGCTTTTTATGACGGAATTGGGCTTGAGCATATTTTGTTATAGTCTCCCGATATGGAATCTTAGGTGACAAGTATTCTGTCTCAATCTTATACTGATTTAGCAAAATTGAAGAAATAATATTAAGGTGATATTCTCCCTGCCCACTAAGAATAATCTGTTTGAGTTCTTTTGAGTATTCAACCAATAATGAAGGATCTTCCTGATGCAGACGGTTAAGCATTTCGCCTAATTTTTCGTCATCCGACTCGTCCTTTGTTTTAATGGCAGCCCGGTATTTTGGTTCAGGCATTTCAATCGGAACTAATGGAGCGGGTAAATCTTTTTCACCCAGAGTAGTAAATACTTTAGTGTCTTTCAGCTTCACTGCAGCACCAATATCACCAGCATGAATACTTGATATTTTTTCGCGATTCTTGCCGGCAACCAAAAACATCTGAGAGAGTCTTTCCTTTGTATTAGTATTATGATTATACAAGTCGTCGCCTTCATTTAGTTCGCCTGAAATCACTTTAAAGAAACTTACTTCGCCAAGATGAGGTTCAGTGAAGTTTTTAAATACGAACAGGGTAGTTTTTCCATCAGGATCAATCTTCACTATATTACCATCCTGATCAACTGGGCCGCTAAATTCAGTAGGTTCAGGAACTGTGTTGATAATGAATTCCATAAGTCGCTGTGTGCCCTGCGCCTGTTTGCCACTCGTACAGAAGATTGGGAATAAGCCCCTTTCAGCTAATCCTTTTCTCAATCCCTTCCGTATTTCATCTTCAGTTAATGTGTCATTTTCAAAGAATGTCTCCATCAATTCTTCATCAGTCTCCGCAACGGCTTCAATTAGCTCAATGTATAATTCTTCAACTTTTTCAGATTGAGAATCTGTCAGAGCTACCTCCTCTGGTGGGCCTCCGTCGACAGGGAATTTATAAGCAACCTTACGTATAACATCAAGAACTGTGTCAAAATTTTCTCCTTCATTAACTGGATATTGTGCCACAACAACCTTAGAGCCAAAAGCATCTTTGGCAGACTCAACAAGCTTGTCAAAAACACATTTATCTGAATCAAGCTGATTTGCCACCAGAACAACAGGTTTGTTGAATTTGTTGGCATAACGCATGAAAGTTTCAGTACCAACCTCAACACCATTCTGAGAGTTCATAACAACCAGGGCTACGTCAGCTGCATTCAAGCTTGCAACAGCTGCTCCAACAAAATCATCTGAGCCAGGTGTGTCAATGAAGTTTAGCTTATGATCTTTGAATTCTGAATAAAAAACAGTGGAGTAAACTGAGCTGCCTCTTTCGTGCTCTATCTCATGGTAATCAGATACGGTATTTTTGTTATCAACATCGCCTCGTCTGCTGATAATACCGCCATCCAACATAAACGATTCAGCCAGAGTGGTTTTTCCTGATCCGGAATTGCCTAAAAGCACTAGGTTCCGAATTTGATTGGTTTGGTATACTTTCATTTTAGTACCTTTTTAACTTGATGATCTGAATATTAGGATTTCAGCCTGTTTATTTAGGAATGCAAATCTAACATTTTTTTCGTAAGAATCAATCGGTAGAATTGACTTGAAGAAGTATGATTAATAACAAAATTTCAATCTGTTTTTCCAAATCTGGACCCAAGGGATTTAACAACAAAATACATTAGGATGAGCCCGGAAATTAATCCTAATAACAGGGGCCATCCAAACTTGTTTTTGAGTGGGATTTTGCTATTTATCCCACTCAGTTGATAATTGGCCCATAAACTAGGATGACTCTCAGCTGATGATGCTGATATAAGATAATTAAGCTTAGCCTGACGTAAAGATTCTGCAGTGCCCAATCCCTGCCCTAATTCACGATAAAAATTATCCATGATTACAACAGCCGGACGGTCATAGGCAGGCCAAAGGCTCATAATAACGGCCGGTACACCGGCAAAATGAAATCCACGGGTAACACTCATTATTCCCTCTCCTTCAAATAAATCACCAGTTCCTGTATCACAAGCACTTAACACAACTAATGGAGATTTTATTGAGAGATTAATTACATCGTAAAGGTGTAGTTTGTGCTTTTGCTGTCCTTCAGGGCTGAAAATCAGCAGATTGTCCATTGGGTTGTCTGATGAAAGTATTCCATGAGTTGCCAGGTGGAGGATATCCCCCTGATTCCTGACCTGATGGAATTTGCTTAGAGAAGCTTTTGATCCCTGGTGAGAATGGGATGCCATGTGATTGCTGATTGATCTGAGTTCTCTCCTACTTCCCATTAGTTGGGGAAGTTTATATTCATTATAATAGTAGTGCGTATCGGTAAAAGGAGCAAAAGCCTGTACGCTTACCAAATTATCTGAATGAAAGTTTCGGGCATCATGGAACTGCTGAATGGAATTCAATAGTGATATTGTTGTTGTTTTAACAAGCATGGGCAATTCACTATAGTTTTTTCTGACGGGAATATCTGCACATGTACAGAATGTGTCAAAGGGGATATATCCGAGTGGTCCATCAGTAATAATAATCAAATCCTTATCAAGGATTTGGTCTTTGAAAGGTTCAAGAAGCTTCATATAAAGATCATACCCAATCCCGATGAAATCACTAAAACCCAGCTTTGAGAAACGGGCAAAGAAATTCCTGTAATCTTCTATTTTGGCAATGAAATCATCCGATAGGGTCTCTGTATGGATCGATATATTATCCCTGGCAATTAATAAAGCAGCTATAAGATCAGCAGAATATGTGAAGTCAATAATAACTTCATCCTTTTCAAGCTTTGCCTGAATGTCAGTATAGTCTATTTGGTCTGGGGTATGTATATAATTATAATAGGCCGGATATTTCTGGCGTAATACCTTTGAATGATCTTGAATCATCAGATCCAGATTTATCAGCAAACTGTTACGGTGGGCCACTGAATCAGCCCAGTCAGGACCAAGCCTTCTGAATTGAATCAATTCTTGCGAGGTTTGGGTCAATAACCTTTTAAGGCTATCATCTTTTTGAATTAAAGTCTGATCAATCATCATTGAATCTCTGGCATTCAAAACTCGTTGATATTCATTAAATACTGCCGACTTAGCTTTGTAGGAGAAGTTAAATACAGTTTGAAAGTTGATTGTTGTGGGATTGTCTTTGTACTGTTCAATTGCAGCTTCCAGGGCGAGGAAATAGAAACCCCTGTTTTCACGGACTGAAAAATTCTTTGACTCGAATGAGGACATATATCTCAACTGATCAAGTAGATCAACTGCATATTCTAATGTTTGTACGCTTTCAGTAAGCCAATGATGTTCCCTGGTATCATAATACAGGTCAAGTTTCGCATTCCCCTGGTTGGCTAAAAAAACTGGTAGTATTGGAGATAATATTTTAAGATTGCCCAGCTCATTCAATGAATTGCTTATTTTATAAGGAAATATCAGGTTAATGGCATGGCTAAAATGATATAGCGCAGAATCCGGTTTATTCAACTTACCGAACTGGGCTCCCAGATTATTGTGATAATTAGCAGCCTGATTGTAGTTGTCATCTGGTGTGTGCGCTATGGCCTGATAAAAATAGAATATTGCGCTATCTGCCTGATTTAACAGATTAAAGGCAGCTCCAAGATTGTTGAAAGCGACATTTATCTCATCAAGATTATGAGTTTTTATTCGCAAATCCAGAGAGATTCTGAACTGTTTGGCTGCCTCAATGTTGTTGTTATCAGACAGGTAGAAGTTTCCAATTTCATTGTAAGTATTGACGATGAGATTTGTTTTTTCCTCCCGGATGAAATACTCAAGACAGTTGTTTAATGAATCCAGAATTGATGGTTCACCAGGGTTTAAAAAGATCCTGGATTTGGCCATCTCATATTCTATTTGATAATTAGCAGCCTTGCGTTTATTGCCAAGGTTTATTGTTTTTGCTTCACGGTAGCTGGCAATGGCTTTTGCGTAATCCCCAAGTTGGGCATTGAGGACTCCCATAAACTGATAGCAATCTGCCAAAATCGCTTTTTCCAATCGGTTTGTAGGGAGTCTGTGATTGATTGAAAGTTGGAGTGTGTCCAGTGCATCTTTGTATCGTCTATCCAGGTTGGCAATTACTGAATAGATTGCATAGTGATCAGCGATTTCCCAAGAGTTTGGTGGTATGCTGTCTTTTTCTTCGACCTGACTCCACCCCCGGTTATAGATTTCGGCGGTGACAATGTTCTCTGACCAAGCAGAAAGAAAGGCCAGACGTATCACAAATCCTTGCTTGAGACTATCATGTGAGGCACCAATTACATTCTGAAAATGATTTGAAGCTAATGTAGCTGCCTCATTATAATTCTCAGAGAAATACTCATCGACTACAGTTTCAGGATACAGCATACTTTCCTGGCATGCACAATAACTTTCTGACAGAATCAACAAGAAACTGCTTAAGATTAGTATGGGTAATATTTTAAATATGGTATATTTGGCCATAGACTCAGACGGTGGGAGGTAAATATATATATAAAAACAGCCTGAATTCTTGTCGTTCGTCAAAAAATGGTCTTAATAGTTGATTTTTTCGATTTTATGGGGTTACCTTTCGGACTCAATAGGGATTAACCATTAGGAAAATAATCTTAAAATATAATTCAGATGAAAAAAATTGTCCTGTTATCCGTAAGTATTATACTATTGACCATGAGTCAATCCTATGGTCAAAAGACATTTAAGGCTAAGGATATTGAAATACAAAAAGGCTTTGTTTTTGATGCCGATCAGGATGGAGATTTTGATGTTTTTACTTTCATGGTAAAAAAGAAGAAAAAATCAGATCAGTTTGTGAGTGCAGTCCAAATAGCTGGCATTAAGGGTGAGATGCTCGCAAATGCAAAAATTGTATCATATGGGAATTGGGATTTGTACATATTCGATATCGGGGATTTGAATCTCAACAGAGATTTTAAAGTTATGATTGAGATTGGTTCAAAGCAAGTTTTTGTCAAAGCTGATGGTTTTTATATTCCTAATAATAGTGATGGCGGACCTGGTGGGACGCCACCTCCTACAGTGATTATTATCAAGTATCCGTAGCAGGTATATTACGACATTAAAAGGGAGCTTTGATCAAAGCTCCCTTTTTTGTTTTTTGTTTTAAAAAAAATCTATACCTTTGCACACCGATTTTGTGAAAAGTTAAGAAAAATAAGGTTTATATGCCTACAATACAGCAGTTAGTAAGAAAAGGACGGCAAAAGGTTAAGGATAAGAGTAAGGCTCCTGCACTGGATGCTTGCCCCCAGAGAAGGGGAGTATGTGTGAGAGTTTATACTACTACACCAAAAAAGCCTAACTCAGCCATGCGAAAAGTGGCCAGGGTACGATTAACCAATCAAAAAGAAGTTAACGTTTATATCCCTGGTGAAGGACACAATTTGCAGGAACACTCCATTGTTTTAGTACGTGGAGGCAGGGTAAAAGATTTACCAGGTGTTCGCTACCATATGGTACGTGGAACATTAGATGCAGCTGGTGTTGAGGGTCGGACACAGCGCCGTTCGAAATATGGAACAAAGCGACCTAAGAAAAAATAATTCTTGACTGTAAGTTATAACCATGAGGAAGTCAAAACCAAAGAAAAGAGTATTATTACCTGATCCGAAATTCGGAGAAATTCGGGTAACCCGTTTTGTAAATGATTTGATGTTGGACGGGAAAAAGACAAAGTGTTTCCAAATCTTTTATGATGCTTTGGATATAGTTGAGAAGAAAAAAGGTGAAACTGAATCCAGTGCATTAGAAGTTTGGAAGAAGGCTTTGGAAAATATCACACCAGCTGTTGAGGTGAAATCTCGTCGTGTTGGTGGTGCTACATTTCAGGTGCCAATGGAGATTCGTCCTGACCGGAAAATTTCAATTGGAAACAAACACTTGATCGATTTTGCAAGAAAGCGTTCAGGTCGCTCAATGAGCGAGAAACTGGCTGCTGAGATTGTTGCAGCTTTTAACGATGAAGGTGGAGCTTTCAAACGAAAGGAAGATACCCACCGTATGGCGGAAGCTAACCGGGCGTTTGCACATTTCCGGTTTTAAGATTTTTAAAAAAAAAGTTCTTTGACTTGTTGGGATGGCACAGGATCTCTCATATTACCGCAACATCGGAATTATGGCCCACATAGACGCGGGCAAAACTACTACGACTGAGCGGATTTTGTATTATACCGGAATTAATCACCGGATGGGAGAGGTTCATAATGGTGCTGCAACAATGGACTGGATGGTTCAGGAGCAGGAGCGGGGGATAACAATTACATCTGCTGCTACAACAGCTTTCTGGAAGTATCTGGGTCATGAGTATAAGGTTAATATCATCGATACACCTGGACATGTGGATTTCACTGTTGAGGTTGAACGATCATTAAGGGTTCTGGATGGAGCCATTGCAGTGTTTTGTGGTGTTGGTGGAGTTGAGCCTCAGTCAGAAACAGTCTGGCGTCAGGCTGACAAATACCAGGTACCCAGAATAGCTTTCATAAATAAAATGGATCGGGTGGGCGCTGATTTCTTTTCAGTGATTACTCAAATTCAAGAAAAATTACTAGCTGTTCCTTTAGTATTGCAAATTCCGATTGGCTCTGAGGATAGTTTTGAAGGAGTTATCGATCTGATCGAACAAAAAGCTATACTTTGGCCAGAAAACAGTTCATTGGGTGCAATTTATGAAAAGGTGGATGTACCTGAAGAATATCAGGAACAAATAGAACAATGGCGTGAGAAATTATTAGAAACTGTTTGTGAAACAGATGATGATTTGCTTGAACGCTATTTTGAAGACAAAGACTCGATTACTAATGAAGATATTCGTCGGGTTGTTAGAAAAGCCACTCTTTCAAACAGCATGATCCCCATAATTTGTGGATCTGCTTTTAAAAACAAAGGAGTGCAGCCTCTGCTTGATGCAATAGCTGCTTATCTGCCCAGTCCGATAGATGTCGGTGCAATTGTTGGTTCTGATCCGAGAAGCGGTGACGAAGTCAGCAGGGAACCTGAAAGCAAATCTCCTTTTGCAGCGTTGGCCTTTAAAATTGCAACTGATCCTTTTGTTGGCCGAATTGCCTTCATAAGAATCTATTCTGGAGTGATTAAATCTGGGGCCGCTGTTTATAACATGCGTACAGATCGGAAAGAAAGAATCACCCGATTGTATCAAATGCATGCAAATAAACAAAATCCAAAAGACCAGGTTGAAGCTGGTGATATTTGTGCTATAGTAGGTTTTAAGGATATAAAGACAGGTGATACACTTTGTGATGACAAACACAAAATTCATCTGGAGAATATAACATTTCCTGATCCCGTTCTTGGGATTGCAATTGAAGCCCGCTCTCAGGAGGAAGTTGATAAATTATCATCTGCCCTGATAAAGCTGACCGAAGAAGATCCGACCTTCAGAGTGAGAACTGATGAAGATTCAGGACAAACTATTGTCAGTGGGATGGGAGAACTCCATTTAGAGATTGTTATTGATCGATTAAGTAGAGAGTTCAAGCTGAATATTAATAAGGGGACTCCTCAGGTTGCTTATCATGAATCTCTGACAGAAAATGTTTTCCATCGTGAAATTTTCGATAAGGAGGTTGGGGGCAAGCATTTGTTTGCAGACATTGATGTTGAACTAGGGAAGGCTGATGATAGTGTAAAAGGACTGGTTTTTGAATCGGAACTTGATTCAGATAAACTACCACGAATCTTCATAGCAGCAATTGAGAGAGGATTTAAGAACGCTATGAATAGCGGAGTTTTAGCCGGATACCCTATGCAGAATCTGAAGGTTACTCTTAAGAATGCAGACCATCATCCAAATGAATCCGATGAAATCGCCTTCGAAGTTGCAGCTCAAAAAGCTTATCGAGCTGGATGTGAAAAGGCAGGCCCAATACTAATGGAACCTATAATGCGTACCGAAGTAATTGGTCCGGAAGAATATATGGGTGAGATTATTGCAGATCTTAATAAAAGAAGAGGACAGGTTGAGGGAATGGAAACAAGATCTGGAATGCGGGTGATTAAAGCAATGGTACCTTTGGCTGAACAATTTGGATATGTGACTATATTAAGATCACTGACCTCTGGGCGTGCCAGCTCAACAATGGAAGTAGAAAAATATGATGAAGTTCCACGGAATATTGCCGTGGGAATTTTGGAAAAAATATTTGGACGAGTTGATTTATTGAAGAAAAAGTAAAAACTGATGAGTCAGAAAATTAGAATTAAGTTGAAATCGTACGATCACAATCTGGTGGATAAATCTGCTGAGAAGATCGTAAAAACGGTAAAAAGTACCGGAGCTGTGGTTAGTGGCCCAATACCATTGCCAACCCACAGACGGGTGTTTACTGTTTTGAGGTCTACCTTCGTCAACAAAAAATCAAGGGAGCAATTCCAATTATCCTCTTACAAAAGGTTAATTGATATTTATAGTTCCACTGCAAAGACCATCGATGCTTTGATGAAGCTTGAATTGCCAAGTGGAGTTGAAGTCGAAATTAAAGTCTAACTGAAAGGGTATAATAACATGAAAGGCTTAATAGGTAAAAAAATTGGGATGACTTCGGTTTTCGATGCCAATGGGAAAAATATTCCATGCACGGTTATTGAGGTTGGCCCTTGTGTAGTTACCCAACTGAAGACAGTTGAAAACGACGGATATGAGGCTGCACAGGTTGCTTATGATGAGAAAAAGGAAAAGAACACCAGTCGCGCCATGATGGGGCACTTCAAAAATGCAAACACAACTCCTAAAAGGAAATTGGCTGAATTTGAACTGGATGATTCTGAAGAGGAACTTAAACTTGGAGATTTTGTAACGGTTGAGACTTTTAACCGTGACACCTGGGTTGATGTCTCTGGCATTACAAAAGGTAAAGGATTTCAAGGTGTTGTAAAAAGATACGGTTTTAAGGGTGTGGGTGACAAAACTCATGGTCAGCATAACCGTCTCCGTGCTCCTGGTTCGCTGGGTGCATCTTCCTATCCAAGTCGTGTTTTCAAAGGCATGCGAATGGGTGGACAAGATGGTAATAAAAAGATTAAGATGATTAGTCTTCGCGTTATGAAGATTCTTCCTGAGCATGATTTAATGATTGTGAAAGGCTCTGTTCCTGGAGCAAAGGGTTCATACGTAATAATAGAGAAGTAATGAAACTAGCAGTATATAAAACCACAGGAGAGGAAACCGGTCGCACTGTTGAATTGCGTGATGATATTTTTGGGGTGGAGCCTAATGATCATGCAATCTATTTGGATGTGAAACAGTTTCTGGCGAATTCCCGACAAGGCACGCATAAGTCTAAAGAGCGGGCTGACATCGTTGGTTCAACGCGAAAGATAAAAAGACAAAAAGGTACAGGTACAGCCCGTGCTGGTTCTATTAAGTCACCTATTTTCAGAGGAGGAGGACGTGTTTTTGGACCTCGCCCAAGAAATTATGGCTTTAAGTTGAATAAAAAGGTCAAGCAGATAGCTAGAAAATCTGCATTGACTTACAAGCTGAAAGACAAGTCGATAATGATTATTGAGGACTTCCAGTTTGAAGAGCCAAGGACAAAAAACATGGTTGATTTGAAACAAAACCTGAATATCGACGAGAAAAAAGTGCTATTCGTTTTAAATCAATCAAATAAAAACGTATATTTGTCGTCTCGAAATTTGCCAGGTGTAAAAGTTGTAACGTCCTTTGAATTAAGTACATACGACATAATGAACGCATCAAAACTGGCAATCGATGAGAGTTCAATTGGAGATATTGGTGAAAATTTTGGATCATAAGAGCAGGTAACTATGAGTGTTTTACAAAAACCGATCGTCACTGAAAAAATGACAGCGCAGAGCGAAGACCTGAACCGCTATGGTTTCAAGGTTGATCGTGAGGCGAACAAAATCCAGATCAAGAGAGCGGTTGAAGATATGTATGGTGTTTCGGTAGTTTCTGTTAATACCCTCCGTTATGGTGGTAAAAAGAAATCCCGATTCACTAAAGCTGGTACAGTACTGGGAAAAACGGCTGGTTATAAGAAAGCTATTGTAACCCTGGCCGAGGGAGATACAATTGATTTTTACAGCAATATATAAGAAGTAATGGCAGTTAAAAAATTCAAACCCGTAACTCCGGGGCAGAGAAGAAAAGTTATAGGGACCTTTGAGGAGATCACCAAAGGATCACCTGAGAAATCTTTGCTGAAGCCTCAGAAGAGAAGTGGTGGGCGGAACAGCCAGGGACGCATGACTATGCGTTATCTGGGTGGCGGCCATAAGAAACGTTATCGTGTGATTGATTTTAAAAGGGAGAAAGATAATATTCCGGCAAAGGTTGCCAGTATTGAATATGATCCAAACCGCACAGCACGTATAGCATTATTGCACTATGCAGATGGTGAGAAAAGATATATTATTGCGCCAAATGGAATTCAGGTTGGGCAGGAATTAGTTTCCGGTACAGGTGTCGCACCCGAGATTGGAAATTCATTACCTATTGCTGAGATTCCTTTAGGAACAGTAGTACATAGTATTGAGCTCCAACCAAAAAAGGGTGGAGTAATGGCAAGAAGTGCCGGTTCTTATGCACAATTAGTGTCAAGAGAAGGCCGCTATGCTATTTTACGTTTACCTTCAGGTGAAACACGTCTGGTTCTTGTAACCTGTCGTGCTACTGTGGGAAGTGTTTCTAATTCAGATCATGGATTAGAGCGTTCAGGTAAAGCTGGTCGCTCTCGATGGTTGGGACGTCGACCACGAGTACGTGGTGTTGCGATGAACCCTGTTGATCATCCTATGGGTGGTGGTGAAGGTCGTTCATCCGGAGGTCATCCTAGATCCAGAAAAGGATTGTTGGCCAAAGGTTTTAAAACACGTTCGAAAAAGAAAGCATCTAATAAATTCATCCTGGAAAAACGTAAGTAATTCCGAAACGCTATTAGATTATGAGTCGATCATTAAGAAAAGGTCCCTTTATTGAATACAAGCTGGAGAAACGCGTCCTGGCTTTGAATGAATCTGGGAAGAAGACAGTAGTTAAAACATGGGCCAGAAGGTC
This sequence comes from Bacteroidota bacterium, assembly GCA_018669475.1. GTDB lineage: Bacteria > Bacteroidota > Bacteroidia > Bacteroidales > UBA12481 > JABHCC01. Next base: position 326,482 of record JABHCC010000032.1, on the reverse strand, counting down.
TATGATATCTCCGGATTTTGTCGGACATACCATCGCAGTGCATAATGGAAATAAGTTTATTCCTGTTTATGTTACTGAAAACATGGTTGGACATAAACTCGGTGAGTTTGCACCAACCCGACAGTTTAGGGGACATGCCGGTAATAAAAGGAAATAACCCTAATTATAAAATGTTAAGGCGATAGAAAATGGGTTCAAGAAAGCATCAATTAGGTGAACAAGCAAAGGAAGAGCGTAAGAATCAGTACTTCGCAACCTTGCGCAACAACCCTACATCTCCACGGAAGATGCGGTTGGTTGCAGATATGATAAGAGGGAAAGAAGTACAAAAAGCTCTTGATATGTTGCACTTCAGTCCGAAAGAAGCAAGTCGTAAACTTGAAAAACTTTTAATGTCAGCTATCGCAAACTGGCAAGCAAAGAATGAGGGTGTACGGATTGAAGACAGCAATCTTTTTGTAAAAGGAATTTTTGTTGACTCGGGAAGAGTATTGAAACGGTTACGTCCTGCTCCACAGGGTCGGGCATACAGGATTAGAAAAAGGTCAAATCATGTGACCATTTATCTGGATAGTAAAAAACAAGTTGAAAAAACAGAGGCATAGATGGGACAAAAAGTAAATCCGATCAGCAACCGTCTGGGGATCATCAAAGGCTGGGACTCCAATTGGTTTGGAGGCAAAGATTTTAGCGGGAAATTGGTTGAAGATCATAAGATCCGCCAGTATCTTAATGCTCGTTTAGCTAAGGCTAGCGTTTCAAAAATTATTATTGAGCGCACACTGAAGCTAATCACTATTACAGTTCATACTGCCCGACCAGGAATCATTATTGGTAAGGGTGGACAAGAAGTGGATAAGCTAAAAGAAGAGCTGAAAAAGATTACCAAGAAGGAAGTTCAGATCAATATTTATGAGATCAAACGACCTGAGTTAGACGCAGGAATAGTTGCTAACAATATTGCACGTCAGGTAGAAGGCCGTATTGCGTACAGAAGAGCGATAAAAATGGCAATTGCTTCTACTATGAGAATGGGTGCAGAGGGAATTAAAGTTCTGATCTCAGGACGATTGAATGGAGCAGAGATGGCTCGCGCTGAAATGTATAAAGAAGGTCGTACTCCTTTACATACTTTGCGGGCTGATATTGACTATGCATTAGCAGAAGCACATACGAAAGTTGGTTCAACCGGAATCAAGGTGTGGATATGTAAAGGTGAGGTTTATGGAAAACGTGACCTATCACCGAATATTGGAGCAAAAAGTCCTAAAAAAGGATTTAAGAGAAGAACTCGATAATCTTCCTATTTAAAAGAGGAAACTGATGTTACAACCGAAAAAGACAAAATTCAGAAGGCAGCAAAAAGGTGTTATGAAGGGCAATGCCCAACGTGGTCACCGCTTAGCTTTCGGATCATTTGGGATAAAATCTCTTGAAACAACCTGGATGACAGGCCGTCAAATTGAGGCTGCTCGTGTTGCCGTAACAAGGTACATGCAGCGTCAAGGACAAATATGGATCCGTGTATTTCCGGATAAGCCAATTACCTCCAAACCTGCTGAAGTCAGGATGGGTAAGGGTAAAGGTGCTCCTTCCGGATTTGTTGCACGGGTATCTCCTGGCCGAATCATTTTTGAAGCAGATGGAGTACCTTTAGAAGTAGCACGTGAAGCTTTACGTTTAGCTGCTCAGAAATTGCCGGTAAAAACAAAATTTGTTATCCGGCGTGATTATGTTGAAAGTTCAAATGCTGAATAATGAAAACATCTGAAATTCGCGAATTGACTGATCAGGAACTGGTCGAAAGAATAGATAATGAGCAAGTAACCTTGACTCGTATGAGGATGAACCATACGGTTTCTCCTCTCGACAATCCTTTGCAGCTGAAATTTGCACGCCGGGTACTGGCCCGCTTGAAAACCGAGAAAAAGAAACGGGAGCTTAGTGAAAATCAGACAAGCAAATAAACACAATGGAAGTCAAGAGAAATCTTAGAAAAGAACGAGTAGGTGTTGTGATCAGCGACAAAATGGATAAATCCATTATAGTAGCTGTCAAGAGAAAAGTTAAGCATCCTATCTATGGCAAATTTGTGAACAAGACAACCAAGTTTGTTGCTCATGATGAGGAGAATACTTGTCATGAAGGTGATCAGGTAAAAATTATGGAATCCAGACCTTTAAGTAAGCGTAAAAACTGGAGACTAATTGAAATTATTGAAAGAGCTAAGTAGTCATGATACAGCAAGAAAGCAGACTGTCAGTAGCAGATAATAGCGGTGCAAAAGTAGTTTTGTGCATCCGCGTTCTGGGAGGAACAGGAAAAAGATATGCCTCAGTTGGCGACCTTATAGTTGCTACTGTTAAATCAGCTATCCCGGGCGGAGAAATTAAAAAAGGTACGGTTACTCGTGCAGTAGTGGTTAGAACAAAGAAAGAAATACGTCGAGCAGATGGTTCTTATATACGGTTTGACGATAATGCCTGTGTTCTACTAAATGCCACCGGCGAGATGCGTGGAACCAGGATCTTTGGACCTGTTTCACGTGAACTTCGCGACCAGTATATGAAAATTGTTTCACTCGCACCAGAAGTGTTGTAAAAAGAATAAGCACGGATCATGCAAAAAAAATTACATATCAAGAAGGGTGACAATGTTATTGTGGTTGCCGGAAACTCAAAGGGACTACAAGGACGTGTACTTGAGGTGATAAGGAGTAAATCCCGCGCCATTGTTGAAGGTGTGAATATGGTATCCAAACACACCAAACCCAATCAGGATAACCCGCAAGGCGGAATTATTAAGAAAGAAGGACCAGTTCATATTTCTAACCTAATGGTGGTGGATCCATCCAGCGGAGGTGCAACAAGAATTGGACGCCGTTTGAATGATAAAGGCAAGTTGGTCCGTTACGCAAAAAAATCAGGAGAGGAGATTAAGTAATGGTACAAGCACCTACCCTTAAAACAAAATTCAAGGAGGAAATTACACCTGCTTTGATAAAAGAGTTTAGCTACAAGTCTGTTATGCAGGTTCCTAAACTTAAAAAAATTGTCCTTAATCAAGGTGTTGGCCGTGCAATTGCGGACAAAAAACTGATCGAAGTTGCTCAGGCAGAGTTGACTGCTATTGCTGGGCAGAAAGCTATACAAACCTTGTCGAAAAAGGATATATCTAACTTTAAATTGCGGAAAAAAATGCCTATTGGTATTAAGGTAACTCTTCGCAATGATAGGATGTATGAATTTCTGGATAGATTGGTCTCTGTTGCATTGCCGAGAACAAGAGACTTCCATGGAATTGAAAACAAACTGGATGGTCGTGGTAATTATACTATGGGCATTACAGAACAAATAGTTTTTCCCGAGATTGATATTGATAAAATTCATTCAATCCTGGGTATGGAAATTACTTTCGTTACATCAGCTAATACTGATGAAGAAGGATTCGCATTACTGAAGAGTTTTGGATTACCATTTAAAAAAAATAATAAGAAATAGTTATGGCTAAAGAATCCATGAAAGCCCGCGAGGTTAAAAGGCAAAAGATGGTAGCCAAATATGCTGATAAAAGAGCACAATTGAAGGCTGAAGGAGATTATATTGGCTTAAGCAGACTTCCGAAAAATTCATCTGCAGTGCGTTTGCACAACAGATGTAACCTGACAGGAAGGCCAAAAGGCTATATGAGACAATTTGGGATTAGCAGGATTACTTTCAGGGAAATGGCATCTTCTGGTTTAATCCCCGGAATAAAAAAAGCAAGTTGGTAATTAAATCAATAAGAAAATGACAGACCCTATTGCAGATTATTTGACCCGCATTCGCAATGCCATGATGGCTAAGCATAAGGTCGTTGTAATACCTGCTTCAAACATCAAAAAGGAGATGACAAAAATCCTGTTTGACAAAGGTTATGTTCTCAGTTATAAATTTGAGGACGATAGCAAACAAGGATTAATTAAAATCGCACTGAAGTATCATCCGATTTCTAAAGCACCAGCAATCAAATCCTTAACACGGATTAGTAAGCCAGGACTGAGAAAATATGCCGGGGTGGATAGTGTACCACGAGTTCTTAACGGACTGGGTATAGCAATACTCTCAACTTCAAAAGGTGTAATGACTGACAAAGAAGCGAGAAGTGAGCTTGTTGGAGGTGAAGTATTGTGTTACGTTTATTAAAAAGAAAAAGAAATGTCACGAATAGGAAAATTGCCCATTAGTATTCCAGAAGGTGTTTCCATCACGGTTCAGGATGACAACACGGTTGTGGTAAAGGGGCCTCTGGGTGAACTTTCACAAAAAGTAGCTCTGGGAATTGAGATGACAACTGAGAATGGAAGGTTTATTTTGAAGCGTATGAAGGACGATAAAAAAGATCGTTCTGAGCATGGGCTCTACCGTTCATTAGTAAACAATATGGTTATTGGAGTATCTAAAGGATACGAGATCAAACAAGAACTTGTTGGAGTTGGTTACAAGGCTACTACGAAGGGACAATTACTTGAGCTTAGTCTTGGGTTTTCACATCCGATTTACTTAGAGCTTCCTCCTGAGGTGAAAATTGAGGCGCTTACCGAACGTCGGTCGAATCCAATTATTACTCTCAAAAGCATCGACAAACAACTGATCGGACAAGTAGCTGCTAAAATCCGTTCATTTCGTCCACCCGAGCCCTATAAGGGAAAAGGTGTCAAATTTGTTGGTGAAGTTATTCGTCGTAAAGCCGGTAAAGCAGCAGCAGCTAAATAATTAATCTGGAAATACTTGGTAAAAATGGCTTTGTCAAAGATAGAACGCAGAAACAAAATTAAGCGGAGAATCCGCAAGAAAATATCCGGAACCACGGAAACCCCGAGGCTATCCGTATATAGAAGTAACCGCCAGATATCTGCTCAGGTTGTTGATGATCTGACTGGAACTACTCTGGTTGCAGCTTCCAGTTTGGAAAAAGAAATTGCTGCAAAAACAGGTATACCCAAAAGTAAACAAGCACAACTAGTTGGAAAACTCATAGCTCAAAAGAGCCTTGAGAAAGGAATAAAAACTGTTGTTTTTGATCGCAATGGGTATTTATATCATGGAAGAGTTAAATCATTAGCCGATGCTGCCCGTAAAGGTGGTCTTAAACTATAGCTGATATGGCAACAAGTGTACGAAAAGTAAAAACCAGTGATCTGGATCTCAAAGACCGTTTGGTTGCTATCAATAGAGTAACCAAAGTAACCAAAGGTGGTAGGAATTTCAGTTTTTCAGCTATTGTTGTAGTTGGAAATGAGGACGGTGTTGTAGGATGGGGCCTTGGTAAGGCAAATGAAGTAACTACAGCTATAGCCAAAGGTGTTGAAGCTGCCAAGAAAAACTTGATAAAAGTACCAGTCTATAAAGGCACAATCCCTCACGAACAATTAGCCAAGTATGGCGGTGCACGTGTATGGTTGAAGCCCGCTTCGAGTGGTACTGGAGTAAAAGCCGGTGGTGCGATGCGTGCAGTATTGGAGAGTGTTGGTATAAGTGATGTTCTTGCAAAATCAAAAGGCTCATCTAACCCGCACAACCTGGTTAAAGCAACTATGCAGGCTTTGGTTGAACTCAGAGATGCACATACTATTGCCCAGCATCGTGGAGTTAATATGGAAAAAGTATTTAATGGTTAAGCAGGATAATTCAGATCTCATGGCAAAAATTAAAATTACTCAAACAAGGAGTAAGATCGGGAGCAACGAAAGACAAAAGAAAACTTTGGAGGCTCTGGGTCTGAAGAAGATGAGTGGAACTGTGGAGCATGAAGCAACACCACAAATACTGGGTATGGTGAAAAAAGTAGAACACCTTGTCAGTGTTGAAAAAAAAACAAAGCGATAACCTGATTTACAGAATAGCAAATGGATCTTACAAATTTAAAACCAGCTGAGGGTTCTACCCATCGGGAAAAAAGGATCGGCCGCGGTCAAGGGTCAGGACGAGGAGGAACATCTACTCGCGGACATAAAGGAGCCAAATCACGCTCAGGATACTCCCGTAAAATTGGATTCGAAGGAGGTCAAATGCCTCTCCAGCGTCGGGTACCCAAATTCGGGTTTAAGAACATTAACCGCAAGGAGTATAAAGGGATCAATATTAGTGCTTTGCAAACAATTGCTGAAAAAACGAATTTGACATCTATTGATGTTGAGATTCTGGTTGAAGCAGGTTTGGCCAGAAAAAATGATCTGATTAAAATATTGGGTAATGGAACGCTTTCTGCTAAGCTGGAAGTGACTGCCCATGCTTTTTCAGAATCAGCGATGAAAGCCATTGAAGCACAAGAAGGAACCGTTGTAAAACTATAATTGCATGAAGAGGTTTATAGAAACGCTCAAGAATATCTGGAAAATCGATGACCTTCGTCAACGTATTCTAACAACACTTGGATTAATTCTAATATACAGGTTGGGAACGCATATTGTTCTTCCTGGTATTGATCCTTCCCAATTAGATCAGTTGCAACAGCAAACAGCTGGCGGGATTATGGGCTTGTTAGATATGTTTTCTGGAGGAGCATTTAGTAATGCTTCGATTTTTGCTTTGGGTATAATGCCTTATATTTCCGCATCAATTGTAATTCAGTTGATGGGAATTGCCATCCCTTATTTCCAGCGTTTACAACGTGAAGGTGAAAGTGGAAGGAAAAAAATTAACCAGATAACCCGTTGGCTGACTGTCGCTATTACTGCTGCTCAGGGGCCTAGTTATTTATTTAACCTCCATGCAACATTGCCTGAAAGTGCATTCATTCTCAAAGGTGTATTCTTTACATTGTCTTCAGTTGTTATTATGACTTCGGGAACAATGTTTGTAATGTGGCTTGGAGAACGGATTACTGATAGAGGATTGGGAAATGGAATTTCTCTGATTATTATGATCGGGATTATTGCTCGTTTGCCAATGTCGATGTTTGCTGAATTTGCAGCAAAAATTGAGCAAGAGGGAGGAGGACTAGTTATGCTGCTGGTTGAATTAGTTCTGCTATTTTTAGTCTTTATGGGCTCAATTGCCCTGGTACAGGGGACGAGGAGAGTCCCGGTACAATACGCAAAAAGAATAGTAGGGAATAAGCAATATGGAGGGGTTAGGCAGTATATACCATTAAAGGTGAATGCTGCTGGTGTAATGCCTATTATTTTTGCTCAGGCACTTATGTTCCTGCCAATGATGTTCGGGCGATTTAACTCAGATGCCGCAAGTAAATTTGTTGCAGCGTTTGCAAATTCAACTGGAATCTGGTACAACATGACTCTGGCAATAATGATTATCCTGTTCACATATTTTTATACCGCAGTAACTATTAATCCAACGCAAATGGCTGAGGATATGAAACGAAACGGAGGCTTTATTCCAGGGGTTAAACCTGGAAGAAAAACTGTGGAATTTCTCGATACAATTATGTCTAGAATAACACTGCCGGGCTCAATGTTTCTTGCCTTAATTGCCTTACTTCCAACCTTTGCAATTATTATTGGAGTAAACAATAATTTTGCACAGTTCTATGGGGGTACTTCTCTGCTGATTCTTGTTGGTGTTGTGCTAGATACACTTCAGCAAATTGAGAGTCACCTTATGATGCGTCATTATGACGGATTGATGAAATCAGGCCGGATAAAAGGCCGGACAGGAAGAGCTATTTAATTAGCCGAAAGCGTTCTTTGTGATGATTACAATAAAGACAGACGCAGAAATTGAATTGTTAAGACAATGCAATCTTCTGGTGTCTGCAACCCATGCTGCAATCGTTCCTTTTATGAAACCAGGAATGAAAACAGAACAGATCGACCATTTTGCTGAAGAATTTATTAGGGATAATGGTGCTATTCCAGGTTTTAAGGGATACCAGGGCTACCCTAGTAGTTTGTGTATTTCGGTGAATGATCAGGTTGTTCATGGTATACCTGCAAAGACAGAACTGAAAGAAGGAGATATAGTGTCGGTTGATTGTGGAGTATATATGAATGGTTTTCATGGAGATTCAGCTTTTACCTATGAGGTTGGTGAAGTTTCAGTTGAAGCGAAGAAACTAATGAAAGTTACGCGTGAATCTCTTTTTTTTGGAATAGAAAATGCAGTGGTGGGGAAGCATATTGGGGATATTGGACATGCCGTGCAATCACATGCTGAAAGACATGGATTTTCGGTGGTCAGGGAAATGGTCGGACATGGTGTTGGCCGGAATTTGCATGAAGCTCCTGAAGTTCCCAATTATGGACGAAAAGGATCTGGTTCCAAACTAAAGAATGGTATGGTGATTGCGATCGAACCAATGATCAACATGGGTCAGCGGTTTATTTTTCAGGAGAAGGATGGATGGACGATTTGCACTAGTGATGGAAGTATGTCTGCTCACTTTGAGCATTCAGTGGTGATCCGTCAGGGGAAGGCAGATATTCTTTCTGATTTTTCAATTATTGACGAAGCGATAAAGAAAATAGGATAAAATAATTTATGGCCAAACAACCTTCAATAGAACAGGACGGTACCATTGTCGAAGCTTTGTCAAATGCTATGTTTCGGGTGGAACTGGAGAACGGACATGTGATCACAGCACACATTTCCGGAAAAATGAGAATGCATTACATTAAAATTTTGCCTGGAGACAAAGTTAAAATAGATATGTCTCCTTATGATTTAACAAAGGGCAGAATTACGTTTAGATATAAAAATTAAAGAATAAAACAATGAAGGTACGAGCATCTGTAAAGAAGCGCAGCTCAGATTGCAAAATTGTACGTCGTAAGGGACGTTTGTATGTGATCAATAAAAAGAATCCCAAGTTCAAACAAAGACAGGGATAGTATTAACACGTAACTAACAAAAAGTATAATATGGCACGTATAGTTGGTGTTGACATACCTAATAATAAAAGAGGCGAAATAGGTCTTACTTATGTTTATGGTATCGGAGCAAGTTCAGCGCAAAAGATTTTAGATGAAGCAGGTGTCGATCGGAACATAAAAGTCCAGGATTGGACTGATGACCAGAGTGCGGCTATCAGAAATGTAATAAACGACAATTTTAAGATTGAAGGTGAATTACGCTCTGAGGTACAGATGAATATCAAGCGCTTACAGGACATTGGAAGTTACCGGGGCATCCGCCACAGAATTGGATTACCAGTACGGGGACAAAGTACCAAAAACAATGCCCGTACCCGTAAGGGAAAAAGAAAAACTGTTGCAAACAAGAAGAAAGCGACTAAATAATCGTAAAAATGGCGAAGAAAAAAGGAAAGTCAGCTAAGAAAAGAGTTGTCCAGGTCGAACCGATGGGACAAGCGCACATTCATTCTTCTTTCAATAACATTATTGTTACATTAACCAATAATGCTGGTCAGGTAATTTCCTGGTCATCCAGTGGAAAGATGGGTTTTCGTGGCTCAAAGAAAAATACCCCTTATGCTGCTCAGATTGCTGCTCAGGATTGTTCAAAAGTAGCTTATGATCTGGGTTTGAGAAAAGTAAAGGTTTTTGTAAAAGGACCTGGAAATGGACGTGAATCAGCCATACGGACTATTCACAATAATGGGATTGAAGTTATTGAGATAATGGATGTCACTCCATTACCGCATAATGGATGTCGTCCTCCGAAGAGAAGAAGAGTGTAATGAATAGGAATAAACTGAAAAATTAGAAGTCGATGGCTAGATATATTGGACCCAAAACCAAAATTGCTAGAAAATTTGGCGAACCGATTTATGGTCCGGATAAAAGCTTTGAGCGTAAGAATTATCCCCCTGGTTTCCATGGAAATAACCGTAGAAGAAGAAAACTTTCTGAATACGGAATTCAGCTCAAAGAAAAGCAAAAGGCAAAGTATACTTACGGAGTATTGGAGAAGCAATTTTCTAATCTTTTTAAGAAAGCACAAGGAACAAAAGGCGTTACCGGTGAGGTTCTTTTACAATTATTGGAATCTCGTTTAGATAACGTTGTGTATCGTTTAGGAATTGCACCAACAAGAGCTGGTGCGAGGCAACTGGTTTCGCATCGCCATATAATTGTTAATGGTGAAGTCGTTAATATTGCTTCATATTCTGTTCGTAGTGGTGATGTTGTTGGTGTACGTGAAAAGTCAAAATCCATGGAAGCAATCCTGGATTCACTGGCTTCATCGTCCAAAGCATCCAGCTACCCTTGGTTAGAGTGGGATCAGGCCCAGTTAGGTGGAAAATTTCTTAACCTACCTGAGCGATCTGAGATACCTGAAAATATCAAGGAGCAGTTGATCGTTGAATTGTATTCTAAGTAATCTGATAAATCCTGATCTATTATGGCTATTCTTGCTATTCAAAAACCTGACAGAGTCATTATGCTCGAATCCGATAATATGTACGGGAGATTCGAGTTCCGACCTCTTGAACCCGGATACGGAATTACTATCGGCAATGCTCTAAGGAGAATACTACTAAGCTCACTGGAAGGATTTGCGATCACTACTATTAACATTGAAGGAGTAGATCACGAATTTTCTTCTGTTAAAGGAGTTATTGAGGATGTAACCGAGATTGTTCTAAATCTTAAACAGGTTAGATTCAAACAACAAATCGAAGGTGTTGAAGACGAAAAAGTTACCGTTACATTAACCGGACAAGAAGTTGTAAAAGCTGGTGATATCGGTAACTTTCTTACTGGATTCGAAGTTTTAAACCCTGATTTGCTAATCTGCAGTCTCGAGAGTTCTGTGAAACTTCAAATGACTCTCACAATTAATAAGGGACGTGGGTATGTTGCATCGGAAGAGAACAAACCTGCTGATGCAGAAATCGGATTGGTAGCAGTTGATTCTGTATTTACACCAATTAAAAATGTGCGTTACGAGATTGAAAACTATCGAGTTGAGCAGAAGACTGACTACGAGAAACTTTTAATTGAGATCACTACTGATGGTTCAATCCATCCGAAAGATGCCATGAAGGAGGCTGCAAAGATTCTGATTCAGCATTTCATGTTGTTCTCAGATGATAAAATGACTCTGGATAGTGATGAAAAAATGGAGAACGAGGAATTCGATGAGGAAGTTCTGCATATGAGACAGCTGTTAAAGACTAAACTGGTTGATCTGGATCTGTCTGTTCGTGCTTTGAATTGTTTAAAAGCCGCTGACGTGGACACTCTTGGAGATCTGGTATCCTACAATAAAAACGATCTGCTGAAATTTAGAAACTTTGGAAAGAAATCTCTAACGGAGTTGGAGGATTTATTGAAAGCGATGAGTCTGAATTTTGGTATGGATATAGTCAAGTATAAATTAGACAAGGAATAAGGATAATGAGACACGGAAAGAAATTCAACCATTTAGGTCGTAAAAAAGAGCACCGCGAGGCCATGCTGGCCAACTTGGCTGTGTCATTGATTATGCATAAAAGGATTAAGACAACTGTACCAAAAGCTAAAGCTTTAAGAGGTTTTGTTGAGCCATTAATCACTAAAGCCAAAGATGACTCCACCCACTCAAGAAGGGTTGTTTTTAGTTATTTGCAGAATAAAGATGCAGTAAGCGAGCTTTTCAGAGAGATATCTGGTAAGATTGCTGAAAGACCTGGTGGATATACCAGAATACTGAAAACAGGTACACGTTTGGGTGATAATGCGGAGATGTGTATAATTGAGCTGGTTGATTACAATGAGAATATGCTCGGTACGGAGAAGGAAACACAAACTAAAACAACCCGTCGTTCACGTCGTGGAGGAAGTAAGAAGCCTGTTGATGATGCTTTACCTGCAGCTGAAGTTGTAACTGAAGTTGCAGTAGAGGATGCAGTTGAAGATACTTCAGGTGATGAGATTGCTGATGAGATTGCTGATGAGGCTGTTGTTGAAGTAGTTGATGAAGTTACTGCTGATGAGGATGATGTACCGGAGAAGGAAAAAGAAGACACCAAGGAAGACGATACTAAGGAATAAGTAGTCAATTTAGACTTTAATTCAACCCGGATTGGAATTTTCTGATCCGGGTTTTTTGTATCTTGCCTGAAAAGTAATAGCATGAAAGGAAGTGGGTCTAAGTTGTTTATTAATAAGCTTATAAAAGCGGGAGAGCTCAGGGTAATTGATAAACCTGTTAGTCCGAATCTGGAAATTACTGAAATAGCAGATAGAATCTCTAAAAGAGAAAATGGGGGTGAAGCCCTTTTGTTTAATAATACTGGTACAACATTTCCAGTATTGATTAATGCTTATGGTTCTCAAAAGAGGATGGAAATTGTTTTTAAAAACCAGCAAGCTGAACAAATCAGTGCTGAGATATTTAAGCTTTTTCAATCGATGACTGGTCCTTCTTCCGGCTTTATAAGCCAGATAATGAAAATTCCTCAGCTTAAAAAGATTGCTTCCTGGATGCCAAAGAAAAAAAAGGGAAGGGGAATTTGTCAGGAAGTGCTAATGGAGCAAGCTGATTTATCGAAACTTCCTGTCTTGACATGCTGGCCTGCTGATGGAGGACCCTTTATAACTCTTCCTATGGTCCACACAACTGATCCTCAGACCGGGATACGAAATGTTGGGATGTATCGCCTGCAAGTTCTTAGCAAAAATACTACAGGTATGCATTGGCATATGCATAAAACAGGGGCTAGGCATTACAGGGAGTATAAGAAGAAGGGTGCAATCATGCCTGTAGCTGTAGCCCTTGGTGGAGACCCGGTATATGCTTATTCTGCAACTGCTCCCTTGCCAGATGGCATTGATGAATATATGCTGGCTGGATTTTTAAGGAGGAAGTCTGTTGAATTGGTTAAATGCCTGACCCAGGATATCTGGGTTCCTGCCGATGCTGATATAATTCTCGAAGGATACGTGGATCCGAATGAAGAACTCACCCTGGAAGGTCCATTTGGCGACCATACCGGTTATTACAGTTTAGCTGATCAGTACCCTGTATTTCATGTCACAGCAATAACTCATCGTAAAAATGCAACTTATCCTACAACTATTGTTGGGATACCACCGCAAGAAGATGCCTGGTTTGCAAAGGCTACGGAAGAAATGTTTATGGATCCTATACGCTTATCAATGATCCCGGAGTTGCAAAGCCTGCACCTGCCAGAGCCAGGAGTCGCTCATAACATCGGATTTTTTAGCGTTGAAATTGACTATCCGGGACAAGGACGAAAAGCTTTAAATACAGTATGGGGAGCCGGACAAATGATGTTTACGAAGTTTGGATTTGTGTTTGACCGTCTAAAAGACCTGAGGAATTATTCTGAATTAGCAAAAGTCGTTTCAGATAGAGTTAATCCACTACATGACCTGATATTCTTATCCGGGCCGCTTGATATTCTTGATCATGCCTCAGAAAAACTGGCATACGGAGGAAAACTTGGTATTGACGCTACCGGACAGAAAGCAATAATGATTGAACCTGATCCGGATATTCTTACTGATGAAATCCAGATGCTCAGAAGTGCTAATCCATGCATTAAGCAAATACAGGTGGATTTACTGGAAGCAGGGATTTCATTGGCTGCCTTAAGCTTTGATAAAACTGATCCTGATCAGGTAAAATATCTGGCAAAAGAAATTGCTCATTCAAAACACCTGAGTAGAATAAGGTTCTGGATCTTTACTGATGCGGATTTACCAGATAAAAGTTGGTATGAAGTGGCCTGGATTGCCGGAAGTCATGTGGATCCTTCTCGTGATTGCCAGGTTATGCATGCTTTTGACATTGAAGAGCAGGGGATATTATTCCTGGACGCCAGTCGGAAGACCAAACTAATCGATGGTTTTTCAAGGGATTGGCCCAATCCGGTCGTTATGGATTTGGATACCATAAAGATGGTGGATGAGAACTGGCCACAATATCAAATTGGAGATTTCATGACAAGTCCTTCTAACAGGTATATAAGCATGATGAATGGATCCGGAGCGGTTGCAGATGAATAAAAAAAGGCTGATCAATGACCAGCCTTCACAAAATATTATCTTTCAATTATTTCTTTGAAAATTCTTCAATTCCTTCGTCCAGGAAATCAATGAATTCATCAACATCAAGGTTGTAAGCTCGTGGTGAAATTATAGGTTCTCCATCAGTATCAATTAGTACGTACAAAGGTTGAGAATTCTGATTAAACCTTGTAATCTGGAAATCCTGATATTTTTTACCCAGAGTTTTCTTCACCTTGCCGTCATAGCTTGAAACTACCCATTCTTCTTCAGGAAGCTTGATGTTTTTATCATCAACATATAATGCGATGATAATATAGTTTTCGCGTAGGCGTTTAAGCACCCTGGGGTCTCCCCATACGCGATCTTCCATTTGTCGACAATTCACACAGCCATGACCGGTGAAGTCAATAAATACAGGCTTATTTTGACTTTTTGCACAGGCTAATCCCTGTTCGTAATCGAAGTAACCTTCAAGACCATGAGGCAGGTGTAAGCGATCAGAATATTTTGGTTTTTCGCAAATAGAGTTTTCTGCTTCAGCAATTCCTCCTGAACCAGAATTATCTCTTATAACCTGATGAAGATCGAAATCATGAGTGGTCATTGGAGGTAGGTATCCAGACAGGCCTTTCAGCGGTGCACCAAGTAAGCCCGGAATCATGTATACCACAAAAGAGAAGGTAACAATGGCCAACATCAATCTTGGAACTCCAACATATTTTGTTTCAGAGTCCAGCTTAAACTTGATTTTACCCAGGAGATAGAATCCCATCAAAGTGAATATCACAATCCAAATGGCCAGATAAACTTCACGGTCAAGAATTCCCCAATGATAGGTTTGGTCGGCTATACTCAGGAATTTCAATCCTAATGCCAATTCAATGAAACCTAGAATAACCTTAACCGAGTTCAACCATCCTCCGGATTTTGGCATACTGCTAAGCCATGAAGGGAATATTGCGAATAAGGTAAAGGGAAGTGCGAAAGCCACTGAGAAACCTAACATTCCAATAATTGGCTCTAATATTGCTCCTCCCGCAGATTCAACGAGAATAGTGCCTACAATAGGACCTGTACAGGAAAATGATACAAGTACAAGTGTAAAGGCCATGAAGAAAGGTCCGCCAAATCCTCCTTTATCAACTTGTTTATCTGATTTACTAACCATCCAATTAGGAAGGTTGATTTCAAACATACCAAAGAACCATGCAGCGAAAAAGATAAAGATCAGGAAGAATAAAACATTTGGGAACCAATGAGTACTCATGAAATTAGCTACACCCGGTCCGAATATAACAGCAACCAGAGTACCAATAATTGTATAAATTCCAATTATCGAAAGCCCAAAGAATATTGCCTGAAATAAAGACTTTCTTTTGTTTTTGCCTCCGTGCATAAAGAATGACACGGTCATCGGAATCATAGGGAAGACACATGGTGTTAACAAGGCGACCAGTCCGGCCAGGAATGCGATAAAAAATAATCCCCACAATGAGCGAGATGAGATATCAACAGGAGACCTGGGATCAATCTTTTGTTTTTCTGGCTTAAGCTTTGAATCCTGATCAACTGCTAATACTTCATTTTCTTCGGACTCATTGTTGAAGCTGAACTCAAAATCTTCATATCCGGGAACACATGTTTCATCATTACAGGATTGGTATGAAAGTTCACCAGAGATGGTAATTGGATCAGCTGATAATATCTTGATTCGCTGTGTGAATGTAGCTTCAAAAGAATGAAATTTAACTTTCATTTCGAAAATTGGATCAAATTCTTCAGTTGGCTCAGGTGTTTCTATAAACTCACCAATCAATTCAAATCCGTCCATTGATAAAAAGCTAATTTCTGTGGGCAGAGGGCCTCCGGCAGGTAGATCATGTGAATATAAGTGCCATTCGTTTTCAATACTGGCCGTGAAAACAAGATCATATTCCCCTTCTGAAATGCTTTTTGCTTCGATGTCCCATGTGACTGGCTCCATAATCTGAGCCTGAAGAGATAGGATGCTAGATAACACTATGGCTAGCATCAGTATTTTTTTAATCATAATAATTTATTACTGACTATTAAAAGCGTAAAATAAATGACAATTATTGTCGCAATTTGTTAAGTTATGCTATTAAGTGTTAACGAATCAAACAATAATTTTATCACCAGAATTATCTATAAACTCAAAATCCAATAATCCCAGGTTAGAATCCTTTTTTAAAGCAAGTTTGTGTTTATACTTCAGGTACCACTTCAATTTAACAGATGGAAATCCTTTGGTAAGGTAGGCAAAGATAAAGGGGTGCGTACGTAATACGAGTTTGGGTTTGTCGAATTTCTTGAGAATATATTGATATTGATTGACAATGTGATCAATAATCAGGATACTTGGACTGACCTCTCCAGAGCCATTACAGGATGGGCAGGTTTCCATTATCTGAATTTCCATTTCTGGCCGCACTCTTTGTCTGGTTATTTGCATCAAACCAAACTTGCTCAAAGGAAGGATGTTATGTTTTGCCCTGTCGCCACTCATTACTTCCTTCATTCGGTCAAAAAGCTTGGCTCTGTTCGGAGCCATTGTCATATCAATGAAGTCGACGACGATTATTCCACCCATGTCCCTTAACCTGAGCTGACGGGCAATTTCATCGGCTGCTGCAAGGTTGACATCCAGGGCGTTAGTTTCTTGGTTGTTTACTGACTGGGACCTGTTTCCGCTGTTTACATCAATAACATGTAAAGCTTCAGTATGCTCAATAATCAGATATGCTCCACTTTTGAAAGAAACAGTGCGACCAAATAAGCTCTTGATTTGTTTATCAACACCAAAATGCTCAAAGATAGATGCCCGGCCACTATATTGTTTTACAATTTTCTGCTTCTCAGGGGCAATGGTTCCGATATAATCTTTTACATCACGAAATACAGAAGCATCATTTACATGTATGCTGTTAAATGATGCATTAAGCAAGTCTCTGAGAATAGCAGAGGTTCTATTAAGCTCACCAATAACCAGGCTTGGAGTTGTCAGAGTCTTAATTTCCTTGAATGCACTCTCCCACTTTTCTATAAGTGAACGTAATTCAGCATCGAGCAAGGCAACTTTCCTGTCTCTGGCAACGGTTCTGACAATTACACCATAGTTTTTTGGTTTGATGCTTATAATAAGTCTTTTCAGTCTGTTTCTTTCCTCATCAGAATTGATTTTTGAGGATACAGACACTTTGTCAGAAAATGGAATTAAAACCAGATTACGTCCAGCAATTGAAATTTCACTGGTTAGTCTTGGACCCTTTGAAGAGATTGGCTCTTTAGCAATTTGCACCAGGATTTGCTGGCCTGATCTAAGCTGTTCTTTGATCTTGCCATGTTTATTAATATCCGGCACTTTCTTGAAGCGATCCAGGGATGGGGCTCTGGATTTTCGGTTCAGTGCCATCCCCAAATACTTATTTAAGGACTGGAACTGAGGGCCCAGGTCTAAGTAATGTAAGAAGGCGTCTTTTTCATAGCCCACCTCAATAAACGCCGCATTTAATCCGGGCATAATCTTCTTAACCTTACCCAGATAAATGTCACCAACCGAAAATTTCAGGTTGGATTTTTCTTTGTTAAGTTCGACAAGGCGTTTATCTTCAAGCAGGGCAATGGCAATTTCCTTCGATCCAGTATCAATAATAAGTTCTTTGCTCACAATTTCCCTCGCATTTGCCTTTTTAGTACTATATATAATAGTATAAACCTAAAAAGAACTAAGTCTCTTTAGGTTTATACAAAACATTAACATAAGTGATTCAGAGAAATTATTTCTTCTTCTTATGCCTGTTCTTACGCAAACGTTTTTTACGTTTATGCGTAGACATCTTATGTCTTTTTCTTTTTTTACCGCTTGGCATAATTCAATTATTTTTTCAATAATCAGTGGTCAAGAATTACTTGACGTTGTTCTTAACTTTATTTACAAAAGTTTTCGCAGGTTTGAATGCAGGAATAAAATGTTCAGGAATTATAATAGTAGTATTCCTAGAGATATTCCTAGCAGTTTTCTCGGCTCTTTTCTTGACGATGAAACTTCCAAAACCCCTTAGATAAACGTTTTTACCAGTGGTTAAGCTGTTTTTAATTGTTCCCATGAAAGCTTCTACAGTTTTTTGTACTGTTACTTTCTCAATCCCTGTATTTTTTGAAATTTCGTTTACGATGTCTGCTTTCGTCATTTTATAAAATCTTTAATTATCAACTAATTACATATTGGTCTGCAAATATACATCTTTTGTTGAGATCTGCATAATTGAAAAAAAGTTTTTTTACTAAACTACGCAAAAAGTGTAAACTAACTGAAAATGAGGGTCTAAATGTTTGCGGTAATCATGATTTATTTCTTCCAAGGTAAAATAGTTGAGTGATTTATTCCATTCAGGTATCCGGATTGCATATATACAATTAGATAGAGGATTAAATCAGAATCCATTTAGCACCTCCTAATCAGTTTTGATTATGGCTTCTCTTACCAAAGCTGGAATTATCAGCTTGGGGATGTTTGGAATAGTTTGTACTTTTATTTTTCAGAATTAAATGATTATTACATGTCAGTTAACAAAGCAATTCTTATTGGAAACGTAGGCAATGACCCGGAAGTTCGCTACCTGGAGGGAGGAACCTCCGTAGCACGATTTAGTCTTGCCACAAGTGAAGTTTACAAAAACAAAAGTGGTGAGAAAGTTACACAGACCGAATGGCATAACATTGTTGCATGGCGGCACCTGGCTGAATTGGCCGAGAAATATATCAAAAAGGGGCGTCAGCTCTATGTTGATGGCAGAATCATTAACCGGTCATGGGAAGATAAGGAAGGGAATAAGCGTTATACAACCGAGATAGTGGCTGGTTCAATACAGCTTCTTGGACGTAAGGGGGACAATGATACTGCACCAGCGACTCCGGTGGAGAGCCAAAGTAAAGAAGCAAAGCCTGAAAACACGGATTTCTCTAAAGATCAGAGCGAAGATGATGACCTTCCATTTTAAGCACTTGTCCTGATGGTTTTTCCGGTTGATGTAATTGTTGGTCTCGCTGTTATTGCGGTTTTACTTGTTGTTTCTGCACTCATTTCAGGTTCAGAGGTAGCGTTCTTCGCTCTCAGGCCAGTTGATATAGCCCAGTTACGCAATAAAAAGAATCGAGTCTCGAGAACAGCAAAGGACTTACTAGATCAACCGGAGAAACTTCTGGCTACTATTCTGATTGCAAATAATTTCGTTAATGTCGGTATTGTAATCCTTTCTACCTGGGTTTCGCATAATATATTTGACTTTTCTTCCAACCCGGCTTTGGGCTTTATCTTGCAGACAATTGTAATCACCTTTATTATATTACTGGTGGGAGAGATTGTGCCCAAAGTATATGCCTCCAGATTCAGTTTAAAGTTTGTTTTCTTCATGGCCCTCCCGATCAAGACATTATCCATTATATTTAAACCATTAGCAGCCGTACTTATTCGTTCAACTTCTGCAGTACAGAAGCGACTAAAAGATCACAAATCTAATATCAGTATGGATGACCTGTCGCAAGCCTTGGAATTGACAGGGGAAGAATTGGATGATGATGAGAAAATACTGAAGGGTATTGTAAATTTTGGAACTACTGACGTAAGGGAAATTATGAAGCCCCGCGTGGATGTGGTAGCAGTGGATATTGCGACTTCTTTTAGCAAGTTGCTAAATATGATTACTGAAACAGGTTATTCCAGAATTCCCGTCTTTATTAAAGATTTCGACCATATCAAGGGAATATTATATGTGAAGGACCTTCTTCCCCACATCGTAAAAAGCAATTCTTTCAGATGGCAATCATTGATCCGTCCTCCTTATTTTGTGCCTGAGAATAAAAAAATAAATGATTTATTAGAAGAGTTTCAAAAACAGAAGATTCACCTGGCATTAATTGTCGATGAATATGGGGGTACATCTGGTTTGGTCACACTTGAAGACATTCTTGAAGAAATAGTTGGTGAAATTAGTGATGAATCAGACGAAGAAGAAGTGTTGTACTCAAGAATTAATGACAAAACCTACCTTTTCAAAGCAAAGATATTGTTGATTGACTTCTACAAAATATTAGACCTGCCGGATGAAGTTTTTAGTGAGGTACGAGGGGAAGCTGAAACATTGGCCGGCTTGATTCTTGAAATGACTGGTGAAATACCTGGGAAAAATGAACGTTTTACTTTCAAAGAGTTTGAATTTGTTATTGATGAAGTGGATCAAAGAAGAATCGTCAAGGTTCGGGTTAAAGTTCCTTAGAATAAACCGAGCATGACAAAAGGAAATTTTTTTTACACACACACGGATGATTGTTTTTGTTATGTGAGCTCCATCCGATAAATAGAAATGAATATAAACGGATGAAATATAAAAAACTATTTTCATTGGGATTGCTGTTGCTGATCCTTCTATATGTCGGAATCTCCGGGTGTCAATCCAGATCCACCCCAAAACCAAGGGGCTTTTTTCGCATTGCACTACCGGAGAAACATTATGAGGATCTGCCCAATTCTTATCCATTCAGTTTTCAAATTCCTCGATATGCTCACATTAGTGACTACCAGGGAGGTTTTCAGAAAACTGAACAAACTGAAGATTGGATAAATATTAATTTCCCCGATTTTAATGCTAATATATATATTACCTATAAGCCAGTAGAACAAAACCTTGCTCAACTCATTGAAGATGCACATACATTTGTGTACAAACACACATTAAAAGCAGATGGTATTTCTCAGAAGCGATTCGATAACTCACCAGCTAACGTTTCAGGGGTATTGTACCATATAAAAGGAAACACTGCATCTTCAATTCAGTTTTTTTGTACTGATAGTGCTACAAACTTTTTACGTGGAGCTTTGTATTTTAATGCAGAGCCTAACCGGGATTCACTTGCTCCGGTAATAGATTTTCTTGGAAAGGATGTTGAAGTTATTTTGAGTACGATGAAATGGAAGAACAAAACAGAAAAGTAAAAAACCATCTGGTAAGCTTAAAATCAGGTAAAAAGAGTTTTGCCTTGTTAATAGATCCGGATAAGTCTGATGAAGGATATCTTGACAAATGTGTGAGCTTGTCAGCTGAGGCTGGAGTTTCCTTCTTCCTCGTCGGGGGTAGTCTGGTTTTTAAAAGTATAGATCCTGTGTTGAAATATTTGCGTTCAAAATCTGATATTCCACTGGTACTGTTTCCTGGTTCTGTTATACAGCTGAGCCCGTTGGCAGATGCTATATTATTTTTATCATTAATATCCGGCAGGAATCCAGATTACCTTATTGGAAATCATGTTGTTGCGGCACCTTTTTTAGCGAAAGAGAGTATTGAGGTTATCCCCACCGGATATATGCTGATAGATGGAGGAATGACCACCACAGTAGAGTATATTAGTCATACTAAACCGCTTCCGGCTAACAAGCCTGAAATTGCTGTAGCAACCGCATTAGCTGGAGAAATGCTTGGGCTGCAGGTCATATACATGGATGGAGGTAGCGGGGCTCATAATCCAATTCCACCTGCAATGATAGAAGCTGTTGCTAAAGCCACCCATTGCCCACTTATTATTGGTGGAGGAATAAGGTCAGGTCAACAAGCTTTTGATGCCTATTCTGCCGGAGCAGATCTGATAGTTGTAGGTAACAGGGTTGAAGAGCAACCTTCCTTTTTGTCTGAGATAAAAGAGGCAACAAATCAATTCAATTCACAATTGAATAGCTAATCCCAAGCTGATGAACAGGGTAATCTTTAGTTATATCTTCGGATAGCACTGAGGGGGATAGCTGGTATTGATAGTGGACTGCTACAGTGTCAAAAGCTATTCGCACAGCAAAACCCCATGCTTGTTTGGTGATATAGTGTAGGCCTTTCATGATTGTTTTACTTCTTTTGAAAGTCTGGGCTTCCTCAAAAGCATTATCAATGAATACGTGCCGACTTCCCAATATTTGATTGTAAAACAATCCTAAATCACAGTATTTTCCTAAATAATCACCTCTTTTGCCGTCAATGTTAATTCTTAAAAAAGCCTCAGAGGATGACCAGTGAAGTAATAACCATTCTTTTTCGTGGGAAAGCTCGCCAGAGATTGGGGAGACTGTATTGGGTATGAATTTCAGTCGGTGTTGTTCTATGCCTGTGTTTACCACAATAGCAAAATTTGGTGACAGCTTTCGTTTATATTGCACCCGGCTGGCAAATGAATAACTGCCAATAATAGAGCTTGGGATAAATTCATCCCCAAAAGATAAATGATGTCCAATATCTAAGATATAATGCAGGTGGTTCAAACGGTTGGGGCCCCATTTATTTACCTGTTTATCATAATTGGGCTTTTCACTGATCAGTACTTCCTGTCCTTGTCCAGGAATTAATGGAAGCATCACAATAAATATTATGAATATTACATATAGGAATTTCTCAGATTTCATTTTTTATCGTAAGGCTTTTTACCGTTGTACCATATCGAATCCTTATTTTTGACAAGTTAGGATATTCCTTGGTGTCAATGCCTATCTGATCACCAGACCTCACATCTATTACCTTATATTCAAGTAGCCTTCCAGTCTGGTCGGACAAATGATAATACAGGTAAGGATTTTGACCAGGCACCCCTCTTGTCTTGACAATGATTAATCCCGATTTGCTATGAACAATTAGATTATTTGCACCTGATGGCTTTGGCAGATCTATGAGCTTACTAATTTGAGGTACTCCATAGCCATGAGCATAATCATAGTATGGATGGAGATTTCCGGAAAATTGAATAAGCTCGAAAATATCCCGATTACTCATTTCAGGATGCATTTCCCAGATACATGCTGCATATCCGGCCACCAACGGCGTTGCAAATGAGGTTCCGTGCATTACTTTCCATCCGTCTCTCGTTGCCGCAAGTACTTTTGAAGGGGCTACCACATTGGGTTTCATTTGCCCTGAAGCATTAGGTCCAAAAGAACTAAAAGAAGATTTCAATCCAGTCTCGGGATCAATACCGCCAACACTTAGCACTTCTACGGCATCAGCAGGAGTACCTGGAATTTTCCATTTTGACTCACCATCATTACCAATAGAGTTGATGACCAAAATTCCTTTCTCACTGGCAATTCTTGCTGCTTCAGCAACCGGACTACTTCCATCCATTTCTTCTGGGAAATAGTGGTGAAATGTGTAGCCTAAAGACGAGCAAATAATGTTTGCTCCATTTTTTTCGGCCCACTCAGCTGCTTGTATCCAGAATAATTGTTCTCTCCAGGGTTCACCGTCCAGTTCAGTACGTGCAAGTAAAAACTCTGCATCTGGTGCTAAACCACTTGGCTTGCCTTCTTTGTTCCCTGTTATACATGAGAGTACTGCTGTACCATGTGGGTGATTTCGATAAACCGAAGAAGAATTTTCAGGGAAATTCCAGGTAGCAATAATCTTATCATGTTCAAAAAGATGCCTGAAAGCTGCATGGGAATTTACACCAGGAAAACCACCGTCAAAAATAGCAATGCGTATCCCTTTGCCTGTCAATCCTTTTTCTTTGATCATTGGATATTCAAACCAATTTAACTGCTGGTCAAGCAAAGGACCAAAATCAGAATCATGCGATCCAATAAAAGCCAGTTTACTTTGAACCTCCCTGACAGGTCTTAATTCTTTCACGCATGGTAAGGATTGCAGGATTTTCATTTGACGTCGTGATATTTCTACCATAGCCAGATTGAGCCATCTGCTGGTTCCTATGACGCTGATGCCCATGTTATTTATCACTTGGATATATTCCTCAGGTATCGGAATAGCATAGGGGTCATGTTGCTCCTGTATGACTGTTTTATCGATGAATCTCACCCAATATGGTGATTGAGCCCTGCTTGTGTCAGATAGTCCGATCCACAATAATAAGACCATTAGGATTGTTAAAAGCTTGGCTTTCATTCCGTAAAAATAATAGTCTTTGTGGATATTTACGTCCTGCAGAAGACAGCAGTTGTAAATTATTTGAAGTTACATACAATGATCTTCATAAGATGGATCAGGTATTGCTTATTGAAAACCGACAATAAGATGATTATAGATCTCCATTATCCGTGGCAGCAACTATAAGTTTATAAAGAGACTTGCCTTGAGAAGTATTTGGAACAGGGACATTGGCATATTCACATATGGTTGGAGCAATGTCTTTTAGAGAAACCGGATCAGAGATGCTACCAGGCATGACAGATCCTCCCCACCAAATAAAGGGCACTTTTTGGTCATAGGGATAAACAGAAAGATGATCTGATACCAGATTCCCATCCTGAATCCATCCGGGCTGAAGGATTAGTAAAATATCTCCTGAGCGATTTGAATTATATGCGGCCTGAAATAATGATCCTGCCGGATGTGTTATCGATGCCGATACCATTCGGTCAGCTGGCAAAGCCATAGCAACACCCTCGAATTGTCGCATAAATCTGGCAGCCTGCTCCTGAATTATAGCAATGGGAATTTTCTCTTGGTCAATAAGCGTTTGGTCCAGATATATTTGCTGGTCGATATAGCTCTCAATCCAATAATTCTCGCCATAAATAGCACTAATAAATGAGTTCAAAAGTGCCATTGCGTTCCGAGCCCTGAATCTCCCGGCAGGCAAACCGTTTGCTTTTGCCTGATCTGCATTCCAGCTCGCACCGTGTGTTCCTGTCAGCATGACGAGAACATTGTCTTTGCCAATGTTTTCAGATAAAACAAATAAGAGATGTTGTATCTCCATGTCAAGGCGGATCACAGCATCCTTAAACTCCCGGCTCTCTACTCCAAATCTGGATGTAATATGACTGAATCCGGTAAAGCTTATGTATAAAAAATCAGTATGCTCATCCAAACCCATTTGTTCATTATGTAATGCTGCAATTGAAAAGTCAGAAAGCAGTGTATTTCCAAATGGTGTTTTTTTAATTGCTTCGTATTTGCCCTGTGTAACCTGCCGTGTCATCCGTCTTAATCGATATGGAAACCTCGTAGATGAGCCCAGGATTCCCATTTCATACGGGCTCTCATCAATATTACATTTGGCATATGCATCTTCATTGAGCAGTAAATCCCATTCCTGGTTTAAGTATTGATCCGCATGATTATGGTTATTAAAATCGATCACCCACTGGGGTAATTTATCCACATAAGAACGATTGCTAATCCAGGAGCCTGAGTATGTGTCGAACCAATAACTTCCATGGCTGCGGTGCCCACCAGCCAGGATAGCCGCATCCGGTTCGAGACTCAAGGAAATAAGTTTTCCTTCGGTCGTCCTGACAACCTGATCGCCTAAACTGGTTGATAAAAGATGGGTGGAACTGTTCTTACTCAGTTGACTAAAATTATCGAAGCCCTGAACAAGATAATCCTCAGTGCTGAATATCTCCTCTTTTTTAAGACGGTCATACCAGGAGTTTCCGACAATTCCATGTATAGAGGGAGGTGCCGCAGTTGCTATAGTTGCAACTGATGATGCCCTGCTTGCCAGAGCATTTCCAACAGTTGCCGATGTGAAGGATTTTCCTTCATTGATTAGTTTAAGAATTCCGCCCGTACTGAGCTGGTCTTGATAATCCTCAATCCAATCTGGGCTTAAAGGATCGATAATGATAGTAACAACTAATTTGGGAATTTTGTTGTCCTGCCCCATGGATGAATTCACCATGAGTAAAAGCATAAAAGGCAGTAATAAAAGGGATTTTAGTACGTGCATCTGTGTTAAACATTGAATCGAATATGGAGAATGTCCCCATCATCGACAATATAATTTTTCCCCTCAATATACAATTTTCCAACTTCCCTGCAGGCTGATTCAGAACCAATACTTATAAAATCGTCATATTTCATGACTTCGGCTCTGATGAATCCTCTTTGCAGATCACTATGAATAACTCCGGCAGCTTCTGGTGCTGCCATTCCTTTTTTAATCGTCCAGGCTCTGATCTCCTTAGGACCGGCTGTGAAAAAGGTTTGCAAATTTAGCAAGTCGTAGGCTGATCTGATGAGTTTGTTGACGCCTGGCACTTCAAGACCAATATCCTTAAGGAAAATGACACGATCATCCTCGTCTTCAAGTTCAGCAATCTCTGATTCAATTTTGCCAGCTATAATTATTACTTCGGTGTTTTCAGCCTTGACGGCATCTTTGAACTTATCAACATGGTGATTGCCATTTATCGCTGATTCGTCTTCAACATTGCAGACATACATAACCGGTTTAATTGATAACAGAGCCAGATCATCAATGTACTGATGAATATCTGCATCCATTTCAAGAGATCGTAGGCTTTGAAAATCTTCAAGGTGATTTTTGCATTTTTCCAGAGCAATCATACCGTTTTTTGCAGTTTTGTCTCCTGATTTAGCAGTCTTCTCCCATTTTGCCATCCGTTTCTCAATTGATTCAAGATCCTTGACCTGGAGTTCAAAATCAATTGCCTCTTTATCTCGAACCGGATCAATGGTCTGGTCAATATGCACCAGATTCTCGTCATCAAAGCATCTAACTACATGAATCAAGGCATCACAGTTGCGAATGTCTGCCAGGAAACTATTACCAATTCCTTCTCCCTGACTAGCACCTTTTGCTAATCCGGGAATATCAATGATTTCAATAGATGTAGGAATGATTTTTGCCGAATGGATGAAGTTATCAATGAGATGAAGGCGTTCATCAGGTACCTTGACCTGCCCTCTGTTTGACTTATTCGTACTGAAAGCAAAGTTGCTGGTTACAACTTTCGTTTCAGAGATACAGTTGAAGATAGTGGTTTTACCAATATTAGTTATTCCGATTATGCCACATTGCAAGCCCATGATGTCTTTTTTTTTTGCGTATGCAAAGGTAGAAAATCCGTATTAAAGCATTATTTTCGCTGGACAATTTCTGAATCAAAAGCTTAATAAAAAATGAATCAAGCAGTTATAAACAGAGCAGCAGATAATATTCGCCTTCTTTCAGCAGCAATGGTCGAAAAAGCAAAGTCAGGTCATCCCGGTGGAGCAATGGGGGGAGCAGATTATGTAAGTATTCTCTTTTCGGAGTTTTTGAAATTTGATCCTGATCAAATGGATTGGCCTTTTCGTGACCGTTTTTTTCTGGATCCAGGTCATATGTCTCCAATGCTTTATTCAATATTGGCATTATGTGGAACTTATTCTCTGGACGAAATCAGCAATTTCAGGCAATGGGGTAGTCCAACTCCAGGGCATCCTGAGAGGGATGTACAGAGGGGGGTAGAGAATACCAGCGGACCATTGGGGCAAGGCCATGCAATGGCAATTGGTGCTGCCATAGCCGAAAGAATTATGGCCGATCGATTTGGTGAATGGACTGCTCATAAGACATATACTTTTATTTCAGATGGTGGTGTACAGGAGGAGATCAGCCAGGGGGCCGGAAGAATAGCCGGCTATTTAGCTTTGAGCAATCTCATCATGTTTTATGATTCAAACAATATTCAATTGTCAACTGAAACTTCAGCAGTAACTATTGAGGATACAGCTAAGAAATATCAGGCATGGGGATGGCGGGTTTTGTCGATTAATGGTAACAATTCAGATGAAATACGGAATGCTTTACAGGAAGCTCAATCAGAAACAGATAAGCCTGTTTTGATTATTGGTCAAACGATAATGGGAAAGGGTTGTGTTACGGATGAGGGTAATTCATTTGAAAATCAAAGCTCAACGCACGGACAGCCAATTTCCTCTGCAGGGGCCTCATTTAATAAAACTGTTGAGAATCTGGGCGGTGATGCAAATAATCCGATTGCAATATTTCCAGAAGTGAAGGAGTATTACCAAACTGTTATTGCCAAAAAGAGACAGGAGGCTAAAAAGCTTAAGGAGAAAGAAATTGATTGGAGAAAGACTGCTGGAGAATTAGAAAATATTTTGGATCGCTGGTTATCCGGCAAACTTCCCGAAATAGAATGGGAAACTATCGATCAAAAAGCAAATATCGCCTCAAGGGCTGCATCGGGAGCAGTTATGTCATTCCTGGCAGACAAACTGGATAATCTGATTGTTATGTCAGCCGATCTTGCCAATTCAGATAAAACAGATGGATTTCTGAAAAAAACCACCCCATTTACACCTAATAACTTCTCCGGGTCATTTTTACATGCCGGAGTGTCGGAGCTGACTATGGCTTCACTGGCCAACGGGATGGCTCTTCATGGTGGTTTGATTCCGGCCTGTGGTACTTTCTTTGTTTTCTCTGATTATATGAAGCCTGCTGTACGAATGGCTTCTTTAATGGAGCTGCAGGTAATATATATTTGGACGCATGATGCATTCAGAGTTGGCGAAGATGGCCCTACTCATCAGCCAATTGAACATGAAGCACAAATTAGGTTAATGGAGCATTTGAAGAATCATTCTGGTCGGCCAGGACTAATAGTATTGCGGCCTGCTGATGCAGATGAAACAACTGTTTGCTGGAAAATGGCTGTTGAGAATAATGCTACTCCGACAGCGCTATTGTTGTCACGCCAGGGGATCAAAGATGTCCCGGCCATAGGTGAGACAAGCAGATATGTTGATTCTCTTCAGGCAGCTAATGGAGCATATGTCGTGCAGCACTGCGATGCAAAACCCGACCTGATTTTGATTGGTAACGGATCAGAAGTATCCACATTAATAGAAGGTGCAAAATTTCTGAAAGAGAGAAAAGGTATTAATTCACAGATTGTTTCTGTCCCTTCTGAAGGACTTTATAATACCCAGAATTCAAATTATAAGCAGCAAGTATTGCCAAGCGGGGTGCCAGTATTTGGTCTGACTGCAGGTTTGCCAATTGCATTGCAATCATTGGTTGGTGATGGAGGGAAAGTGGTAGGATTGGATCATTTTGGTTATTCCGCTCCAGCATCAGTTTTAGATGAGAAATTTGGATATACACCTGAACATGTTTATAATGAAGTGATCTCATGGCTACTTTAGCAAGTGGTTTAAACCATCATACCTGACTTTAGTCAAATGATGGTCAAGCAAGTTGTTTTATGACTGACAAGGAAATATTGAGTTTATTCCGCCAGAAAGGGCAGGCTGAAAAGGCCTTCAACGAACTGTTGAAAGTCTATCAGGAGCGACTGTATTGGCATGTCAGGAGGATGGTGGTTAGTCATAGTGATGCTGATGATGTTTTACAGAATACTTTTTTGAAAATCTGGAAAGGCCTTGATAAATTTCGTGCCGACAGTGGTTTGTTTACCTGGTTATACAGGATTGCAACAAATGAGGCATTAAGCTTTATCAAACAGCGATCTGCAAAACAAATTAATGTGGTGAATGAGGCTGAGGATTTAGTAATAAGTCGTCTGGAAGCAGATGAGTATTTTGATGGTGATGAGATTCAGAAAAAATTATATGCTGTTCTGGAAACTCTGCCGCGTAAACAAAAACTTGTTTTCGAAATGAAGTACTTTCAGGATTTGAAGTATCAGGAGATTTCAGAAATACTTGAGACATCTGTTGGAGCACTGAAAGCCTCATATCATCATGCAGTTAAAAAAATTGAGCATGCATTTAAGGAGGATTAAACCATGCAGAAAGAAAAGAGTCTAAAGATTAAGTAACGATAAAATGAAAAATGGAGATTCAATAAACTGGCAAGAAGGAGCAAAGGCTAATCCCTTCAAAGTTCCGGATAATTATTTCGAAGATTTTCAGTCCCGAATGCTTGATTCCATCCGGGAGGAAGAGAAGAAGGAAGTAAGAAGTATTATTAACTTGCCTATTACTCGCTGGTTATCAGGAGCTGCGGCTATATTGCTGCTGGGTTTTATTGGCTTTCAGCAGTTGTATATAAATCCACACAATGATTTACGGGCTGAAGAAGCCATGTACAGTGTTGTTGAGTTTTTTGCGATGGATGTTGATGATTGGACAATGACGGAGATAATGGCTGATAATGAACTGATTGAGTTAGATGCTGTTGATGGTCAGGCTGAATTTCTTGAATGGATGGATATTGATGAATATACAATAATTGAGGCTGCTATGGATGGGGCTTATTAATGATAAAACTATGACTAGAAAGATTATTCTAATATTAGTGATTGCTGTTGTACCGATGATGTTATCAGCTCAGCGGCAAGGAAGAATGTTTGATGACTATTTTGAGAAATTCAAAGCTGATCGTGTTTCTTACCTGACGGATAAACTTGATTTATCTGTTGAAGAAGCTGAGAAGTTTTGGCCGGTATACAATGAGTATCAGGCGAAGAAAGAGAAACTTATGGAGTGGCGGCGAGAATCCAGGGGATACGGAGGAAGAAGGGATAGCCTGAGTGTTGCTGAGATGGAGACGAGAATGGATCAGCAAATATTAAGTGAGCTGAAAGTGGCTGAACTTGCCGCAAAATACCACAAGGAGTTCAAAAAACTGTTACCTGTTGAAAAAGTATTCCAACTCTATCATGCTGAGCGGGATTTCATGAGTTTAATGATGAGAAAACTCCAAAATGACCATAGTCAACCCAGTCGTGGAAGGGGAAAAGCAAAATCAGACAAGGATAATTAGGCCTTGCCTGATTATTTATTAATTAGTCAAGTGTTCCCAAATCACTTTCAACTGCATCAAGAATATCACCTGATTTCACAAGGGCTTGCATATTGGTATGATCTTCATACAATGGACGGTCTATCTCAAGAAAGTCTACATGTTTGCGAATAACTTCATGCGCCAGATTAACACCTTTTCCAAAGCTATATTCTGATCTTCTGAAATCAAGAGCCTGGGCAGCAGCCATAAACTCAATACCCAGAATTCCATATGCATTTTCCAGAATCTGAAAGTTCTTAATGGCGGTATTCATTCCCATTGAAACAAAGTCCTCCTGGTCAGCAGCTGCCGGAATTGATTGAATTGAAGCAGGAGCTGATAGAATCCTCTGCTCTACAATCTGCATATCAGCTGTATACTGACTTAGCATTAATCCTGAAAACATTCCTGCACCTTTCGTTAGAAATGCTGGCAGACCAACACTGAGAGCTGGATTATTCAATCTGTTCATTCTTCGTTCTGACAGAACACTTACCATGGTAATTGCGGCACCTGCCATGTCCATTGGTAAGGAAACAGGTGTGCCCTGGAAATTTGCTCCTGAGATTTGAAGATCCTTTTCCGGGAAAAAGATTGGATTATCTCCAACACCATTCAGTTCAATCTCCACCTGCGACCGGGCCCACTTTATTGCATCATGAGCTGTTCCGATAACCTGAGGACTCGATCGCATTGAATAGGCATCCTGAACTTTGCACTGCACTCTTCCTTCTTTCAGATCTCCTCCTGACACACATTTATTAATTGCTTTTGCACTTCTTACCGCCCCTGAAAAACCTCTTACTTCATGTAACAAACTGGTATAGGGTTTCATATTTGCCTTTAATGCTTCTAATGACATAGAGGCAGCAATTTCCGCTTGTTTTAGCCATCTGTCGGCATCAACCAGCCATATTGCACTCATGGCAGTGAGAAAATTTGATCCGTTTATTGTGGCTAGTCCATCCCGTGCCTGTAAGCCCGGGATTGTAATTCCGGCTTTATCCATGGCATCTTTTCCGCTCATGAGTTCGCCTTGATAATATGCTTTCCCTTCACCTAGCATCAAAAGAGCAATCTGTGACATGGGTGCAAGGTCACCAGAGGCACCAACTGAGCCTTTTTGGCAAACAAATGGAGTGACTCCTTTATTTAGCATGTCAACCAATGTCTGGGTTACTTCCAGGCGGCTGCCTGAGTTGCCATGAGAATGCACGTTAATTCTGCCAAGCATTGCAGCCCGAACATATTCAAGTGGTGCAGGATCGCCAATTCCGGCCGCATGGTTATAGATAAGATATTTCTGAAAGTCTTTAACCTGATCATCTGATAAAATAACCTCAGAAAACTCTCCAATACCAGTATTTACACCATACATAATTTCGCCTGAGTTGATTTTACCTTCAACCATTTGGCGACAAATATTTATTCTTTCAATAGCCTCCGGATGGAGTTCAACGATTTGATGCTTACGTGCAACACGTTCTACATCATGAATACTAAGGCCTTCGCCGTTTATAATGAGTGAGTTCATAGTAATAATTGTGAAAATGATATAATAGAAAACTACAATAGAATTGAGAATGGCCAGAAAAGACATTAATGGCCCACCAGTGAGCTAAAGAAAAAATAGTCCTGTGCGGTTAATCTGGATCATATAATTGAGCATCCAACGCATGAGATATGACCTTTTTTCAAAGGTAGAAAACTTTATAACTTAGACAAATGACCTCAGTCATTCATGAGATTATTCAGGTGATCAACTATATTAGTAATCAAAGAAGAACTTTGATTCCCTTCTGTCATGTCTTTCACCGTAACCGAGTTTTCTGATAATTCTTGTTGTCCCGCCAGTATAACATAAGGAATTGAATTAGCATTTGCGTAACTCATCTGTTTTTTCATTTTTACCTGGTCAGGATAGAGCTCAACTGAAAAACCAGCATCCCGTAATGTTATAGCAATCGGAATACAGGCCTTAAGCTCATCTTCTCCAAAGTTGACTATCAGAATCTGTGTTCTGCTTCCTGAGTCTTCAGGGAAAAGCTCAGTTTGTTCAAGCACATCATAAATACGATCAGCTCCGAATGAAACCCCAACGCCTGATACATCAGGCAATCCGAAAATTCCCGTCAGGTCATCATACCTGCCACCTCCACATATTGATCCAATAGCAATATCACTCGATTTCACCTCGATAATTGCTCCTGTATAATAATTAAGTCCACGTGCAAGTGTGAGATCAAGATCAATCCATTCGCTAATATCCATTTCCTTGCTAAAATCAAGGACAGAGCTCATTTCAGCTATGCCTTGCATGCCGGTTTCGGATTCAGAAAGTACAGTTTTGAGCTGCTTAAGCTTTTCACTATTAGTCCCTGATAAATGAATTATTGGTTGTAATTGATCAATTGATTCCTGAGGAAGTCCCTTTCTTGCCAGTTCCTTATTGACACCATCAAGACCAATTTTATCGAGTTTATCAATGGCGACAGTTATGTCAACTATTTTATCTGCCTGACCAATAATCTCAGCTATACCGGCAAGTATTTTACGATTATTAAGTTTAATCCTAATGGAAATTTTTAATCTGCCAAACACTTCACAAATTATGTGAAGTAGTTCCGCTTCATTAAGGAGCGATTTGCTGCCAATTACGTCTACATCACATTGATAGAATTCACGATAGCGCCCTTTCTGAGGACGGTCAGCTCGCCATACTGGTTGAATCTGATATCGCTTAAACGGGAAGGTCGTCTCATGACGATGTTGTACAATATATCTGGCAAAAGGTACTGTAAGATCATAACGGAGTGCCTTTTCACTAATTTGCGAGGTCAATGCACGAGAAAGTTCAAAGGGGACAGCGCTTCCTTCGGAAAGTCGGGATGCAGTGGATGAATCTATTTTTGAAGCAAAATCACCAGAGTTAAGAATTTTGAAAATCAGTTTATCCCCTTCATCTCCATATTTCCCCAAAAGAGTATGCAAAGATTCCATTGCAGGCGTTTCAATAGCCTGATATCCGTAGGTTTTGAAAACCTTGCGGATCGTATCGAAAATATAATTCCGACGAATCATCTGAGCAGGAGTGAAGTCTCTTGTACCCTTTGGTATACCTGGTTTTTGTGCCATTTCGGAGCTTAATAATATTGCTCCCCAAAGGTAAATAAATAATCTGACAGCCGTGTTCCTAAATGATCAGAAGGATTGTGTTTGCCATTTGTGGTAAGAAAACGCTTAACATTACTTGGGCCTGCAAGGTGGGAGGCTGCAAGCAATCCGGTACGTGTTATCCTGATACTGTCCATGAAGATTTCCCCCACGTAATTTTCAATATAACTCCGTAGAATAAATTCATTAAAATTTAAAAGTGAATCCATAGCCAGATCCTGATCTTTTTCAGGAAAGATTGCTGGATTGTCAAGAAAATCATAAAAATCAACATGCCCGTATCCGGTTACCTCTAATGCGGCTTTTCCAAACTGGAATTTTCCAATGTATCCGTAAGGATTGTATTTCTTCCAGTCGTTGTCTGATTCTCTGATAGCCAGTGCATATTTAAAATCATCTACTTTTTTCAGGTACTCTAATTCACATTTAAGTTGATATTGCTCTAGTAATTCTTTCTGTATTTTCTCATAATCATACGAGGGTTCCGGATTTGGAGCAAATGCCCGAAATGAAAAACAGAGTAACACTAATATAAGCGGGAATAAATATATATTCTTCATAATTAATTGCATGTAGGAATGTTGGAGGATCAATTGCTCCAACTGTTTTCTTTAAAATGGATCTGCTAATTAAACGTCTGGTATACTAATTTGTTTTACCAGACTGGTAAAAAGAGGGGGTGCTTATCATTAAATCTTCGGATAAAAAAGAACATAAGGTCCTTCTGCTTCCGTTTTCTCAAGTCTATATATTCATCATATAGTTCTGAATCTTCCATAAGTAAAACCATGACTGACTCACGATTATAAACCTTTACTTCACCAGTTACAAAGTTTAAAACATATTGTCTCATCTCTTTCGAACGGGTAGAACGGTTTTGGGGTCTGGAATAATATGAGTTATAGTAAGAATAATCATAACGATCATAATGATAAGGGTCATAGTTTGAGTTGATCACAGTAATATCTGCAATAAAATGACAGATGCTGCCAACAATCGGAATGCGGTTAAATTCTCCATTATAATTGATGAATAATTTACCATCCTGAGAAAAACCCCAAATATTATCAGTTGAAACATCCTTCCTGGCTCCGAACTGATCAAAATAAGAAATGCTTTTTTGCTCAATCAGATCCTTAAAAAAAGCAATATCGTATGGGTCTGAATTTGAAATAATTCTTGACGCAGCAATTGCCTGATTGTTTTTTACCTGAACGAAATTGAGAAAAAGCCCATCATCAAACCTGAAATCAGAAGAATACCTGACCTTTTTGACAGTATCCGTTTGGGCAAGCGTTGGCACTCCCATAAGGATAATTGCAAGTATATTAAAGATCAGTCGCATATTCTCAAATTTAGCTTTTTTAACAGTGTAGTCAAACCCTTTTGTTTACCTTTATCTACCTGTTGATTTAGCATGAAAACATACAAATTATATGCCGGAGGTTACTTTCAGTCCTCAAAAAATGAGCTGGATGTCACCAATCCCTACACTGGTAAGGTTTTCGCACGTGTATGCCAAGCTGACAAAACCAGTCTGGAAGGAGCAATTAAGCAAGGATTATTGGCCGAAAAAGAGCTGAAATCAATGCCAGTCTATCAAAAAGTAACAATCTTGAATGCCTTCGCAAAGGCACTGCATCAGAACCTGAATGAACTGGCACATATTATCACTCAGGAGTCTGGGAAACCTGTTCGTTATGCAAAAGCTGAGGTTGAGAGGGCAAGCCAGACATTTAGCATTGCTGCTGAAGAATGCAAACGCATACCTGGTGAGTATATGAGTCTTGACTGGACAGCCGTTGGTAGGAAAAAAGAAGCATGGGTAAAATATTTCCCCCTTGGTTTAGTGGCAGGAATATCACCTTTTAATTTCCCACTCAATCTGGCTGCGCACAAAATAGCTCCGGCCCTGGCAGCTGGTAATCCAATAATAATAAAGCCTTCAAGTAAAACTCCTGTATCGATTTTACGCTTAGCAGAGTTGGTTCATGATGATTTCCTGCCGGATGGAGCGTTTTCCGTTCTGCCAATGGAAAGAAAGCTGGGCGATAAGCTGATAACTGATGAGCGGATCAAATTGTTGAGTTTTACCGGTAGTCCTGCTGTTGGATGGGCAATGAAGAATAAAGCGGGCAAGAAGAGGGTGTTGCTTGAACTGGGAGGTAACGCAGGCGTTTATGTTGGTGACACGGCAGATGTAGGACTTGCCATAAAAAGATGTATTACAGGGGGATATGCCTATTCAGGACAGGTTTGTATTCATGTTCAGAGGATATTCGTCCATCATAAAGTATTTGAATCTTTCATCACAGGTTTTGTAAAAGGGGTTGAAGGTCTGAAAGTTGGTTCTCCCGATGATCCCCAAACAGATATTTCAACAATGATTGATGAGGATAATGCTAAACGAGTAGAGAAATGGGTTAATGATGCATTGGATCAGGGTGCAGAACTGCTCCATGGAGGGGAAAGATCTGGAGGGTATTATCCTCCTACAGTTTTGACAGGAACGAACAATAAAATGAAAGTATGTGCCGAGGAAGTATTTGGTCCTGTTGTAACTGTGGAAAGTGTTGAAAGTTTTGACCAGGGAATGGATCTGATTAATGATAGCCAGTATGGTCTGCAGGCTGGTGTGTTTACAAACCGGCTCGATGAAATGGATCGGGCTTTTGCAGGTTTGGAGGTCGGGGGAATTATTATAAATGATATGCCCACTTTCCGTGTTGATCATATGCCCTATGGAGGAGTCAAGAACTCTGGATTTGGACGGGAGGGTGTACGATATGCCATTCAGGAGATGACTGAGCCCCGTCTCTTAGTCAAATCGAAAGCAGATTAGGCAGTATCAAATGATATTAACAAAATAAAATATAAACGGATGAACAAGACAATTTTTCTTCTTGCGGTGAGTATGTTTGTTTTTACCCAGTTATGGGCACAATCTTCGAAACCGCCCCTGGATTATACAGTTTATGATAACTGGAAATCACTCAGAGGTCAAAAAATATCGAACAATGGGAAACTGATAAGTTTTGAAATCAATCCCTCGGTAGGAGATGGAGTTTTATACCTCAAGTCTACATCGAATAAAACTATTACATCAATCCCAAGAGGAAATGCTGCGGTATTTTCTCCTGATGGCAGTTTTCTGGCATATAAGATTAAAGTACAGGCAGACACCATCCGGCAGGCTAAAATTGAGAAAGTCAAAAAGGATAAATTGCCGAAAGACAGTCTGGCTGTTTTTATGCCTGAATCAGGTAACACTCTGAGCTGGGCCAGACTGAAATCTTTTGCCGTACCAAGGGAAGGACCTGCTTTAATCGCATATCAGCTTGAAGAAGAAAAAAAGGCAGAAGCTAAAAAAGAAGATGAAGCGAAAGAGGGTGAAGAGGAGGAGAAGGAAGGTGAAGAGAAGAAAAGTGATGAGAAAAAGGAGAAGAAAAAGGAATATAAAGGATCTGAGCTGATAGTTCTTGATCCTAAACTGGAGAATCAAAAAGCTTTCGCATTTGTCACCGAATACAAATTCTCCAAGAAAGGGAATGTGTTGTACATAACCAGTATTGAAGAAGATTCTCTGAACAGATCTGAAATTAATATCTATGATACTGAAAAGAATGAGTCAAAGATAATTTGGGACAAAGCTGGTGTAACAAAGGGACTTACATCAGATGAAGAGGGAGCACAGTTTGCTTTTTACCATTCCGAAGATACCGCTAAAACTAAAGTGTACAGCTTGTACTACTGGAATGCAAAAATGGATGATCCTGAGTTGCTGGTTGATTCATTAACTAAAGGAATGCCTGCCGGATGGGTGGTTAGCGAGAAGGGAAGATTATCTTTTTCTGATGATGGTAAGATGCTTTTCCTAGCTACTGGTGCAAAGCCAGAAGTTGAGTCAGAAGAAAAAGACTCCTTATTAGCTGATGACAAGGTGCATATTGATATCTGGCATTGGCAGGATGTGGTTCTGCAATCGATGCAGCTTAAAAGATTGTCAAGTGAGAAGAATAAAACTTATAAGGCAGTGGTCCATTTGAAAAAGAAAAACTTTGTACAGCTTGCTGAAAAAGATTTTCTTGAAAGCATCCGGCAGGTGAACCTTGGACATACTACGCGTGGCATGGCTAGTTTTGATAAGCCATATGAACTGTCAAATGCTGTAAACTTTAAAAGTGTAAAAGATATTTATTTGACTGATCTGACGACGGGTGATGACAAAATGATTTTTGAGGCTGTTGAGTTCAGCCCTGCGATTTCAACATTCGGAAACTATTTGTACTGGTGGGAGCCTAAAGACAGTAACTACTACGTTTATAATATTGATAAGGAGAAATTGGTCTGTTTGACTGAAGGAATGGATGTTTGTTTTGCACAAAGAGGTCATGATTATCCCAGTGATGTAGGTAGTTATGGTTCAATGGGCTGGGCTAAGGATGATGAGAGTATGTATCTTTACGATGAGTTTGATATCTGGTGTTTTGATCCGGCAGGTAAGAATGAACCAATCAATATAACATCGGGCTTCGGACGGGAGAATGATTTGCAGCTTCGATATGCCCGTCTTGATCCTGAGGAAAAGTTTATTCACCCTGAAGAAGATTATGTATTCAGAGCATTTAATATTGAAACGAAAGAATCGGGTTTCTATCGTTTTTCTCTCGAAGAAGCTTCATTGAAGAAGTTGGTCATGGAAGAATGTGGTTATCGCTTGATGGGTAAGGCCAGAGATGCTGAAAAACTATTATGGACCAAGAGTACGGTTACTGAATATCCTGATGTTTGGATTAGTGATCTTTCATTTCAATCAGCAATTAAACTTTCAGAAGCCAATCCTCAGCAAGGAGATTATAATTGGTTGAGTGTAGAGCTTGTCGAATGGCTTGATTATGATGGAGTCAGACATCAGGGTCTGCTGTATAAGCCTGAGGATTTTGATCCTGCAAAGAAGTATCCTATGATGGTGTATTTTTACAGACTCCATTCTAATAGTCTATACAGTCATGTTTACCCGAGGGCGAGCTCCAGTACAATTAATGCAGCTTTTTATGCTTCAAATGGTTACCTCGTTTTCATGCCTGATGTATATTTTAAAATTGGTCAGCCAGGCAGATCAGCATTTAATAGTATAGTTAGCGGGGTGATGTCTTTGGGTAAAGAGCGCGATTATATTGACATGAAAAATCTTGGATTGCAAGGACAGAGTTGGGGGGGATATCAGGCTGCATATATTATTACCCAGACTGATTTGTTTGCTGCGGCTTCTCCTGGTGCTCCTGTGAGTAACATGACATCAGCTTATGGGGGGATTCGTACCTCGTCAGGCATGTGCCGTCAGGTGCAATATGAGAAAACTCAAAGCCGTATTGGTGGTTCTTTGTGGGATAAGCCTCTCGAATATTTTGAGAATAGTCCTTTGTTTTATGCTAATCAGTGTAATACGCCATGTTTAATAAGACATAATGATAATGATGGTGCGGTTCCTTTTGCTCAGGGTGTTGAGTTCTTTGTCGCACTCAGGCGTTTGGGGAGGCCTGCATGGTTATTGAATTATAATAATGGTCCGCACAACCTTACCAAGAAACTTTCTAATCGTAAGGATTTGAGTGTTAGGATGAAGCAGTTTTTTGATCATTATCTGATGGATGAGCCCGCACCTGCCTGGTTGGATGAGGGTGTTAAGGCAATTGACAAAAAACAGAGCGAAACTTTCTATATGAATTATACAAAATAGAGTCATGTGTGTTTTTCTTTCTATCCGGATGGATAAAGCCCAAATCAAAAAGCGCTTTGATGCCACCTATGTGGAGGAGGAATTTTTCGGAAGAAAATACATACAATCTGCATTTGAGTTTTCAGGCTGGCCGGTAATACCCTCTGATCAGCCTGAAAAACTTGTTCAGATGAAGTGGGGGCTGATCCCTCATTGGGTGAGGGATGAAGAGGGAGCAAAAAAAATAAGAGCAAATACTGTTAATGCAAGAATAGAGTCTGTTGAAGAAAAGCCGTCATTCAGATCTGCTGTAAAGAATAAGCGTTGCCTTATTCTGGCTAATGGTTTTTTTGAATTTCATGAGCTTAACAAACAAAAATATCCTTATTATATTCAGTTGAAGAAGGGTGTTCCTTTTGCCATTGCAGGAATATTTGATGAATGGACCAATCGGGAGTCTGGTGAAATAGTACGCTCATTTTCTGTTCTAACAACAAAGGCCAATCCTTTGCTGGAGAAAATTCATAACCGAAAAAAACGCATGCCTGTTATTTTGCGACCTGATTTAGAGAAATCCTGGATTGGGAGGGAAATTCATCCGGCGGATCTTAAAAACCAGAATATTGAACATGAAATGGAAGCATGGCCGGTATCCAGATTGATTACGAGTCGTGAAAAAGAGCGAAATTCAGAGGAGGTGATTAAGCGATATCATTATCCCGAGCTGGAAATGTTGAATATGCTGAATCTTTAAAGCATTATGCCGGTATTCCATATTATCTTTGTCTTACAATCTTCATAATGATTCTATTCCTGATAAAAGGTATTGTTTTAGGTTTTGCAGCCTCTGTGGGCCTCGGGGCGGTTACCATACTGGTCATTAACCGCACATTCAGATCGGGCAGAGCAAGCGGATTTATTTCAGGTATTGGTTCCGCATTGTCTGACACAATATATGCTACCATCGCATTTCTTGGAATGGGTTTAATTATCAGTTTTATTGAATCAAACCAAGGCTATATACGTATATTCATCATGTTTGTGCTACTCTTTTTCGGAGTTCAAACATGGTTGAAGAAATCACGCCCTGCAGTCAATCAGAATAAACTGAGCTCTAAGAAATCATTCAATATGTTTGCAAGCTGTTTTGTTCTGGCTTTATCCAATCCTATGATGGTAATTGTTTATTTGGGAATTTTTGCAATTTTTCCCAATCTGACAAACAGTGCATCTGATTGGCCACAAGGAGGTATAGTCGTTGCCGGAATTTTCTCGGGGGCATTAATATGGTGGCTAAGCCTTACTTTCTTTCTTGGGAGAGTTAGTAGAAATGTCTCAGACCGTTTTGTGAAAACCTTAAATCAGATTTCTTCAATTATCATATTAGCTTTGGCTCTATATTCGGGAATCAGTGGGATCATTGAGCTGATTTAAAGCTTAAATCTCAATTTGACCTTCTTCATATTTTTTAAATAATTGAGAAAGATCTGCTAGTAGCTCACTAAAGCCAGATATTATCTCTTCTGTTTCTTTGGATATCTCTTTCTTTTTCAATCTCATGAGAAGCAAGCCGTACAAAGCTGTGAGACAAACTTCCATATCAGTAATCTTTTCTTTGTTTCCCATTCGGTTTCTTAGCTCACTGATATTGTTGATGTTGCTCAGGTATTTCTTTTGGTATTCAGGCTGATGTGAGCTGTCAATTAATCTGAAATGAAAATCATTCAGCTCTTCGGTCAGGCTATCCAGAATTTGCAGGTGTCCTTTGTTGCGCAATCCCTCTGACAACATTGACTCAGCCAATCCACTGTACCAGTTGGTCAGTTC
Source organism: Bacteroidota bacterium (assembly GCA_018669475.1). Taxonomy (GTDB): domain Bacteria; phylum Bacteroidota; class Bacteroidia; order Bacteroidales; family UBA12481; genus JABHCC01. The sequence goes on along the minus strand of JABHCC010000032.1, from coordinate 285,260 downwards.
CTTAGTTTGTTCTTCACTTCCCTGGTACTGAGGTATTAATTCCTTCTCAATATTGTCAAGCCTGAAGTTGTATGCACGGAGCATATCTTCAATTTGCCACATATACAGGATATATTCAGCAATATTATTTTTTCTTTTTTCTTTCGCTATATACATTACTTTCTTTTATTCACGGAGTTTGTCAATATCTCTGCGTTCTTTTTTTGTCGGACGGCCAGCTCCACGATCCCGTTTTATGAAGGCAGATTTCTGAATGTTTTTTAATCTGTCAATCTCTTCTGTCGGGGTTATGTTTTCTACATGTTCAACCGCAATTTTTGCTGATACACGTTTGCCAATTATGCCTAAAACCTTGTAGCTATATGTTACCGGAGGTTTTCGAACCTGAATGATATCACCAATGTTTACTGAGCGTGAAGGTTTAACGGCCTGCTCATTGATCAGTACTTTTCCTGATTTACAGAACTCGCTGGCCAGGTTGCGACTTTTAAATATTCGCACGGCCCACAACCATTTATCTATTCTGGTTTGATCGCTCAAGACTTTTTTGATTCTAACTTGAATCCTGTTCCATGAACATTCAGTATTGAAACTGTCGGATCATTTTTCAAATAACTCCTGAGTTTGGCTATATAAACATCCATGCTTCTGCCCATGAAATAATCATCTGCACCCCATATGCTTGTTAATGCAACTTCTCTTCTAACCAACTGATTGATATTGCGACATAGGAGTCTGAATACAAGAGCTTCTTTGTTGGTTAACTTTTTATCTCCTGAACTATGTTTCAATATTTGATTCGCAAAATCGAAAGTGTAATTTCCAACTTTATACTCTTCTTTTTCTACTATTCCGTCGATATGCGCAGACCTTTTTAGAATAACTTCCAGTCTTAATTTTAACTCTTCAGTACTAAAAGGTTTGGTTATATAATCATCGGCACCTAGTTTGAAACCTCGAATACGGTCTTGTTCCATGGTTTTGGCTGTCAGAAAAACAATGGGAACGTGAGAATCTGCCTTTCGGATTTCCTGGGCAAGAGAGAAGCCATCCTGGACAGGCATCATAATGTCAAGAATACATAAGTCAAATGTCTGACTCCTGAAAGCATTCATACCAGCTTTTCCATCTCGCTGAAGATTAATCATATACCCCTCCATTGACAGAAAGTCTTTCAACATAAACCCAAGATTATGATCATCTTCTACCAGTAGAATATTTGCTTTATTTTTTTTCATATACCTATTTCATTTGTCCCGATGAATCGGGAGAGCTCGTAAAACAAAAAGCAATTATCGTTGTGTGTCAAAATGGTTTTGTTTTTGTCATGCTCGGTTCGTTAGGGATTAACTTTTTATGGGAAAAACAAGAGTAAAACAGCTTCCATGTCCAATTTCGCTTTTCAATTCAATTTTGCCACCCTGATCCTCAATGATAGTTTTAACATAATGCAAGCCTAATCCAAAGCCCTTAACATTATGAACGTTACCGGTCGGAACCCGGTAGAATTTTTCAAAAATATGTTTCTGGGAGTCTGCTGAGATTCCGATACCCTCATCAATAAAATCAATTCTTATATTCCCATTAAGATTTTTAGTCGTGATAAGAATTCTGGGTGAACCCTTTGAGTACTTCTGGGCATTATCGATCAGATTGTGGACTACATTAGTAAAATGCATTGGATCGACCCAAATCAGATGACGTTCAGCTTCAAACTTATATTCAACATTAGCATCTGTATCACATTCTTTAAGACAGACATGCTGAACGGCTTCTGTAATCAGATCATGAATATCTACTATTTCAGGATGAAGAGTCATTTCATCTCCATCACCAGCAGCTACTTGAATAACACGTTCAACCTGATTCCCCATTCTTATGTTTTCCTGGTGGATTATTTTCGCGTACTGATCAATTTTGTTAGAATCTGATTTTGTGTCTGGTCTCATAAGTACTTCAGAGGCAAGGCTTATATTCGCAATAGGCGTTTTAAACTCGTGTGTCATGTTGTTAATGAAGTCGTTCCTTATTTCGCTTATTTTCTTCTGTTTGATAATTGTCATTACAATGAAAGTAAAACTCCATATTACGATAAAAAGGAAAATAATTGAAGCAATCAGCCATAACATCATCTCAGATAAGACAAACTTCTTTCGTGATCCAAAAACCACCTCCATATGATGACTATCTTTATGTTGCAAACATGATAAACTTATTCTGTGATGGCTGGTCTTGGTCTTATTCAATAGTAATCCATCTTTCTTGAACAGTTTCTCCTCAGTATCACACTTTACAATTGAGAATTCAAATACAGTATCCAATCCGTGATACGCGAAATGGACTTTAAGCAAAGAGTCAATGGCTGTAGGAATCAGATTAATAAAAATACTGTCATTCAGAGAACAAGACCCTAAGCATCCACTCTTAGTGGCATCTTCATTGTCCTGGAATAGTTGGACGTATTCATCCAATGCACCCTGTAAGGCGATGCTTACACGATTGTCAAATTGCTGGTTTGCCAAATTTATGGCATTATTAATCCAGAAAATTTGAGTGGTAACCAGTCCTATTAATGATAATGCTGATAATATTATCAGCAGTCGGATTGATATTTTTTTACTTAGTAAGCGTATCATGGTGCAAAAGTACACTCCTTATGGAAAGAGACAAAATGTGTTAACAGATCTTTAACAAACAACTAATCAGGTAATTTCGGGAAAATTGTTGTTGAAAGTATTCATGGTGCGTTCAAGTCCTATGGTTCCGAATGCTCTAATCAGATCATGTACCACAGATAACCTTTCATCTAATTGTTTCTTTTCCTGAGAGTTCCATGGTCCCAGAACATGATTTACCTGATTGCCAGGTTGAAATTCATTTCCAATCCCAAACCTCAGGCGGGCGAATGTTTGTGTTCCAAGAGTTTCAATTATACTTTTGAGTCCATTGTGTCCGCCATCTCCTCCTTTTGCTCTAAGTCTCAGGTGACCAAATTGCAAAGCCAGATCATCAACCAGAACCAGCATGTTTGCAGGAATTGCTTTTTCTTTACTCAGCCAGTAATTTACAGCCTTGCCACTTAAATTCATATAGCTTGTGGGCTTTATCAGAATAAAGGTTCGTCCTTTATATCTGAATTCTGAGACAAACGCATGTCTTTTATGGCTAAAAACAACATTGGACGCCTCTGCAAGGGCGTCCAATATTGTAAATCCTATATTGTGTCTTGTATTTTCATACTCCGACCCAATGTTACCAAGACCGAAAATGAGATATTTCACCTGCTTAGGTTATTATCATTTTCATGTTTCCCTATTCGCTGTCAGAAGCTTCTTCTCCTGATTCTTCACCCTCTTCTCCTTCAATCTCTTCTTCTTCTTCTTCATCAGCAGCAGCCATTCCTTTGGCGACACGTGTCAGTTTCACTGATACAACAACAGAGTTGCGGGGATCAAGTAATTCCATGTTCTCGAAATCGAGTTCACGTACCTTAACTGATTGACCCAGCTCAATGTCGGTGACATCAATATCAAGGGAATCAGGAAGATATCTCGGTAAAGCCTTTACTTTCAGGCGACGCATCTCAACTTTGAGTTTTCCTCCATCTTGAACACCTAGAGCAAAGCCATTAGTCAAAACGGGAATGCGAATACTAACTGGCGATTCGTCTGTTACCAGCAGGAAATCAATATGCAAAACTGCATCTGATACAGGATGGAATTGAACATCTTGCATAACAGCCTGACATGGCTTTTCGTCAATATTAAGATTGACTAAAAATACATGAGGCGTATACAGAAGATGTCTGAAATCGTTGATCGGTGCAGTGAAATGAACTGGTGATTCTCCACCATACAATACACACGGAATTAGATCTTCTTTTCTAACTTGCTTTGTGGCTTTTTTGCCCAGGTCCTTGCGAACAGTACCTTTTAAATCAAATGTTTTCATCTTTTTTTTTGCGTGCTACTCAGGACTTGTCAATACCAGGCCGGTCCGGTACCGGATGAGTCCCCCATTACACTTTTTTATCCGGCAATTTTTAAGGCTGCAAATATAGTGAATTAAAACAAGAAACTGTTACTTATTGACTCATTATTATAGGCTTTGCGGATGACATCCGCAAAGATGTCAGCAATAGATATTACTTTAACCTTAGCACAAGTTGTTTTAAGCGGGATAGAGTCGGTTACAACAACTTCTATCAAAGCAGAGTTTTCAATTCTCTCTAAGGCAGGACCAGTGAAGAGAGCATGAGTTACCATGCAGCGCACAGAAAGAGCACCATTTTTCATTATCAGATCAGCAGCCTTGGCAATAGTACCACCCGTATCAATCATGTCATCAACCAGAATAACATTCTTGTCCTTTACATCTCCAATAATGGTCATCTCCGCTACTACATTCGCTACTTTCCTGGTTTTATGACAAATAACCATTGGGGTGTCAAGAAATTTTGAATAACTGTTTGCTCTCTTTGTCCCTCCGGTGTCTGGTGAGGCAATAACAAGCTTGTCTATTTCAAGTGATTTGATATATTTTATGAAGACCCGAGAAGCATACATGTGATCAACAGGTACATCAAAAAATCCCTGGATCTGGTCAGCATGGAGGTCCATTGTAATAATACGATCAACACCTGATGACACAAGTAGATTGGAAATAAGCTTGGCAGCAATCGACACACGAGGACGGTCTTTACGATCTTGTCGGGCAAAGCCAAAATATGGGATCACTGCAACTATCTTATAAGCTGACGCCCTTTTTGCAGCATCAATCAGGAATAATAATTCCAGTAAATTGTCGGATGGTGAAAATGTGGATTGAATAATAAAAACGTGATCTCCCCTCAGCGATTCCTCAAAACTTGGCTGAAACTCACCATCGGCAAAACGCTGAATCCTAACATCACCTAATTCAACACCATATGAATTGGCAATTTTTTCAGAAAGGTATTTGGTGGCAGAACCAGAAAAGACTTTGATCGAGCTGTTGTGTGGCATGATTCAATAGTTAGATTGGAAATACAAGTTATTGTTTGCAAAGTTAGAAAATATCTCAGCTCTTTGTTCACCCATGAGGTAAAGAAAGATGCTTAGAAATCTGAATTGGTTTTACTAATGAAAGACAATATTTCATCACCACCTCGCCCTGTCCTTGCTGAACTAACAAAATAATCTGGTAATTCTTCCCATGTTTCAGCAAGAGCTTCTCTGAATTTGCTGATGTTTTTTTGAATCTGACTTGCCGACATTTTATCTGTTTTAGTGAATATCAGATTAAAGGGAATTTGATTTTGTCCCATCTGATCAATAAACTCCAGATCAATGGTTTGAGGATCAATTCGTGCGTCAATTAAGATAAACAGGCATTGTAAGTTTTCGCGTTTGGTAACATATTCAATAGTGAATTGCATCCAGGAGCTTCTTTTTTCTTTTCCTACTTTGGCATAACCGTAGCCTGGCAGATCAACCAGATACCATTTTTCATTAATGATAAAGTGATTAATTAATTGTGTCTTTCCTGGTTTGCCTGAAATCTTGGCCAGGGATTTTCGCCCGGTAAGCATATTAATCAGAGAAGATTTTCCAACATTCGATCTGCCGATAAATGCATACTCAGGCTTATTCGGCTTGGGGCATTTGTCTAGCCTGGTGTTGCTCATTACGAACTTAGCGGATTGAATAATCATGAAAGGTTATCAGTTACCGGGTTATTAATATATACTTCGAGAATTTCAGTAGCCACAGAAGGATTCACACGAATGTTTTTTAGTGCTGCAGGTATAAGAATCGTTTCCCCTGTCTGTAAATTTTCTGATCCGGAATTGCCAAACTCAACTTTGCAGGCACCTTTCAGACATATATATATTACAAAAGAATCCAGAGACTGGTAATCAAAATCAACCACTTGATCAAATGGAAAATAATTCACCGTGAAATAAGGACTACTAACTAATTCGTTTGCCTGGTTTTTGTTTTTAGAATAATGTGTTCGGTAATCTGCATGATGCTTATAATCAATAGCATCAACAGCTAAGTCTGTGTGCAGGTCACGAGCTGTGCCATTTACATCAACTCTGTCCCAATCATAAATCCTATAAGTGATATCACTTGTTTGCTGTATTTCGGCGAATAATATGCCTGCTCCGGTAGCATGAACACGACCAGCCGGAATGTAAAAAGTATCTCCCGGCCCAGCCTTTTCTTCATTCAGGAAATCCTTAATATTGCCATTCTTCATCGCTTCAAGATAGCTTTCCTTGCTCATCTCCTGTTTGAATCCACTAAAAAGACTTGAACCCGGATCAGAGTCAATTATATGCCACATCTCAGTTTTTCCGTAAGCACTGTGCCTTGATGCTGCCAGCTTATCATCAGGGTGTACCTGAATTGAAAGAATGTCGTTGGCATCTATTAATTTGATGAGAAGCGGAAACTCCGGTCCGAATTTCTCATAAACTGAGTCGCCCAACAAGTCACCCATATAAATTTCAGCAATTTCCTCAATTGTATTGCCATTTAGAAAACCATTGGCAACTACTGATAAAGAATTTTCAACAGCTGAAATCTCCCAGCTTTCACCGGTTTTTTCAGGAGCATCGACCTTGTTCATTAGTTTTTTCAACTTGCTTCCTCCCCAGATCCGGTAGTGATATTGAGGTTTAAATTTTATTGGATACAGCATTTCTCTTATTATTGAGGATTCATGATTCAGTAATCGGTAGTTTCGTAGTAATCGGCTACTACCTTGCTTTCAGACCATTGTTTGTTCTGCTCAACAGCGTATTGGTGAGCCGGATGAGTCTGATAAGCTTTCAGATCGGCCAGGGAATCGAAACAGCTGTTAATAATAACATCGCAAGAGGCTATGCCTTCCACAATATTTGCCTGTACCTGGTATTCCCTTATTTGTGGAATTTCACCTTTCAGACTACGAAAGTTGAGTAAAACATCTTCTAAAGCCTGATTTCTTTCTTCTTCTGAAGAAAATTCTCTTAATTTGAAGAGCACGATGTGACGAATCATGATGCAAATATACAATTCGTTTAGCTAAACTGTAAAAACAAGCATATGTTAGTAGTAGGAATTGCCGGCGGTACAGGATCTGGAAAAACAACCGTGGTGAAGAAAATAATAGAGCATTTACCCGAGGGGAAAGTAGCACTTTTACCACAGGATTCATATTACCGTGATAACTCATCCTTACTACTTGAAGATCGTCAGCGTCTGAATTTCGATCATCCTGAATCCATTGAATGGTCTTTGCTGATAAACCATATAAAGCAGTTGAGGCATGGGCAGCTAATTCAACAACCCATATACAGTTACCTGACCTGTATCAGATCATCAGAAACTATTCCGGTAGATCCTAAACCTGTTATTATAATTGAAGGAATTCTGGTTTTGACTGATCCGGGACTGAGAGAAATGATGGATTTGAAAGTATATGTTGACGCCGATGCTGATGACCGGCTTGGGAGGGTTATTACCCGTGATATAATTGATCGCGGCCGCTCAGTTAAGGCAGTGCTTGATCGTTATGAGTCAACTGTAAAACCAATGCATCTTGAATTTATTGAGCCTTCAAAACGCTATGCCGATCTTATAATTCCTCAAGGGGGAGAAAATGAAGTGGGTATTCGTGTTTTAGTAAGCCTGATTAAGCAGTATTTAGCCGATAATTAACTGGATAAATGAAACTGCATTACGAAAAGTTAGGCTCCGGTCATCCCTTGATTATTTTACATGGTCTCTATGGTTCAGGAGGGAACTGGTTAAGAATTGCTGAACTCTTGTCAGATATCTGTGAGGTTTATATGGTGGATCAGCGCAATCATGGTAAATCACCACATTCAAATCAACATAGCTATCCTCTCCTGATGGATGATCTTAATGATTTGATTAATGAGCTCGATCTTAACAAAGTTATGCTTCTTGGTCATTCTATGGGAGGGAAAACGGCAATGTATTATGCCACTCAATATCCTATGCGCATATCCAAACTCATCGTGGTAGATATAAGTCCTTTACCATATGAGCATAAGAAAAACGATGATTCGGCAAATCATGGGCACAGGCAGATAATTAGTGCATTACGGAGTCTTGATTTATCCATTCTCAATAATTTACGTGAAATTGACGATAAATTAGTCAATAGCCTGCCGGATAAGCGCTTAAGACAGTTTCTATATAAAAACCTCAAACGTCAGACAGGCGAAAAGTATAAGTGGATTATTAATCTGGATGGATTATATAATAATATAAACAGTCTGCTTGATGGATTGCTTCCTGATCAACTGCCGGAGGGTGGGTATGATCAGTTTCCTGTATTGTTCTTTAAGGGCCAGCAATCTCAATACATCAAAGCTGCGGATGAAGATGCCATTAAAATGATATTTCCGGAAGCAGAAATTAAACGAATTCAAAAGGCAGGTCACTGGCTACACGCAGAACAACCAGAGATATTTATAAATACCGTAAAACATTTTTTACTTAACACATAACATTAAAGTAGCTCATAGTACATAAGGTACTTGTGGTACTTGTGTTACTTCTATCTATTCCTTGATAATAACAAGCTGATCATCGTTAAGCAAAGGCTCACCACGCCACTTCAAATAGAGCTGGGCAATTGCCAGCACATCCTTTTCACAGTATTGTACAATTCGTTCCAGGTCATTTTCCTCATAGAAAACCTGTGCAACCTGACTACCATCAATGTCATCTTTTGGTGTTGGGATTCCGAATATTGTGGTGAGCAAATCAAGAGAGGCATAATGTCTGTATGCTCCGAATTTCCATAACTCCATTGTGTCGAGGTGATTTACCTCCCATGGTTTTTTTCCTGCTGTATCCAGTATTCCGGGAAGCTTAATGCCATTAATAAGCATTCTTCGTGCCATATACGGAAAGTCAAAATCTTTGCCATTATGTGCACAGAGATTTCGTTCGCCTTCACCAGAATATTTTCTGAGCATTGCTGCCACCTCAAGAAGCAATTGTTTTTCATCTTTGCTGGCGTACGATTTCATTCGAAAGATGTATTGATCACCTTTTTGAGCAAAAGCTCCAACAGAAACGCAAATAACTTTACCAAATTCAGCATAAATTCCAGCCTTCTGGTAAACATCTTCAGGACTTTCCTCATCTGCTCTTAGCCCTTTCGATTTTTTTTCCCACAGAGATTGCATCTTGTCGGAAAGGTTTTCCCATTGGTCGGATTGGGGGACTGTTTCAATATCAAGAAACAGGATCTTGTCTTTTCTGATTTTTTCAAGCATGAACTAATTTTCTTCTGTACATCATTATTGTATTCTCCAGCCCGTAATACAAGGCATCAGAAATGAGAGCATGTCCAATACTGACTTCAAGTAATCCGGGAATATTTGAAGCAAAGTACTCAAGGTTCTGCAGATCGAGATCATGACCAGCATTTAAACCCAGACCATTCTCCTGAGCGGTTTCAGCTGCTACAATGAACGGTGCAATAGCCTCATCCCTGTTTGTTTTATACATATTGGCATAAGGTTCGGTATATAATTCCAGGCGGTCAGTACCTGTTTCACTTGCTTGTCTGATATTTTCTGTATCAGTATCTATGAAGATTGAGGTTCTGATTCCTGACTGATGAAGCCTGGAAATAATGGCTTTGAGTTTTGTTTTGTTCTTGATTGTGTCCCAGCCAGCGTTGGAGGTAAGAGCACCAGGAGGATCGGGGACTAGTGTTACTTGTTCAGGATTAACAGAGATGACAAGGTCTAAAAATTCATCCGAAGGAAATCCCTCAATATTAAATTCGGTGTAAACCAGTGGCTTAAGGTCAAGTACATCCTGGTAACGAATATGCCGCTCATCAGGTCTGGGATGAACAGTAATACCTTGAGCTCCATATTCCTGACAATCAGATGCTGCTTTAAGAACACTTGGCACCTTCCCTCCGCGAGCATTACGGAGTGTGGCAATTTTATTTATATTTACACTTAAGCGAGTCATGATTTTCTTAAATCAAAGCGTTATTTTTACAAAGGTACAGATATTATTTAATCAGGATTATGTTGGCAAAAGAGTTGATTTCAGACGTTCTACCATCTGTAAAAACTTCTGATACAGGAGCACAGGCATTAAGTTGGATGGAGACATTCAGAGTCTCTCACTTGCCAATTGTTAATAATTCTGACTTTCTGGGACTGATTTCTGATAACGATATCTACGCTCTCGACGATGTGGAACAGGCTCTTGGGAATCATAATCTGTCTTTGTTCAGCCCTTTTGTTGATGAAAACCAACACATTTATGAAGTGATTGAATTGATTAGTCGCCTGAAACTATCTGTTGTGCCGGTTGTCAAAGAAGGCAAGGAATATCTTGGCCTTATCAGTATGCATGATCTGATCTTACAATTCGCGAAATTAACTAGTGCAAATCAGCCAGGAGGAATATTAGTTCTTGCAATGACAGTCCATGATTATAGTTTAACAGAAATCAGCAGGATTATTGAGGAGAACAATGCTAAGATATTAAGTGTATATGTCGACACTCAGGAAGATTCTATGGAGCTGGAGCTCACCATCAAAGTCAATACGAATGATATGAGTGCAATCATCCGATCACTTGAACGTTATGACTATTCGATAAAAGCTTCATTTCTTGAGGATGATAAACTGGATGCTCTCTATCGTGACCGTTATGAAGAATTCATGAGGTTTTTAAACATTTGAACCGAGCATGACAAAAAATAAAACCATTTTGAATCTAAATTAAAACGGATGCAATGAATAGAAATATTGAACCCAAAGCATTTGTGGTTCTGCTTTTTGGCAGATCTTTCAATGATTCATTCAGACTTCACTTCAGATTATTGCTGGCACGTTTAGAAGACCATGGTGCTCAGATTTATTTTTTTGAGCCCTTTCTTGATTTTGTACGGGAATCTTTAGAAGAAGAATTTTCTTTTTCAGGGAGTTTTACAAATTCAGATGACCTGCCTGTAAATGCTGATTATATGCTGAGCATTGGTGGTGATGGCACTTTTCTGGAAGCTGCAACAATAGTTAGAAACAAGGATATTCCTATAGCTGGAATCAATGCAGGACGATTGGGGTTTCTTGCTGATATTGCTCAGGAAGAAATCTCTACAGCAATCGATAGTATCTCTCATGGTTTGTATAATACTGAGGAAAGAACACTTATACAATTAAGAACAGATCAGGAATTATTTGGGGATTTTAATTTCGCTTTGAATGAGCTCACTGTTCATAAAAGGGATGATTCTTCTATGATAAAAATTAAAGCCTTTTTAGATGGTGAATACCTGAATACCTATTGGACTGACGGTTTGATTGTGTCGACCCCTACCGGATCAACAGCTTATTCATTAAGTGTTGGTGGACCATTAGTTGTACCTGATGCCAATGATTTTATTATTGCTCCGATTGCACCTCACAACCTTACAGTACGACCACTTGTTTATCCTGATCGTAAAGAACTGACATTACAAATGGAAGGTCGGGGAGGACATATTCTGGTTTCTCTGGATTCCAGGTCTGTAGTGGTCGAATCTGGTCTTGAATTAAAAATAAGCAAGGCACCCTTTGTTGTCAAGACACTCAGGCTAAAAGACCACTCATTTTATAACACCCTGCGAACAAAACTTATGTGGGGAGCCGACAAAAGAAACTGAGATTTTTAACCGTAATTTTATACTATATTTGCGCTTTACTAGTTATTGTAAGTGAATCATAATTTGCATTAACTTACAATATATAGCAGTCGGATGAAGAGAATAGGTCTGGTAGTAGGGGTAATTATAGTTTTTTCAGGGATAAAGGCCCAGGAAAGTTCTGATTATGGAGTATTTCTTGGGATGAATCAGCAACATGTCTTTTCCATTCTGCCGATACCGCTGCCAGGTACTGTGGTTCCTGCTGTAGGAGCATTTTACAGATATAACCTGAATCCAAGGTATAGTCTCAGAGCAGGAGGGAATTATGCTCTTGCTCCGGCTGGAGGTTTGAGCGGACTTGATTTGCATGCTTTATTTGAATTTAATTTTTTACCTCTGGATCCCAGGAGGGAAACCCCAAAAGTAAGTACCTTTGTCGCCACAGGAGTTGCGTATTACAATCCGGATGCAAGTGCTTTCCCGGTGAGTATACCATTCATTCTTGGAGCCAAATTCCGACTTGCTGAAAACCTGGGAGTCTCAGCAGAATGGAGTCTGAGAAAGAAAGTTGGATCAGGGATTCCTGTTGGATCATTTATTTTGCCAAGTAATTGGTATAGCTTTGCCGGAATAACCTTACACTATAAAGTGGAAAAAAAGTGTAAAGACTGTCCATATTACGAGAATACGAAGAAGAAAAAGAAGTGATGAGCCTTAAAGATAAACTAGACCTGAAAGAATTGCCCAGACATGTTGCCATTATTATGGATGGTAATGGAAGGTGGGCAAGGAAAAAGGGAGTAGCACGTATGTTCGGTCATCGGAATGGCGTTACACCTGTCAGGGAAGTGGTGGAGGCATCAGGAGAATTGGGTGTTGAGTACTTAACATTATACGCTTTCTCTACCGAAAACTGGAGTCGGCCTCCTGAGGAAGTGAAGGCACTAATGGCACTTCTTGTTTCTACAATTAAGAAAGAATCAAAAAAGCTGGATGATAATAATGTTCGATTCTCAACAATTGGTGATATTTCACAGTTACCAAATGTTACCAGAGAGCAAATTAGGCATTTAAAAGAAAAAACCAGTACAAACACAGGACTAAACCTGGCGCTGGCTCTTTCGTATAGTGCGAGATGGGAGATTTTGAAGGCTGTCAGAGATCTGATGAATGAGGCTCTGGATGGAAAAGTAAAAGCTGCAGACATTGATGAGGAGAAATTCGGTAGCTTTCTTGCAACAAGTGATATCCCAGATCCTGAGTTACTTATAAGAACGGGTGGAGAACAAAGAGTTAGTAATTTTCTCCTTTATCAAATAGCGTATTCAGAATTATTTTTTACCGATAAATTGTGGCCCGATTTTAGTAAAGAAGATTATTATGCTGCATTATTGGATTTCCAAAGTCGTGAAAGACGATTTGGCAAAACCAGTGAGCAACTCTAATAAAGTTAAACCAAGTATGAAGAGAACGATCTTTATTTTCCTGATTGCCATGCTTGTGACAGCTCCCGGCTGGTCACAAACGCAAGAGGAGAAAAGTTTGAAAGTTATTGAATATTCAACACCAAAAAAGTATGAAATTGGTGGCATTACAGTTTCAGGAATACAGTACCTGAGTAAAAGTGTGCTAGCCAATGTGTCAGGTTTGGCGGTAGGTGAAATCATTGATGTCCCGGGGTCTAAGATATCAGAAGCAATGGAAAAGCTGTGGGAACAAAAACTGTTCTCTGATATCCAGATAACTGTTACAAAGATAATTGACGAGAAAGTTTTTCTGGATATATATCTCCAGGAACAACCTCGTTTATCCCGTTTTTCATTCTCCGGAGTAAATAAAACCGAGGCGGATGATCTCCGCGATAAGGTTAAACTGGTGAGAGGAAGTCAGGTTACTTCTAATCTGATGAGCCGGACTGAAAGGATAATTAAAGATCATTTTATTTCTAAAGGGTACCTGAATACAGAAGTTATAATCAAGCAGAAGGAAGACTCTGTTATGCAGAATTCTTCAGTTCTGGACATTCAGGTTTCTAAAAATGACAGAGTAAAGATTCGAGAGATAGTTTTTGAAGGTGTCTCTGTTATTCCGGAGAAAAAGCTCCGGAGAGTAATGAAAGAAACCAAGCAGAAGACCTGGTACAATATCTTTAAGACCTCAAAGTACATAGAAAGCAATGTTGAAGATGATCTCGACAATATTTTGATTAAATATAATGAGTTGGGATACCGGGATGCCCGCATACTCAATGATTCATTATATAAGAATGATGACGGAACTATTGGGATGGTTATCAGTGTTCTGGAAGGAAAACAATACTTTTTCAGAGATATTTCATGGGTCGGGAATACCAAATATTCATCCGAGAGGCTAACTGAATTTCTCATGATTGAGCGGGGGGATATATTTGATCAGACCTTGCTTGATGATCGTTTAGTAATGGCTCCGGATGCTGTTAATAATGCTTACCTTAATGAGGGATATCTTTTTTACCGATCCACTCCGGTTGAAGTAAATATTGAAGGCGATTCAATTGATTTGGAGATCCGGATTTATGAAGGTCCTCAGGCCAGGATAAATAATATAACTATTACTGGTAATGATCGCACCAACGAGCATGTGATCAGAAGAGAGATAAGAAGCAAGCCCGGAGAATTATTTAACCGATCGGAAGTGATGCGTTCGGTTCGGGAATTAGCACAGCTGGGTTTCTTCGATCCCGAATCAATAAATCCCATACCTGTTCCTGATCCGGAGAATGGAACTGTTGATATTGAATATCAGTTGGTAGAAAGAGCCAACGATCAGATAGAAATTTCTGGTGGTTGGGGAGCTGGAATGGTTATTGGTACCCTGGGAGTGAGATTTGGTAATTTTTCTGCCAGAAATCTTTTCAATAAAGATGCATGGAGACCACTGCCTTCAGGAGACGGACAGAATCTGAGTCTCAGGGCACAGTCAAATGGTAAATACTATCAGTCATACAGTGCCTCATTTGTTGAGCCATGGTTAGGTGGCAGAAAGCCTAATTCACTGTCAGTTTCTCTTTATCGAACAGTTCAGACCAATGGACGCCAGGTGGAGGATCCATCAAGACAAGCCATGCAAATAACAGGAGCATCTGTCGGACTTGGACGGCGCCTGTCATGGCCGGATGATTTCTTTACCCTTTTTAATCAGTTGTCATACCAAAGATATAAACTGGAAGACTGGTCGTATTTTGTAATTAAAAATGGTATGAGTAATAATTTAAGCTTTACCACTACTCTCGGACGTAACTCAACTGACCAGATAATCTATCCTCGCCGGGGATCAAATTTCTCAGCTGCTTTACAGATTACTCCTCCTTATTCTAAATTGAATGGTAAGGATTATTCAATTATGTCGCAAGAAGATAGATTCAGATGGATTGAGTACCATAAATGGACATTTAAAGCCAGTTGGTATACAAAATTGTGGACAATCGGTGAAGACAAGGATTTTGTTCTGGCTACTAAAGCTGAATTTGGTTACCTGGGTTTCTATGATACAGATGCCAGGTCACCTTTTGAAGGTTTTGAGGTTGGAGGCGATGGAATGATGGGATACAGTTATTATGGGCGTGATGTGATTTCTATGCGTGGTTATGCGAATGGATCAGTTACACCTGATAAGGGTGCGAATTTATATGATAAATTCACTATGGAATTGCGCTTCCCTATTTCTCTCGATCCGAATGCTACTTTATTTGCTCTTGCATTTGTGGAGGCCGGAAATGCCTGGTATGAGTTCAAGGATTTCAATCCATTCAATATGGTACGCTCGGCCGGTGTAGGTGTGAGAATATTCCTGCCAATGTTTGGGATGATGGGAGTTGATTGGGGATATGGATTCGATGAATTATCTCATAGTCCCGGACAGGGAGGTAGCCAGTTTCACTTTGTATTAGGACCGCAGCTTTAATAAGAGCGTAGGACTTAGGGCATAAGGCGTAGGGCTTTAGGGCTTAAGTGATAGGTTTAGGAATTAGGTATTGTTGAAAACTGAAAACTGAAAACTGAAAACCTGTATTTGGTATAATTCTTGCGAAGCTTTGATAATAAATAAAATCATTATGAAAAAAATAAGTCTCACTTTATTGGTGGCCCTGTTGGGAGTAACAATGGGTTTTAGCCAGAAGTTCGCATATGTGGACACTGAATATATTTTAGGTCGTATTCCTGCGTACGAAGCGGCACAAAACCAGTTAGATAAATTCTCATCTGATTGGCAAAAAGAAATTGAAGAAGGCATGACTGAAGTTGAAAAACTGTATAAAAACTACCAGGCTGAGCGAGTTCTCCTTACTGAAGATATGAGAACCAAGCGCGAAGATGCTATTATACAAAGAGAAAAAGAGGTGAAAGATTTGCAGAAGAAGTATTTTGCTCCGGAAGGTGAGTTGTATAAGAAAAGACAGGAATTAGTAAAACCCATACAGGATCAAGTGTTTAATGCAATTAAAGCTTTAGCTGATGAAGGGGCTTATGCAATCATATTTGATTCTGCATCAGGACCCACCATGTTATACACGAATCCACGTTGGGATAAAAGTGATGATGTGCTGGAGAAGATGGGAATTACGAATTAATTTCTATCTTTGTAGCCCTTAAATAAATACCACAGAACTAGATAGTTCTGACCAAACTTAAAATAAAGTACGAATGAAGAAATTAGTATTGGCCCTGATCGTAAGTGTAGTATTTTTCGCAGGGTCAGCCAGCGATGCCAAAGCACAGCAAAAGATTGGATACATTAATTCAAATGAGCTGTTAATGCTGATGCCAGAGCGCGATAGCGCTTTGAGTGTTTTAGAAACTAAAAGACAAGATTTTATTAAGCAAAGTGAAGAGCTTGAAGTTGAGCTGAATAGGCAGTATGATGCCTATCTCCAACAGCGTGATTCTCTTTCTGACCTGATTCGCCAAACAAAAGAAGCAGCATTAAATGATCTTCAGGGGAGAATTCAGACTTTTGGTACAGCCGCTGATCAGGAATTGCAGAAACTGCAGGGCGAGTTATTTCAGCCTATAATTGATAAGGCTCAAAAAGCTATAAAAGAAGTAGCAGTTGAAATGGATTACACCTATGTTCTCGACACTGGAACCGGTGCTGTTATCTATTTTCCAGAAGGCGCATTAAATCTCCTGGAACCTGTAAAGAAGAAACTCGGTATACTGTAGAAGAAATATTACCATTAAACTAATCCTTGTCGTATATTACGGCAAGGATTTTTTATGGATAAATTAGCTCCAATTGGTGTTTTTGATTCTGGCATTGGAGGATTAAGTGTTTGGCATGAAGTGAGAGCACTTCTTCCACATGAGCCTGTTATATACATGGCTGATTCGGATCATGCTCCATACGGAAGGCATAAGCCAGAAGAAATAATTCAATACTCGGAAGAGATTAGCAGATTTTTGTTGTCACAAGGAGCCAAAATCATTGTTATTGCTTGCAACACAGCAACTGGTATCGCCATTGAACATTTAAGAAGGATCTTTAATGTACCATTTGTTGGTATGGAACCAGCCATAAAGCCTGCCGCTGAAAAATCACTGACTGGACAGATCGGGGTTTTAGCTACTGCTCAAACTTTTGAAGCCGAACATTTTAGAAGAACAAAAAGTCGATTAGCCAAAGATGTTGAAATCAATATAGCAATTGGGGACGGTTTGGTTGAGTTAGTCGAACAAGGAAAGGCTATTTCAGAAGAGGCTCGGTCTCTTTTGCATTCATATCTGGATCCTATGGTTAGTGAGGGAATCGATCAGTTAGTTCTAGGATGTACACATTATCCATTTCTGATTCCGGTCATCAGGGAGATTGTGCCTCGCGAAATCACTATTCACAATCCGTCACCAGCAGTAGCAAAACAAGTGCAAAGGATACTCATTCAAAGCAATGGTTTACATCCAGAGCAGGATCAAGCCCAATATACTTTTCACTCAAGTGGATCAAGAGAAGTACTAGACAATATGGTTGCAAAGATGCTGGGGGAATAAAGGTCCGGGGTCCGTAGTCCGAGGTCCAAAGTCCGAAGTCCATCTTGTCACTCCTTAAACCATCCTGAATAAAACAGGTAGTTATTAGCTATTTTATCTATCATTTCCCGGCTTTGTTCGGGATCAATTTCCTTGATTTTTATTGCTGGCACTCCTGCATATATACTATTAGGTTCAACAATAGTTGAGTCTTTTACTAATGCTCCGGCTGCAATTATGGAGTTTTCCCCAATAACTGCATGATCCAGAATAATAGCACCAATCCCTACTAAAACGCGGTTTTGAATATTGGCTCCATGAATGACAGCGTTATGTCCGACAGACACAGAATCACCTATTACTATAACAGATTTTTGATACAGGGTATGCAATACTGCTCCATCCTGGATATTTACTTTATCACCAATCTTTATCCAGTTGACATCTCCACGTAAAACTGTGTTAAACCAAATGCTGCAATCATCCCCAATGGTAACGTCGCCCACTATGGTGGCATTTTCTGCCAGATAACAATTCTTACCTATCTTAGGGGTCAATCCCCTTACTGATTTAATCAATGCCATTATTGTCGATTGTCCTTTATTTAAGTAAAGTTACGCTTTAATCTGATCCTTTTTTGCCGAGGATTTTCGACAAATATTGTGATTAATCAGCTTATTGTTATTAGTGCGCTGACAATAAAGCACCTATGATGGAAATGTTTTTGATAAAAAAAGACATGATGGTTGCTTTGCTGGGATAAAACTATTTAATTTTGTTATGTAGAAATAAACTAGAAATGATAGGGCTATAAGCGGGGCAATATTCAGAACTCCGAGTATGGCCCGTAGTTTTGGATTAGTATATTTTTTAACAAACACAATAGCACAAAACAATGAGCAAACAAGCAAAGGTCATCGAGATTGACGAGGTGGCCATCCGATTTTCCGGAGATTCGGGAGACGGGATGCAGTTAACAGGTACTTTGTTTTCGGATACCTCAGCTCTTTTTGGGAATGATGTTTCGACATTTCCCGATTATCCGGCTGAAATCAGGGCTCCTCAAGGCACAGTTGGTGGCGTTTCAGGTTTTCAAGTCCATTTTGGGCATACTCAGGTGAATACACCCGGGGATTACTGTGACGTTCTGGTTGCCATGAATCCGGCCGCATTAAAAGCAAATTTCCGATGGATAAAGCCTGATGGCATTATCATATTTGATCGGGATGCTTTTGACGAAAAGAATATTAAGAAGGCAGGTTACGACAAAGATCCATTAAAAGAAGAACCTACAGATGGAATTCAACTCATCGGGGCTCCAATTTCCAGCATGACTCGTGAGACTCTGAAGGATATTGGATTGGATCAGAAGTCGATTCTGCGGAGCAAAAACATGTTTGCTCTTGGGATCGTAAGTTGGCTTTATGACAGACCATTAGAGCATGCAATTGACTTTTTTCAAAGGAAATTTGCTAAGAAGCCAGTTTTAATTGATGCCAATACGCAGGTTCTGCAAGCCGGGTATAATTATGCTGGGAATATTCAGGCCCTGACAGTATCTTTCAAAGTGCGACCAGCTGATATTGAGCCGGGTATTTACCGGAATATTAACGGCAATACTGCCGCAGCCTGGGGCATTATTGCAGCAGCTGAAAAGGCTGGTTTACCAGTCTTCCTGGGATCATATCCTATTACTCCGGCTACTGGAATTCTTGAAGAAATGGCCGCTCGAAAAGATCTGGGTGTAGTATCATTTCAGGCAGAAGATGAAATTGCTGGTATATGCACAGCTATTGGTGGGAGCTTTGCAGGATCTCTGGCTGCTACATCAACTTCAGGCCCGGGATTAGCTCTTAAATCCGAGGCTATTGGTTTAGCTGTTATTACTGAGTTGCCATTAGTGATTGTTAATGTTCAACGTGGTGGTCCGTCAACCGGCTTACCTACAAAAACTGAACAATCTGATTTAATGCAGGCTTTATACGGCCGGAATGGTGAGAGTCCGGTGGTAGTGATTGCCTCTTCAACTCCTTCAAATTGTTTTGACTATGCTTTTGAAGCATCCAGAATAGCACTCGAGAGGATGACACCGGTCATCTTGTTGACTGACGGTTTTTTAGCTAATGGAACTGAACCATGGAAAATTCCGGATATGGATGATTTCCCGGATATTAATCCACCGATTGCAAAGGAAGGCAGCAAAGACTGGTTGCCATATAATCGGGATGAGCATACTCTGGCAAGAGAATGGGCCAAAGCAGGAATACCTGGTTTGGAACATCGGGTTGGAGGTCTGGAAAAAATGGCAGGATCGGGAAATGTATCTTATGTGCCAGAAAATCATGAATATATGGTTGGCATCCGGGAGGAAAAAGTTAACCGGGTAGAAGATATGATTCCTGAACAGGAAATTATTGGCGATCCAGATGCGGATTTATTGATAATTGGATGGGGTGGTACTTATGGTCATTTGGTTACTGCTGTATCTGAAATACAAAGAGAAGGATATAAAGTGGCTCTTGCGCATTTCAATTATATTAAGCCTTTGCCAAAAAACACAGGTGAAATACTGGGTCAGTTTAAGAAACACCTGGTTTGTGAATTGAATCTTGGACAGTTTGCGCATTATTTGCGCATGAATTATCCGAAGTACAACTATTTGCAATATAATAAAGTTCAAGGTTTACCTTTTATTGTTCAGGAACTGAAAGATTTTATCCTTAAAAACCTGGAAGAAAAATAGCTATGGAAATTAAAGAATTAGTTCCAGCAGATTTTAAAAGTGATCAAATGGTAAGATGGTGTGCCGGGTGCGGTGACCATGCCATATTGAATTCAATACAAAAAGCCCTTCCTCGTCTGGGCATAAAGCATGAGGATTTTGCCTTTATTTCTGGTATTGGTTGTTCCTCAAGGTTCCCTTATTATATGAATACCTATGGATTTCATGGTATACATGGCAGGGCAGCGGCAATTGCCAGTGGGGTGAAAACAGCTAATCCCGAGCTCAGTGTTTGGGTTATTACTGGTGATGGTGATTCTCTGGCTATCGGAGGTAACCATTTTATCCATCTGATAAGAAGGAATGTTGATCTGAACCTGATATTATTCAATAATCAGATTTATGGTTTAACAAAAGGACAGTATTCTCCTACTTCTGAACATGGTACAGTTACTAAAACGTCACCACTTGGTACTGTTGAACGTCCATTCAAGCCTGGTGCGCTGGCTATTGGTGCCCGTGGAACATTTTTTGCCCGAACAATCGATGTGATGACAAAACTATCTACAGAGATTTATGTCAAAGCCGCTCAACACAAGGGAACTTCTATTGTTGAGGTTCTTCAGAATTGTGTCATTTTCAGTGATAAAGTCTGGGCTGATATATCCGATCGCAAGTACAGAGATGATCGGGTTATTGTATTAGAAAATGATCAGCCAATGATTTATGGTAAAGACAGGGACAAAGGGCTGATGCTTAAGGATGGTGGGCTATTGCCGGTGCAGATTGAAAAAAATGGGGTAACAGAGGATGATCTTCTGGTACATGATTCTCATAATCCATTTGCAGGATTACACGTGGCTTTAGCCAATATGGAGTATCCTGATTTTCCTGTTGCACTGGGTGTTATCCGTGATTGCCAGGAGACTGCATCATACGAGACAGCGGTAGCTAATCAGATTAAGGAAGCTCAGAGTCAGGCGAAGAGTAAGTCCATTAAAGAGATTATGCTCTCAGGATCTACCTGGGAAGTGAAATAGATTGTTTACAGATAAAAATAGGGGGCTTCGGCCCCCTATTTTTTGTTTCTCCTAAGTGTATTTTCTGTACTTTCGTACAAAGACAATATTCGAATATGGAGAAGAGAAAGCCAAGTTTGGCTGATATCGAGGCTCTGCTGGTTGAGCATACTGAAAGGGTTAAGGAGTTAATGACTATTAACCGGACTGCCTCTCTTATTGCTGAAGCCAAACCAATCCCTGAAACTCTTAGGCAAATTGCATTGTTGTTACCCAGGGGGTGGCAATATTCACAAAATGCCTGTGCAAGGATATTATTTGAAGGTGATGAATATTTGAGCTTGCGCTTCAGCCAAACAGAATGGGTTCAGCAGCAGGAATTTACTACTATAGATGGAAGAAGTGGGGTGGTAGAAGTTTTTTATATTCAGGCTTTTCCAACGGCTGACGAGGGCCCTTTTCTTGTTGAGGAGCGAAACCTGATTTGTAATATTGCGAGTCTGATAAGCGGTTTTCTTAATAGCTCAATTGGCAGTAAAACAATAGCAGATCCTGTTGAAGATGAGGAATACAGATTTCGGAAGATAGTATATAAAGAGTCGTTTAAGGATCGACGCGAACTCCTCCAAAAATTTCTCAATAAGCAAACAGCTGATAAAAGCATCTTCCATGATCTGATGAAGTTCAAAGTACAGGAGATTCTTTTAGTTGCAACCCTCTATGACACATTTATCCTTGAGAATGAAGACCGGTTTTTTGAACAGGCAATGGGGGAAATATATCATTTGAGTCTTTCGTCATTACCCAGGATAACAGGAGTTACCTCCCCTAAAGCTGCTCTGCAGATTATGACGGAGAGAGAATTCGATTTTGTGGTTCTAATGGTTGGGGTGGATATTCACAGGCCGATTAGGCTGAGCGAGCGTATCAGGAAAAGACATCCTGAGATAAAGATTTATCTTTTATTTAATAACAATAGTAAGATTGGTCTTTTCGAAGGGCCCGATCTGGCACCACCCTCCATTGATCAATTATTTTTATGGAATGGAGATTCAAAGATTTTCTTTGCAATGGTTAAGCTGCTTGAGGATCGGACAAATCTTGAGAACGATACAAAAGTTGGTCTGGTTCGTGTGATTCTATTAGTTGAAGATTCTCCCAGGTATTACTCCAGATATCTGCCCATGCTGTACACACTGGTGTTTGAACAAACTCAGGAATTGATCGCAGAGGCTAAAACGAATGAATTAGATAAAATATCCAGAATGAGGGCCAGAACAAAAGTTGTTCTGGCAACTAATTATGAGGATGCAATCTCATATTTTGTACGTTATCAGAATTACCTGGCATGTGTGATTTCTGATGTGAAATTTCCGCGGGGAGGAAAGACTGAAGAAACTGCGGGTATCAGCTTCCTTAAATATGTGAATTCACACCGTTCTGACCTTCCGACGATTCTTCAATCATCTGACTCAGTTTACGAATCCGCAGCTGTAAAGCTGAAGGCTACTTTCATGAATAAGAATTCTGAGACTCTACTTCAGGATTTAAAAACATTTATCATGTACTCCCTGGGCTACGGTCATTTTATTTATCGGGATCATGAAGGCCGAAAAATTGCTGTTGCCCGTTCAATGAAAGATTTTGAAAAGCAATTACGGACAATTCCGGATGAGTCAATTCTATATCATGCATTAAAAAACCATTTTTCCTTATGGTTAATGGCCCGGGGCGAAATTCAGCTTGCCAAGATTATTAATCCTATTAAAGCTTCAGATTTTGCAAATCCCAAGGTCTTAAGAGAATATATTCTTGATGTAATTGAGAACTACCGGATTGATAAGGATAAAGGGAGAGTTGTCAATTTTGATGAATCTGCAATTTTGGATTGGCGAAATATCGTCAGTTTTGGAACCGGGTCACTCGGTGGCAAAGGAAGAGGTCTGGCATTTATTAATACAATAATAAATAATCTGGATTTCTCGGAGCTGATACCAGATATGGTAATCAAAACACCACGGACAGCCATAATTGGAACAGATGAGTTCGAGTTATTTATGGAAAGGAATGGTTTGTTGGCTCAGGTGATGCATATGGATGATTACCGTAAAATTAGGGAGCTTTTCCTGGCAGGAGAATTGTCTTTTGAGCTGAAGAAAAGGCTTAAAACATTTATTCGTCTGATTAATAAGCCATTGGCTATCCGTTCCTCCAGTATCTTTGAAGATTCACTTCTTCACCCCTTTGCCGGGATCTTTGAAACCTATATTTTGCCCAATTCAGATCCTGATTTTAATGTCAGATATCGCCAGTTACAGGATGCTGTGAAGATGGTTTATGCATCAACCTATTCAATACAGGCAAGAACCTATTTTGAGGCGGTTGACTATAAAGTTGAGGAAGAAAAAATGGCGGTTATTATCCAGGAGCTAATAGGTAATTACAATGATGATTACTTTTATCCTCACATAAGTGGTACTGCTCAATCCTATAATTACTACCCGGTTGCTCACATGGAGCCAGAAGATGGGCTTGCAGTTATTGCTCTGGGATTAGGAAGGTATGTAGTCGAAGGGGAAAAAGCTTGGAGGTTCTCACCAAAATATCCTACTATTCAGAATGCCTCAGAAAAAGACCAGTATAAAACTTCTCAAGTAAGGTTTTACGCAGCCAATTTGAAACAAACGGATCTGAATTTACTCGAAGGGGAGGATGAAGGTATTATCGAGTTGGATATATCTGAGGCCGAAAAACATGGTAATTTGAATCACCTGGCATCGGTGTATGATACTGATAATGATACAATTTCTCCTGGGTTGGACACTCCCGGTCCAAGAATATTGAATTTCGCTAATATTCTCCAATACGAATATACTCCCTTGGCCAAAACTATTGAGGTGTTGCTTGATGTTGTTCAGGAAGCTATTGGTACACCTGTTGAAATTGAATATGCTGTTGATCTCAACCGTGATGCAAAACTACGTACTTCCTTTTATTTGCTTCAGATCAAACCAATGGTTGGTAATGAAAATAATTTCAAAGTGGATATGGGCAAAGCTGATCATGATTCTACTTTATTATATGCTGAAAAAAGTTTGGGTAACGGGTATATTGGAGATATCAAAGATGTTGTTTATGTTGATCCCGAAAAATTTGATAAGCTGAGAACTGAAGAAATCGCGCAAGAAATTACTAAAATCAACGATTCTATGCGTGCCCAAAATATGCAGTATGTTTTAATAGGCCCGGGAAGATGGGGAACACGTGATCGCTTTATTGGAATCCCATTGAAATGGCCTCAGATATCAAATGCCAAGGTAATAGTGGAGACTGAACTGGAGGATTTTCCACTTGATGCGTCATTGGGAAGTCACTTTTTTCATAACGTGACATCAATGAATGTGGGCTACTTTTCTATTCACGAGGGTGGTGAGAATTACATTAATTATGATTTATTAAACGAGCAAGAAACCATATTTGAATCGATTTATTTTAAACATATTCGATTCCAGGTACCTCTTTCGATCATAATGGATGGCAAAAAAAGAAAAGCTGTAATTACTATAGGGAAAGATACTGAATCTCAATAAACTAATCTGTAATGTCAATGAGCAACGAACGTCCCTCCCCAATGATATTCTCAGATGAGTTAGACTTCACTGAGACTGAATTTTCAACTTTAATGCAAAAGCGGATTTACCGGGTTCTGATAATTTGTAGTAATTATGACTTCTTTATGCTTGAAGAGGACGGTCGGATTGATGAGCAGATATTCAATGAATATGTTTCGCTAAACCTGCGTTATCCACCAGTTTTTATTCATGCTAATACCAGTACAGAAGCCCTGGATATTATGCAGATGGAGGATATTAACATGGTGATCACTATGTTGAGTGTTGGTGAGATGGATGCTTTCGAAGTTTCAAAACTTATCAAGCATTCATTTCCTCAGGTACCAATAATTGTTTTGACCCATTTCTCACGAGAAGTATCCATGCGATTGGAGAAAGAAGACCTTGGATCTGTTGATTATGTGTTTTCCTGGTTGGGACAAGCTGATTTGCTACTGGCAATAATAAAGCTGATTGAGGATCAAATGAATATTGTTCATGACATTGAGGAGGTCGGAGTTCAATCCATACTACTGGTCGAAGATTCAATTCGCTATTATTCCTTCTATCTTCCGAATATTTACAAAATTGTCTTTAAGCAATCTAAATCATTCATGAAGGAGGGGCTCAACGAGCATAAACGGATGCTAAGAATGCGTGGCAGACCAAAAATATTGCTCGCTACTGATTATGACCAGGCTGTTAGATATTACAAGCGGTACAAAAAGAGTCTTTTGGGTATCATCTCAGATATTTCTTATAAAAAAGATGGAATAAAGGATAAGGAAGCCGGATTGAAATTTTGTAAACTGGTAAGGGCTAATGAACCACAAATGCCATTCTTGCTACAGTCTTCTGATTTATCCAACATGGCAAAGGCACAGCAGCTAAATGCTTCATTTATGCACAAGTACTCCAAAACTCTTGAATTGGAGCTCAGAAATTTCATGATCAAACATATGGCTTTTGGGGTTTTTATTTTCAGGGACCCGGATACT
The DNA here is from genome assembly GCA_018669475.1 of Bacteroidota bacterium. GTDB lineage: Bacteria > Bacteroidota > Bacteroidia > Bacteroidales > UBA12481 > JABHCC01. The sequence goes on along the minus strand of JABHCC010000032.1, from coordinate 259,244 downwards.
ATGGAAGAAATTTATCGTGTATCTGATCTTCGGGAATTACAGCATACCATGCTTAAGATTCCTAACCATTCTCTACAGCATCATTTTGATAATAATGATATATCAAGATGGCTGAATGCCAGGGCATTTTTTCAGATTGCTGCACACTTGAAAACTATGAATCTGAATAAGTTTGAAAATGTGGAGGATGCCCGTCAATACATTTTTTCGGTGATATCTAGTTACCGTATGACTAAATCGCGTGGAGTAATATCAAAGTTCGATAATAAGCAATTTGACGGTTATACCCTGTTTTCACGTGTAGGAGAGGGCTCTCTTGGAGGAAAAGCAAGGGGTTTGGCATTTATTGATTCCTTTATTAAAAGGAATAAATTGATGAACAAATGGAAGGATATACAGATTACAATTCCAAGAACAGTGGTGTTGTCTACTGAGATTTTTGAAGAGTTTATGGATCTGAATAACCTTTGGCGAGTTTCTACTTCAAAGCATACCGATGATCAAATCCTCCAGATTTTTATAAATGCAACTCTACCAGTAAGAATATTTGAAGATCTTGAAGCTTTCATCAAAGTTGTTCGCGGGCCAATCGCAATTCGCTCGTCTAGTTTACTGGAAGACTCACATTATCAGCCATTTGCTGGCATTTATAATACTTTCATGGTACCCAAAACAGAGTCAGACCGCAAGCGAATGATGGCCATGCTAACCGGAGCAATAAAGGGAGTTTATGCATCAGTTTATTATAAATCCTCTAAAGCATATATTGCTGCTACTCATAATCTGATTGAAACAGAGCGAATGGCAGTTATTCTGCAGGAAGTGTGTGGTACCAGGTACGGCAACAGGTTTTATCCTACAATATCAGGAGTAGCACGCTCGGTCAATTTTTATCCTATAGGTAAAGAGAAGTTAAACGACGGTATTGCTAAAATTGCTTTTGGTTTGGGCAGGATGGTTGTTGAAGGAGGCACAGTTCTCCGGTTCTCGCCAAAATACCCTAAGAAGATTTTACAGCTTTCTTCTGCTGAGTCTACCCTTCGTGAAACACAAAAGGAATTCTATGCATTAGATCTTTTCAATGAAAGTTTTCATCCATCAACTGATGATGGTGTGAATATCTTAAAATTATCCAGGACTGAGGCTCAGAATGACGGATCATTGAGATATGTAGCCTCCACCTACGATTTTGAGAATGGAGTTATTCGTGATAGTTTTCAGACTGAGGGCCGTAAAGTAATTACTTTTAACAAAATACTGAAACATGAGTCTTTCCCTCTGGCCAATATATTGCAAATTCTGCTAAAGACCGGAGAGCAGGAAATGAATAACCCCATTGAAATTGAATTCGCAGTCAACCTGGATGTTCCTGAGGGTAAACCAAAGATATTTAGTTTCCTGCAGATAAGGCCAATTGTTGAAACAACTGATGAGTCAAGGATAAGCCTGGGAGAAGTAGATCAGGCTGATACCCTTGTTTACTCTACATCTGCATTGGGTAATGGACTTGTGAAAGGAATTCGGGATTTTGTGTATGTTAAACCAGAGTGTTTCAGAGCTGCAGATAGCAGATTAATTGCAGAGCATGTTGAAAGAATGAATGAATTATTTGTTGAAAAAAACATAAACTATGTATTAGTGGGTCCGGGAAGGTGGGGCTCCAGTGATCCCTGGCTTGGGATACCTGTTAAATGGTCGCAGATCTCGGCTGCCAGGGTCATAGTAGAATCAGGACTGAGTGATTATCGGATTGATCCGAGTGAAGGCACACATTTCTTTCAGAATCTCACTTCATTTCGCGTTGGGTATTTTACTATTAATCCTTATATCAATGATGGTTTTTTAAATCTGGATTTTTTGAATAATTGTAAGGCTTTGTACGAGGATGAGTTTTTGAGACATATCAATTTTGATGAAGAAATCCGAATTAAAATTGATGCGACTCAGAACCGGGGAGTTGTTTTCAAACCAGGTATTTTTGAGACCTAAAATATTAGCGTTGATTTGTTTGATGACGAGTGGTTTAGTGAGGTTGAAATCATGAGTAAAATCATGCAAAAAAATGACAAAAGTATTAGGATTAATCCAAGATGAACATATAAATTTACGATCTCAAAGCACCAAGCAGATAAGATAATTTACAGAAAAAAATCAAGATAAAAACCATAGCAATGAACGTAGAAAAAACAATGATCGGTCTTGAAAAGAAACATCCTGGTGAGCAGGAATACCTTCAGGCCGTACGCGAAGTACTTGAATCTATAGAAGAGGTTTATTCTGATAATCCCCATTTTGAATCAGCGGGAATTATTGAACGGCTTGTTGAGCCAGACCGGGTTCTCACCTTTAAAATTCCCTGGGCCGATGATGATGGAGCAGTTATGGTAAATCTGGGTTACAGAATACAATTCAATAATGCCATTGGACCATACAAAGGAGGCTTACGTTTTCACCCCAGTGTTAATCTTAGTATTCTGAAATTTCTTGGATTTGAGCAGATATTTAAGAACTCTCTTACCACTTTACCTATGGGAGGAGCTAAGGGTGGATCTGATTTTAATCCAAAAGGAAAATCAGATGCTGAAATTATGCGCTTCTGTCAGGCTTTTATGCTTGAGCTTTGGAAACTGATTGGACCTGAGACAGATGTGCCTGCTGGTGATATTGGTGTGGGTGGCAGAGAAATTGGATTCTTGTTTGGGATGTACAGGAAGCTGGCTCGTGAAAATACAGGTGTTCTGACCGGAAAAGGTCGTGGATGGGGTGGTTCACTGATTCGTCCGGAAGCAACAGGTTTTGGAAATGTTTACTTTGCAAAGGAGATGCTCAAAACTAAAGGAGAAAGTTTTGAAGGAAAGACTGTTTGTGTCTCAGGTTTTGGAAACGTTGCCTGGGGTGCAACCAAAAAAGTAAGCCAACTTGGAGGCAAGGTGGTAACCTTATCAGGTCCTGATGGCTATATTTATGATCCTGATGGTATCAGTGGTGAAAAGATTGATTATATGCTGGAATTGCGTGCATCAAACAATGATGTTGTGCAGCCATATGCTCTTGAATTTGGTGTTGAATTCCACAAAGGAAAACGTCCATGGAATGTTCCTTGTGATATTGCCTTGCCCTGTGCAACCCAAAATGAACTTGATGGTAATGATGCAGAAGCACTGATTAAAAATGGTTGCATTTGTGTGAGTGAAGGAGCGAATATGCCTTCAACACCTGAAGCGGTTGAGGTATTCCACAGAAGCAAAATTCTGTATGGACCTGGAAAAGCTGCTAATGCAGGGGGTGTTTCTGTTTCAGGACTTGAAATGACTCAGAACTCAATGAAATTGAATTGGACACGTGAAGAGGTAGATAATAAGCTGCATCAGATCATGCAGGAAATTCACGAGCAATGTGTAACTCATGGTTCATCCGAAGATGGATTTGTTGATTATGTGAAAGGTGCAAATATTGCTGGTTTCCTTAAAGTGGCTAACGCAATGGTTGATCAGGGTGTTATATAATCCTTTTAATAATTAACATATTCTGGGCAAAGGGTCGCTGATCATGGGATCAATAAGCCTTTTGCCTCCATAACAGGTTTGCATTACAACCAGGCCTTTGTGTTCATTGCTAATATGACCAATTTGCCTGGCATTTTTACCTAAAGGATGCTTTCTCCAGATATTTAGTATTTTTTCGGATTCTTCTTTTGGACAGATTAGCAAAACCTTGCCTTCATTGGCTAAATATAAGGGATCAAATCCCAATATTTCACATAAACCAGATACTTCTGGACGAACCGGTAATTGATCTTCAAGTATATTAATGCCAAGATTGAGCTGCGTTGATAATTCATTCAATACACCTGCTACTCCCCCTCTTGTTGGGTCGCGCATGAAATTTATCTTGCATTTTTTTGCTAATAAGTCTCCAATGAGCTCATTAAGACAGTTACAATCACTCAGTAATTTTGTACTCACTTGCTTGGGAAACCTTGTGGAGAAGATTGCCATGCCGTGATCACCAATATACCCGTTAATAAGAATTGCATCGCCGCTTTTAATCTTCCTTCCTGAAGAAATATGTTCTTGTTCGCTTTGTATAGTACCAATACCCGTTGTATTTATGTACAGATGGTCACAGTTATTTCTTTGAACAACCTTGGTGTCTCCTGTCACAATTCTAACCCCTGCACTTTTCGCCGTATTAGCCATCGATTTCACATAACGCATCAGATCAGACAATAACAGCCCTTCTTCAAGTATGAATCCTACTGAGAGGTATTGAGGTTTTGCTCCGCTTACCGCAAGATCATTAATGGTTCCACAAACAGCAAGCTTTCCAATATCACCTCCGGGAAAATCTTGTGGTTGTACGACAAAGTTATCAGTGGTAAGGCAAATTTTACCTTTTGGCCGGTCAAGTACTGCAGAATCAGTTGCTTCATTAAGAATAGGATTATCAAAGAGCTTAAAAAAATAATCCTGAATAAGTTGTTGGGTCTTTATCCCTCCGCTACCATGAGCCAGTAAAACAGTATCTGACATTGACTTGACAATATTAAGGTTTATATGAGTAATATGCGTTGCAGGCACCTTCATTTGAAACCATGCAGGCACCAATTGGGTTAGCCGGTGTACAAGCAGATCTGAATAAACCGCACTCATTCGGTTTTTGTATTCCTTTCAGTATATCACCACATATACAGCCTGCTGGTTCACTGATTTCATATGGTGGTAAATATAATCTGGAGTTGGTGTCAAATTCTTCATATCTATTTTCGATGGCCAAGCCACTACCGTTGATTCTACCCAATCCTCTCCAATAGTCATTCACAGGCTTAAACACTTTCTCTAAAATTTGTTGTGCCTTTTTATTTCCGTTAATAGTGACCGCCCTCTTATATTGAATCTGAACTTTGGGATGATTTGAATTGACCTGCCGGATAAGCATCAGGATGCATTCGAGCAAATCTAATGGTTCAAAACCAGCAATGACACAGGCTATTCCATGTTTTTCAGGTAGGAACGAGTACATTCTAGCTCCTGTGATTGAACTTACATGTCCGGGACAAATATAACCATTGAGCAGGGGTTGCTCTCCGGCTAAAGCTTTCATAGCGGCCGGCATTGTTTTGTGAGCACTGAAAACAGAAAAGTTCTTAATTTTCTTTTTCTCAGCTTCAAGTATTGTTGCTGCCGTAGCCGGGGCGGTTGTCTCAAATCCTATCCCAAGAAAGACTATGTGTTTATCAGGATTTTGTTTTGCCATCTCAAGGCATTGTAAGGGAGAGAGAACTATTTCAACTGAATGACCTAAGGCTTTAACCTTTTCTAGTGAGCTTATCGAACCCGGCACCCTTAATAAGTCTCCATAGGTACAAATAATATTTTGTGTATCCGATGCAAGATGAATAGCCTGATCTATATAGCTCCTGTTTGTCACACAGACCGGGCATCCCGGACCAGACAATAATTCAATGTTAGAGGGAAGCAGAGATGGCAGTCCGTATCGTTGTATAGCATGTGTGTGTCCACCACAAACTTCCATTAGTTTGATTGGCTTCTTTGCCTCAGTCCTGATCACATCAAGACAGTCTTTTACCAGAGCAGGATTTCTATATGTATTGAAGAAACTCATTTTTTTGATGTTTCGTCGTTTTTTAGAATCTCCCTCAATATTTCTCTGGTTTCTTCTGCTTCCTCCGGTGTTAACATTTGAATAATGAATCCTGAATGGATAAGAACCAAATCCCCCACCTTAGCGTTTTCAACTAAATGAGTTCCTGCCTGATACTGTGAACCAGAGATGTCGATAGTTGCCATCTGGTCCTTGATGGATAAGATTTTACCTGGAATGCTTAAACACATGACCAATCATTTATTTTTGTTGATTTAAATAATATACGATAGCCTCAATTTCAGTACTAAGATTTATGTTGTTGACGATGATGTTTTTAGGAGCTTTAAGTACTATCGGAGCAAAATTTAATATTCCCTTTATTCCTTTATCTATAAGATTGTTGCATACTTCCTGAGCAGAAACCGGGGGTACGGTAATTATAGCTGTTGAAACCTGAAATCCCTCAATCAATTCACTTAGTTTGTCAAGGGGAAATACAGGTATTCCTGTTTTCTTATTCTGTTTAGCAGGATCCATGTCAAATCCGGCAACTAAATAAACATTCTGCCCAATGAAATGATTATTATAATTAGCAAGTGCTGTTCCAATATGTCCCATGCCCACCAATATCACATTATGAATCTCATCCATTCTGAAGATCTGATTTAATATTATCAGAAGGGACTCAATTTCATATCCTGCCTTTTTGTTTCCGGTGATTCCATGGATGCTGAAATCTTTTCGTACCTGCTCAGGACTGACGCCAGCTTCATTGCCCAGATTGTAAGAGAAGATACGGCTATATCCCAGCTCCTTGAATTTTGTCAAACATAAACGATACTGCAGAAGTCTCTTAATATTGCTTTTTATCATTAGCTCTTGCTTCTTGATATAATGTTACTTACTTCACAATAATTCAAATATACGTAATTATTATTATTTGATCCTTCTTAATTATTATTTTATTTTTCAAAAAACGAAAAAAGGTAAAGTGAACAGATTCAGGAAAGTAAGGTAGATTGAATATGATTATTTGGGTGTTATGTTAAAAAACAATCACTATTGTTTGTATTATAACAGAAAATTACTATAAATTTGTTTAACTATAATGAGAAAAGTTTCACAAAACCCGATTGTGAAAAAGCCAAGTCGGGTATACGCTTACACAACAACTTAACTTCACCAACTTATGCCTATTTATGACCGAAAAAGAACGTATTGGAATCATTTTCTGTGATCCCCCTGGTGGTCACGAGCGGGTTGATCTTACAGAACTGATATATTTTGCCCGCGACAAATTAAAAATTCCGGTAATTATTGAGCAATCGAGGTATTTATTCTCTGATTATCGTGTCTTAGTTGAAACAATTGTTCACCACAAGCTAAGCAAGGTTGTTCTTTCAGGAGTTAATCCGGATAGATTTCTAAATATTACCCGAACAGCGATGCTGGAGTCGGGATATGCTGCTCGATCAGTTGTGATTGCAGACTTTGGAGATGGGTATGAGGCTCTCAAGAGCGATTTAGGAGGGTTAAAAAACTCTGTTGAACAAGTTATTGCCAATTTGCGAGCAGAAAAGAAGACTTTCCAAACCCTTAATCCGGATACAATTGTTATTGGCGGAGGAATTGCAGGTATCCAGGCATCACTTGAGATTGCCAAAGCCGGACTAAAGGTTCATCTGGTTGAGAAAAGTGGAACTATTGGGGGACACATGGCCATGTTTGATAAAACCTTCCCAACCCTGGATTGTGCAGCTTGTATTTTGACACCTAAAATGGTTGAGGTTGGGCAGAATCCTAATATTGATTTGCTTACCTATGCTGAAATAGTCTCCGTTTCTGGTGACCCTGGTAATTATATAGTTACAGTTAATAAGAAAGCCAGAATGGTTGACCTCGATACTTGTATAGGTTGTGGTACCTGTTCTGAGAAATGCCCAGCGAAGGTGACAAGTGAATTCGATACAGGAACAACTTTACGTAAGGCTATTTATATGCCTTTCCCTCAAGCAGTACCTAATAAGTATCTTATAGATGCTGAAAACTGTCGATTTGTGCAGGAGGAAAAATGCGGAGTCTGTGTAAAAGTTTGTCCTGTAGAGAACTGCATTAATTTTGACGAAAAAGACGAGTTGATTGAAATACCTGTTGGCCATATTATTCTGGCCACGGGATTCAAAGTATTTGATGCTACAAAGGCTGCCCAATATGGTTATGGTGAAATACCGAATGTATTAACCTCTCTTGAATTTGAAAGGCTAATAAATGCTGGCGGACCAACAGGAGGTTTTATTGTTTCCAGGACACAGGATAAGAAAGGCAATTGGATTTTTAAAGAAGGTAGTCCGGAGCCCAAAAAGATTGGAATTATTCATTGTGTAGGATCACGAGATGAAAATTTCAATACCCACTGTTCTAAGGTTTGTTGCATGTATTCTTTGAAGCTTGCACATCTTGTCAAAGAGAAGCTACCGGATGCTGAGGTATATGAGTATTATATTGATATGCGGGCATTTGGTAAAGGATATGAAGAATTTTATAATCGGATAAAAGAAGAAGGAATCAACATCATCCGCGGCAGAACAGCTCAGGTCACCCAAAGTAATGGTGAAATACTGATGCGCTCTGAAAACATTATCGAAGCTTGTATAGAAGAGCAATTGGTAGATATGGTCGTTCTTTCAGTTGGATTGGAGCCGGGCAATGAGAACAAACAAATGGCCGAAATGCTTGGTATTGAATTAGACCAGAATGGCTGGTTCAAAGAAAGTCATTCCGCTTATCTGCCTGTAGATACTCAATCACCAGGAATACGAATTGCTGGTGTTTGCCAAGGTCCTAAGGACATCCCTGATACAGTTGCACAGGCCTCTGCCGCTGCAGCTGGTGTTATTCAAAACATTCTGAGTGGCAGGGTTTTTTCAAGCTCAACACAAAGCCCTCACAAAACCAAACTTGAGACAGTATCATGATTACTCGTGTTAATCCAGGTTTAAAAAAAGACCTGGTAGAATTCGGATTACAGGATTGGAACGATTGCTTCCATTGTGGAAACTGTACTGCCTTATGTCCTTTAACCCGAAATGACAACCTGTTTCCCCGTAAGGGAATACGCCTTGCACAAATGGGCCTGAGTGAGAAACTCGCCACCAATGTTGATCCATGGTTATGCTATTACTGTGGGGAGTGCTCAGATTCATGTCCTCGTGGTGCTCAGCCAGGTGAACTGATGATGGTTCTACGCCGCTGGTTAACTGCAACTTATGATTGGACTGGCTTGTCGAGGAAGTTCTATACAAGAAAAAGCTGGGAGTTTTCAGCAATTGGAATTATTGCAGCTGTCATAATTGCAATATTCGTTTTTTTGTTGCCACCAGCAAATGATCTCGCATCAAATCCAGAAGCCTACCTGAATGATCAGGGTGGTGTGATGATTAACAGCATGGTCACCGGAATAGATTCAGAACACTTCATGGACTATATCCATACTGGTGATCTGATTATGGCTCTTATTATTGCAGGATTCCTGATAAGCAACATTCTCAATATGTTTCTGAAAGTCATTATCAATGATAAAACAGTCAGAATACCATTTCGGTCTTATTTCACCGAGTTCTGGAGGTTGATATTTAATTTTGGAACTCAGGCAAGGTTCTCAAAATGCGACAACAAGAGTTATTGGGTGGGGCATTTATTGTTGATGACCGGATACACAATACTGTTTACAATGATAGTTGCTTTCTTACCTAAATTTCAAATCGAAGAAATAACACCCTGGTATAATTGGCAAAGGATATTGGGGTATTATGCCACATTTGGTTTGATGTATTTTCTGATTTATACAACAATTGGAAGAATTAGGAAAAGTGATCAAAAGATGCGTTTCTCACATCCTTCAGACTGGATATTCATCGTTTTACTTGGACTAACAACTATTTCAGGAATATTAGTTCATATATTCAGACTAACAGGTTTGCCTGCAATGACTTACTATACTTATGTAATTCATCTTGCGATTCTGGTACCCATGATCCTGATAGAAGTGCCATTTTCTAAGTGGTCTCATCTGGCTTACCGGCCCTTTGCTATCTATTTCGATCATTTGAAAAAGGCTGCTCGTAAAAAGGCAGCTAAAGTTCAGTTTGCAGCAGCTTAATACAGAGAATTATGTCAAACATCAGAATAGGAGTTTATGTATGTTGGTGCGGAACCAACATTGCAAAAATGGTAGACGTTAAGCAGGTCGCAGAGGCTGTAGGAAATATGGATGACGTCGTAATATCCAAAGATTATAAATATATGTGTTCAGATCCGGGACAGGAACTGATTATCAAAGATATCAAGGAGCACAAACTTAACAGGGTGGTTGTATCAGCCTGTTCTCCAAGGATTCACGAATTGACCTTTAGGAAAGCATTAGAAAATGCCGGCTTGAATGCTTACTTGTTCCAAATGGCAAATATCCGGGAGCAGGTTAGTTGGGTTCATGTTAACCGCAAAGAGGCTACCAAGAAGGCAATTGCCTTAGTTAGGGGTGCAATTAATCGCGTCAGATGGCATGAGCCTCTTGAGAAAAGGAGAGTGGATGTTAATCCGGCGACCCTGATAATAGGAGGCGGAATTGCAGGAATGAGCGCAGCTCTGGAGATTGCAAGGGCCGATAAACAGGTAATACTTCTTGAAAAGGAAAAGGAATTGGGTGGACAATTACGTTTTGTTAATCGCACCTTTCCTGATTTTATTCCAACTAGTGATTTTATAGAACCGATGAAAGATGATGTGCTTCATCATCCACGAATCAGCGTATTGACTGAAGCCAATTTAAACGAGTTGCATGGTTATATAGGTAATTTTATTGGTCACATTCAAACTGGGGCTAAAGAACTGAAAGTTGAGTTTGGAAACATAATAGTTGCATCAGGATTAAAGCCTTTTAATCCCGCACCAATGGAGAATTACGGGTATGGCAAATTGCCAAATGTCATCACTTCGCTTGAACTGGAAAAAATGTTGCAGACAGGAGAAATTCGACAGACAAATCGGAAATTACCTGAAAAAGTGGCTATTATACACTGTGTTGGATCCAGAAGCTCTCAATATCATGAGTTTTGCTCAAGTACCTGTTGTATGACAGCACTGAAGTATTCCAATCAGGTACTTGATATGCTTCCGAATTCGCAGGTGTATCAGCTGTATGCTGATATGAGGGCCATGGGGAAGGGTTGCGAAGAGTTGTATACAGCTACTTCACGGAAAAATGTTATGTTTCTAATGTATGACCAGGAAGATGGCCTTCCTTATATCCGCAAAGCCGGACCTAAAGAGGATTGTAATCTCCTGATCGAAGTAAATGAGAAATTATCTGGAGAAAGGATAGAAGTACCTGCTGATCTAGTTGTACTGATGGTGGGTATGGAAGCACATGAGCAGGCCAAGAAATTAGGACAAACAGTAGGAATTTCTTTATGTGGAAATGAATTCTACATAGAGAAACATCCAAAGCTGGATCCTGTCGCAACTACCACAGATGGAGTTTATGTGTCAGGTTCCTGCCAATCGCCAAAAAACATTTCCGACAGTATTACTCAGGCAAAAGCGGCAGCTGCAAGAATTCTGGCAACAATAAATTATGGCTCAGTTGAGGTGGAAGTAACAACGGCTCATGTTAATGAAGATATATGTTGTGGATGCCAAACATGTGTGCGGGTATGTCCTTATGGAGCTATCAGTTATATTGCAGATGATAGGGTCTCCAGAGTTAATGAAGTTCTATGTAAAGGCTGTGGAACCTGTACTACTTCCTGTCCTACCGGAGCTATTAGCAGCCGGCATTTTACTGAGAAACAGATTTTATCCCAGATAGAAGGGGTCATGTTAGAACTAATGGAAAATTAATCATGGAATTTGAACCAAAAATTGTGGCCTTTTTATGCAACTGGTGTTCGTATACCGGTGCTGATCTGGCCGGAACCAGCCGGATGAAATATCCGGCGAACATCAAAATTATCAGAATCATGTGCTCTGGTCGAATTGGACCCACCTTTGTACTAAAGGCTTTCAGGGAAGGAGCTGATGGTGTTATGATATGTGGATGCCATCCTGGAGATTGCCACTATCATGAGGGTAATTACAAATGCCTGCGACGATACAAGTTGATACAGAAGTATATTCAACAGATGGGTATCGAGCAAGATCGATTAAGATTATCCTGGATTAGTGCCAGTGAAGGAAAACAGTTTGCCGAGTTAGCACAGAGTATGACCGAGGTGATCAGGGAATTGGGTCCATGTGATATAAAGTCTGTTATGGAAACATTTGCTTAACCAAACTATTATGTCAGAACAAAATAAGCCTAAATTAAAACTGGCCGTTTATTGGGGAGCCGCTTGTGGCGGGTGCTGCGTGTCAGTTCTTGATGTTCATGAAAAGTTATTCGATGTTGTTGCAGCCGCTGACCTGGTTTTTTGGCCTATAGCATTAGACATTAAATACAAGGATGTGGAAGCAATGCCTGATGGGCATATAGATGTGACTCTATTTAACGGGTCAGTTCGTAATAGCGAAAATCATCATATGGCTAAACTCCTGCGTGATAAGACTAAAATTCTTGTTGCCTATGGATCATGTAGCCATATGGGAGGCATTCCGGGTTTAGGGAATTTCTCCTCAAGAAAAGAGATTTTTAATCGTGTTTATCATGATACTGAAACAACAGTTAATCCTGAACGTATTGAACCTAAAGAGAAGTATTCAGTTGCAGAAGGAGAGCTGAGTCTTCCTGAATTTTATAATGATGTAAGGACACTGGATCAGGTTGTTGATGTAGATTATTATTTGCCTGGTTGTCCGCCACAAACTGAACGATTGGTAGAGGTGTTTATGGCCATAGTCACAGGGGCTGAGTTGCCTCCGACTGGATCCGTTATTGGAGCTCTGGAAAAGAGCCAATGCGATGAATGTGAGAGAAAGAAAACTGATAACAAGTTGATTAAAGAATTTAAGCGTCCTTGGGAAATTATTGATGATGGAGAAACTTGTTTTCTTGAGCAAGGAGTAATATGCATGGGGCCAGCCACCCGTGGTGGTTGTGGCTATCGTTGCATCAATGGAAATGCCCCATGTAAGGGATGCTATGGACCACCAGCAGATGCTCCTGACCCAGGGGCTAAAATGATGTCTGCAATTGGTACCATGATTGATTCAAACGACGAGGCGGAGATTGAAAAGATTGTGGATGGAATCGTCGATCCGGCAGGTACCTTTTACAGGTACAGTCTGCCAAAAGCCATCATAAGAAGAAAATTGACTACTATCAAGGAAAACTAATTTAACACACACGCGGATGATTGTTTTTGTTGTGCGAGCTCCATCCGACAAATAAAATAACATAAAATATAAACGGATGAAAAGAATAACTATTGATCCAATTACCCGTTTAGAAGGTCACGGAAAGATCGAAATATTTCTCACTGATGAGGGTGAGGTTGACAATGTATATTTTCAGGTGCCTGAATTAAGGGGCTTCGAGAAGTTCTGCGAGGGTCGACCGGTAGAGGAACTTGCCCAAATAGTGACAAAAATATGCGGGGTTTGTCCCGGATGTCATCATATGGCTGCAGGGAAAGCAATTGATGCGGTATTTGGTCTGGAACCTCCTCCAACTGCAAAGAAAATCAGGGAATTGTTTTATATGGCTCATTTTGTTCATAGTCATATTGCGCATTTCTACGCATTAGCCGCACCTGATTTTGTGGTAGGCCCCACAGCTGATCCTGCCGAACGCAATGTGCTGGGAGTGATTGGTAAAGTGGGTAAGGAGATTGGTACCGAGGTACTTAAGCAGCGTCGCCTGGCTCAGGAAATTCAAGCTTTGTTGGGTGGACATCAGACACATGTTGTTTTGAATATGCCCGGAGGTGTTAGAAAAGGATTGAATGAGAGTCAAAGAGCAGATATTGAACAGAAAGCTATTGGTTTTATTGATTTTGCCAAGTTCTCACTCAAACTTTTCGAAGATGTGGTTTTGTCAAATGATACTTATGTAAACCTTATACTTGACGGGCCATACAATCTGAAGATTCATAGTATGGGATTGGTAGATGAGAATAACAAGGTTAACTTCTATGAAGGGAAAGTAAGGGTAGTAGACACCGTTGGAAACGAGCATTGTAAGTATGCAGCATCTGATTATCAGGATTATATAGCAGAAAGAGTTGAGCCTTGGAGCTACCTGAAATTTCCATATCTCAAAAAAATTGGATGGAAAGGATTTATAGAAGGACAAGATTCAGGTGTTTATCAGGCTACACCCTTGTCACGACTCAATGCAGCTGACGGCATGGCTACTCCTCTTGCCCAGGAAGCTTATGAAAAGATGTTTAAAACCTTCAATCAAAAACCGGTACACGCAACACTGGCAATGCACTGGGCCCGATTGGTCGAATTATTGTACTCAGCTGAAAGAATGCTGGAGCTCATCACTGATCCGGATATAACTGGTAAGGATTTGAGGGCTGAACCTAAGAAGATTGTTGGTGAGGGAGTCGGTATCGTTGAGGCACAGAGGGGAACCCTGACTCATCACTACTGGACTGATAGTAAGGGATTGGTGACGAAAGCCAATATTGTTGTAGGAACAACCAATAATAATGCTGCAATCTGCATGTCACTTAAAAAGGCAGCTCAAGGTGTTATCCAAAAGGGAGTTACTGTTGATCAGGGGATTCTCAATATGATTGAAATGGCTTTCAGGGCCTATGATCCATGTTTCTCCTGTGCAACACATAGCTTGCCCGGGCAAATGCCCATGATTGTGAATTTCAGAGATCCTAAAAATAACATCATCCGGAGCATAAGCAGATAAGAAAAGATGGAAGGCCAGGGGCAAAATATCCTGATAATGGGAATCGGCAACGAGGTGCTGACAGATGATGCAATAGGTCCTAAGATTGCTAAAGAATTAGGCCGGCAAATAAAGGATCCGGGGATTCGCTTTGAGTCAGTCGCACTTGGCGGATTAGAAATTATTGAATTGTTCAGGGGTTTTGAAAAAGTTGTCATTATTGACGCAATAAAGACCCGGGATGGTATCCCCGGAGCTCTTTACCTTTTTAGGCCTGATGATTTTAAAGAAACACTACATCTTTCGAATTTGCATGATGTAAATTTCTTAGTAGCTTTAGAACTAGCTGAACAGTTAGGTATTAAACTAACAAGTGAGATATATATTCTGGCTGTTGAGATCATTGAAGATCTTGTGTTTTCAGAAGAATTTACCCCGGAACTTGCAAAAGCTTTTCCGGGAATTCTGGTGGAGATAAAAGAATTTCTTTATAATGAATTGAATATAAGCGAATTTAAAACAGTAGAATCTAAAGCTTGATTATCAAACTTATTGAAAAAAATCGACTGGCCGACATCACAAGTCAAACTTAACCTGAAAGAATCAGTCGGGAGAGCCAGGGCCCTGAAAAGCCCTGGTTTTTTCATTTTTTGTATTTTACATTGAATTTTTTATATCTCGGCACTCATAACTTCTGCACTGCGATCAACTTTCTTGACTAAACCTTGCAATACTTTTCCAGGACCAACTTCAATGAATTGAGTGGCACCATCGTTCAGGAGATTTTGAACGATTTGGGTCCATCTCACAGGACTGGTAAGTTGGGCGACTAAATTTTGTCTTATGACATCAATATCTGTCTGCGGATATGCATCAACATTTTGATAGATGGGACATCGGGGGATAGCAATAGGTGCTGCTGCAATTGCTGCTGCCAATTCTTCACGCGCCGGCTCCATAAGTGGAGAGTGGAATGCTCCACCAACAGGCAATTTCAAAGCTCGTTTGGCCCCTTCTGCTTTGAGCTTCTCAATAGCTAAATCAATACCTTCATGTGAACCGGATATTACAATTTGTCCGGTAGTATTATAATTAGCAGGTACGACAATTGCCTCAATGCCAGCACATACTTGTTCTACTATCTCGTTTTCAAGCCCAATAATTGCGGCCATAGTTGAAGGATTTGCTTCGCAAGCTTTCTGCATGGCTGATGCCCGCTTAGATACCAGGCTCAAGCCGTCAGTGAAACTAAGTGACCCAGCTGCTGTAAGAGCGCTGAATTCTCCAAGGCTATGTCCGGCAACCATATCCGGATTAAATCTGTCACCCAGAACTATAGCAAGTGCAACCGAGTGCAGGAAAATAGCTGGTTGAGTAACCTTTGTTTGTTTCAGGTCATCTGGTGTCCCTTCAAACATAATCCTCGTGATTTCGAAGCCCAGAATCTCGTTTGCTTTGCTGAAAAGTGTTCTCACCTCAGCAGATTGATCAAACAGATCCTGACCCATGCCAGGATATTGGGCTCCTTGCCCTGGAAAAACGAATGCTCGTTTCATATTATTGAGTGAATTTGATTAGTATAATTTGGCGTTGATCAGGTGGATAAATTCCTCCCTGGTCGCTTTTTTTAGAAAAGCTCCGGTGAAATCAGAGGTGGTGGTTACTGAGTTTTGCTTTTGAACACCTCTCATCTGCATGCACATGTGTTGAGCTTCAATAACTACGGCCACACCAAGTGGCTGAAGAGTGTCTTGTATGCAGTCTCTGATTTGAGTGGTGAGTCTTTCCTGAACCTGTAGTCGTCGGGCAAATGCCTCAACTACACGGGCAATTTTACTTAAACCCGTGATATACCCATTGGGGATATAGGCCACATATGCTTTTCCGAAAAAAGGAAGAAGATGATGCTCACACAATGAATAAATCTCAATATTTTTCACAAGCACCATTTGACGGTAATCTTCCTTAAACATAGCTGACTGCAATATCTCAACCGGGTTGATCTCATAACCCTGAGTTAAAAACTGCATAGACTTGGCTACTCTTAACGGTGTTTTTATCAAACCCTCACGATCAGGATCTTCACCAAGTAGTCTCAGACTCTGTTTGTAATGTTCAGCAAGTTCTTCGGTTCTATCATCATTGAATCGTTCAATCTTCTGATACCCGTTGCCATTATTCTCATGTAAGCTAAATTCCATCTCAGCTGCCAGTTGTTTGGAAAAGTAGGACAAAGTAAGAACAAAAAATGTTTAAAAAAGGTAACTTAGGTCAGATTTTTACAAGACGTGAAAGAACTAATTATTGTAGCAACAGATATTGAAATTAAACCTTTCCTCCTGAAAAATGGTTTTACTGATGATATGGAGCAGGGAAAGGTGTATACAATATCCGACAGGTTTGATTTAATGATTACCGGACCAGGTATTCCTCAAACCCTGTTGTATCTGGCTGCTTATTTTCAGGAATATCTTGCCAAAGGTGTTATTCAACTCGGATTCGCTGGTAGTTATAATTCAGATATTGAGCCTGGTATGATGGTTGAAACAATTGAAGACTGTTTTGGAGATCAAGGTATTGATGACAGGGGTACATTCATCCCCTTCCACGCCCTGACAGAAAATGTTTCGATGAATTCTGGTGTAGCAGCTGGTTGGCTCAGAAGTCTTTGGATTGAAAAAGGTGAGGAGAAAAACTGTTTTGCAAAGCTGAGAAAGGTTAAAGGAATCACAGTCTCAATGGGTTCAGGTAGTCAGGGGAGGATTGAGCTGATGCTGACGTCCTGGAGCCCTGATGTGGAGACTATGGAAGGGGCCGCAGCATTGCTGTATTGTAATGAGAATGACTTGCCTTTCAGGCAAATCAGATCGGTTTCTAATTGGGTGGAACCCAGAGATTTTTCACGCTGGAAAACTGAGTTAGCTGCACAAAAATTATCGGAATGGCTAAGCCTTTTTATCAGAGAATAGAATGGATATAAAAATTGGATACAGTACCTGCCCAAATGATACGTATATTTTTGATGCTATGATCAATGGCAGAATAGATACTGAGGATATCATCTTTGAACCATATTTAGCGGATGTGGAAGAATTAAATGAGATGGCTCAAAAAGGCATTTTGGATGTGACTAAGATGTCATACCATGCCTATGGATTTATTTGTCATGATTACGCCGTGCTCGATTCAGGAAGTGCCCTGGGGTGGGGGAATGGCCCTTTGCTCGTTTCAAAAAAACCCATGAGCATTGAAGAGGTCGACAAGCAACGGATAGCCATACCGGGCGAACTGACCACAGCTAACTTTCTTATGAGTCTTGCTTTTCCACATGCAAAGAGAAAAAAGGCTTTTCTGTTTTCTGATATTGAATCTGCTCTATTAGAGGATAAGGCAGATGTTGGAGTCGTTATTCATGAAAACCGCTTCACATATTCTGAACGAGGCCTGCACCTGATTATGGATCTGGGTGCATTCTGGGAGCAAAAAACTTCATGTCCAATACCTCTCGGAGGAATTATGGCACATAGAAGATTGCCATTGAAAACGATCCTGAAAATTCAGTCTCTCATCAGACAAAGCATTTTATTTGCTATTGATCACCCTGATTCTCCCCTCGATTATATGAAGGAGCATGCTCAGGATATGCGTGAAGATATTCTGAGAAAACATGTCGCAACTTTTGTCAATGAGTATTCTCTTACTTTAGGGGACGAGGGCCAGAAAGCAATACTTGAATTGCTTAATCAGGGAAGCGAATCAGGAGTATTTCCTCCCGGCCCGCATGATCTTTTCATTCCTGCTGTTGAATAGTTTATATAATTGTTGATAAGTGTACCGGCTTTTGTGGGTTACTATTGAAGCTTTATCTGGATTAATATTCAGATAACGGAGTTTTACAATGGCCCGCAGGTTGAGCTATGTAGTTTATCCCATTTTTGTTTTACGTGCACCAGGTCTTCCACTCGAGGCACTTAAGGATATTCCTTTTGATAAAAAAGACCTTGATTCTTTTCTTAGCCAAAAGTGGAAAGATGAGTCGGTAAGAGCAAGTGTAAGGCTCGGCTCAGAGTCCTTGTTTCAATCAATTGAGGATTGTATAGTAAAGAAGCAAGCTCCAGGGGATGCTATTGCCACAAGTTTTCTAAACTATTACACCCGTTTCTCTTCACGATCAACACCTTTTGGCCTCTTCTCAGGTGTTAATTCGGGGAAGGTCGAGACGAAAGAGACAACTGAAATAAATCTCAATCCAATTGAGAAATCTACCGTGTCGGTGCGGCTTGATACTGAATTCCTGGTCGCCTGCGTCCATAAAATGCTCCAAATTCGAGAAATCCAGGATTGTTTGATTTACAGGCCTTCGGGGAGCATGTATGCAACAGGACATCAGTATAGATTAGTAGAGTCTCACTATAATAACAAAGGAAAGAAGCAATACAATTTATCTGCATTTGATCAGGATCCTGTTCTGGAGGTCATTCTTGATTTTAGCAGGAAAGGAAAGGATGTAAATAGCCTTATAGAATTGCTGCAAGAAAAGGGATATTCCAAAGAAATAGCCAATGATTACATCCGGGAGTTAATTAAAAATCAACTTTTAGTAAGTAATCTGGAGATTGTGTTGACGGGCATTGAATATCAGAATTTTCTTTATCAGCAGCTTCGGGCAATTCGGCAAATTCATCCCCTGATAAATCAATTGTTGACACTGATTGAACAGGTCAAGCCCTTCTTCAATCCTGGTAGCCTGTTGAAAAATCAGGATATTATTATTAATCTGGCAAGGAAAACAGATATTCCTTTTCAAAAATCAAAAATCATTCAGGCAGATCTGTTAAGAGGGCAACACAAGTGTCAGCTATCAGAAAAGATTTCTAATCAGGTATTGAAGGGGATTAGAATACTCAAAGCAATCTCTGATCAGACAGAAAATGACACATTAGCTGATTTCAGGAAATTGTTTAGCCGAAGGTTTGGTGACCGTGAGGTTCCCCTTAGTCTGGTTATGGATCAGGAATCAGGAATTGGTCTCAATGGCCCTCAGGCTCAACAAGCTGTGAATCCATCTGCTTTGCTTGATGACCTCCCTCAATATGGCCATCCACACAGGAAAAATCAAATCCCATCTCATCCCTTCATACTGTCAAACCCAGAGCATATTAATGATGCCTCACCTAAATATATTGAGTTATCCAAGACAGATATTAACAGATTGAATATTCATAATGGCTCAGATTGGCCACATCAGTTTTATACAATGGTTTCTTTGTTTAAGCATCAGGGTAAGACAGAGATATATATGCCCTTTGCAAGTGGAGGACACCCCGGTACTATTCTGGGACGCTTTGGATTTCTGCCAGATCAGGGGATTGAAAAACTATTGAACGACAGTATCAAAGATGAAATTCAAAACCTGCCGGATGTTGTGTTTGCCGAAATTCAGCATCTGCCTGAAGACAGAACAGGAAATATTCTTCAGCGACCATCTTTTTATGACTATGAAATTCCCTTTATGGCACAATCAGTTAAGGCCCTTGATGAGCAGTTGCCCATTGAGGACATTCTGGTTAGTGTACCTGACAAAGAGGTTATTTTGCGGTCGAAGAAACTAGATAAAAGAGTTATACCTAAACTGAACAATGCACATAATTATTCCTCAAGGGGATTACCCCTGTATGAGTTTCTGGTTAAAGTAGGAGTTCAAAATCAGAGACCTGCTTATCAAATCTCAAATCAGGATGCAGTTGGCAGTAATTTTCTTCCGGGAGTGAAGTATGGTAATATTCATTTTCGTTTACCAGAATGGAGGCTTCAACCTCAATCTCTTCAGGATAAGGGGGTGAATATGACAGATTATCCATTACGGGCATTGGCTACGTGGGTGAGTGAGAATAAACTTCCAACACAGGTTGTGCTTAAAGAAAGTGATCAGGACTACTATATTGATTGGAGTAGACCATTATTCTTTAAGAAAGTATGGGAAAGAATTAAACACAGAAGTCTTGTACGGTTTCAATTATTTCCATTTACTGAAGGATCACCAGTATATGAGGATCAGTATTCATTTGCTAATCAAATTGTATTATGTTTTCGCCAGATGAAATAAAGAAGCGGTTTTACCCGGGCCAGGATTGGCTATATCTCAAGCTTTATATGGGGCCTGAAACTGCTGAGGAATGGCTGTGCTTTAATTTGCCCCTTGTTATTCGGGAATTAAATCAAATTATGCCTGGATATCAATACTTTTTTGTGAGATATCTTGATCCGGATTTTCATATTCGTCTGCGCATTCGCCTTCCTCATCACGGCGATTTTGCTAAGGCATTAGATCTGATTAATCTGCACTCAGCATTGTTTTTAAGGCAGGGATTAATATGGAAAGTTGAGATTGCTACCTATGAGCGAGAAACTGAGCGCTATGGAATTAATCGAATTGAATTGTTTGAGTCTGCTTTCTGTGCCGATTCCCAATTCTGGTTATCGGTACTGCCTTGGCTGAGCCTTCAGGAGGATGGTGAAGAGATTCGCTGGCGTATTGCAGTTTTAAGCGCTGTACGATATTTTCAAGATTTACACGGGGATAAAGAAATGGCTATTGAACTTTTGGATCGTATTGTGAGGCAATTGAAGAAAGAACAAAAAGTGACACGTAGTACTCAATATCAGATTGATCATAAGTTCAGAGCTATACGTCCTGAATTATTGGCTTTGATGGATGATGGAATGAGTGATCATCCACAACTTGAAGCGAAATTTATTAACAGAAGCTATATTATTTCTGAGCTTTTTGAACAGTACAGAAAGGGGCAAAATTTTTTTCCTGGTTCACACGGAGATCTGAGCCTTACCGATTTGATCCACTTGAGTTTGAACCGTGGATTGAGAGCCAGGCACAGGAAGCAAGAGTATGTGATATACTATTTTATTGCTAAATTATTTCGCGTTCAGCTTGCCTTAGTGTAAATGTGTTTTTTTGCCAGAAAAGTTTGAGAAGCCCCGCGTGCCACCAGGAATAGAATCAATGCTAACCACAAACCATGATTTTCCATACTGTTTCGTGTGGCAAAAAAGACTGGTACAAATACTAAAAATGTAGCAATCAGCATGGTGTTTCTCATCCCTTTCGAAGCCGTGGCCCCAATGTAAATACCATCCCAAAGAAATGAAGGAAAACCAGCTAAAGGCACAAATAGTATCCATATAAGGTAGGGCTTACTTGCTTCAATCACTTTTGCATTATCAGTCAGGATGAAAAGAAATTGGTCACCCCAAAATGCATAGGCCACAGTAAAAGGTATGCTAATAAATAATCCCCACATAAATAAAAGACGAATACTCCTTAGCATGGCTTTATAGTTTTTTGCACCAATAAATCGGCCTATTAATGCTTCTGCAGCATAGGCAAAACCATCAGCAACAAAGGAAAACAGCATGAAGAACTGAAGGAGAATAGTATTAACTGCGAGGATGGTATCATCAGTCGCAGCAGATTGACTCGTGAAGAATGTAAATACAAAAATCAGACAAAGAGTTCTGATAAAGATATCTCTGTTAACCAAAAAGAATCTTTTTATTGCATCGACCTGAAGCAATACTTTCGTTGACCAGTATTTAAGCAGTTTTCTGTAGTATCTCCAAAACAGAAAAATACCAAGGATGAGTCCGGAATATTGGGCTAATAAAGTACCCCAGGCAACTCCATCAGATTTCATGCCTGCCACATAAATAAAATACAGATTAAAAACCAGGTTTAACACATTAACTACAATGGCAATGATCATTGGGAACCGTGTGTTTTGCATTCCAATAAACCATCCGGTCAGAGCATACAGACCAATGGTTGCAGGGGCGGCAAAAATCCGGATATTGTAGTACTCCCTGGCTAAGGCTTCAACTTCCTGACTGCCATTAATTACTTTGAACGACAACCAGCCAATAGGACCATTCATTATGATCAGAAAAGCAGCTCCACCCAATGCAACAATCAATGCCCTTCCCAGCAGAGCTGTTACCTCACTGAAATCTCGTTTTCCATATGCCTGAGCCGTGAAACCAGATGTGCCCATCCGGAGGAAACCAAAGCCCCAGTATAATACATTGAAAATTAGTCCGCCAATTGCAATTGCGCCTATATATATTTCTGATTCAAGATGACCCAGAATGGCCAGATCCACCATCCCAACAAGAGGAATAGTAATATTAGAAATTATATTAGGTATGGCAAGACGGAGAATTTTCTTATTCATTCCCTCTGTTTGCCGCTTGTCGGATAACTTTTATATGTTCAGGTGTTGTACCACAACAGCCACCAATTAAATTTGCACCTGCTTTTATCAGATCAGGAATAAAGGAGGCTGTTATTTCAGGAGTTTCATCAAATACATTTTTACCATCACAAAGATGGGGCAGACCGGCATTAGCATGAACCAGAACAGGAATATCTTTATTTACCTGCCGGATGGCTTCAACGATTGGGATCATATTTTCCATTCCGTTACCGCAATTTGTCCCAATGATATCAACCCCTTCAGGAATCAGTGTTTCAAGCATCTGCTCAGGAGTGACTCCCATCATAGTTTTAAAATCTCCCTGTATGGTTTTATCAAAGGTCATAGTGCAGATAACTTCAAGATCAGTATTCTCTTTTGCTGCTTTGACAGCGAGTCGGGCTTCGTCGAGATCGGTCATGGTTTCAATGCAGATTGCATCTGCACCTCCCATTTCTAAGCCCATCACCTGCTCCTTAAATGCCTCATACAGATCTTCTTCACTTACATCACCCATCATCAGTATCTTACCTGTCGGTCCAACTGAACCCAGAACGATTATATCATCACCAGCTGCCTCTCTGGTTATTTGAGCGGCAAGCTGATTCAGCTCAAATGCCTTGTCAGCTAAGCCATAATGATCAAGCTTGAATTTGCTTCCTCCAAAACTATTGGTCTCAATCATATCAGAACCTGCTTTTGCATATGCTGTGGCCACTTCTTTTACTCTGTCGGGAAATTCTATATTCCAACTTTCAGGACATACACCTGGTTCAAGACCTTTCTCCTGAAGTAATGTTCCCCAGGCACCATCGCTAATCAATATTGATTGCTGCTGAAGTTTGTTCTTTATCGAATTTTGCATCGTATTAATTTGTTGTATTTACTCCTGATAGTTACGGGAGAGCTCATTTAATAAATAATAATCATCCTGTATGAGTTGAAATGCTATCCTCAACTTGCAAACAGGGCTTTTGTGATAGGGCCTGCTTTTAGGCCTGGTCCCATAATAATTAGCTCAGTTGGCCCCCACCAATTGGGTATGAGTTTTATTTCAAGCTTATCAAATATACCCTGAATTGCCAGGAATTGCCCACTTTCTGTTTTTGTATAGCCTTTCATACGGTAAATCAGCTGCCGGTTTTCTTTATAAAAACTTCTGATAGATTGCTCCGAGAATTCTCTGTTTGAACGAATTACACAAGATCCCATATCTGCTCGTGAGCTTGCAAGAAGAGGCTTGGATCCGATAACAGAGTTTGATTTTTCACCTGTTGTTTTATGCTCAATTTTACCTGGTACTGTTGGAGTACCATTCTGCCAATTGAAGCTCCTCGCGGCAAGCCGCAAGGAATCTTCGATTGATTGTATATTTTTTTTGTGCTCGCTTACCCCGCCGCAAGCAGCGGGGTAAGCGCTCGCGTAATTCAATATCTTTTGTAATTCCTTCTGGATGCAATCACTCTGACCATCATAAGAATTGTGCATTCCGGCATAAGGATTCCACTGCCGGATAGTTTTTTTCAGCATCTCGCTAGGCTCTGCTAAATCAGTTTTGTTTAATAAGATCAGATCTGCAATTTGAAGCTGGTGCCTGATCTGTTTAATATACTGATAACTCCTCTCAAAATTCAAACAGTCAACTACAGTCCAGGCACCTGCCAGAAATATTTCATCTGCGACCTCAGGTGATTGCAGGATTTGTGCAAGGGCAATCGGATCGGCCAGACCAGTTGCTTCCAGGAAAATAATGTCAGGATTGAATTGTTGTTTGAAATCAGCCAGTTTATTTATGAAGTCATCGAGCAGACAAGCGCAAAAGACTGATCCATTATTTATTTCCAGAAGATCGAATGGAATATCAGCATCTTTTAGCTCTGCCGAATCAACATGACCGGGTGCAAATTCATTCTGAACGATTGCAATCCTGAAATCCTCAGATCCTACTTCTAGTATATACTTGAGCAAGCTGGTTTTCCCACTTCCAAGAAATCCAGTTACCAGTACAAAAGGGACTTTTTTTATATTAGTGCTTTGATCCATTCACGCATTACTTCACTACTTGGTTCTGATCCTTCTGATTTAATACGATTTCTAACATTTATCCAGGCAGGTGTTTTGTACACACCATATAGCCTGGCTGCCTCCTCACCAGTTATTATTTCAACATCTATCTGGGCACCCAGCTCAAGTACTGCAATTCTGGCTTTTTCTTTCATTTCCACTACCTCCTCATTGCTTCCGGCCAGTACGATCTTACCGTGTTTCTCACGTATGCGGAGTTTCATCTTTTCATTGATGCGTTTCTGAATAGCCTCAATTAATTCCTTTTTGGGAGGGATTTTGGAAACAAATGTTATTCGCCCATCAATACAAATAGTTGGAATGTTTTTTACAAACAAAGAAGACATAAAAGTCACTCCATCAAGGTTTTTGATTGAATGCTCACGCCAGTCAACCAATTCTTCGAAATGAGGGGCAATTGTCTTAACAGCTTCAACCATGTATTGACAGGGGGCACAAGATTCTGAATCAAGAGTAATGATGTCAACGATCACTTTCTCTGTTCGTCCATATTCTGCAAGATTAAGGCGTGGTGTTTCTTCCTTGCTGGTATCTAGTGCTTTAACAATGTCTCGTGTGTATTGATCCTGGACAAGTTGACTGATGGCTTTAATATTGTCGACGGGAGTTTTCATGGGCAGGTCACAGCCAGGAGCCAGGATATATCCAAGATCTCCACCCATTTCAATACATTCGAGCGCATGCTTTTGGCATTCCTCAGCAGTACCCATCAGAAGCACTAGTGTTAGTTGCAGGTTGCCCCCAAAGCTGATGCCATATCTTCTGCAGGTATCTCTTACGAAATCAAGAGGTATATTTTCATCGATTGATACATTATCCGGACCTGTTTTGCACATCACATCAATATTCTGCTGTGCCTGGCCACATACGAAGAATGAACTGAGTCCTCCGGCGTCTCTGATATGGCTAAAAACTGCTGAGACAGGTTCATGTATAAATTGTTCAAACTGATCAGGGCCGATCTGGGATGTCATAGGATCAACAACAGCGATCACGTCACAACCTGCCTCAAGATACCAGTCAGCCATTTTCATTGATATCGTCGAAGCATATTGAAGGAGTCTGTGAACATAATCAGGGTCCTCAAACATTTTCATGAAGATATCTGTTCCCAGCAAGTGAAGTGCCAGGGTAAAAGGTCCGGTTATTAATCCATATAAAGCAATGTCGGGATGAGCAAGCCTGGTTCGTTCTGTTAGTTCAATTAGCACAGGTATGCGCCCGCTTGAGCTATTCATGTCGGGCAAAATGTTATAATTCTTACCTCCTTCCAGAGGATGGCTCATAACGGCTGGGGGATTTTCAGCTGACCATTTCAGCTGACAACCCAGGGCTTCTGCTTCTATCTGCAGGTCGAAACAAACCGGTATGCCATCCGGGAGGTAATGCTCTATTGCCTTATTAATACCTTCAAACATATTTTGGGCTGATTTGAGATACTCATCAGCCGGTTTGTCGGTAAGGAAAGCTCCATGTGCCCCTACAAATGGCACCCACGGCGTTTGATCAACAACAATATTCTTAAAAGCCTTTTGTATTCTTTCTTTTCCGGTCATCTTGTTTTTCTTGGATATAATTCTCGTGCAGCATTCATCATGTAAAAAATGTTGTCAAGTGGTACTTCAGGCTCTACCAGATGTGAAGGGCCTAAAACTATCCCCCCCTTTTCACCACAGGTAGTGATTCTGGACCGTACTTCATCCCTGATTTCCTCCTTTGATCCGAAGGGTAATAGTTGCTGTGATCCGAGTGTGCCCCAGAATGAAGCCCGATCACCATATTGTTGATGCACCTCATTGAAATTCATGCATTCTGGTTGAATAGGATTCAGAATGTCAACTCCAATTTCGAGCAAACCATCAATAAAAGGAGTGTAATGTCCACATGAATGATAGAAAATCAAAATATCAGGTTTAATCTCCCGGGCGGCTTCAATAACCTTCTTATGGCGGGGCTTGAACCATTGTTCCCACATTTCCATACTGATCATAGGGCCAGCCTGGGTGCCAATATCATCGCCCAGGGATAATACATCAACGTTTGCCCTGGCATAAAAGCGTGCTTTTTCACATGCATATTCTGTGGTTCTGTCGAGAAGAATGGTGGCTTTCTCATCTCCCATCATAATATCCATAATCAGTTCTTCCATTGATCTCAGGTACCATGAGATCTCCCAAATGGTCATTTGTAAATCAGATATTACCGCGAGACCATTTCCATGCAATTCTTTGACTGCATTCACCATGGATTGATTCTCAGTTATGCTAAAACTGGGTAAAGGATAATTAGCAATCATTTCAGCGTCATCGACTCCCTTTAGGGGATGGTGCATCCGTGTCATATGGAAAGCTGCAGCAGATCCTTTTGAATGACCAATTCCCCAAACATCAAATTCGGTTGTATCCGGGAGGTTCTCATTCTTATAAAAAGCTGCCGGATTATTGGAGCCAGCTTTTTCACGAATGTTAACCCAGCGATGATCCAGTGTCAGGAAAGATTTGTAATCCTTGTGTCCGTAGTTAGTGAGAAAATCCTGAATTTTTGAGTCACAAAACCAGGCGTCAATAGGAGTCCACTCAAATCCTTCTCGTCGAAGAGCCCTCAGGAAGTTTTCTCTGGGGCTTAATGTCATTGTTGAGCATTTAGATATTCAACAGCTCCCTGAGGATCAGGTGAGTACCAATGGGCTCCAATTTTATTTTTAAATTCCTCAGTAACAGGAGCACCACCAATGAGAATCTTTGTATCGGGTTTCTGTGCAGAAATTTCCAAAACGATTTTCTCCATATTCAACATGGTAGTAGTCAGTAAGCAGCTTAGTCCCACATATGCATGAGGATGTTCATCGAGGGCTTCAATGAATTTACCTGATTGAACATCAATTCCAAGATCAATGACTTCCCAGCCACCACCTTCAACCATCATACCCAGAAGGTTCTTACCAATGTCATGTAAATCACCCATTACAGTACCAATTATGAAAGTACCTTTTCTTTTAACTTCTCCTGATTGAAAAAATGGGCGAAGATGATTCATTCCAGCTGTCATAGCTTTAGCAGCCATCAGAACCTCTGGTACAAATACTCTATTCTCTCTGAATTTAATGCCTATGGATTCCATACCAGGAACAAGGCCATTAGCCAGAATCTTATCGGCTCTGATTCCGTCTTCAATTGCCTTTTTAGTAAGTTCATCTGCTCCATCCTGACCTTTCATATCGGGTGGAAAAGGAGCTGACTGGTTTACTTTACCTCGTTCTACACAAATTGCAATTTGATTTAATAATTCAGTTGACATATGCTTTTAGTTTAAAATTTTAAATTTGGATTTCAAGTTTAATATTTTGCTAAAATTACTTAGGTGAAATCTATTAACTTTACATAATAGAGTAGCAGAAACTGTGTTTTTTTATAAAAATCGGAATATGATTAATGATTTGGTGAAAAGAAATAGAAGTTACAGGCGTTTTGATGAAAGCGTCAGAATCAAATATGAGAATTTGCTCGATTGGATTGACCTGGCGCGCTTGTCACCTTCCTCAAAGAATCAACAGGCTTTAAAATTTATGCCGATAGTTGATGAGAAAGAATGTGCCATGCTTTTTGATCAGCTGGCCTGGGCTGGATACCTGGCAGATTGGGATGGTCCCATAGTAGGTGAACGTCCAGTTGCTTATATAACTATTCTTGGTGATAAGAAACTTGGATCCAAGTTTGAAACAGATATGGGAATTGCGGCTCAGTCGATTTTGTTAGGCGCGGTAGATTCTGGCTTTGGAGGATGCATGATCGGATCGATAAAAAGGACCAGGGTAAAGGAGGCTTTTAACATCTCTGATGATTTGTCAGTGTTGCTGGTAATTGCTCTTGGAAAGGCAGCTGAAAAAGTTGTTATTGAGAAGTGTTCAGAAAACAATATTCAGTACTGGCGTGATAAATCAGGAGCTCATCATGTACCAAAACGTAGTATTGAAGATTTAATCATAAAAACATGACCTATAACATGAATTGTTATAATAGACAGATACACAGGCTTTAAGGTTTTGTTTTCAACTATTAGTCCTCAAATTGTTGAAAAAAAAACGTCGTTGGTGTAAATTATTTGGAAGATATTTATAATGGATATATTTTAGCACTGATTTAGAACGGACAGATAAACCAAATTGAGGTAGAGGTTCACATCAGTCAAAGGGGTTTGGACATTGTTGCATAATGATTTTTCTCTACTCTTCTTATCTGTAAGGTGGTTCTTGATTGTGGAGTTGATAGGTGAAGTTGGAAAAAAAAGGCGGTTCCCAGCCGCCTTTTTTATTGACCCTATCTCAAGACACATTTCAAATTATAGAAACATCTCAATTAGAGTTTTGTTTAAAAATTTTTTTAAAGAGATGTTTTGAGCGATGAATTCTATTTGAATGCTTTTTCCAACAGCCCGTCTCCCGACAATTGTAGCCTTTCAAAATATTTGGGTACCTGAAGCCCTAATAACTTGTCAACATATAGTTTTGCAAGATGTTGGCCTAGCATAAATCCCTGGCCCCGAAGACCAATAAAAAGGCCAAGATCAGGATCGATAATCATACGTGGTTCAACGTAGTAACCAGCCCAGATAGCCTGGAAACCAATTGATGATAATTCGGGTATCCAGTTAACAAAAACCTCGGAGCTAATCTCAATAAAGTCCTGAGAATTGATTTTGAGATTTTTAGAGCTTTCCTTCGCATCCGTTGCTGGTGAGGCACATCCAATTATTTGTCCTGTTTCAGCAAGTTGCTGACCATAAACTGCTGAGAATCCTTTATGGTTTTTACGATCAATCATCATTGGTAAAGGAATCCCATTAATTCCCATCATAGGTAAGCGTCGGGTAATGAATGCCTGATGCTTGACAGGAAATATACCTGTCTCAATCCCAAGTTTGTGTGCAAATTGATCCCCTTCAGGTCCTAAAGCATTAATAAAAACAGGTGTTTGGTATTCTATGTATTCTTTTTCATGATTTTGAACCAGAGCAATATAAATATTGCCTGTTTTCTTAACATCGATCAACTTGCAATCTTCCATTACCTCTCCGCCTTTTTCAATACCCAGTAAACGAATCAGGTCAACAACCCTGCCAGGAGTTGCCTGCCAGCATTCATGTGTTACAAGGGCTGAGAGATAGGATTTCCGTAAATCAGGATTAATAAATTCAGAGACTCGTGATTTGAATTCAGCTGGGTTAATCATTTCTGCATCTGACCATGCCATGGACTTCTCCAGAGCCTTATACATATTCTCGTCATGTGCAAATGTTATATAATCAATTGGCAGATAATCAATATTTCTAATTTCTTGAAGTTCTTTGAATATCTCCAGATTCTGCCTGGCAATATCTGACAATTCCGGCATGCTGAAATTTGGTCGGCCACCCGCAATATTTCTCCAGGAAGCACCTCGACCATAATTTATCAAGGTCGGTTTCTTACCTGCTTCAGCCAGATATCTGAACAATGCGCTCCCCCCAATTCCACCACCTGCAATAAGCGCATCAGTTTTGATAATCCTGGTTTTACCCTTATTTGAAACTATTGTAATATCTTCTGATATATTCCGTGGGTACAATTCCCCCATACCGATTTGGTTTGATAAGGGGCCTCTTGGAGTTGCATCACCAACAATTGAAATTTCAGAGCCGGCAAGGGCAGTTTTTAAGCGCTTGATACACCTTTTACCACGACAGGCACCCATTCCGAGTCTTGTGGTATGTTTTATCTCGTCGACAGAGATAAACTTTCTGTCTCCAATCGTTTCAAGTATCTCATCCATACTTATATCGTCACAATGACAAATATATGTTGGACTGTCAGATATGGATTCGGATTGTTGTAAAGCGAGCTTGTCTGGGTAATTATCCTTAACAATAAAACCACGTACATCAGTCAGGGCTTCACCATGAATTGTTAAACTTTTAACTCTGGCTATATCAGTCTTATTTGGTTTTTTGAGGATCTTTTCAATAATCCCATCCCCAAGAATTTGCCCATTATTATCAACCAGGTATACCTCCTGATTTGCCTGAGTGGAATATTCTATGGGTAAAAATAGCCAGTCTTTTTTTAAATTATATCCGAAGATTGCCAGCCCCGGACATTGATAAACACAGTCCATGCAGCCAATGCATTTTGAGAAATTGATATCAGGGACAGTGCTGGTTGATGTTTTTGTTATTGCCCCATGTGGACAGGCAAACTCACAAGGATTGCAGGCAAAACCATGGAGGCAATCTATTAATACAAAACCTTTTTGTTTGCTTCTCTCCTTATCGGGTACCACAGGGTTCTCTAATACTCTTATCGGATGCTGCTGAGAATCAATATATTCTTTTGAAATCCGGAGGTATTCATTATGCTCAAAACGAACATCCATCTCCTCCATAACTTCGTAGGCCACCTGTTTTCCCCTCAAAACAGCACTGGTGCCTTCACCAATTCTTATGGCATCACCAGCCCCGTAAACTTTTCTGCCAAATATTTCCTTTCCTTTTATCAGGAGCTGATCATCAGGTACTAAACCTGTACAAATATTAATCGCATCTATGCCGGTAATAATTTTCTCTGTTCCTGGAATTGCTTTGAAATCCTTGCATTCTGCTACCACCGCACCGATTATCCCGCTTCGGTCTTCGTTTGGTATGGCCTTGATTAAGAGATGGTTAAGTATTATAGGGATTCCCAGCCTTCTGACACGGTTGGCCTGTACGGGAAAACCTCCTTCATGTGGCATAGCCTCTACAATAGCTGTGACTTCTGCCCCGGCTTGCATTAGCTGATAACTAGTAAGATAACCAATGTTGCCTGCCCCAATAGTCAGTACTTTCTTGCCGAGAAGAGTAAATTCACTGTTCATCATCTTTTGCACCACAGCAGCTGTGTACACACCCGGAACATCATCGTTCTCGAATGCAGGCATAAATGGTACTGCCCCTGTTGCAACTACAAGATGTTCAGTGTCAATGTAATAAATTTCTTGGGTGAGTATATTCTTGACAGCAACACGTCCACCATCAAGGATGTCCCAGACAGTGGAATTCAGAAATATCCCCTCCCTGTCTTCCCCTGCAAGTGTCTCGGCGATATCAAAGCCTCGCATGCCTCCAAATTTCTTCTCCTTCTCAAAGAAAAAGAACTGGTGGGTTTGCATGAGGAATTGTCCCCCGATTTTGTCATTATTATCAATAACAAGATTGTCAATGCCGTGTTCATTGAGAATCTCTCTTGTAGCTAATCCAGCCGGACCAGCTCCAATAATTACTACTGAGGTGCGATATACTTTATTCGGTTCTTCCTTCTTATAATCACTGCTTGTGGGACGATAATCTTTGGGGATTTCATTTACCGTATTGATTCCATCAACTCGAGCAATACATATTCTCTTCACCTCACCATCAACCAACATTTCACATGCACCACATTTGCCAATTCCACATTCCAGACTACGGTTTCTCCCCTGAAGACTGTGACTATGCACAGGGTGTCCAGCCTGATGCAATGCTGCAGCAATGGTTTGTCCCAATTGACCTTTGATAGTTTGACCATCAAATGTAAACTTTACTGTCTGACTATCTGGTGTTTGCAGAATTGGGTGCTCGGTGATTTTATACATCTGTGATATCCTTTTATAGCTTGGCTATTATTAGGATAAAAATAGAATTGGAATGGAATCAATTAAATGACCTTTATCAGGTTGCCTGCTGATTTATAGCATGACTCTGAAATAGTACTTGATTAAGGTATAATTGCTATTTTCGTCATATGATCCAATGGTTTGATACTTTATGGGCTTTACTAGCCTGGCTTCTTCTTTCGGGAATACTGATTTTTACGATATACGCAATCATACAATCCTGGATTGAGAAAGAGTTCAGGGCTGTTAAACGTCTTGTCCTCACTTTCCTTGTGTTGGGTTTTTTTCATGCTCTTCTTTTCATATTCCTGCCGGATTGGACCGGTGACTGGATTTTCATTTTATATGTTCTTGGCCTTTTAAGCTTATTGATCCTGATTCTGGCACCCTGGCCAGTTAAAACTGGCAGCACTCTAACGGAAGTGCCGCCAAGAGTTGATGAGAGAACAATAATGTTTTCAAGATCTGAACTTGAGCCCGGATCAGATCGCTTTAAGGAATACTACCAGAATCATCCGGAACATGTAAAAACGGATAATGAATTCAGGTCTTCTCCGGGTCTGCTGGATAAAAACAGCCTGTTTTATCATCCTCTCCTCTTTTCAGCTGCTGAAGCTAGTTTTTTTACGGTTGAAGCTCTTCAATCAAAGACTGACGGGCCGGTAGAGAACATGGAATCAAAAACCGATCCTCAAAATATGTGGAGGTTCATTAATAGCTGGGCACTGGAGATGGATTGTCATTCTATTGCTGTTACCTTGCTCAAGCCTGAGCACCTGTATACTGTTGGTGGCAGAAGGCATAACTACAATGAAATTGTTGAAAATAATCATAGTCATGCTATAGTATTTACGGTGGAAATGGATGCTGACAGGGTGGCTGCATCACCAAGAGCTCCGATTATTCAGGAATCATCCTACCAATACCTGAAAGCTGGAATGGTTGCAGTGCAGATTGCGGCCTTTCTGCGCAAAAACGGTTTTCCGGCTACAGCTCATATTGATGGGAAGTATCAGGTAAGATGCCCCCAAATTGCACGTGATGCAGGACTGGGAGAGCTTGGAAGAATGAGCTTATTGATGACACCAAAACTGGGCCCAAGAGTCAGGATTGGGGTGGTTACAACTTCAGCCCCATTGCCCCTTAAGAAAATCAAACCTGACCATTCCATGATACGGTTCTGTAGAATTTGTAAAAAATGTGCAGATACCTGTCCGTCACAGGCTCTGTCATTCGCTCATAATGAAAGCGTTGGAGGAGAAATGCAATGGACTGTAAATCAGGAAAAGTGTTTTAATTATTGGTGTAAAATTGGAACAGATTGTGGTCGCTGCATTGCGGTTTGTCCTTTTTCTCATCCCAACAATTTGTTCCATAATATAGTGAGGTTCTTTATAAAAACATCCCCAATCTTCAGCCGACTGGCTTTATACCTGGATAATTCCTTGTATGGTAGAAAACCTCCATCCCGGGACCTTCCGAAATGGATGGAGGTCGACTGATGAATTAAGCTAGGTTAGATTTTTTTTCTTACATTTGTGCCTCTAATACATTTTTGACATAAAAAACAGATAATTAGTAAGTTATGAAGAATGCCTCCTATTTAATCAATGCACTAATGGCAATTGCAATTATTGTCTTATTCGTCCTATATTTCAGTGATTCAGATTCCGATTCACAAGAACTTGATTCTGTGGCCGACACAGAAACAGGAATTGAACAAAGCGGTAATTTTAAGGTAGCCTATGTGTATATCGATTCATTGTTAGCAAACTATAAATTGGCCCAGGAGCTATCAGAGAAATTACTAAGCAGCAAGGAGAATCTCGAAAAAGAATTGTCGAGCAAGGGTGAAAAACTTGAAAAGAAAATTGCTGATTTTCAGTACCAGATTCAGAAAAGATTGATTACCTCATGGGATGCCGAGGAGAAAGAAAAGCTTCTGACCGAGGAGCAACAGGTTTTCATAAACTTGCAGAATGATATGCAGAATCGACTATTGCGGGATGAGCAGGATATGAATCAACAAGTTTATACTACTGTGATCGACTATGTAAATAAGTATAATGAAACTCATGGTTATAATCTGATTTTAAGCCAGACATCAGGTGGTGCTCTGCTCTATGCTGATGATTATATGAATGTAACACTCCAGGTTTTAGACGGATTAAATGCTGCCTATGTTGCCAGTAAGTGAGTTTTGCTGAAACATATTTGAAACGATATGCATCCGGATCAGTTGGGATATTACCGCCCCCTGATCCGGATCTTGCTTTTATAGTGGTCATCCCAGTTTATAATGAACCGGATATTCATAAGACAATACTTTCAATTATCCTGTCGGATGACTGTCAGCTGACTGGTGAGATTATTATAGTTCTGAACAAGCCAGAAGGATCGGATGACAAGATATTTGCATCAAACAATGCCATCAGGAGTGCTGAATTATCTTTTCAAAAGTTAGCAGAAAAGACAAGATGGACAGTACACCTTATTGAGCCACCTGATTTTCTGAAAAAGAAGGCTGGGCCAGGGCTTGCGCGTAAAATTGGAATGGACGAATCCATCCGGAGGTTTAACAAATTGAACCGGCCTGATGGTATAGTCATTTCAATGGATGCTGATACCACCGTTGCGAGTGATTACTTTCTTAACTTAAAACTACTGATTCAACAATATTCCAGGCTGAATACATATACCTGTTATTTTGAGCACCCGATTGATCATGCTGATCAGTCTGTTTCTGAGAAACAGGCAATTATTGAATATGAGATTTACCTGAGGTTGGTGAAAATTGGATTATTTCGGAGTGGATTTCCGCAAAGTATCCATTCACTGGGTTCAGCATTCGGCGTGAGGGCCCTTGCTTATGTTAAAGCTGGAGGAATGGGAGTGCAGCAATCAGGTGAAGATTTTTATTTTCTGCATAAATGTATCCAGCTTGGGGATTTCTATGAGGCAAATAAAATTAAAGTTTACCCCTCTTCCCGACCTTCTGACAGAGTAATTTTCGGAACAGGTCCTTTTGTTAATGAGTTTTCAAATTGTGAGTCAGACAACTATGAAAAGTATTCATGGAAGGCATTTGCAGACTTGAAACGCTTCATATTCAGCCTAGATGAATTACCATATCCTTTTGAAGGATATGAAAGTGAGTTTTCAGATAATCAAGAATTATCAGATATGTTTCGGCTTTTGGACTGGCATAATAAGATTATCCTGGCAAGTTCAAGGTCTGGAAATCAGCTTTCATTTGTAAAATGGTTATGGCGGGAAATAGATGGATTTCAGATGGTCAGGTTTTTGAATGAGCATCAAAAAGCTTTTGGTTCCCAAGCCGTCTCAGAATCAGCATCCCTATTGCTCCATGAGCTGGGTGTTGATATCAGCATTGAAAACAAAGAAGGTATTCTTGAAGCTCTTCGTGAGTTTGAGCTTAGCCTCGGAAACTATCAGGTTTATTAGAGCAGTGTCTGGTAACGCTAAGCCTTATTTGTCCTTTTTAATTATTACAAAAATATCCTCATCAGGAGCTTTCATCAGGTAACGCTCGCGGGCAAATTTCTCAAGGCTTTTTTTATCAGTTTCAAGTAATTTGATGCTCTGCCTGTCAGTGAGGATTTTGTGATGATAGTAGAGGCTGTCTTTTTTTAACTGATTTAGGTTTCTGTGTGATTTATACCGATCGATCAGATTATGCTGGTCAAAAATAATAAGCCAAACGGCAAATATGAGAAAAGTCAATAGGAACTTGTTCCCAATGATTCCCAATAATCCCGACCATTTTATTTTTCTCATCACTCAAAGGTAATCAATTGAGTGATTATAGATGGAAGAATTTTCTTAAACTAGTTCCTCTTTTTAAACGATAATGAAAAAATAGCAGAATCAGAGCGAAGGGGAGTAAAGAGGCAGCAACAATTACTGACCAACTTAATGTGATAGGCAGATTCATACCCAATCGGATAAATATTTCTAAGCTGATGCAGTATATGCCTATAGCAAGTGCGGCAAAAGCTATAATATTGAAACCTTTGTCTCTTGCCCTGTATCCAAAAACCATAACAATACCCAGAAGAACAACAAATGAACCTGCCATTGGTAATCCATGAACAACCCAATCAATCCCTCCATCAAAATAGTCAATGGAAAGCAGAAGTCCGGCACTCACAAGCATCAGACTAGGGAGAAATAGCCACAAACGTCTTATTGAAAAAACAGTCATAGTGATGTAGAGAAAGGCTGCAGTTAAGCTCACCAATACATATCTTGACCATGTTGATCTTCCTGAATGGATAAGATCAATCATTAGTGTAACTATGAAAGCAGAAAATAATAACAAGGATGAAAGTTCCCAGAATAAACGTCCTTTTTCTTTTCTGGTAAGGGGGGAGTAACCTGGATTTGTTTGTTTTGCCTGAACAACTTCTTGTTTTTTATCCGGCAGTTTATCTGAGCTAAAGCAAAGAGGGCATGTGGCAAAGGAATCATCTATTTCAACACCACAGTTTCTGCAAATCGACATAATCAATGATTTAGTATTTTGACACTTAAACCTTCACTATTAAGGTAACGTATAAATTCCTGTTCAAAGTCTTTTGATGTTGACTGATTTCCGAACGATATAACCATTTTCTCCCCATAACTTATCAGTCCTGAGTTTACCTTCAGTCGGGGATCGGATGGTGGGGCTGTAACCCTGAATCCTTTAATATAGGGTGAATAATCCTTTGGGAGTACAACTTTTCCCATATTGGTTAGAACACCTGAGTACAGTTTTGGACCAGAGCTTTGATAAACCAATTTCAGTATAGGTATTTTGATTGCCAATGGAATGCCACGAATGATTGGATTTTTCTCACTGCCAACGTTACGGCTGATGATCCTTTGAATTTGCTTTTTGTCTGTTTCTAATTGCATGTAATGATGGACCACCCTGATAATTTCTTCAAAAGTATACTCACCTAATCTGGCATCTATTTCAGGCATTACAAACAAGGCAAAATTCCTGAGGGTACTGGAGGGGAATAAGTTCCTGAGGTTTATCGGAATTTCAACCCGAAGAATTGATCTTTTATGTTTGGATGTCTTGTCGAAGTGATTAAAATAAATTGTCTGTATGGTGAATAGGTATATAGCCCCCAGGTATTCTGTTAGAGAGACCTGATGTTTTTTTGCTTTATCCACTACCTGCTTTGCTGATAATTCTGCATATATCACCGAGAACTGAGGAGGTTTAAGGTGCTTAAAAGGTAAATGATATGCTTTTGAAATTTTTACCGGCCCAGGAATGTTCCGGTGGAAATGTTTCTTGTAGCTGTCCTCATACAAGTCTTCTGGCGGTATATTGCTGAGATCAGGAAAAGGTTTTTCAAAATCAACAGACCACTTACATTTTTTAGCATAGTTGTTGAGCAAGCTTAGCAGGAATATCATTCCACCTGAACCGTCAGTTAATACGTGCATAAATTCTGCAGAGATCAGGTTTTTTTTCGCCAGAATTCTCATGAGCAAATGATTTCTTCGCTCCAGACTGAATGCCCGACAGGGAGTTCCCTGATCCAATTGAACCCGGGGATTTGATGTTGACGGTTCAAGCCAATACCAAAAGAAACCTTTTTTCAACTCCGATCTGAAGTAAGGTAATTGGATTAATGTCTGCTCGAGTGCTTCCTGCAACTCTTTTATTTTTACTGCTTCAGATAGTTTGATAGTTATTCTGTAGACAGAGGTTCGGGTTTTGTTAGTGACTGCCGGAAAGATTTTCGCAGCATTATCCAATCGATACCATTCTTTTGAATCAGATGCATTATTGGCATTATTACCCATGCCCCAAATGTAAGGTCAAATAAATTAAAACCCTAAGTTCAGGATTGCTCTTCCGCCAAAAAAGGATAGCTATGATCCACTGGTGGGAGAAAACACTCTTTAATTGTTCTGGGTGAAACCCAGCGTAATAGATTAAGCATTGAGCCGGCTTTATCATTGGTCCCGGACCCTCGTGATCCTCCAAAAGGCTGATTCCCTACAAGCGCTCCGGTTGGTTTATCATTTATATAGAAATTCCCAGCTGTATTAATAAGCTTTTTACTTGCCAATTCAATGGCATAACGGTCAGTTGCAAAAATTGCCCCCGTTAACCCGTATGGAGATGTTTGGTCAACGAGATCGATTGTTTGCTCAAAATCTTCAGAATTATATACATAGATAGTCATGACCGGACCAAATAATTCGGTGTGCATTGTTGTGTATTTGGGATCTTTAGTCAGTATTATTGTTGGTTCAATAAAGTATCCGTGATCCTTGCTGTAGCGTCCTCCGGCAATTATTTCAACCTCCGGATCATTATGAGCCTGGTCAATGAAGCGGATTAATTTATCATAGGCACCTTCATGGATTACTGCATTAATGAAGTTAGAGAAGTCTTCTGGTGATCCCATACTGAATTGTTTCAGATCGTCAAGTAAATGGCATTTGATTTCAGGCCATAAATTTGACGGGATATATGCTCTTGAGGCTGCTGAACATTTCTGCCCCTGGTATTCAAAGGCACCACGAGATATTGCAGTTGCTACTTCAACAGCTCTGGCGGAGGGATGAGCAAATATGTAATCTTTTCCACCTGTTTCACCAACCAACCGAGGGAATGATTTATAAATATTCATGTTTTGCCCCACTCTGGTCCACATTGATTTGAATACATCTGTGCTTCCGGTAAAATGGATTCCGGCAAAAAGCGGATGAGCAAGAGCCTCGTCGGCTGCTTCAGCGCCATCAGCGAAAACCATATTAATCACACCATCTGGTAATCCAGCGGCTTGATAGATTTCCATAAGGACTTTTGCAGAATATATCTGTGATGGTGAAGGCTTCCAAACAACGACATTCCCCATAATTGCAGGAGCAGCAGCCAAATTCATCGCAATGGATGTGAAGTTAAAAGGGCTAACAGCAAATATGAATCCTTCTAAGGGTCTTTGTTCAAGACGATTCCAGGTTTTGTTAAGGGATTGTGGTTGCTCAGAATAAATGTTGGCCATATATTCTGCGTTAAAGTTTAAGAAGTCAACTGACTCACATGCTGCATCAATCTCTGCCTGAAGAACATTCTTAGATTGTGCCAGCATGGTTGCCGCATTAATCTTATATCTGAAGGGACCTGATATTAGCGAGGCAGCCTTCATGAAAATGGAAGCCCTTTGTTCCCAACTGGTTGAAGCCCATCTTTCGCGAGCTTCTAAGGCGTTTTCAATTGCTTTTCTGACATGAGTTTTATCTCCTTCATGATATGTTCCCAACAACTGACGATGATCATGAGGAGCCCTTATTTCTTTTCGATTGCCTGTCATTACAGCTTGACCTCCAATTATCATTGGAATATCTGTATGCTTAGATTTTAGTTCATCCAGAGTTCTTTGCAGAAGTTTTCGCTCCTCCGTTCCCGGGGCATATGATTTTACAGGTTCATTAAGCGCTTTTGGTGGTCTTGATATACTTATCATTATTATTGTTTTATACTTTTGACGATATAACAATTGAATATTCATTTTGTTAAAGAATAATTTATGGAAATTAGTATAAAGGAGAAGTTTCTGTTATTATCCCTGGAGGATAAAAAAGGTAAACGGGAAAGAGGATCCTATTTTTTTAATATTGGATTTTCAGCCTGTATTTTACTCGAAATGGTTATTTCTGATCATCTTGAAATTAGGAAAGGTCTCTTATATCTCAAGAAAACCAGAAATCATGCTGACCCGGTATACAACGAAGTTATCCGGCGTATGCTCAAGCCCACAAAGAATAAGAGCATAAAGCATTGGATTTCAAACTTAAATATGGCTTCTGCCAAATTCAAGAAGCAAGTCATTAAGGCGTTGGTTTATAAGGGCATACTGCGAAAGGAGAAGCATCGATTCTTATTTTTCAACTATTTTCTTTATCCAACCCTAAATTCATATCCTGAGAACGAGTTTAGGAAAGAGTTAGTTGCTGGACTGAATGATCCAAATAGTTTAGAAGAGGGTGATGTTGCTTTATTAGCGATTCTTGATGCCTCAAAACTATTACAGGTTTTGTTTAGTTCGAAGGAAGAGACGAAAAATGCTTCAAACCGGATCAAAGAAATGGCCACGAAAAACCAGTTTGGAGAGGCTGTGTCACTTGCTATGCAGGAAATGCAGGCTGCAATTGTTTCAACTGTGGTCTTAAGCGCTGCAGTCAGCTAAAAAGAGAGGCGCTTCAAGGCACCTCTCTTTCATAATAATGTAACTATTTAAGCTTGAGGACAATGTTTCCCATTGATCCTTCAAGATTTATTATAGATTTACCATTTCCGTAAGTCCCAGCGACTGAAGAACTTAGGTTTGATCTCTTTTTCTTCATATTTTCCATACTGGATGGATAATCTATATTGCCCATACTTAATTCCCCGTCAAATGTGAATCCGGCATCTTTATCAATGCCCAAAACAATATTACCATTACTTGTTTCAATGTCAATTGATTTAAAGGAAGGTTTTAGTCTGTCTATTTCAAGTTGTCCGGTACCGAGCTCGGCATTTAGAACATTTACTGTTCCAATGAAAATGCTGCCTGAACTAACCTCAATGTCAAGTACGTTAGCCTGCTGTATGTTAATGCTTCCTACATCAACCTCCACGTCCCCATGTGACAATTGTCCGATATGGACATCACCCGTTCCAATCTCCAAGACAACATCATCTCCTGTGAGACTTTCAATTTCCAGGGTGCCAAATGAATTTTCAATATCGACTACACCCGATAGTTCCTGTATTTTTACTGTGCCGAAGTTGTTATACAGATTGAATTCAATACCCGTAGGCACTTTTGCAACAATTAGAAAATTGAATTTCTTGTCCTTGCTGAGGTAACCTTTGCTGATTTTGTCATCCATCTTGGTTTCGATAGTAATCTCGTTTCCATCGACATCAAATTCAACATCTAACAGATCAAGGATTTTCTTTGCTTTTGCTTCATCAGGATGTTTAGATGTAATTGTTACATCCACAATAATTTTGTTTTCATCCCAGTTTTCAATCACCAAGGCACCGAATTTGGTTTCAAAGTTGACAACCGATGACTTATTGGTTTGAAATTCTTTATGAATTTCTTTTTTTACTTCCTGGGCTCCTAAGCTGCCAAATAATAGCAGGCTTATTGCCAGGAGTAGACTTAGTTTACAATTCAACGCTTTCATACTGATTTTGATTTTTATTAATAGGATTGTTTTGTTGCTGAATACTTTCGAGCTGAATAAGGATATTTGTGATTACTTGTAATTTTGTTTGGTAAAGCTTAATCATAGCATTAATTATCCGTTCATCACCTGGATTGGATCCCAGTTCTTTCTGAAGATGGGTGTATATTGAATCCATCTGTGTCATTTCATCCGAGAGGGTATTTTGATAATCAACATCATTGAGCAGCTCGTTATCCTGTAATTCCTGATACTTGCTGTTGATCTGACTAGTGAAGTAGAATTCTACCTCCTGATATTCTTGATTCACATCACCCAGACTGATTAATTCTGCAGGAGCAAGAAACTCATTGTAAGCCCACATTGACGACATAATGGCAAGTAATCCAATGGCTGCTACTCTGCTGATTCGCTTTGCCAGACTAATAGTCTTTGTTTTGCGATTTTGTTGTATGAGATGTTTTTCAAAACGATTGAAATGCCCTTCTGACGGCTCTTGTTCCATGAACAGTTCTTTGTTCTCTCTCATAATTTTCTCCAGTTGATCCATGGTTCGGGTAATTATTAATTGTCTTTTTAATTTGCTAAAAGTTTGAGTAATTTTTGTTTTCCTCTCGAGAGTTGGGCCCGGCTTGTTGAAGTTGTAATACCCAGAATTCCACTAATTTCGGCGTGGTCATATCCTTCCAGAAGGTTTAATGATAATACGATTCGGTATTTCTCAGGCAAAAGTGTCATAGCGCTTTTAATTTTTGAGATTTTATCCGTCAGGCTATCTCCATTATTTTCCAGACTGTCACTAAGAACTGTCTCATCTTTAACTTCTTCAACCGGTTCAAAAAACAACTTCTTTTTTCTCACTGCATCCAAAGATTTGTTTACAACGATTTTTTTCATCCATCCCCCAAAGCCAGATTCCAATTCTGTCTTTGGTAGCAACTGAAAAGCTTTTAGGAATGACTCTTGCATTATGTCTTCAGCTTCTGTTGCTTCTCCTACTATTTGTAAACTTGTGTTATACATTGCTTTATAGTACAGTTTGTACAATTCCATCTGGGCATGATGTTTCCCCATTTTACAGGCAGCTACAAGATCCTGATGGACAATTGTTCGTGTATCTTTGTTATACATTTTCATAAACAGGACGTAATAAAAATAAAAGTGCTGCATTTTCCAGAATAATCCTTAAATGCAGCACTGTGAAGACGAGAATCAGTATGAAAGCGTTTAATCCTAGCCTCCACTAATCAGGTGAATTACTTCCAGAACATCTCCATCTTTAACTTCGATGCTCTGGTAATCAGGTTTTTTTATCAGTGTGCCATTAAGTTTTACAATAACCCTCGGGAAAGTGAATGTCATAGCCACCATTATTTCAGATACAAGCATTATTTCATTATCAAACTCTTCCTGGCGATTATTGAGGGTGATTATCATATTAATATTGTCGATAATAAGTTCTGAGAAAATTCTTTGTCTGGCTGAAAATTGGTTTAGTAAACTCATAAAACAGATCCTGTGGCCTTGGTGGATTTGCAGGTTTCTTTTTACACAAGTCAAATTGTGCCTTAGTTAAAGCCCGTTCATCTCCATTATATGATGCCCATTCTGTTTCCCAAACATAAGTTCCCGGAAAATTACGTCTGCTTAATACCTTCTTACTGTTCATGTCAATAATTTTGACTTGTAACACTCCGGATGAGCTGACCTGACGAAGGTTTGTTGTTAATTTGGCTTTGACAATATTGAATACATCCACTTTCTTTCCATTGATTGTGGTTGAGCCCACTTTTACTGAGTCCCGGCTTCTGACTTCAATTTCCTTTTGATTATTTTTTGTTGACCCAATGACAAAATCGAAGTATTCCATCTCCAGTACCTGATCCATTCTTCCAGCCTTTCTGGCTTCTTTAGAATTGAAATAGGCAACAAACTCTTGTTGTTTGTTTAAATACTCTATTAACTGATTCTCAAAGAATGCAGTATTTAATTTATATCTCGATGGAACAGGAATTGGCTCAACAACAACTTTCAGGGTTGCTAAATCCCTGGCTTGATTCATTCGTTG
The DNA here is from genome assembly GCA_018669475.1 of Bacteroidota bacterium. Classification (GTDB taxonomy): domain Bacteria; phylum Bacteroidota; class Bacteroidia; order Bacteroidales; family UBA12481; genus JABHCC01. Next base: position 215,492 of record JABHCC010000032.1, on the reverse strand, counting down.
CCTCGCATCACTATATCCAGGGCTGTATTTCAAGGCTCTTTCAAATAAATAAAATGCTTCAATAGCAGATTCTCTGTCTCCTTGTGATAACATTTTCCGGGCAGCCTGATAGGTTTCTTCAGCAGCTTTCTCTTTGGCTCCGGCTAGTTGCGAAACATAGCTTCTTGGGGAGGGAATTATCCGAAGAGCTGCCGGGCTTCTCCTGATGTCATTGGCCATATCATTCAGCACCTGGTATTTTTCTGCGACAATGGAGTACTTATAAGCATCATTACTACTCAAAACTTCATTAATTTCAGTCTCCAGGGTTTGAACAGCCAGTGGATAGGCATGTTGCAAAGTCTCTAATCCATTTTTACTTGTGGGATTTGACCGCAATCTTTCTATCGACTTAAATACGGCATCAGAATAATTGCCTTTTTGAAGTGCCTTTTTTCCTGATCCGCATGACATCAAAACCAGGACAGTGAACAATATTATCGACAAATTTAGTTTCCTCATTAGCTTTTTATTTTAGGGCTTATTTCTGATATTTTAATAATAAAATCTCCAAAACTATATTGGCTTGCATATTAGCTACAATGCCTACTCTTGGTGCTATAGGAGGATTATCCGGTGAAATTTCTGTTTTCTCATCACCACAAATATACAGATTTCCGCTTGATCGGACTTTGAGAGAATTGCTGTGTCCAAAACCAGCCATTCCTAATCCTGCAATTATCGGACGGTGAGGCCATTCACTTAGAGCTGTCTCAATGAGCATTTCTTTCTGATCAGCCCTGTCAAAAGCTTCTATCAGAATGTCAACTTCCCTGAAGCATTCTGTCAAATTTTCAGGAGTCAATTTCTTGGGAATGATACTAATGTCCAAAAAAGGATTTATCCGAAGGAGATTACTTCTTAAAGCCTCTACTTTTAGTTGCCCTATTTGGTCATGAAAATAAAACTGGCGATTCAGGTTGCTTTCATCAACTGAATCGAAATCAGCAATAATCAGCTTCGTTATTCCACTTCTGACCAAGGCCATTGCGCAGTTTGAACCAAGACCACCAGCTCCGGCAATGCCTATTCGAAAATCCTTTAGTCTTTCTTTGATTTGCTTGAACTCCATAGTTGCAAATATACTTTACGTCCTAGTTTACCAAATGATCTGGTTCCTTTACCATCAGCGATTACCTTCAGGATTTCATCTTGATTGTCTTTGAATGTCATGCCAAAAATACCTGCAATATTGTAATACTCTAACATATGTGGGTCCAATATGCTAGACGGACCAAGAATAAATACCCGGGATTGTTTTGAGCTGGCATTTAGCAGAGTACAAAAACTACCATTAGATATGGAAGTTGCTGAAACAATCAATGCATCAGCCTCTGAGACAAATTTAATTTGCTGAGACATTGGAATCAGGTTTTCATGCTTCTTTTGTACATCAAAAACATCGAGTTTTATATTAGCTAATCTGAATTTGTCAATCAGTGGAGCAAAATATCCAATCATCACAATTTTGTGATAGTCAGTGAAATCCACCTTGTCGAAAATATCAGAAGTTTCAGGATACTCTCTGCTTTCATTTAACCTTGCATTATAATAGGCATTTAGGATGATCCGGTCAATTGCCTTCTCAGGATCAAGTGTAAGCGGAATGGTTTTTTGAAACTCAAAATCGGTGTTGAGAATTGCACAAACTCCCAATCTGCCATTTTTAAGTTTGCATGCAAGATATTTTTCGCCCACGATTATTTCTTCAACCTCATTGTGAATATAAGCGATTTTGTTGTAATAATGTAAGATAGGGTCCTGATATTGCATCCCTTAAAAGTACAAATTATCACCGATATGCATAACAATGCATAATGATTAAAATCATGCTTATAGCACGGTTTTATCGGGGTGGATTTTATATTTTTGTTATGTTAGACAGATTGAAATAAACAAAAGAGAACATATGGATACGAAAGAAATGATGAAGGCTCACAAGCTCCTGGCCGAATTAGACTATGATGTTACTCCTTTAGACAAGGGTTATACAGATAAAGTGTTGTATATCAATGTTTCAGATAATAGTTTTAAGATTAAGGATGTTAATCCTGAGATGAAAGAGAAGTTCATTGGAGGTAAAGGATATGGTCTGAAACTGCTTTGGGATGCAACTACACCCGAAACAAAATGGGATGATCCTGAGAATGAAATAATAATTTCTTCAGGTCCTATTGGTGGGATTACTCAATATTCAGGTACTGGCAAATCTCTTGTTGTGACACTTTCACCTGCCAGCGGATCTGTAACAGATTCAAATGCTGGTGGATACTTCGGACCCTTTGTTAAGTTCTCAGGGTTTGATGCGATTGAACTGCAGGGTAAGGCTGATAAAGATGTTATTATCGTCATTGATGGTACTACCGGACATATCAGTATCGAGGAAGCACCTGAAGAGCCGATGGATAGCCATGTTCTTGCTGAGGTGCTGACTGACATGTATGCAGAAGATGAAAAAAAGAAAATGAATGTTTCAGTTGTATCCGCCGGGATGGCAGCTGAAAATTCCTGGGTTGGAATGATGAATTTCAGTTTCTTCGATAAGAAGAAAGGCAGAGTCAGGCTGAAGCAAGCCGGACGCGGAGGAACCGGTACTGTTCTAAGAAATAAAAAGATCAAAGCTCTTGTATGTAAGATTCCTGGTGTAAAGGGTAATCTGAACAATGTGATTGACATGCCCGCTATCATGCAACGTGGGAAGAACTTTAATAAGGAGATGAGGGAACTGGATGAGAGTCAATGCGAAATGAAAACCAAAGGTACTGCTCACCTTATGGAGATCATGAATGATTATGATTTACTCCCGGTTAATAATTACAAATTCGGTGCCCATGATGAGAGCCCGAAAATTGATTCAGAGGTTTGGAAGAAGCTTTTTCAGCAAGGCACTCCTGATGGCTGCTGGATAGGATGTAATATGTCATGTGCAAAGGCGGTGAATCCATTTATTGTAAAAACCGGCCCTTATGTAGGTGAAGATGTAATAGTGGATGGACCTGAATACGAGAATGCTGCCGGACTAGGTTCGAATTGTGGAATTTTTGATCCTGATTATATTATAGAATCTAATTTCTATTGTGATACTTACGGGATGGATACCATTTCATGGGGTACTCTTGTTGCTTTTGTAATGGAGTGCTATGAAGCAGGTATTCTCAATAAGGAAATTACTGGTGGATTAGAACTGAATTTTGGAAATGCTGAAGCTGCAATGGAGTTGCTTCATCAACTGGCCAGAGGAGAGGGATTTGGTTTAATCGCCGGATTGGGAATTCGGAAGATGAAAGAAATTTTCGCCAAAGAATATGGAGGGGATCCCAAGTTCCTGCAGGATATTGGAATGGAGAATAAAGGTCTGGAATATTCAGAGTATGTTTCAAAAGAGTCTCTTGCTCAACAAGGTGGTTTTGCAATGACAAATAAGGGACCCCAACATGATGAAGCATGGTTGATATTTATGGATATGGTGAATAATCAGATCCCAACTTTTGAAGATAAAGCTGAAGCCTTACACTATTTCCCAATGTTCAGAACCTGGTTTGGACTGGTAGGATTGTGTAAACTTCCATGGAATGATGTGGAACCGCCAGATAATGCAGAAACTGATGAACCTGCAAAAGTGCCAGAACATGTAGATAATTATGTAACCCTCTATAAGTCAGTGACTGGCAGGGAATTTGATAGATTTCGAATGATATCAGATTCTGAACGCATATACAATTTCCAACGTGTTTTTAATCTGAGAAGAGGATACGGTACCCGTGAATTTGATGCTCAGCCTTTCCGTGCCGCCGGACCAGTAACTCTGGAGGAGTATAAAAGCAGAGTTGAGCGCTACGACAAGCAACTTCAGGAAAAACTGGGCCTGGATACCGAGAATATGACAGTGGAAGAGAGACATCAAGCCCTTCGTGCTTTCAGAGAGGGTCAGTATGAAAAACTATTAGATGCAGTTTATAAGCGTCGTGGATGGAACACTAATGGTGTGCCGAAAATTGAACACATGAAAGAAATAGGAATGGACTTGCCAGAGCTAATTGAGGTTATTACACCGCATCAGTAGAAAGCAGTTTTACCATAGAATATTCAAAAAAGGGACTGAGATTTCAGTCCCTTTTTTCCTGGCGCTACGATAAGAGACATTTCTGGCTTTTATGATTTTTACTACCTTCGCAGCTTCATGTCTGAGGAAAAAAACCAAAAAACAGTAGCATATCAAAAGTCCCTGGAATTGGGAGAGAAATCAATTGGGAAATTGATGTGGAAATATTTTGTTCCGGCATTTGTAGGTGTCGTGGTTTATTCCTTGTATAACATCGTTGACCGAATATTTATCGGTCGGGGTGTCGGGTCGCTGGCATTATCGGGCTTGAGTGCAGTTTTTCCAATCATGCTTATTGTTATGGCATTTGGAATGTTGATTGGTATCGGAGCCGGAGTGAACATTTCCATCGCGATGGGGCAAAAAGATCCGGATAAAGCCGAAAGAATCTTGGGAAACGGCTTTGTACTTATGATTCTTGTTTCCATCCTGGTTTCGATTATTGGTTTCATCATCAAAACTCCTGTTCTCCAAATGTTCGGAGCAACTGAAGCGACGATTGCCTACGCTCAGGAGTATTTGAATATTATTCTGCTTGGTGCAGTTTTCCAGATCATTGGCTTTGGGATGAACAATATCATACGCTCTGAGGGAAATGCAAGAATCAGTATGTATAGTATGTTACTCAGTGCAGGAGCTAATTTAATTCTGGATCCCATCTTTATTTTTGTTCTGGATATGGGGGTTAGGGGAGCTGCCTATGCCACCATAATTAGTATGATTGGTTTGAATATCTGGGTATTGGCTCATTTTACCAGTCGTAGAGCCGTTAACCGGCTAAAGATGAAGAGTATGAAGCTGGTAAAGGATGTTGTTAGCCGAATATTTGCTGTTGGAATGGCCCCCTTTTCCATGCAATTGGCCGCAAGTTTTGTAATGGCTCTTTATACCAATCAGTTGATAAAGCATGGTGGTGACCTTGCTGTTGGCGCACTGGGTATCATTTTCTCAATAGCCAATTTCCTGGTTATGGCTATGGTGGCTATTAACATGGCCTCGCAGCCAATAATAGGATATAATTTTGGGGCTAAAGATTATGGGAGGGTAAAAAAGACTGTTCGTTATGGGATTATTGCAGCTTCCCTGATTGCAGTTGTGAGTACGATTATTGTTGAAGTGTTCCCTGAGCCCCTTGTCAGATTATTTAATAATAATGATCCGGTATTGTTTGATTTGTCGGTGAATGGGATGCGGATCTTTGCATTAGCTCTGCCTGTTGTAGGATTTCAGATCGTAGCCGCCAATTTTTTCCAATCCATAGGGAAGGCAAAAATCGCTACTTTCTTAAGCCTCCTCAGACAATTAATTTTACTAGCACCTCTTCTGATTATCCTACCCGGATCTTTCGGATTAAATGGAGTGTGGATGGCTACACCACTGTCAGATTTCGGGTCAGCTGTGATAACAGCAATTTTCCTGTTTGTCCAACTTCGAAAATTGGGTACTGAAAGTCAATAAAGTATTCTTCATTGTATAGTTACATGCACTAATACATGCATGTTAATACTATCTTTACTATGCAATATTTTAATATCTAAATCATACCCTATGCTTTTTTCAAAACAATTATCATTCGCAATTTTGTTGCTCCTTGTTGTGTCCTGTTCACAACCACAGGATAACACCAGACAGTTAGAATCAGATCTCCTGGCATCAGCTATGTGGATTGGTAGTGATGAAGAATTGCCCATTGAAGATTCCTTGTTTTATCTTGATCATCCGGCACCTTTGCTGCGAAAAACTTTTGAGCTCAAAAAGGCACCTGAAAATGCACTGATAAGAATAACTGCAGCTGGATATTATGTTTTATGGATTAATGGTAAGGTTATAGGAGAGCAAGAACTGGCACCCGCATGGACTGATTATTCCAAAAGAATTTATTATCGTGATTTCGATGTGACAGAGGAATTGCGCAAGGGTGTAAATGTAATTAGTATTGAACTTGGGAATGGTTGGTATAATCCACTTCCCTTAAGAATGTGGGGACATGTTAACCTGCGGGAAAGGCTAAATGTGGGTAATCCGCGATGCATAGCTACTCTCAGTATTGAGGACGCCAGAGGGAAACAGACATTGATTGAAACAGATGAATCCTGGCTCTGGCATCCTGGGTCAGTTATAAGGAACAGTATTTATCTGGGTGAGTGGCATGATGACAATAAATTCCTGACCGGATGGAAGAATGCCGGATTTGATGATTCTGACTGGGGCAAGGTTGCTGTACTGGGTTCACCAGGTGGGCAACTTCAATTGGCAGATTTCCCTCCGATAAGAAAAACAGCCACTTTGAAGCCTGTGAAGTTATGGCAAAATGAGCCAGGTAAGTGGATTGTGGATTTCGGTCAGAATCTGGCTGGCTGGATAAAATATGAAGGGCCAGCTAGTAAAGGCGACAGCATTCAATTCAGATTTGGTGAGAGAATATGGCCAGATAGTACATTAAATCCTTTGACAGCAGTTTGTGGGCAGATTAAGAGAGCCGGAACAGGAGGTCCGGGTGCACCAGATATTGCAGAGCAAATAGATGTGTATATCCCTTCAGGGCAGAATGGCTTGTTTGAAACCAAATTTACCTTTCATGGATTCAGATACATGGAGGTTACCGGCCTGCCTGCAAGAGATGTTTCGGAGATTGACCCAAATAGTTTTACCGCATTCCGCGTAGGAACAGATGTTGCCACGAGTGGCTCCTTTCAAGCTGAATCAGAATGGATAAATGATATCCAAAAAATGGTGGAATGGACTTTTACATCCAACTTGTTCAGTGTTGCTTCAGATTGTCCTGCTCGTGAGAAATTTGGATACGGTGGAGATATTAGCGCCAATGCTGAAGCCTGGTTGTATAATTACGAGATGAAATCTATCTATGTGAAATTCATCAGGGATTGGAAAGATGCTATGCGCGAGGGCAAATTTGTAGATACAGCCCCTTATGTGGGAATAAATTATTGTGGCATTGCCTGGGAGGGATCTTTTATGATGTTACAGGATTGGCTCTTTAAATTTTATGGTGATCTCGATTTAGTAAGAGAATGGTATCCGGTGAATCAAAAATGGATAAGAAAAGCACAGGATATAATCGGATTAGATCTGACTCGTGAAGGTTTAAGCGATCATGAAAGCCTGATTCCGGTTCCAGTAGAGCTAATAGGAACAGCCTACTATTACAAGTCTCTCAGAACAATGCAGAAATTTGCCGCTCTGCTTGAGGATACAGAATCCGCGAAAGAATACGGGGAATATGCTGATCAGATTCAAATTATTATGAGAGATTCTTTGTGGAATCATCCAATAAAGGAGTTTAAGAACAAACAAACCTGGTTAGCAACTTTGCTCTACCATGATATTCTCGCCCCGGCTGATCAACAAAAAGCAATCACTATGCTTACCGAGGAATTGGCCCGTAATGACAATCGCTTAACAACAGGAATTTTTGGGACTCCGTATCTGCTGGAAGTTCTTTCCAAATATGGTCATGTTCAACAAGCCTATGATTTAGTCTCACGAAAGGAATTCCCCGGATGGCGATTCATGCTCGAAAATGGAGCAACCACGCTTTGGGAAACCTGGAAAGAAAGTGATAATGTTTTCTCGCAAAACCACCCGATGTTTGGTGGGGTTTCAATGTGGTTACATAAATGGATAGGGGGAATAGATCCCGTTGATGGTGGATTTACCAGAATGATGATTCATCCGGCACCTGTCAATGGTATTGATAAGTTCTCAGTTACTCGTAGTTATAATGGTAAGGAAGTAGGAGTATCATGGAAAAGATCAAAATCCATTATAGAATTTGAATTACTTGTTCCTGATAATTCTGAAATAATCTGGATGCCCCAACTTCTGCTGCCAACCCAACTTGAAACTATTTTAGGCCCAGATGGAGCAGTGATGACTTCAGATAATCCTCAGATAGTATTTAATGATCCGGGAAGGTTTAAGCTTACTTATAAAATAAAGTAGTAGTTTTTATCTGTTAATATCTGTTTTTTCTCATGCGATATTCATTTTAATAATTGGTGTGCTTTGCTTACATTAGCAAACTTAATATTTAGCGCACAGAGCAATATGTTTAAAGTAAATGAGTATTTTGACGGCAAAGTGAAATCGATTGAATTTCAGACAGATGAGGGAGTTGCTACAGTAGGAGTAATGGCTGCAGGTGAATATGAATTCTCAACTTCTATGGTTGAATATATGACAGTGACCTCTGGTTTAATGTCTGTTCTTTTACCTGAAGCAAGGGAATGGAAAGACTTCAGAGATTTTGAGACATTTAAAGTTGCTAAGGGTCAAAAATTCCAGGTTAAAGTGATCGAGGATACTTCTTATCGATGCCTGTATAAATAGCATTTGAATTATAATCGTTATGTTTTATCTTGCATAACGTATGGCAGGCCCAAAAGGATCAAAATATTTTGATATTTTTCTTGATTATCAGGTGTGGTTGACAACCCGATCGAATCAGGGAAAACTATCTGATAATCTGGTAAGTCTTCTAAAACTTATTGAGAAGCATGGCTCCTTAAAAAGCGCAGCTGGTATTCAGGGTCTGAGTTACCGAAAAGCGTGGGGTGATTTGCGTAAGGCTGAGGATTTTCTGGGTTTTCGATTAATCGAAACTGTAAGAGGGGGTAAGGATGGTGGTTTGTCAAGATTAACTGAAGATGGCCGTGGTTTGATTGAGGCATTTACGGAGCTGCATAAACAGTTTGATGAAGCAATTTATAATATTACAAAACGCTTCTTCAGGCAATTAAATGAACAAGAAGAATCAGAGACCTGAATAAAATCATTTTGCATTCTTAATGATCCCAATACTTTTGCCAATATGCATATTTATATAGGAGTTGACGATACAGATTCGATTGGTAGCCGCGGAACAGGGTTTCGATGCAGACAAATGGGATCAGAATTAACCTTAGCTGGTCATGGTAAAGTTCTTGGGATTACCCGCCACCAGCTATTTTTTCATCCTTCTATTCCTTATACTTCCCAAAACAGCTCAAATTGTCTCGAAGTTGAGACTCCTGACATGAAGAAACTATGGGATTTTTGTAAGCAATTTCTGCATAGGGAGGCTATTGATGGTAGTGATGTAGGACTATGTGTGGTAGAATCAGGACAAATTGAACCTGTAATTGAGAATTGGGGAATTCGTGCAAAAAAAGAGATTCTTACTCAGGATGAGGCAAAACAATTGGCTAGGAGTAATGGTGTTTTACTCGAGGGTTTAACTGGGACATTTGACGGTATTATTGGGGCCCTGGCAGCTGTCGGATTAAGAAAATCTGGCAATGATGGTCGTTTTATCTGGCAGCCGGGTAAACAACTCAGGGATCTGACCGGATCGATGACCATTGAACAGTTACTTAATAAAACTCAAATCGATGGAGTTCTTACTAAAGAAGGTAAATTGCTGACTGATAATGAAATGATTGACCTAACAGATTGGGTAAGAGCTGTTTTGATCAATAAGAAAACATATATCCTGGCAGAACAAAATTTGAAAAAATCTGGAAATGATTGGAAAACAGCAGACAAAACTTACATCAAGGAGCTTAGTTCCTAGTATATCCCGTCCGGTAGCAGAAGCCATGGTCCTCTACCTTCTGGGCGCTCTTGCCATGTTTATTCATGCGCGGTTTCGATGGGGAACAAATATTCCAGGACATCATGGTTTGGAGTTTATGGCAATTTTAATGACAGCTCGCATTCACAGCAAGATGAAATGGTCATCAGTTTTCATGGTTCTTGGAATTGGTACTATGATTGTATTGCCTTTTGTAGGATTTAAAAACCCTGTTTCTGCACTGGGTTATCTTTTACCAGTTATTGCACTGGATGTTTTTTATAAATTTTTCGGAACGAAAAAGCATTTATGGTTACTGACGCTGGTCGGAGGATTATCATACATGGTGGTCCCTATTTATAGAATATTACTCATGAGCCTTTCGGGAATCCCGTACCCTGCAGCGGTAAAGTATGGTACAGTATTTGCCCCTTTAGCAGGTTTCTTTGTATTTGGTTTGTTGGGTTCAGGCCTTGCATTGGGATTGTCTTTAACTATTAAAAACATGAAAAATGAAAATAAGAAATAGATTTATTTTAGCACTATTGATACCTGTTTTGTATCTGGGATTTAGCTCATGTGAAAAGGATGGAGGGCTACCTACAATCAGATTGACCAGTACCGGAAGCTTTGTGTCAGCAGATACAATGTTGATGGTTGGTGATAGCATTGAAATTGGAATTGAGGTAGTATGGAATGGAGTCAATGACCTCAAGAAGATGGAGATAGCTATTAATGGACAGCTTGCCAGTACTTCAGAGATTAGTATTAACCAGACCCAGTTTCAAATAACAATTGTTAAAGGGCTGGATGATCTGGAGACCTGGACTTTCTCAGTTTTTGATGACAAAAACAACCTGGCCGAGCTTGATCTTGTACTTACAAAAGATCCAAACTCTCTTTTTGGCCCTATTAAGTATTTTGATGCTATCAGATTAGGAGCACAGGATAACTTTAATATTCCTGGTTTTCTGGGGATAGAAACAACTAACTTTTTTGATATCGAGTCTGCTTTCCTGAATCAATCCTCTGTTGATATGCTGTTCTATTATGATGAATCAGATAAGGCTTGCATTGCTTCTCCAGGTGCAAATATTGGAGAGGATATTATCGGCGGCAGTTACAGCCTGGCTAATTGGAATACACGAAACACAAGTGAATTCATTCAAACTGAACTTAGTGCAGCGGAATTTGACGGAATATTCCATGATGGACTTTTTATTACTCAATTTGATGCTGACCTTGCCAAGCGAAAGGCAAAATTGTTGGAAGTAGGTCATGTCTATCTTTTTCAAACTGAAAGTGGATTGTTAGGTATTTTCTACGTCAAGCAGCTGATTAATGGCGTTGACGGTGAAATTGAAATTGCCATTAAAGTTCAGGCTGACTAAAAATCTTTCTGTATCATTTATTTATTCCCGGATCAAGCTCTGGGAACTGGATTAAGCATGATTGTTCCTGAATAGAAAAACCGGAGGGATTAAACAAAATTAATCACCTCCGGATAAAAATAATTCAGCACTTTAACATCGTTCGTGTTGCTCAGTTGTATTGCACCATGAATTGACATCCCCGGTGAATTTACAGCAGTTTACAAACACCAGTTTGCCGATAAATTTTATTCCAACACCAGGAGTTCCAACTACATCCACACCTAGGCCAACTTCGATCACAACTTCGTCTACGATTGCCTTCAATCTTCGGGTATGGAACTGTGCCCAATTGGGTGAATCTTTTGATACGGAAGAAGAAGTAGTGGTTTGATTTCCATCCTCAAGTCCCCATAGCAGGGAGTCGGAACCGATAAATAAGAACATAATAGCCAGACTGGCCAGAATTAGGTTTTTTTTCATGATAATTGATGTTTATGATTTTGTTTTTGTGATGACTAGTACATGGCCTGACCCCTGGAGGGCCTGGTCGATAAATTCGTTTAGTAGTTTATATTTTTCATTATGCTTCTGGTCTTCAGATATCATCGAAAGACTTTCCTGATAGGCGTAAATTAAATCGGCTGTTAATAAGCCTACAAGTTCAGTTTCAGATTTAGATGCCGAAGGGAATATATATGGCAAATAATTCAAATCATTTACGAATCCCTGAGTACATAACAGAGAATGTCTGTTGCGGTCGATAATACCATACCAAACAGACTGATTTAATCCAAATTGAAAAAAGAATAGCCTGCTGGTGCAAACTGGCTGGTCTTTCCAGAAAACCTTCCCTGAATTGACAAGTTTTTCTGCATTGGAAGGACTAAAAGGTATACTCTTTAAAAGAGCAGACGGATGAAGATCTCCAAAATTAAATATTCCTGATATCATAAATTCACCCTTTGAGTTAATTGCTACCAGTGAGTCGCTTTGCGAAAGAAAGAAAACAGTATCCTGAAACAGAGAGAAATTTCTTCTGGCTTCATTTGTATGGTACATTGAACTTGAAACTGTTTCCAATACCTGGTCGGACTTAGAGATTTCAGAAGCAGAAAAGAATAATCCGGCAGGCATTGATTCATTACTCCGGATGTAAGGATCGATATTGAACATAAGAATTTTGTCTTTGCCGAGGTATTCCATATCATATGCAGATCTGTAGCATTTCTCTTCACGCAGAAAAGTCCCCTCAAGCGAGTATACCAGATGTTTACTTGTCATTCTGCAATGAGCCCAAAGCTCATTTTTCTCAGGTACGAGAAAAATACTACTAAGAAGTTGATACTCTCCCGGCCCTTTCCCAACTGTCTGAATCCGGAACCTGAATTCTCCATCCTGATTAAAGCTCAGAATTGCCATTAATTCTTTGTCAAAGATGTACCAGTTTTGCTGATGATAAATGATTTTATCTGCATCAATGAACTGACCATCCTGATGATCCTCGAGAAAAACATAATTAAGAGATGAAAAATAATCGCTCAGTTTGATCTGATTAGTAAAAGTGGCCTGATAAACGGGTAAATCAACTGAGTATTCCTGCTTATTACATGCAAAACAACTTGCTGTAATAATACAGATAATGAGGTGCTTATAAGAGATAGTCTTCATGCTAGTTATTTAGAATAAGGGCAATATTGTTAAGATATGTACTGGTGAAATTATCATTTGCCGGATATGGAAGAAAGGTATTTGATATAAATCCCCCCTGAGTCAAAAAGCAATAGGGCAAGTTGAACTGATCCATACTGCAAAGAGGAATGCTATCCGTAATTTCAATAAACCTGACGGGATCAAGTAAGTGTGTTCTGTGTTTTTGTTTCACAAAAGCCGGAGTTTGGCCGGAATAGAGAACAATGATTTGTTGATGGCCAATACTTTCCAAATGCTTTTTTACCTGAAACAGAAGCTGATCAACACAAGTGCTGCAATGGTTCTCCGATATTCTGACAACAAGTGACTGTTTTAATCCAATTTTATCAAAGCATTCCGCAGGCAATTTGGGATTATTTGAGGATGCGGTGAGTGCCCATACATTGCGTGTGTATTTGTGCTCTTCAAAAAGTTGGTCCCAATCTATTTGCATCTGGGCCTTTTCCATAATTAGATGACTCATTTTTTGTCGGTATTGCAACCAAAGAACCATATTACTAAGAATTAGCACTAAAATGATAATAAAAAGGGACTGATGGATTTTTTTCATTTGGTAGAGCAGTTTCTTAAACCTGAGCAACCATCCATCATACTGCCGGTAAATTTACAACATGGCTGTATGGAGTATTCTTTTACTATTCTCGAGAATGCTCCTCCAATAAATCCATAGTGTTCTACCCTGTAGCCAGTTACGATTCGCTCCTGGGAGGGCGTGTACCTGGCTCGGAAATCATCCGGCAGGTCAGTTTTTGGATCTTCGTCTGCGAAAACATTAGCACTGTATCCACATACCAGAGTGAAAACAGTGATCAGGGTAATGGCCCACAAAGCAAATAATTTCTTTTTCTTCATAATGTTGTTAGTTAATTTGTTAATTGATGATGTGATTATTATGACTTTCTATATGGATATAGATGCATAATGTGTAGGGGAATGGAAAAAATGAGGCACTTATTTTTAAATTATTTTTATTTGAAAGTTCTACCTTTGCGAACAAATTTTTCTCATGCTGAAATTTGAAGATGCATTATCATTAACCTTATCCCGGGCTTTAGACCTGGAACAGGAACCTGTAACATTGTCAAATGCAGTGAATCGGGTTCTTGCTACAGATTTGTATGCGGATATCAGTATGCCTCCCTTTGACAAAAGTGCAATGGATGGCTTTGCCTGCCGGATGGAAGATCTGGATAAGGAATTGGAGCAAGTTGAAGTTATTCAGGCTGGTGTAGAGCCCCAGAAAGAAATACTGTCAGGACAGTGTGCCCAGATCATGACAGGGGCAATGCTACCTAAAGGTGCCGATACGGTAATAATGGTGGAGCATACAGAACTGTCTGAGAATGGAAGGATTCGATTTGTTGGTGATCAGAAGAAATCAAACATTTGTTATTTGGGTGAGGATATTAAATCAGGTGACAAGGTACTATCAGCTGGAACTTTAATTGGCACACGGCATATTCCAATATTGGCTAGTATTGGGGCACAGGAATTCCAGGTTCTCTGTCAGCCTGCTATTTCGGTTCTTGCGACAGGAACTGAGTTAGTTGAACCTGACCAGAAGCCAAAGGGATCACAGATTCGTAATTCTAATGCATCTCAAATGATGGCGCAAGTTGCCGAAATGGGACTAAAAGGCTTGTATTTTGGAATTGCTCCGGATAATGAACAAGAAACATTTGATCTTCTGAAGAAAGCTCTCGATTCATCTGATATCTTATTATTGTCTGGTGGTGTCTCTATGGGTGAATTTGATTTTGTACCACTTGTAATTGAGAGGCTTGGTTTCAAGATTTTGTATCAGAAAATAGCCGTGCAACCTGGAAAGCCAACAACCTTTGCCATTGGACATGGGAAAGCTATTTTTGCCTTGCCAGGAAATCCGATCTCATCTTTTATACAGTTTGAACTTATTGTCAAGCCATATATATATAAGTGCATGTCGTACAATTGGAATCCACCTGTATTAAAACTACATGCCGGAGAAAGAATTAAAAGGAAAAAGACCAGTCGAATGTCTTGGTTTCCGGTTAGAATAAATCAAGAAGGAAAGGTTGTGCCGATGGAGTATCATGGCTCAGCCCATATTTTTGCCATTAGTAATGCCCATGGCTTTGCTTCCTTTGAAATAGGGCAAGCCGTTATTGAAGAAGGAGATATTCTCAATGTTAGACCGATATAAGCGACAGATAAGTTACTTGCGCATTTCTGTAACAGACAGGTGTAATTTGCGTTGCACTTATTGCATGCCTGCTGAAGGTGTGGTTCCTATGTCCCATAATGATATTCTCAGCTATGATGAGATTCTGGATTTGGTAAAAGTTGCTGTTGAGTCGGGAATTAATAAAGTGAGGATTACTGGCGGAGAACCCCTGGTGAGAAAAGGTATTGTAAGCCTGGTTGAAATGATTGCCGGTGTAAAGGGGATAACTGATTTGGCAATGACCACAAATGCAATCCTATTGGATGAATTTGCCAAAGATTTGAAAACAGCCGGATTACAGCGTGTGAATATTAGTCTCGATACCCTTGATCCTGATAATTATGCAAAAATAACCCGTGGAGGTAATATCCAACAGGTATTTAACGGCATTAAGGCGGCTGAAGACGCTGGTTTATGGCCAATAAAGATAAACTGTGTGATAACCCAATCATCTGACGAGCCTGATGCCCTTATGGTAAGAGACTTCGCCGAAAGAAATGGATATGAAATAAGGTTTATCCATTTGATGGATCTGGAGAATGGGTTTTTTGAGCCTGTTGAAGGTGGAGACGGAGGGAATTGTGCTATCTGTAACAGAATCAGGTTAACAAGTAATGGTTTTCTAATGCCCTGCCTTTTTTCAACGAAAGGTTTTTCTATCAGGGAAATGGGTATTAATGAGGCTCTTGATGAAGCAATTCAGAATAAACCTGAAAGTGGAGGTAAGAACCCTGAAGGTAATTTTTATAATATTGGCGGCTAGATACTTATATTCGTATAAAAGTTAATAGATAATGAATCAATTGTCACATACAAATAGCGAAGGCCAGGCCCGCATGGTTGATGTTGGGTCAAAACCGGAGCAATCAAGGATTGCCCGGGCTTCAGGATTGATAAGGCTGCAAGATGAGACAATCAGTCTGGTTAAAGAAAACAGGATTAAAAAGGGTGGGGTATTATCTGTAGCAGAAATTGCCGGTGTTCAGGCAGCAAAAAGAACATTTGAACTGATCCCTCTGTGTCACAATTTGTTACTAACAAAAGTTCTTGTTGAGGCCATAGTTGTTGAAAAAGGAATTATGGTGCAAAGTGAAGTTAAATGCACTGGAAAAACAGGGGTAGAGATGGAAGCTCTTACAGCAGTTTCTGTCGCTTTACTCACAGTCTACGATATGTGTAAAGCAGTCGATAAGAACATGATTATCAGTGAAATTAAGCTTGAATATAAAGAAAAGATATGAATATTGCCGATTCAATTAAAGTATTGATTATTACCCTTAGCGACAGGGCCAGTAATGGAACTTATGAAGATCGCAGTGGTCCTGAAATTGGTATTCTGGTCAGCGCATACTTTCAGGATAAAGGAATACCAGTCACTATACAGAATAGTCTGATTCCAGATGATCCCAATCAACTCAAAGAATTAATTAATGAAGCAAAAGAATCTGATATTCAGGTTCTTTTTACAACGGGAGGGACAGGGATAGGTCCAAAAGATTTTACTCCTGATGTGGTTCGGGAGATGTTGGATAAAGAAATACCCGGAATCATGGAAATGATCCGGGTAAAGTATGGCAAGCAGAAACCAAATGCTCTGGTCTCGCGTAGTATTGCAGGCGTAGCTGATTCAATGCTCATCTATACCTTACCGGGCAGTGTAAAGGCAGTACGCGAATACTGTGCTGAGATTCTACCTACAATTATACATTCATTAAAGATGCTTCATGGGATAGATGATCATTCATAGTATTACTGATGAATGATTTTCTGCCAGCTCCTTGTCTCTCCGGTACAGACTTCAAGCCAATAAATTCCGATATCAATCTGATCTAGTGTCAGGGGAATAAATAAGGATCCGGCTACTCTCTGTTCAAAAAGAGGAATCCTTTGCCCTAATACGTTTATCAAGCTGATTTTCACCTCTTCAGCTTCCATGGTTCTAATTCGTACAAACAATGGCCCGGTAGTTGGATTGGGGAAAACCTCAAATTCTTCAAGTTTATCAAGCATATATATAAAACTTGAGATTGAGTTTTCTTTTCCCGGTGTACCAAGATCACCCTGTCCATAAGTATCAACTGCCGGATGCCAGTGTTGCCAATCATTATTTTCAAGTGAAAAATCAAAAGCAGGTGACAATTCACATGAGGCTCCTGAATAAAGTGGCCAGTCGGCGGTGTATGTGATTTGATCAATCACAGTTTCATCAGGAAGTGAGATCACAATCTCATCTTCAGAATTTCCTAATGTAAAATTTGAGTAAATGTAGTCTGAGCTTATTCCACCATTTTCTGATGTTTCCTCCGATCGGGCAAATATAAGATAAACTCCCGGGCCAATCAGAATATCCTGGTCTGAATTTATGGTATGTGAATTACTCCCATTATCTGAAATAATCATACCATTAAGAAGTAATGTTTTATCACTGGTATTAAATACTTCGAACCATTCTCCTTTTGAGTCACTAACTGCAGAAGGGTTCGACATAAACTCTGTGATGATTAGTTGACCTGGGATTGGGAGTTCTTGAGAAATCACCTGATGGTTCAGGATGCTCAGAAAAAAGACAGCAATAATCAATTGAGTAATTGGATTTTTCATGATGAATGTTTTTCGTTTTAAAATGTTTCTGTATGTATAGATGCAATTGGGAGGATTGAATGGAAAAAAAAACAACATTAATTTTTCGCAAGAGGCAATATTCGTATACTTGTGCCGTAATACAGATATAATAATCATATGGATATAATATTGAAACACAGATCGATAAGAAAGTATAAGTCGATCGAGCCAGAAGACGAAAAGATATCAAAGATTCTTGAAGCTGCCAGTCGGGCTTCCACAACAGGATCAATGCAGGTGTATAGTATTGTTGTGACAAAAGACAAGGAAATAAGAAAGCAACTTTGGGACAGCCATTTTAAGCAGGATATGGTTTTACAGGCTCCCGTTCATCTAACCTTTTGCGCCGATTTCAACCGCTTCTCGAAATGGTGTGAGCAACGTTCAGCGAAACCGGGTTATGATAATTATTTATCCTTTCTGACTGGGGCGATCGATGCATTACTGGCTGCTCAGAATGCTGCCCTGGCAGCTGAAGCACTGGGATTGGGGATCTGTTATCTGGGAACAGTAACATGGATGGCCGACCGCTTTATTGAAATACTTAAGCTACCTCAATTGGTGGTTCCTGTCGCTGCTTTGACAATTGGGTATCCTGACGAAAATCCCAATCTGACTCCGCGTTTGCCTGTTGAAGGGATTGTTCATCAGGAGGTGTATTCTGATTATTCCCCTGAGGATATTGATGCAATATATCAAAGCCTGGAAAATATGAGCGAAACAAAACAGATTATTGAAGAGAATAAGCAAGAGACTTTAGCTCAGGTATTTACCTTGAACCGTTATAAAAAGGCTGATAATCAATTCTTTTCACAAAAATTCCTGAATACACTCACCCAGCAGGGTTTTATGAATAATAACGAAGATTAATTGAAAACTATTCTGAGATCGGCCCTTACCATATGCATTATTTTTATTTGGCTCTCTACTCTTGTGAGAGCTCAGGACCCAGGCAGAATATTAACTGTTAATCAGCAAAAGGGATACCTCGAGGCCCGGTATGATAGTGTCAGGAACAACACAGGAATGCTTGAGCTGGGCTTGGTTCCGGGTCCTATCTATCATTGGGAAAAGCTGACTTGTGAGCTGGATGGAGATCTGGAATGGTCCCGCAAAAAGAACAAGCTGATTCCAAAAGCCGGGACTCCGGTAAATCCGGAATTAATTGCAGAATTGGCTGTTTTTGTATTGAATCAATACGAGAATCAGGGCTATCCTTTTGCAAAAGTTTACCTGTCGGATGTAAGCCTTAATAAGGGAGGGGTAAAAGCGGTATTGGCTGTGGAAAAGGGAACAAGAGTGCGAATCGATAGTTTGATTAGTAGAACAGAAGGAGTGGTTTCTTCCCACTTGCTTACCAGGTTAACAGGATTAAATATAGGAGATTGGTATAGTCAGAAGTCAATTGTTGAAGCCCAGAAGAGGCTTGTTTCAACTAATTTTTTGAAGTCAGACCGAGCTCTTGAAGTGGGATTCTTTGATGATAAAGCATGGGTTTACCTGACTCCCCTGAAGCAATCGGCCAGTCGTTTTGATGCACTTGTGGGCTTTGCTCCCGGTAATACAGGATCTTCTTCACTCAATCTGACCGGACACGTAAATTTGAAATTAGTAAATCTTCTTCGGCAGGCTGAAAGCTTTGAATTCAAGTGGGAGGCTCCCGGATCGGGCACTCAAAGATTAGTATCACATGCTGTACTTCCCTACCTCATGGGGTGGCCAATAGGCATATCCGGAGGTATTGATTTGTACAAAAGAGACAGCAGCTATTTAACGGTTGAATCTGATTTTGGTTTAAGGCTGAGTTTTCAACCTGGCCACTTCTTAGATCTCCAAATGGTACGCCGATCATCAAATACTCTTGCAGGGATTGGTGATTCTGATATCCAGGAGTTTGATCTGAGTTTGGCCAGAATCTCGTATAGAATGAACAGTACTCAACCCAGATTGCATCCCAGAAGAGCTTGGTTTATTGAACCTGGCCTGGCAGTGGGAAAGAAGCAGTTCGTTGCCGATGGAGAGAATGAGACCAATTCAAACCACCTGGAAGCTGATATAGATTTGGGAGCTATTTTCCCCTTGGGTCAGCAATTTGGGATCTCATTGCTTGGCAAAGGAGGATACCAGTCAGGATTACACAGGGCTGATAATGAGAAGTATCGTTTGGGAGGTTATACAATTCTGCGGGGTTTTCAGGAAGAAAGTATTTTGGCAGATATATTCACCGTTTGTAGCGCAGAATTTCGGATTTATCTTTCTGATGCATCCAATCTCCATGTTTTCTCAGATTTTGCCTGGATAAGCAACAGGAGTGATGAAGGATTAAAGCAATTGTTTCCATATAGTTTCGGAGCAGGATTACAACTGCAAACCCGGGCTGGCATACTGAAGCTTGATTATGCAATTGGAACCAGTGCAGAACAAGCATTTTCTATTCAAAATGGACTAATCCATATGGGTATCCAAAGCATTTTCTAATTTTGCCCCATAATTTATGTATGATCATGAATAATAAAACAATTTGTATTACAGGAGCCACATCCGGAATAGGTGAAGCGACAGCAAATTTACTTGCCCGGAAAGGTCACCGTTTAATTATTACAGGCCGTAGAGATGACAGGCTAAAAAAGATGTCAACGGAATTAGTAGAATCTTACAATATTGATTGTCTGACATTGAATTTTGATGTGAGAGATAAATCTGCAGTAAGCGCTAAACTTGAATCCTTGGCTCCTGAATGGTCTGGTATTGATGTTCTGATCAACAATGCTGGTCTTGCAGCAGGCCTGGATCCTGTGCATTCTGCCAATATGGATGACTGGGAGCAAATGATTGATACTAATATAAAAGGATTGTTATATATGACCCGTATGATCGCACCAGGGATGGTCGACCGAGGGATGGGGCACATTGTTAATATAGGGTCAATTGCCGGCAAAGAAGCCTATCCTAATGCCTCGGTTTATTGTGCAACAAAACATGCCGTTGATGCTTTTACTAAAGCTATTCGTATGGATTTATTGAAGCACGGTATAAAGGTGACTGCCATTAATCCGGGAGCAGTGGAAACAGAATTTTCTGTTGTACGATTTAAAGGGGATCAGGAAAAAGCTGACAAAGTTTATGACGGATTTTCACCCCTCACTGGTCATGATATTGCAGAGGCAGTTCTTTTTGCCATTGATCGGCCTGCACACGTTAATATCAATGATCTGTTGATTATGCCAACAGCACAGGCATGTGCTACTCAGATACACCGCAAAAAAGGATAATAAAAGCCACAAGAGGATAAGTTTATGAGTGTTAAGCCATATGGTACAGAAGGTTCCAAGAAGGAAGAGGTCAGGCAGATGTTTGATAATATTGCCCCGACATATGACCTGTTAAACCATGCATTATCAATGAATATTGATCGTATTTGGCGAAGGAAGGCTATCAAACTGGTAAAACTGAGCCAGGCAAAAACTGTATTGGATGTTGCTACAGGAACTGGTGACCTTGCCATTGCAACAATAAAGGCTAATCCTGATAAAATCATAGGGATCGACCTTTCTGCCGGAATGATTGAGATCGGGTTAAAGAAAATTAAAAATAAGGGATTGGATAAGAAGATCGACCTTATAGTCGGTGATTCTGAAGATTTACCTTTTGCAGAAAAATCCTTTGATGCAGTGACGGTCGCTTTTGGAGTCCGGAATTTTGAAAATCCAGTGAAAGGTCTGAAGGAAATGCACCGGGTAACCCGTCCTGGGGGGATGATAGTTGTTCTGGAATTTATGCTACCCAAAGGGAAGCTTATAGAACCTCTTTACCGGTTCTATTTCAGGCGAATAATACCAATGGTGGGTAAAGTAATATCAAAAGATTTCTCAGCTTACAAGTACCTGCCGGATTCAGTTAAAGCTTTTCCGCAGCGTAATGATTTTCTTCAGTTATTAACTCAGGCTGGATACAAAGATGCCAGCTATAAAAGCCTTTCTGCAGGAATTGCAGGTTTATATGTTGCCACCAGGTAAGGTTTTTGAAAGAAATAGAATACTATTTCTCAGGAAAAACAGTTATTTTTACTAAAGTACAGCATTGAATCATGTTTAAGAAAGTAACAATATTTGCAGTCCTATGCCTATTGGGATTATCCTTACAGGCACAAAAGTCAAAGCCCATGAACCTTACAACCTTTGACAGGGAGCAATTCCATTTTGGATACTCGGTAGGCTTAAATACCATGGGATTTACAACCATACCGATTAATGTTAACGATAGCATGATGGTGACTACCAAGACGAACCCAGGGATCAACATTAATCTGGTGACTAATTTCAGATTGGGAAATTTTCTTGACCTTAGAGTTCTTCCGGGGATACAATTCAGTCAGCGTGATCTACATATATCCGACAGTATTGGTGGGGGTGAATGGGATGCACGGATCGAAAGTGTTTATCTTGATTTTCCAATTCTACTTAAGTACCGGGCTCAACGCGTCAATAATTTTGCTCCCTATGTGGTGGGAGGAGTCAGTCCAAGGTTTGATCTTACCGGAGGAGAGATAGAAAACTGGAAGCCTGTTCAACGCCTGGTGAAAGCTTTTGATGTTTTCCCCGAACTTGGTGTGGGAATTGATTTCTATCTGGATAAAGTAAAGGTGTCAACAGAACTTAAATTTTCTATTGGCATGCTCAATATTTACAATTCACCTCCTGATGAGCCCGAATATGATCTGTTTGACAGGGCAATGGATAGAATGCTGTCTAAAATGATTATTTTTGCGGTTCATATTGAATGAACCATGCCAGATACCAATTCCATTATTGAAATATTCTTAAGCCCTAAACAAGCTCAGGATTCCGATGCTATACGCCAGGCTACTGCACAAAAAACCGGGAAGAAAGCTTCCGAGATAAAGCATTTTCGGATTATTCGCCGTTCTATTGATGCCAGAAAGAAACCCGTAAGAGTAAACCTTCGCATTGAAGTATTGTCACAAAAATGTGACACAGAGAAACCTCTGTCGTCTCCCTTTCGGCCTCAACAAGTATCAGGAAAACAAGAGGTCCTTGTTGTAGGTGCAGGACCAGCCGGACTTTTTGCGGCTATGCGCTTAATCGAGCTGGGATTTAGGCCGCTCATTCTTGAAAGAGGGAAGATGGTTAATGATCGCAAACCTGATGTGGCTTTGGTAAACCGAAATAAAGGAATAAATCCGGAGTCAAACTACTGTTTTGGAGAGGGTGGGGCCGGAGCATTTTCAGATGGAAAGCTATATACCCGATCCAAAAAAAGAGGTGAAACAAATCGTGTCCTTGAATTGTTGGTTCAGTTTGGAGCAGATCCCGAAATCCTAATTGATGCTCATCCTCATATAGGTTCGAATAAGCTGCCAGGGATAATAGTTAATATCCGGCAGGCAATCATTGAATGTGGAGGGACTTTTATTTTCAACTCCAGATTGAATGCAATTCAAACAAATAATAATAAGATTATTGCCGTTTCGACCAGTGGAGGTGAAACTTTTAAAGCTATGCCTGTGATATTGGCGACAGGTCATTCAGCAAGAGATATTTACAGAATGCTTTATGATCAGGGAATTCATATGGAGGCTAAAGCTTTTGCCATGGGAGTAAGAGTTGAACATCCTCAGGAAATGATCGATCAGATTCAATATCATTCACATTATGGGCGTGGAGATTATCTTCCACCTGCTGAATACAATCTGAAGACACAAGTTAATAATCGAGGTGTCTACAGTTTCTGTATGTGTCCGGGTGGAACAATTGTCCCATCTATGACGGCTGATAATGAGTTGGTTGTAAATGGGATGTCAAATTCCAGTCGTGGTTCAAAATGGGCTAATAGTGGTATTGTAGTTGAATTACAGCAAGCCGATTTCGCAACATCAGAAACAGATGCTGTATTGGCAGGATTAAATTTCCAGGAAGAGCTGGAGAAACTTGCATATCTTAATGGAGGTAAGGGATTTGTTGCCCCGGCTCAGCGAATAAGTGACTTTATTAAGGGGCGAATATCAGGTAGCCTGCCACAAAGTTCTTATAACCCGGGCTTACTTTCTGCACCTCTTCATTTTTGGCTTCCCGAGGGAATCAGAACCCGGTTAAGACAAGCTTTTATCAGCTTTAATTATCGAATGAATGGATATACAAGCCGTGAGGGTGTTTTAGTTGGGGTTGAGACCCGTACATCCTCCCCGGTGAGAATTCCAAGAGATCCTGTTACCATGGAACATGTTCAGTTAAAAGGATTATTTCCCTGCGGTGAGGGAGCAGGATATGCAGGTGGAATAGTTTCATCAGCTGTTGATGGCCTATTGACTGCTGAGGGCATAGCTAAGCAAGCCGCCGTTTAAATTCACTAAGAATTATACCCGTCGCCGTCCCCACATTGAGTGACTCAGGTCCTGGTGGGTAAATAGAGTATTTAGGAATGCTGATTGCTTGTGTCAATAAGGGCATTATTTCCTCCCGGATGCCGGATGATTCATTTCCCAGGAGGATAACTCCATCCTTATTCAGCTCTGTTGTATAAAGACTGGGAGCATCCAGAATCGCTCCAAAAACTTTTAGGTCTTTGGGCTTGGATTTCAGCCAATTCAATAATTCACATTTTATAACCGGAATTCTGAAAAAGGATCCCATGCTGGCTTGAATTACTTTTGAATTAAGGTGATCAACTGAATCTTTTGACAGAACAATGCGTGAAACACCAAACCAATCGGCCAGCCTGATAATGGTCCCCAGATTCCCTGGATCCTGTAGTTTGTCAAATGCCAGTATTAATCCATCGTATCCTGGACTTGCTGTGATATTTGTGGTATTTTGTTTTACCAGGGCAATCACCTTGTTTGGACTTGTTTGGGAACTAATCTGGTTCAGCTGTTTAGAATTGATTCTGGTGAATGTGACTGTTTTTGACCTGATCCAATCCTGATTTGCTTCTTCCCAACTCTCTAATCCGAAAACCTCAGTGGCATAATAATTACTGTTATTATCCGGCAGGAGAATCTCATTAACTAGTTTTTCCCCTTCCACCAGAAAGGCTTTTTCCTGATCACGGTGTTTCTTTGTTTGTAAACTTCTTAAGAATTTCACCCTGGAATGACTAAGCATACGATAGATTTCAGTTTCTTTGCAATATACGAACAATTCGACCCTGATGAACTGAGCATGACAAAACAAGGCATTTTGGCACACACAGGGATTAACATTTATTGTTATGCAAGCTCCATCCGATAAATTAAATAAATATAAACGGATGCAAAGTCACAATAAGTTGATGACTAGATGTGGTGTACTGATTCTGATCAGTATGTTCATTTTATCGTGTAGTGTGAACCGGCATATTCCTGAAGGGGACTATTTGTTAAATAAAAACAAGCTTGAAATCGAAGGAGATCTGTTCAGCCAAAAGGAACTTCAACGTTATATCCGGCAGAAGCCAAATAAGAAGATTTTTGGATTTTTCAGGTTTCATATGGGGCTCTTTAATTTATCCAGCCCCGATAAAGAATCTGCTTTTCAACTTTGGCTCAGAAAGATAGGAGAGCAACCTGTGGTTCATGACCCCTTGTTGGTTTCTAAGTCAAGATCAGAGTTAAAGGCATTTATGAACCATAAAGGTTACCATGAGGCAAGTGTTAGCGATAGTATAGAGTATTTCAGACACAAAGCTGATGTGTATTATTCAATAATTCCGGGTGAACCATATTTGCTTGATGAGATCGATTGGAGTTCTGCCGAGCTGATAAGTGATGCAAAAATCAGAAGTTTGGTGAGGAATGACTCAATGAATCATCTTGTTTCAAGTGGTGGAGCTTTTGATAAAGACTTGCTTCATCTGGAGCGTAAAAGGATCACCAGCGAATTAAGGAATTTCGGTTACTATGCCTTTTCAAAAGAGTATATATTTTTCAGGGCAGATACCTTTCCATCCACTCATACTGTAAATCTGGAATTGGGAATAAAGAATCCGGAACTTATTGGATCAGAACAAGATAGTGTAGCAGATCATAAGCGATATAGTATTCGTGATATTCGAATTATTGGTGATTTTGATCCACGATCATATATGCGCAATTCCGGACAGTATTTTAATCATGCGGATACTTCTTTATACAATGATTTGGAATTCATTACAACGAGAGGTATGACCGTTCGCAAAAATCTGTTATACTCTTCAATATATTTGGAGGAAGGCAAACTATTTGCACAGAGTGATGTGGATAAGACTTACAGAAGTCTTGCCGAACTGAAGAATTTCAGCCCTATTAATCTGAAATTTGAACCAGCGGTTTCAATATCATCTGATTCTATTTTTCCAATGGACTGTCAGATTGAACTTACACCCCTGACCAGTCAGTCATATGATGTGAGTGTGGAAGGTACACATTCGTCTGGTAATCTTGGGGTTGCCGGTAATGTTTTGTATAATCACAGAAATTTATTCAGGGGAGCTGAGAATTTTGAGTTGAAGTTTAAGGGAGCGGTGGAGTTTCTGACTAATGCAAATAATGATTTCAACCGCATGTTGGAGTTTGGTATAGATTCTAAGCTAAGAGTCCCCCAATTCTGGTTGCCTATTCGTCTGGACGAATTGCAGCAGAAATATAACCCCAGAACTTTCTTAAGCCTGAATTATAATTATCGTTCACGACCAGAAATCACGAGAACTGTTGCTGCAGCAAGTTTTGGATATGAATGGAAAGTATCAAATCTTTTCAGGCATCAGCTTAAGATTATTGATCTCAATTATGTGAATGTGAAGGAGATGTCTGAGCGATTCAAACAAGTAATTGCCGGTACATATTTTGAGGATAGTTACCGTTCACATGTTATTCCAGCATTCAATTACACATTAACATATAGTAATCAGACTCTTAGAAAGGATATTTATTTTATAAGTTTCCATCCTGAGATAGCCGGCAATTTTTTCACTTTAGCTTATAAAACCGCCAGGGTTGAAATGCCGGATGAGGGGTACTATTTTTTTGATACTCCATATGCACAGTACATCATGGCGGATATTGATTTCAGGTATCATAAAGTGCTTAACCCGGCTAACAGGTTTGCTTTCAGGTTTTTCGCCGGAGCTGGATATCCATATGGCAATGCTGATGTTCTTCCCTTTGAGAAAAAATATTTCTCTGGAGGATCAAATGGAATCAGGGCATGGCAGGTTAGGTCACTCGGACCAGGATCGTATGTGCAATCTGAAGAACAGGCTGATTTATATCCCAACCAATTGGGCGATGTTAAGCTGGAGGCAAATTTTGAGTACAGGTTTGATTTGTTTTGGTCATTAAAAGGTGCGGTTTTCCTTGATGCTGGTAATATTTGGTCTATCCGGCCAGCCGCGGATCAGCCTGGTTCTACCTTTGAGTTCAATAATTTCTACAATGAAATAGCTGTTGGTACCGGAGCAGGAATGCGACTTGATTTTTCATTTTTTGTTCTCAGGCTCGATCTGGGGATGAAATTAAAAGACCCGGGAGTATTAGGTGGTCCTTCTTGGATTCCTTTTAAAAGGCCGTATTCCAGGAAGGATTTTGTGCTAAACTTTGCCATTGGTTATCCCTTCTGATTTAACTATATTTGCCAGAAATTAATAGCCTTGTGGGCAAATAATTATCGTGATATAATATTTCAATACTATGAGCCCAGCATGACAAAAGGAAAAATATTTTGACACACATGCGGATGATTGTTTTTGTTGTGCGAGCTCCATCCGACAAATAAAATTAAATATATACGAATGAAAATCTCAGAAAAAATTAAGCCAGGAGTTGTTACTGGATCGGAGTTAAATGATATTTTTCAAAACGCGAAGGATAATCAGTTTGCCTTGCCGGCTGTGAATGCCGTTGGAACGGATTCAGTCAATGCCATCATGGAGGCTGCAAAAGTTGTGAACTCACCAGTTGTTGTGCAGTTCTCAAATGGAGGTGCTGCATTCTGGGCAGGAAAAGGTGTCTCTCTTGAAGGCCATAAGGCCGCTATTTTGGGTGGTGTTGCCGGAGCAAAGCATATTCATATTATGGCTGAGCACTACGGAGTACCGGTCATTTTGCACACTGATCATGCAGCAAAAAAATTATTGCCATGGATTGATGGTTTGTTAGATGCTGGAGAGAAGCATTTCGAAAAATATGGTAAACCTTTGTACAGCTCTCACATGCTTGATTTGTCTGAAGAGAGTCTTGAAGAAAACATTGAGATATGTAAGAGGTATCTGGAGAGAATGAGTAAGATGGGTATGACTCTGGAAATTGAACTGGGTGTGACAGGTGGAGAGGAAGATGGAGTTGATAATACTAATATTGATAATTCTCTTCTTTATACTCAGCCTGAGCATGTAGCATACTCATATGAGGAATTGAAGAAGGTTTCTGACAACTTCACTATTGCAGCTGCTTTTGGTAATGTACATGGTGTTTATAAGCCAGGAAATGTTGTTTTGCAACCAAAAATCCTGAAGAACTCTCAAGAGTATATCCAGAAGAACTATGGTACAGGCGTCAATCCTGTGAATTTTGTTTTTCACGGAGGATCAGGGTCAAGCAAGAACGAGATTAAGGAGGCAATATCATACGGAGTAGTTAAAATGAATATTGATACTGATACTCAGTGGGCCTACTGGCTTGGTATCAGGGATTATTACAAAGCTAATGAGGCTTATCTGCAATCTCAGATTGGTAACCCTGACGGTGATGATAAACCGAATAAGAAGAAGTACGATCCTAGAGTTTGGCTACGTGCAGGTGAAATAACCATGGTTGACAGGCTCAAAAATGCTTTTGATGATTTAAATTGTATTAACAGATTTTAATTGTCTCTTTTCTAAAGCAATCAATTAACACAAAAGGACATGGCAGGGATTACACCCAATAAGCGTGATAGTTTTGGTAGTAAATTTGGTGTTATTGCAGCCGCCGCAGGATCAGCGGTGGGGCTAGGTAACATCTGGAAATTCCCTTACGAAGTTGGGAATAACGGAGGGGGAGCATTTCTGGTATTTTACCTGATTTTTGTGATTCTAATCGGTATACCCGTCATGACTTCTGAGTTTATCATCGGACGAAATGCACAAAGAAATGCAATTGGAAGTTTTAAATTTATCAAGCCTGGTAAACCATGGTTCCTGATTGGAATAATGGGGATAGGTGCGGCATTTATGATTTTTGCATTTTATGGATCTGTTGCCGGTTGGACTTTAGAGTATATTTTTCAGGCTGTGAAAAATGGATTTGCCGAAAAATCTCCTGCTGAACTAACTGATCAGTTTGACACATTTGTCTCTCATCCTTTGAGACCTGTCATCTGGCAGGTTATTTTCATTGCTTTAACTGCAGGTGTAGTTTTAGCTGGAGTCAAAAATGGTATTGAGAAGTATACAAAAATCCTCATGCCTTTATTACTAGTTATCATCCTGATTCTGATTATTCGCTCGGTAACCTTACCAGGTGCAGGTGAAGGCCTTAAGTTTCTTTTTAAGCCGGATTTCAGTAAAATCACTGGATCGGTAATTCTAAGTGCTCTCGGTCAGGCATTTTTCTCGCTGAGTCTGGGTATGGGTACAATAATTACATACGGTAGTTACATCAATAAGAAGAATAATTTGGGATCCACTGCTATTCAGGTCTCAATTGCCGATACATTAATAGCAATATTGGCCGGGGTAGCTATTTTTCCCGCAGTTTTTGCTTTTGGAATCAATCCCTCACAGGGTGAAGGTCTGGTGTTTGTCACAATTCCTAATATTTTCCAGCAGATGCCGGGTGGCTATTTTTTCACATTAATCTTTTTTATTCTCCTGGCTGTTGCTGCCCTTACCTCTACTATTTCATTACTTGAAGTGATTGTAGCTTATTTCTCAGAGGAGTACAAAATAAGTCGAAAGAAAGCGACTTTGTATTCTTCTCTGATTATTCTGGTGCTTGGTGTACTTTGTACATTATCTAATGGAGGTGTTCTTGCTGAGTTTAAGATTTTTGGACGTAATATCTGGGGTTTGTTAGAATTCACCAGTGCAGATATTCTATTGCCATTAGGAGGATTGTTTATTGTGATTTTTGTTGGCTTTGCTATGGGCAGTAAAAGGGTAAAAGAGGAACTAACAAGTCAGGGTACATTTAAAGGGAAACTAATTCCCCTTCTGATGTTTCTTGTCAGATTTATAGCCCCTATTGGTATTGCCCTGGTCTTTTTAAATATTATTGGGCTGTTAAACTTCGGGTAATTTCAAAAAAAAGGTTCAATTATTTTCCATTGTACTTCAATGAATGCATCTATGTTTATATAGATGCATTCTTATGAGTATAAATTCAAGATTTTGGTATACCCGCACAGAAAGAAGAACTCTTGTTCTTTTATTGGTTCTGGTGTTGGGTTTTAACTTTTCGGGAAGATTATTTAAAAGGCATATTGCAGCCAGAGAGATCAAATCCACTTTTGTTTTTCAATCTGAACACATTTATCATACACCGACGGCTCAAGACAAGGTGCAGCCAAAACTTTTGGAGCTAAATGATGCAGATAGCGTTGCATTAATTGCATTGTACGGTATCGGTCCGGTGTATGCAAAACGTATAATTAAATACAGGAACCTTCTGGGTGGGTTCTTTTGCAAAGAGCAATTATATGAGGTATATGGAATGGATTCAAGTCGGTATACAGGTTTTCAAAGAATGATTTATGTGGATAGTCTGAAAATTAAAAAAGTTAACATGGGGGTAGTTGGCTTCAAGGAATTGCTCAGACATCCATATATTGACTATGAGCTTGTGAAATCTTTTATCAGGTACCGTGACCAGAACGGGCCTCCTGCGCAAGTGGATGATATTTGGGAAAACAGAGTTTGGCCTGATAGCATTCAGTATCGACTCAGACCGTATTTATTTTGTGATTAGCAGGTGAATTCTTTAATTCTATTTTTGAGTTTTGTGAAAAAATTCCTTTCTTTGCACTCCCAAAATGAGTTAGATCGAATAAAAACAGGAAATCAAATGATAATTATTCCGGTAAAAGAGGGTGAAAACATTGAAAGAGCTTTGAAGAAATTCAAGCGAAAGTTTGAGAAAACAGGTACTGTAAAAGAACTCAGAAGCCGTCAAGCTTATCAAAAACCTTCTGTAAGGCGCCGTATGGAGTATTTGAAGGCTGTATATATACAGCAGCTTCAGGCCAAGGAGGAGAACGAATAGGCAGACTGTATTGTCGCCGAAACAAAAAGACGGATTTTGCGTTATATAATGTAAAGCAGCCTGTCTTCGTATGCCGGTTCTCAATCAATTTTTTAAGCATCTCCAATTCGAAAAACGCTTGTCGGTAAATACGCTACAGTCGTACAAAACCGATTTAAAGCAATTTCAACAATTCTGTGTAGAGCAAGGTGAGTCAGTGGATATCCATGAGATTGAATCGTCGAGTATTCGATCCTGGATCATTTCACTAATGGATCAGGGTTTGGTGTCACGTTCGGTACACAGAAAAGCATCAGCTTTACGTCATTATTTCAGGTTTTGCATTCGCAATGGGTATTGCGAGCTCAATCCTATGGATTCCATGGTGCTTCCAAAGATGAGCAAGCCTTTGCCCGTATTTGTGGAGGCTGAAGCTTTTGATAATTTACTTGATCAATACCCATTTGGTTCAGGTTTCCCGGGTTTACAGGATCGCTTGATATTGGAAGTATTATATGGAACAGGGATCCGGCTTATGGAGTTGGTGAATCTCACGGATTCAGATTTTGATGAGTCTGCTGGTGTTATTAAGGTAATGGGTAAAGGTTCAAAGCACAGGCTGGTTCCTTTAACTCATTCAATTATCCCGATGATGCTGGAATATTGTATTTTACGAGATGAATTCTTCGGTACAAATACACACCCGAGATTCTTTTTGACCAATAAAGGTAAAAAGCTCTATCCAAAATTTGTATATCGTCTGGTAAATAAATATCTTAGTTATGTTACATCAGTCAAAAAAAAGAGTCCCCATGTCATTAGGCATAGTTTTGCGACTCATTTGTTAAGTAAAGGGGCTGATCTGAATGCTATTAAGGAACTACTAGGACATACTAATTTGTCAGCTACACAAGTTTATACACATACTAGTTTAGAGAAGCTAAAACAAATTCATCGGCAGGCTCACCCAAGGGCTACCGAATAGTAATAATATATATATAGGAGGATCAATATGAATATTAAGGTTCATTCACTGCATTTTGACGCTGATCAGAGACTTTTAGACTTTGCGGATAATAAGATTAGCAAGCTTTCTCAGTATGAGGATAAGATAATAAGTGCTGAAGTTTTTCTCCGACTAGAAAAATCTGCAGATACTAACAACAAGGTTGCAGAGATAAAGGTAGCAATTGCCAAAGGTGAAGTTTTTGCAAAGAAGCAATGTAGATCTTTCGAAGAGGCAATAGATCAGACAGTTGACGCACTTCGCCGTCAGTTGGTAAAGCAAAAGCAAAAAAAATTAGGACGGTAGTAAAAAAACTCATATTTTTTATTTTGAGTTCTGTGATATTAATTATACATTTGCAGACCAAATTTGGAGAATAGTTGAGTTCTTTTTCAAGCTTGTTATCGTAATAGAATTGCCAATGTAGCTCAGTTGGTCAGAGCAGCTGATTTGTAATCAGCAGGCCGTGGGTTCGAATCCCTCCATTGGCTCTTTTTATATTATTGTTTGGGGAGATACCAAAGTGGCCAACTGGGGCAGACTGTAACTCTGCTGGCGTACGCCTTCGTAGGTTCGAATCCTGCTCTCCCCACATTTTTTTTTTAAGCGGGAGTAGCTCAGCGGTAGAGCATCAGCCTTCCAAGCTGAGGGTCGCGGGTTCGAATCTCGTTTCCCGCTCAGAGAAAGCCGATGTAGCTCAGTGGTAGAGCGCGTCCTTGGTAAGGACGAGGTCACGGGTTCAACTCCCGTCATTGGCTCGAACATTATTCATTTATCAGATATTTAATACAAATTACAGAATTTAAACAAAGTTACCATGGCTAAGGAAAAATTTCAGAGGACGAAACCTCATGTAAACATTGGTACTATTGGCCACGTAGATCATGGTAAGACCACGTTGACTTCAGCCATTACAATGGTGTTGAGTAAACAAGGTCTTGCTAGTGTAATGGATTTCGACTCAATTGATAACGCACCTGAAGAGAAGGAAAGGGGTATTACAATTAACACGGCTCATGTTGAATACGAAACAGTGAATCGTCACTATGCGCACGTTGACTGTCCAGGTCACGCTGACTATGTTAAGAACATGGTTACTGGTGCAGCACAGATGGACGGTGCTATTTTGGTTGTTGCCGGAACTGACGGACCAATGCCACAGACACGTGAGCACATTTTGCTTGCACGTCAGGTAAATGTTCCTAAAATCGTTGTATTCTTAAACAAAGTTGACCTCGTTGATGACGAAGAATTGTTAGACCTCGTTGAAATGGAAGTTCGTGAATTACTGGATTTCTACAAATTTGACGGTGATAACACTCCTGTTATTCGCGGATCTGCACTAGGCGGATTGAATGGTGAGCCTGAGTGGGAAGCCAAGATTGAAGAACTTATGACAGCTGTAGATGAATTTATTCCTCTACCTCCACGTGATGTTGACAAGCCATTCCTGATGCCAGTTGAAGACGTTTTCAGTATTACTGGACGTGGAACTGTTGCTACAGGTCGTATTGAAGCTGGTGTAATTAATACCAGTGAAGATGTACAGATTATTGGTTTGGGCGCTGAAGGTCGCAAAACTGTTGTTACTGGTGTTGAAATGTTCCGGAAGATTCTGGATCGTGGTGAAGCTGGTGATAATGTTGGTCTGCTGCTACGTGGTGTTGATAAGAATGAGATCCGTCGTGGACAAGTTATTGCTCACGCTGGGACTATTACTCCTCACACTAAATTTAAGGCTTCAATTTATGTATTGAAGAAAGAAGAAGGTGGACGTCATACTCCGTTTCATAACAAGTATCGTCCTCAGTTTTATCTTCGTACCCTCGATGTCACTGGTGAAATTTTACTTCCTGAAGGAACTGAAATGGTCATGCCAGGTGATGATGTCTCTATTACAGTTGAGCTGATTACTCCGGTTGCTATTGACAAAGGACTCCGTTTCGCGATTCGTGAAGGCGGAAGAACTGTCGGTGCTGGTCAGGTAACTGATATTGTAGAATAGTAATACATTAAATAAGGAAGATAATCCGGATTGCTTCATTGCATGCCGGATTATTTTTCATGTTAAACGGATGTAGCTCAATTGGTAGAGCAGCGGTCTCCAAAACCGCAGGCTGGGAGTTCGAGTCTCTCCATCCGTGCAAAGAGTTTTTCGCAATGAGAATTATACGCTATCTGAAAGATGCATACGAGGAGCTGGTACACAAAGTGTCTTGGCCAACATGGGGCGATTTACAGAGTTCTGCCATTCTGGTAATGGTAGCTTCAGTAATTATTGCCTTAATAATTTTAGCAATGGATGCTTCATTCAGGAATCTGATGGAGTTCATTTACAGTATGTTTTATTAAACCCAGGCACAGCAATGAGCCAAACAGAGAAGAAGTGGTATGTCATCCGGGCCATTGGAGGCAAGGAAAAGAAGGTGAAGGAGTATATCGAGAGTGAAATTGCTCATCGAGAATTGCAGGATTATATCTTTCAGGTTCTTATTCCTACTGAAAAGGTTTACCAAATTCGAAATGGAAAGAAAATTTCGAAGGAGAGAAACTTCTTCCCTGGCTATGTATTGATTGAATCCATTCTTACAGGTGAAATTCCACATATACTCAAAAACGTGCCTAATGTTATTGGTTTTCTGGGTACTGAACGTGGAGGAGAGGCTGTTCCGATTCGTCAGGCTGAGGTTAACAGGATTTTGGGTAAGGTTGATGAACTTTCAGAATCTGAAGAGGAATTGAATATTCCTTTCTTTGTTGGAGAAGCCGTGAAAGTTGTTGATGGACCATTTAACAGCTTTACTGGTGTGATCGAGGAAGTTAATAACGAAAAGAAGAAGCTTAAGGTAATTGTGAAAATATTTGGGCGTAAAACCCCTTTGGAATTGAGTTTTATGCAGGTAGAAAAAGAATAGGAAAGTAAAATGCAATCCTATGCTTCCAGGCGGATTGCAGACAAGTAAAATTGTCACTTACTTATTTTTGCCATTGATGCAAAAGGTAACCTGTAAACTATATAAGTACTAACCATCATTGTACACTAGATTATGGCTAAACAAGTAACGGGAATCATCAAGTTACAAATACGGGGAGGAGCGGCTAATCCCTCACCACCTGTTGGCCCGGCGTTGGGTGCCAAGGGAGTCAATATTATGGACTTCTGTAAGCAATTCAATGGGCGTACACAGGACAAAGCCGGAAAAGTTATTCCCGTGGTAATCACTGTTTATAGTGATAAATCCTTCGACTTTGTTACAAAAACACCACCCGCTTCTGTTCAGTTACTCGAAGCTGCTAACCTGAAAAAAGGTTCACCAGAGTCTAACAGAGAAAAAGTAGGTGTTGTAACCTGGGATCAGGTTCGAGTTATCGCTGAGGATAAAATGGATGACTTAAATGCTTTCAAAATTGAATCAGCAATGAATATGATTGCAGGAACTGCGCGAAGTATGGGAATAACCATTAAAGGTGATAAACCCTCTTAATTATTTGATGAAAAATCATGGCTAAGTTAACCAAGAATAGGAAGATTGTGCTTGACAAAGTTGAGCACGATAAGATGTATACCCTGGTCGAAGCATCCAAGTTGGTAAAAGATGTTACCACAGCAAAATTCAACGCTTCAGTTGATTTGGATATTCGATTAGGAGTAGACCCCAGGAAAGCCAACCAAATGGTTCGTGGTGTTGTGACTCTTCCGCATGGAACCGGAAAAGAAATCCGGGTTTTAGCCCTTGTAACTCCTGATAAAGAAGCTGAAGCTAAAGAAGCCGGTGCTGATTTTGCAGGTCTTGATGAATATGTTGAGAAAATCAAGGGTGGATGGACCGATGTGGATGTAATCATTACCATGCCTCCCTGTATGGGGAAAGTTGGTCCTCTTGGCCGGATTTTGGGTCCGCGGGGTTTGATGCCAAACCCGAAGAGTGGTACAGTTACCATGGAAGTAAGCAAAGCAATAACCGAAGTTAAAAAAGGTAAGATCGATTTTAAAGTCGATAAATTCGGAATTATTCATGCTGCTGTTGGTAAAGTATCTTTTGATGCGGATAAAATCAATGATAATGCAAGGGAATTGCTTAATACTGTTATTAAGTTGAAACCCTCATCGGCGAAAGGAACTTATGTGAAGAGTATTTACATGTCGAGTACCCAGAGTCCGAGTATTGCTATTGATCCTAAATCCATTGAAGCTTAAACGTTTAAAAACGGTTGTTTAAATTATGAAACGCGAAGACAAAACCGCCATAATTGACCAACTCACAGAACGGATTGATTCCGCTAAGCATTTCTATATCACTGATATTGGTGGTCTGGATGCTGAGCAAACTTCCGACCTGCGTCGTCAATGTT
Source organism: Bacteroidota bacterium (assembly GCA_018669475.1). Classification (GTDB taxonomy): domain Bacteria; phylum Bacteroidota; class Bacteroidia; order Bacteroidales; family UBA12481; genus JABHCC01. The sequence continues at coordinate 179,323 of JABHCC010000032.1, read as the reverse complement.
ATAAAGAAGCGATTGAACTCACAGTTGTGAAAAATACTCTTCTGAAAAAAGCATTGGAGAATGCAAAAGGAGATTTTGAGGAAATGTATTCAGCATTGGCCGGTCCGACATCTTTGATGTTCACCGAAAATGCAAGCTCCCCAGCCAGACTTATACAGGAATTTAAGAAAAAGAAATTCCCTAAGCCTGAACTGAAAGCTGCTTTTGCTGAAGAATCTGTTTATGTTGGTGTTGATCAATTGGATCTACTGTCGACTATTAAGTCTAAGGAAGAATTAATTGCCGACTTGATTGCATTACTGCAGTCACCAATCCGGAACGTAATGTCATCATTGGATTCCGGTAAAAACATTTTGGCAGGTGTTGTGAAAACACTGTCAGAGAAAGAAAACTAATAAAATTTGTTGAACTTACTTTTTTAAAATAATAAAAAATGGCAGACTTAAAGAAGCTTGCAGAAGAACTAGTTAATCTCACAGTCAAAGATGTGAATGAATTGGCTGAGATTTTAAAGGAAGAGTACGGTATTGAACCCGCCGCTGCTGCTGTTGCAGTTGCTGGCCCTGCAGCTGGTGCCGACGCTGGCGCTGCTGAAGAGCAAACTGAATTTGACGTAATTCTTAAAGCACCTGGTGGAGCGAAATTACAAATCGTTAAACTGGTCAAGGAATTAACAGGTCTTGGATTAAAAGAAGCTAAAGCTGTTGTAGACGCATCTCCAAAAGAAATTAAGGAGAAAGTATCTAAGGAAGAAGCTGAAGCATTGAAGAAGCAACTAGAAGAAGCAGGAGCAGAAGTTGAAATTAAGTAAGTCGGCTCTTACATAGCATTATTTTTGAGGTTTGGGACTCCAATAAGGGGTTCTAAACCTTTTTGTTGTCCTTTTTAAAGTTATCATTAATCCTAACCCAGGGTCGATGGCAGATCAGAAACATGAGCGAATCATATTTGGTTCCACAAACAATCAACTTAACTATCCTGACTTTTTAGAAGTTCAGTTAAAGTCATTTTGGGATTTCTTCCAATTAGAGACTACACCTGAACAAAGAAAAGATGAAGGATTGTTTAAAGTGTTCCAGGAAAATTACCCTATTACGGACACCCGAAATAATTTTGTCCTGGAGTTTATTGATTATTTTATTGATCCCCCCAGATACACTATTGAAGAGTGTGTAGCGAGGGGATTAACCTACAGCATACCGCTGAAGGCAAAATTGAAATTGTATTGTACTGACCCTGATCATGAAGATTTCGACATGGTTGTTCAGGATGTCTATTTAGGTACAGTACCTTACATGACACCCAGAGGCACATTTGTAATAAATGGTGCTGAGCGGGTAGTAGTGAGTCAGTTACATCGGTCCCCTGGTGTATTTTTTGGACAAAGTCTCCACGCTAATGGTACAAAGTTGTATTCGGCGCGTGTGATACCTTTCCGGGGATCATGGATTGAATTCGCTACGGATATTAACTCGGTAATGTATGCCTATATTGATAGGAAGAAAAAATTACCAGTTACTACTCTTCTTCGTGCTATTGGCTTCGAAGGAGATAAAGATATTTTGGAGATATTCGGACTGGCAGATGAGATAAAAGTCTCTAAGACAGGGCTTAAGAAAGTCATTGGCAGGAAGTTAGCAGCACGGGTATTGAAATCATGGATTGAGGACTTCGTCGATGAAGACACCGGTGAGGTTGTGTCAATCGAAAGGAATGAAGTTATCATTGATCGTGAGACCACTATTGAAGTAGAGCATATCGATGATATAGTTGATTCAGGTTCAAAAACCATATTGCTTCACAAGGAAGATCAGAATCTGGCTGATTATGCTATTATTTATAATACTCTTCAAAAGGATCCTTGTAATTCTGAAAAAGAAGCAGTATTGCATATCTATCGCCAGCTGAGAAATGCTGAACCACCAGATGAAGCAACCGCCAGAGATGTGATTGACAAGTTATTCTTCTCTGACAAAAGATATGATCTGGGTGATGTTGGCCGATACAGAATCAACAAAAAGTTGGGTCTTGATTTTGCAATGGATACTAAAGTCCTGACAAAACAAGATATCATCAGTATTATTAAGTATCTCATTGAGCTGATTAATTCAAAAGCTGATGTTGATGATATTGATCACTTGAGTAACAGGAGAGTAAGAACTGTTGGTGAGCAATTATACAATCAGTTTGGAGTTGGTTTAGCCAGAATGGCCAGAACAATCCGTGAGAGAATGAATGTTAGAGACAATGAGGTGTTCACACCTATTGATCTGATTAATTCTAAAACTCTTTCATCTGTAATAAATTCGTTTTTCGGTACCAATGCCTTGAGCCAGTTTATGGATCAGACGAATCCATTGGCCGAAATGACGCATAAACGTAGAATGTCAGCACTCGGACCAGGTGGATTATCCAGAGAGAGAGCTGGTTTTGAAGTCAGGGACGTTCATTATACACATTATGGCCGATTATGTCCTATTGAAACTCCCGAAGGACCGAATATTGGTCTGATATCATCGCTTTGCGTTTTTGCCAAGGTTAATAATCTTGGATTCATTGAAACGCCATATAGAAAGGTGAACGAGGGACAGGTAGATTTATCATCCGAAGGTATTATATATTATAGTGCTGAAGAGGAAGAAAATCAGATTATTGCCCAGGCAAATGCGCCAATTCATGATGATGGTCGATTCAAGAATCCGAAGGTAAAAGCTCGTTTTGAGGCTGATTATCCATTATCACCCATTAATGAGGTGGATTTGATGGACGTAGCACCAAACCAGATAGCATCAATTGCTGCATCATTAATCCCATTTCTGGAGCATGATGATGCCAACAGGGCTTTGATGGGATCTAACATGATGCGTCAGGCAGTTCCCCTGATTAATCCGGAAAGTCCGATAGTAGGTACTGGAATTGAACGTGATGTAATTGCAGATTCTCGTATTCAATTTGTAGCTGAGGCAGGTGGCGTTGTGGAATCAGTAGATGCTGAGGATATTGTAGTTAGATATGAGTTCTCTGATGAACAGAAGTTTGTAAGTTTTGATAATGATATCAGGACTTATCATCTGCAGAAGTTCAGGAAGACTAATCAAAATACTACTATAAACCTGAGACCAGTGGTCAAGGTTGGCCAACGGGTTGAAAAGGGGCAAATTCTTACTGAAGGATATGCTACTCAAAATGGTGAGTTAGCGCTTGGACGTAACCTTATGGTTGCCTTCATGCCTTGGAAGGGATATAATTTTGAGGATGCAATCGTTATTTCTGAAAGAGTGGTTCGTGAAGATTTATTTACTTCCATTCATATTGATGAATACATTCTTGAAGTAAGGGATACTAAGAGGGGATTGGAAGAGTTAACATCGGATATTCCAAATGTTAGCGAGGAAGCTACAAGGAATCTTGATGAAAATGGTCTTATCCGCATTGGTGCTGAAGTGAAGCCTGGCGATATCCTTATTGGAAAGATTACACCAAAAGGAGAATCAGATCCTTCCCCTGAGGAGAAATTACTTAGAGCAATCTTCGGTGATAAGGCTGGAGATGTTAAAGATGCAAGTTTGAAGGCAGGACCATCATTGAATGGTGTTGTTATCAATAAGAATTTGTTCTCGAGAAGTGTGAAAGATCGTAAAATGCGAGCTGCTGATAAAGCACTGGTTGAGAAATTCGACATTGAATTTGAGAAAGACATAGCTGAATTATCCAGAGTATTGGTTGATAAGCTTTTTACTCTGGTGAATGGTAAAACATCACAGGGAGTTAAAAATAATCTCAATGAGGATGTTGTACCAAAGGGAACAAAATTCACACAACGAATCCTTCAGAATCTGGATTATATGTCAGTTAATCCAAATAAGTGGACAACTGATAAGAAGAAGAATGATACTATAAAGGAGTTGTTAAACAATTACCTGGTTAAGTATAAGGAGATTGAGGGTGAATTCAGAAGGCAAAAATACAATATTACCATTGGTGATGAATTACCAACCGGGATTGTACAATTGGCCAAGGTCTATATTGCTAAGAAGCGTAAACTTACTGTTGGGGATAAAATGGCGGGTCGTCATGGTAACAAAGGAATCGTTGCCAAGATTGTTCGCCAGGAGGATATGCCATTTCTTGAAGATGGTACTCCTGTTGATATAGTTTTGAATCCTCTTGGTGTGCCTTCAAGGATGAATCTTGGACAGATCTATGAAACGGTTCTCGGATGGGCTGGATTAAAATTGGGATTGAAGTTTGCAACCCCTATTTTTGATGGAGCTAGTTTAGAGGAAATATCTGAATACACTGACAAATCAGGTCTGCCCAGATATGGTAAAACCTACCTATATGATGGAGGTACAGGACAGCGATTTGATCAACCTGCAACTGTAGGGGTAATTTATATGCTGAAACTTGGCCACATGGTTGAGGACAAAATGCATGCACGTTCAATCGGACCATATTCATTGATAACACAACAGCCACTTGGAGGTAAAGCTCAATTTGGTGGTCAGCGTTTTGGTGAGATGGAAGTTTGGGCACTTGAAGCTTTTGGTGCAGCTAATATATTACAAGAGATCTTGACAGTGAAATCAGATGATGTTATGGGTCGGGCAAAGGCATATGAAGCTATTGTTAAGGGAGAGCCATTGCCAACACCTGGTATTCCAGAGTCTCTCAACGTGCTTCTGCATGAATTACGTGGTCTTGGTCTTAGTGTTAAGTTGGTGTAATCCGGCTTGACACGACCATTGTTTTTTTTTAATTAGTAATTAATCAGATTAAATCAATATGGCGTTCAGAAAAGAAACCAAGGTTAAAAGCAGTTTTACAAAGATTGCACTCGGTTTAGCTTCTCCCGAAGAAATCCTGGAACGGTCCAGCGGTGAAGTGCTAAAACCTGAAACCATCAATTATCGTACTTATAAACCAGAAAGAGACGGACTTTTCTGCGAAAGAATCTTCGGCCCTGTTAAGGATTATGAGTGTCATTGCGGTAAATATAAACGCATTCGGTATAAGGGGATTATTTGTGACCGATGTGGAGTAGAGGTCACAGAGAAGAAGGTGCGAAGAGAACGTATGGGACATATTTCCCTAACTGTTCCGGTAGCACATATCTGGTATTTCAAATCCCTTCCTAATAAGATAGGTTATTTGTTAGGTCTTCCAACGAAGAAACTTGACTCTATAATTTATTACGAGAGATATGTGGTGATTAATCCAGGGATTAGGGAAGTAGATGGTACTAAATATCTGGACTTCCTTACTGAAGAAGAATACCTGGATATTCTGGACAGCTTGCCTAAGGAGAATCAAATGTTGGATGATAGTGATCCTGCAAAGTTCATCGCCGGAATGGGTGCTGATGCTTTGAACAGATTGCTTGGACGACTTGACCTTGATGCAATGTCCTATGATTTGCGACATAAAGCAAATACCGAAACTTCACAACAAAGAAAGAACGAAGCTCTGAAAAGGCTTCAGGTAGTTGAAGCTTTTCGTACCAGTAAAGGTATCAATCGCCCTGAATGGATGATAGTAAAGGTTGTTCCTGTTATCCCTCCTGAACTTCGCCCTCTTGTCCCTTTGGATGGAGGACGATTTGCAACCTCAGACCTGAATGATTTGTACCGGAGAGTAATAATCCGGAATAATCGTTTGAAGAGATTAATTGAAATTAAGGCACCAGAAGTTATTCTGCGCAATGAAAAACGAATGTTACAGGAGGCTGTGGACAGCCTCTTTGATAATAGTCGGAAGTCAAATGCAGTTAAGACTGATGCAAATCGTCCCTTGAAGTCTTTAAGCGACAGTTTAAAAGGTAAGCAAGGACGTTTTCGTCAGAATCTTTTAGGTAAACGGGTAGATTATTCGGCACGTTCGGTAATTGTTGTTGGCCCTGAATTGCAGCTTCACGAATGTGGTTTGCCAAAAGATATGGCGGCTGAGCTGTATAAACCATTTGTTATCAGGAAGCTTATTGAGCGAGGAATTGTGAAAACAGTAAAATCGGCCAAAAAGATTGTTGATCGCAGGGATCCTGTAGTTTGGGATATTCTTGAGAACGTTTTAAGAGGACACCCGGTTTTACTAAACCGTGCACCAACCTTGCACCGTTTGGGTATTCAGGCATTCCAGCCAAAAATGATTGAAGGTAAAGCTATTCAGCTTCACCCTTTGGTATGTACTGCATTTAATGCTGACTTCGACGGTGACCAAATGGCAGTGCATCTTCCTTTAGGTAATGCAGCCGTTCTTGAAGCTCAAATGCTGATGCTGGCTTCTCATAATATTCTGAATCCTGCTAATGGTGCCCCAATTACTGTTCCTTCACAGGATATGGTTTTAGGTCTTTATTATATTACAAAGGCCAGAAAAGGTGATCGTAATAGAACTGTAAAAGGCGAAGGTTTAGCCTTTTATTCACCTGAAGAGGCAATTATTGCATACAATGAAGCTGCAGTTGAACTTCACGCTGTTGTGAAGGTGAGGGTAGATGATATCGTTGATGGTGAAGCAGTAAATCATCTCATTGAAACGACTGTAGGTAGAATACTCTTTAATGAAGTTGTACCTGAAGAAGCAGGTTTCCTTAATGTTTTATTGACTAAGAAAGCTTTACGTGATATTATTGGTTCAGTGCTGAAGAAATGCGGTACAGCTGCTACAGCAAAATTCCTTGATGAAATTAAGAGTCTTGGTTTTATTACCGCCTTTAAGGGAGGGTTGTCTTTCAACCTTGATGATGTGATCATTCCTGAGAAAAAGGATCCGATGATTAAGGATGGATATGACCAGGTAGATGAAGTGATGAATAACTATAATATGGGTTTCATCACTAATAATGAGAGATATAACCAGATTATTGATGTCTGGACACATACTAATGCCAGACTGACTCAAACTGTGATGCAGCAATTGAGTACTGATAACCAGGGATTCAACTCAGTCTATATGATGCTGGATTCAGGTGCCAGGGGATCAAAGGAGCAGATTCGTCAGTTATGTGGTATGAGGGGCTTGATGGCAAAACCTCAGAAATCAGGAGCTAGTGGATCGGAGATTATTGAAAACCCAATTCTATCAAATTTCAAAGAAGGCCTGTCGGTTTTAGAGTACTTTATTTCAACTCACGGTGCTCGTAAAGGTTTGGCTGATACTGCTTTAAAAACAGCGGATGCTGGCTACCTTACCAGACGGCTTGTTGATGTTGCTCAGGATGTTGTTGTATCTGAGAATGATTGTGGAACATTGAGAGGACTTGTGGCAACAGCTTTGAAGAACAATGAAGAAATAGTTGAGAGTTTACATGATAGAATTTTAGGACGGACTGCACTGCATGATGTCTATCACCCTCTTTCTGGAGAAATCATAATTGAGGCTGGCGAAGAAATTAATGAAGTCATTAGTCGTGCTATTGAAGATTCGCCTGTTGAACAAGTTGAGATACGCTCAGTTCTAACTTGTGAATCAAAGCGGGGAGCTTGTGCAAAATGCTATGGACGCAGTTTGGCTACTGGTCGTATGGCACAATCAGGCGATTCAGTTGGAGTAATAGCAGCACAATCAATTGGTGAACCAGGAACACAGCTTACTCTGCGTACATTCCACGTCGGGGGTACTGCATCTAATATTGCTGCAGAATCAAGCATTTCTGCGCGCTACAAAGGATTACTTGAGATAGATGAACTACGTACCGTTAGATATGAAGATGAAGGAAATTCAGTTGATGTGGTAATTGGACGATTGGCTGAGTTGCGTATTGTTGATCCGAATACTGGAATTACACTTTCTACTCACAGTATCCCATATGGAGCAAAACTCTATATTCAGGATGGAGCAAAAGTTGCCCAGGGTGATCTAATTTGTGATTGGGATCCATTTAATGCTGTTATTATTTCAGAAGCCTCCGGACAGGTAAGTTTTGAAAGTGTTATTGATGGTATTACATGTCGTGAGGAATCAGATGAACAAACAGGTTTCCGTGAAAAGGTAATTATTGAAACAAAGGATAAAACCAAGAACCCGGAGATCAAGATTGTTGATAAAAAGAAGGATCCACTCAAGATATATAACCTTCCGGTTGGATCGCACATTTCTGTAAGTGAAAAGGACAGTGTAAAGGCCGGGCAGATCCTCGTTAAGATTCCAAGATCAGTTAGTAAATCAGGTGATATTACTGGAGGCCTGCCACGAGTTACAGAGCTGTTTGAGGCTCGTAATCCTTCAAATCCTGCAGTGGTAGCTGAGATTGATGGTACCGTTACATATGGAAAAATTAAAAGAGGTAACAGGGAGATTTTAATTACATCGAAAACTGGTGAGATCAAGAAATATCTGGTTTCTTTAAGTAAACAAATTCTGGTACAGCCGAATGACTATGTCAGAGCTGGTACATCCTTATCGGATGGAGCAATTACTCCAGCTGATATTCTGGCAATTAAAGGACCAACAGCGGTTCAAGAGTATATTGTAAATGAAGTTCAGGAAGTTTACCGAATGCAGGGTGTGAAGATTAATGACAAGCACTTTGAAGTAATTGTTCGCCAGATGATGAGGAAAGTTGTTATTGAAGATCCTGGTGATACAAAGTTTCTGGAAAAACAGGTGGTCGACAAGCAGAATATAAGCAAAGAGAATGACTGGATTTATGGTAAGAAGGTGGTTATTGATGCTGGAGACTCACAAAACCTCAAGGCAGGTCAAATGGTAACCTTGCGGAAGCTCCGTGATGAGAGTTCAATGTTGAAACGTCGTGACCTGAAACCTGTTGAAGCAAGGGATGCTTTACCAGCAACATCAAATCAGATTTTGCAGGGTATCACAAAAGCTGCTTTGCAGACGAATAGTTGGCTTTCAGCAGCTTCTTTCCAGGAAACAACCAAGGTGCTTAATGAAGCAGCTATATTGGGTAAGGTAGACGGGCTTGATGGATTGAAAGAGAATGTTATTGTTGGTCACCAGATTCCAGCAGGAACAGGAAATAGAGAGTTTGACAAGATAGTTGTTGGTTCAATGGATGAATATCAAGCTCTTATGCAGGCTAAAGAAGCTGAATTATAGATTATTAAAAATAATATAATGGCAGAAAATCCAAAAAAAGGGAATCAGTTAAATATTGAACTTCCAGAAGATATTGCCCAGGGTGTCTATTCAAACCTGGCCATCATCACACATTCAAGTTCTGAATTTGTAGTAGACTTTGTGAGGATTATGCCTGGAGTTCCGAAAGCCAAAGTGAAAAGCAGGGTTGTTCTTACTCCAGAGCATGCCAAGCGCTTGTTATTGGCATTACAGGATAATGTTAAGAAATATGAGTCAATGCACGGTCCTATCAGGCATACAGATAAGCCGGGAGGGCCAGTCATCCCAATGAATTTTGGGGGGCCAACTGCAGAGGCTTAAGAAATTAAAGGGTGTCAGAAATGAACACCCTTTTTTTTGTACAATTGTTTGACTATTTTGCATCTAATAGTCTAAACTCTTAATCATATGTTAGCTATCGGATTGTTGTCACTATTATTTCTTGGTTACCTTGGGATGTACCACTTATATGGGAAGTTTCTAGCAAGAAGGATATTCAAAATCAGTTCAGAAAGAATAACTCCTGCTGTCGAGATGGAGGATGGCAGGGATTATGTCCCAACAAAAAAGCAGGTGATATTTGGTCATCATTTTACTTCAATTGCAGGTACAGGACCAATAGTCGGACCAGCAATTGCAATTATTTGGGGTTGGGTTCCGGCAATTCTGTGGGTATTTCTCGGTAGTCTTGTCATGGGAGCAGTACATGATTTTGGATCACTTGTAATATCTCTCCGAAATAAGGGGAAATCCATATCTGATTATACAGCCAAATACATTAATAATCGTACCAGATTCCTTTTTTTTCTTATCGTTTTTCTGGAGCTATGGATTGTTATTTCCGTTTTTGGTCTGGTTATAGCAAGTATATTCAAAATCTTTCCATCATCCGTTATTCCGGTTTGGTTTCAAATACCGATTGCGATAGCTCTGGGTTTTGCGCTTAAGAAGAAGAAAGTTAATCTAACAGTAAGTACAATTATTGCAGTTGCCGTTATGTATCTGACTGTAGTAGTTGGTAGATTCCTGCCTTTGGAAATGCCTGATTTGTGGGGTATTCCAAGTACAGGACTATGGACAATTTTGCTGTTAATATATGCTTTCATTGCTTCAGTATTACCAGTAACAACTTTATTGCAGCCACGGGATTTCATCAATGCCTATCAGCTAGTTGTTGCAATGGGCATCATAGTGTTGGGTGTTTTAATCTCAGGCATCATGGGGGATCTTGAGATGGTTGCTCCGGCGATTCAGGTTCATCCCTCAGGGGCACCTCCAGTGATTCCATTTCTGTTTATCACGATTGCATGCGGGGCAATTTCCGGATTTCACTCTCTCGTTTCATCCGGTACGACCGCAAAACAAATCAGATCAGAGAAAGACAGCTTATTTGTTGGTTATGGAAGTATGTTAACAGAGGGAGCCTTGGCAATTCTTGTTATTATTGCAGTTGGAGCCGGAATTGGCCTTGGACATAAATCGGGTGATGGATCCATGCTGTTCGGAATCGAGGCCTGGTCTGAACACTATTCCTCCTGGGCAGAAGCTGGCGGCCTTGGTAAAAAAATCGGAGCTTTTGTTGAAGGTTCAGCCAATATGATCGGAACTATAGGTATACCTGTTGAAATTGCAGTAGTTATTATGGGTGTTTTTGTGGCATCATTTGCTGGTACAACTCTTGATACAGCAACCAGAATCCAACGCTATGTAATTGGTGAAATATTTGCAGGTATACGTAAGCCTATTTTGCACAATATTTATTTCACAACTTTTATCGCTGTTGCATCAGCCGCCATCCTGGCTTTTGCAACTGGTGCTGATGGAAAAGGAGCTTTGAAACTATGGCCACTTTTTGGGGCAGTAAATCAGACCTTGGCTGCATTGGCACTTATTATCATCACAATATATTTAAAACCCAAAGGAAAATTAAAATGGTTAGTAAGTGGTATACCTGCAATTTTCATGATTGTCGTTACACTTTGGGCAACGACAATTAATCAAATAAACTTCATGCAGGAAGGCAATATTTTGCTTGCTACAGTTAACCTAATAGTATTAATTATTGTTGTTTGGATAACAGCTGAGGGTCTGATTCGCTTTGTGAAGGTAAATAACTTGTAGTCAGTATGATCTGGCTGGGGATTATTGTATGTAGATTCGGTTTAAAAAATATGTTTTAAGGGGTATGACTGTCAATTATTTTCTATATTTGTCGATCTTGGAAATTCAAAATAATTAGTTATCAAAATAATAGGGGTATGAAGATATTGGTTTGTGTAGGTAATGTACCTGATACGACTACCAAAGTCAGGTTTGCCGAGAAAAATACAAAATTTGATACAAACGGAGTTCAGTGGGTAATAAATCCTTGGGATGAGTTAGCACTAACCAGGGCTCTCGAGTTGAAAGAAGATAGTAGTAATCCTGTTGTTCATGTAACAGTTGCTACAGTTGGAAGAGCTGGTGCTGAGCCAACTATGCGGAAAGCCTTGGCAATAGGAGCTGACGATGCGATAAGAATTGATACTGATCCTGAGGATTCATCATTTGTGGCCTATCAATTAGCTGAAGTTATTAAGAATGAAGACTATCAGTTGGTTTTGTGCGGTATTGAAAGTAGTGATTATAATGGAGCCGCGGTTGGAGGTATGTTGTCAGAGTATCTTGATCTACCATCAGTTTCGGCAGTAACAGGTATGACATTCGAGGGAGCTGATATAATCCTGTCGAGAGAAATTGACGGTGGAATTGAAGAAGTAAGTCTTCCTGCCCCTTTTGTAGCTGTTGTACAGAAGGGTATTGCCAAGGAGCCAAGAATCCCTGCAATGCGTGGTATAATGATGGCAAGGAAGAAGCCACTGAAGGTTGTTGAAGTAGCTGAAGCTGAGACTCTGACAAATATGACAGAATTTGAAATGCCAAAGCCTAAGCCTCCATGCAAGATGATAGAAGCTGAGAATGTTGCAGAGTTGGTTGATCTGCTACAGAATGAGGCGAAAGTTTTATAATACGAATCTTAAAAAAATCACGGAAATGGCCGTTTTAGTATATACAGAAAATTGGGATGGTGCTTTTAAAAAGCAAAGTTTTGAGCTTGTTTCATATGCAAATGCAATTGCTGAAATGCTCAATGTACCAGTTATAGCTTTGTCTATTGGCGAGGTTAAGGAGGAAGAGCTTTTAAAGCTTTCAAATTATGGAGCTGATAAAGTGTTGAAAGTGGAAAATGATCAGGTTAATACTCTGGATAACCAAATTTTCACACAAGTGATCGGAGAGGCAGTAGCAAATGAAAATGCGTCAGTTGTTATTCTGGCCCATAGCAATACCGGTAAAGCTTTGGCACCTCGTTTATCCGTACGATTGAAGGCCGGATTGGCAACGGGTGTCAACCAGGTTCCCGTAACAGTTGAACCTTTTGTTATCAGGAAAAAAGTTTTTTCGGGAAAAGCTTTCACCCATGTCAATGTTAAAACTCCTGTAAAGGTTCTTACTCTGGCTCAGAATTCCTTCGAACTTGTGGAAAACAAAAAGGAATTTAATACCGAATCATTGTCACCAGCTGCTTTGCCAAAAGCTGCAACAGAGGTTCGCTCAACTAATAAGCAGACTGGTAAAATCCTGCTGGCTGATGCTGAAATTGTGGTATCGGGAGGCAGAGGTATGCGTGGAAAAGAAAATTGGGATCCCATTGAGGAACTGGCAGAGATACTGAAAGCTGGTACAGCCTGCTCACGACCTGTCTCCGATGAAGGATGGCGTCCTCATTCTGAACATACAGGTCAAACAGGAAAAATTATTGCTCCAAATCTATACTTTGCTTTTGGAATCTCAGGAGCAATTCAACACCTGGCAGGAGTTAGCTCATCAAAATGCATCGTTGCAGTGAATACTGATCCTGATGCACCGATTTTCGAAGCCGCTGATTATGGGATAATAGGAGATGCACAAAAAGTATTGCCTGAACTGGTAAGTGCGTTTAAGAAAATGAAATCTTAGCCGAGCTTGGAAGACCAGTAATTTGGTCTGATTGTTAATAAATTGGGATATATGATTAAGCAATTATTATTTGCTGGTGCACTGCTGCTTACCCTTGGTGTGATGTTTTATACTCTTAAGCGTCTGATTAAGATATTCAGTCTCACCAAGAAGGGGTTTCCGATAAACAATATTGGAAAACGAATTGGGATTACTTTACGTGTAGCAATGGGGCAAACAAAGATCATGCGAAAACCAGTAATCGGGTTAATGCATGCTTTGGTCTTTTGGGGTTTTTGTGTGATTCTGATTGGCAGTGTAGAAATGCTGATTGATGGACTTGCTGGTACGGAACGTATTCTTGGATTTCTGGGTGTGGTGTACGATATCATTTTTGGATCGGGAGATGTTTTTGCCTTTCTGATCCTGATTTTTATTGCAGCCTTTATTTTTCGTAGAGTATTCATGCGGATTAGTCGTTTCCAGGGAATCGAAATGAAACATAAGTCACATGTTGATGCTAATGTTGCTCTCAGCCTGATCTTTCTTTTGATGTTGACTCTGTTAGGGATGAATATTTTCTATGTTCAGCATACCATCATCAACGGCCATTCTGTTACAGGGGTATATCCTGTCAGTAGCATAATTGCAGATTGGCTACCTGAAATGTCAATATCAACTCTATCCAATCTGCATGAAATAAATTGGTGGGTTCATATACTTTTAATATTCTTCTTTGCAAACTATTTGCCTTATTCCAAGCACTTTCACGTTTTTTTGTCTGTTCCCAATGTTTTCCTGAGCCGACTGGAGCCTCTTGGGAAATTGGATAACATGGATCATGTAACCAGGGAGGTTAAGATGATGCTGGATCCTAATGCGAGTTTTGATGATTCCCCGGATGAGGATATTCAACGCTTTGGGGTATTAGATTGTGAGGATGTAAGCTGGAAGAATTATTTTGATTCTCTGGCTTGTACCCAATGTGGCCGTTGTACCGAAGTCTGTCCGGCAAATCAAACTGGTAAAATGCTTTCTCCCAGGAAAATTATGATGGATCTGAGAGAGCGGATGGATGAAAAAAGCAAGGGTTTACTTTTAGATGGAACAGATTATTCAGATGGAAAGTCTCTGATCAAAGATTATATCTCAGCAGAAGAAATTTGGGCCTGCACAACATGTAATGCTTGTGCTCAAGAGTGTCCGATTAATATCAATCATCCATCTCTGATAGTTGATATGCGTCGGTATATTGTGATGGAGGAGTCAGGAGCTCCGGCAGAACTCAATTCAATCTTTACAAATATTGAAAACAACGGAGCACCCTGGCAGTTTTCACAGGAGGACAGGATGCTTTGGAATGATGATGCTGAGGTTCCTGTGCTTGCTGATTTATTTAATCAGGATAAAAGACCTGAATTCTTATTATGGATTGGTAGTTCCGGAGCATTTGATGATCGCTATAAGAAAGTGACAAGAGCTTTTATCAAGGTACTTAACCATTTGAAGATAGATTATGCTGTTTTGGGTACTGAAGAGAGCTCATCTGGTGACGTTGCCCGAAGAGGAGGAAATGAGATGCTCTTCCAAATGCAGGCAATGATGAATATTGAATTGTTTAATGGATATGAAGTGAAGAAAATTCTCACCTGCGATCCACATGCATACAATACCTTCAAAAATGAGTATCCTGTTCTGGGGGGAGAATATGAAGTAATCCATCACAGCCAGTTTTTGAGTAAACTTATCTCAGAAGAAGGTCTTGATTTGAGCAATAAGAGTTTTGATGGGAAAACTATTACTTTTCATGATCCATGCTATCTTGGACGTGGCAACGGCGAGTACCAAGCACCACGTCAGGTAATAAATAATATGGGTGCTACTTTCACAGAAATGAAAAGGAATAAAAGCTTCGCTTTGTGTTGTGGTGCTGGTGGTGCACAAATGTTTAAAGAAGCTGAAAAAGGAGATAGAGAAGTATTCATGGCCAGAACAGAAGAAGCATTAGAAACTGGTGCGGATATTATTGCTACAGCTTGTCCCTACTGTATGGTAATGATAACAGATGGTTTGAAGTATTCGAATAAAGAAACTGAGGTGAAAAATTACGATTTGGCTGAACTTGTAGCTGATTCGTTAGATATATAATTTCAAATTTGAGATCGATTTAACTCAATAAGTATGGAAAAAGAATTATCAGTTAAGGGCGGATCATTTATGATCCAGGATACAGATCCAAAAGATGTATTTATCCCTGAGGAATTAGATGAAGAGCAACAAATGATAGCTCAAACGTGCCAGGATTTTCTCGATACGGAGGTTTTACCTGTTCTTGATGAAGTGGACAGCCAACAAGAAGGCTTAATGCCAGAATTGCTTGCAAAAGCGGGAGAGCTTGGTTTACTTGGTATTTCGGTACCAGAGGAATATGAGGGTTTTGGACAGTCTTTTGTTACCTCAATGGTGGCTTCAGAAATTATTGGGGCCGGTTATTCATTTGCCGTTGCATATTCATGTCATACTGGTATTGGCTCATTACCCATTGCATATTATGGGAATCATGAACAAAAAGAAAAATATCTTACTAAGCTGGCTACCGGAGAATGGAAAGGTGCATATTGCCTAACTGAACCTGGTGCCGGATCTGATGCTAACAGTGGAAAGACCAAGGCTGTTTTATCTGAGGATGGCAAGCATTATATCCTTAACGGACAGAAGATGTGGATTACAAACGCGGGTTTTGCCGATGTAATGACTGTGTTCGCTAAAATTGACAATGACCGGGTTTTGAGTGCATTTATTGTTGAACGTACAATGGACGGCATAACCTTTAATCCGGAGGAGAAAAAAATGGGAATTAAGGGGTCTTCAACCCGCCAGATTTTCTTCAACGACTTAAAGGTTCCTGTCGAAAATCTACTGGCTGGACGTGGTCAGGGATTCCGTATTGCTCTGAATATCCTTCATATGGGACGAGTGAAACTTGGCGGAAATATAATTGGAGCGGCGAAAATCGCTATTAATCAGTCAGTTAATTATTCCAATGAGCGTAAGCAATTCGGAATGTTGATTAATAACTTCGGATCAATAAAGCATAAACTTGGTCAGCAGGTAGTCAAAACATATGCTACTGAATCTGCCGTATATCGTGCTGCGATGAATATTGATCAGCTAATTGAGGACTTCAAAGAGATGTCAACCAGAGAAAATCCAACTATGGTTGCGTTTAATCAGATGGCTATTGAAGCGGCTATTCTGAAAGTATACAGTTCTGAAGCCCTGGATTATATCGCAGACGAGGCAGTGCAGATATTTGGTGGTATGGGTTATTCTGCTGAAATGCCTGTTGACAGGGGCTATCGTGATTCCAGAATAAACAGAATCTTTGAGGGAACAAATGAAATAAACAGAATTCTGGTAGTTGATACACTGCTGAAACGTGGACAGAAAAAAGATATCCCACTTTTTGAAAAGGCTGCTGAGGTTTTTGAAAACCTGAATAGTCTGCCGTCCAAGGAAGATATCCCTGCAGATTATTATGGTCGCAAAAAGTATCATATTGATAACCTGAAATCACTTTCATTGGCAATGATACATTCAGTATCGCAGAAGTATGGAAGGAAATTGATGTTTGAACAAGAATTGTTGAACGGCCTTTCAGATATTATTATGAATATTTATGTTGCGGAATCTACTATGTTGAGAGTTCAGAAACTTGAAGGAATGAAAGGTGCTGATGCTATTTCCCTTCAAAAAGACATACTGGATATTTGTGTATATGAGGCGGTTGTTTCAGCGGCTAAATCAGCCAGAGATGTTGTGAATAGTTTCTCAGAAGGAGAAGAATTAGGTCGTTTTCATAAGGCGATTTCTGTATATACAGATGCTGAGAGAATTAATGTCAAAGATGCGCGACGCAGAATTGCTGATCATCTGATTGATGATAACAAGTATTCATTCTAAAAGACTGATTGAATAAAAAAAAGGGGCTATCGGCCCCTTTTTTTGTACATTAGCATATACCTAAGTCAGGAAGTATGACTAATTATAAAATCGTCATTATTGGGGCTGGTGCAGTTGGAACGAGATTGGGAATGGCCCTTTTCGATGCTGGTCATCAGATAGTACAGGTAATTAGCCGACAATATAAATCCGCTGAGTCATTGGCACAGCACTTTGGATCTGTTGCTTCGACTAATGTTGCAGATCTGGACCAGAATGCAGATTTAGTTTTTCTTACTGTTCCTGATAGTGTATTACCTCAGCTCCTGGCCAGTTTTCCGGATCATAAATCAATATTAGTTCATACCAGTGGTTCTTTCCCGATAGAAAAATTGGCTGTAGCATCTGAGCAATACGGAGTTTTTTATCCATTGCAAACATTCAGCAAAGACAGGAAGCTGGACTTTAGCAAGCTGCCACTGCTGGTAGAAGCCTGTAACGATGGTGTTTGTCAGACACTGCTTAATTTGGGGGAGCAATTATCTACAAATGTGCAAATCATATCCAGCTCTGATCGTCGACAACTACATGTGGCGGCAATCTTTGTCTGTAATTTTGTTAATTATTTGGTAGGGTGCGGCGAATTAATTGCTTTTAAAGCAGGAGTTAGCCGTGAAACCCTCATTCCTCTGATTATGGAAACAATGGATAAATCTGTAAGTATGGGATCAGCAGATGCTCAAACAGGCCCTGCCCGCAGAGGTGATTTCGAAACTATAAAAAAGCATTTAGATTTGCTATCTTGTTGTCCTGAAGAAAAACATATATATCAGATCCTGACCAAAGCCATCTTGGCTAGATACGGTCATGAACTATAGAGGGTAAGGACTTATGCCATTTTTTAAGGAACAATTAGTTGGAATCAGGGGATTCGTTTTCGATGTTGATGGTGTGTTAGCTTCTGCAAAAACAGTATTACATCCCAGTGGAGATCTCATGCGAACGATGAACACTAAGGATGGATATGCCATTTACAGGGCTTTGGAGCAAGGCTATAAGCTTGCAATTATTTCAGGAGCAAAATCTGAATCAATCCGGACACGATTTAGCGAATTGGGTGTAGATTGGATTTGTCTGAATTCTATGGATAAACTATCTGACCTGAAGGAGTTTATTCAACACCATGATCTGAAGCCTGAAGAGCTCTTGTATATGGGGGATGATATTCCTGATGCTGAAGCAATGAGGTACGTGGGTCTGGCAACCTGTCCTAATGATGCAGTGGAGGAAATACAAGCTACTTGTAATTATATTTCTGATTTACCAGGGGGAGAGGGATGTGTCAGGGATGTAATTGAGCAGGTCTTAAGAGCACAAAAAAAATGGCAGATCAGAAATAAAGCATGAGCATAATAAAAGGAATATCACGATTAATTCGTTTGCCAAACCTTATTATGGTTGTGTTAACCATGTATATCATGAGATGGTCTATTGTAAGACCTATCCTTGATTTGATGGGATTTGAACCTGAAATGCCTGAATGGAGCTTTGCACTATTGGTATTGTCTACCTTACTGATCACTGCTGCAGGAAATGTAATCAATGATTTTCATGATGTGAGAGCTGACAGGGTGAATAATCCCGGCCGTGTGGTAATCGATAGTCTTGTGTCACGACGACAGGCTATTTTTGCCCATTTTATGCTTAACTCCATTGGTGTGGTGATTGGTGTTTTTGTATCCTTTTTTCACAAAATTGAATGGCTGTCCCTGATATTCTTAGCTGTCCCTGTTTTACTTTGGTCATATTCGCTTACTCTAAAGCATTTGCCCCTGTTGGGCAATCTTACCATTAGTATACTCACTGGAACTGTTCCACTACTGGTGCTCTTGTTTGAATATCCACTTTTGACACGAGCTCATGCCGATGCCCTAATCCTGGAGCCCCAACTATTCAGCCCGGTGTTGTATTGGATAATCGCATTTTCAATTTTTGCCTTTTTAACAAATTTAATCCGGGAGTTGATCAAAGATGGTCAGGATATTCCTGGTGATAGTGAAGTTGGAAGCAAAACAATAGCTATAAAAATGGGTATTGGAGCTCTGAAATGGTTAATTATTATTTTGTCTTTTCTAACTGTCATTCTTTTAGGACTTATTTTTTTACTATTCCTGCCGGATTGGATCAGCCTGGTCTATTTTATTGTCTTTCTGGCTTTGCCCTTTATAGTGCTGCTTTTTAAGTTAGTAAAAGTAAATAGTTCAGCAGATTTTAAACCAGTTAGTTCTCTTGTTAAGTTGATTATGTTCTTTGGCATATTATATGCTCCTATAGCCTATTTTATTATGCAAAGCTTTATCGCTTAATTATGGAAAGTTTTTTGTCTCATCTTGAAACTTACCGGATATTTCTTGGATCAAGATCACCAAGAAGGTCGGAATTACTAAAGCAATTAGGAATCCCATTTGAATTGTGGTTAAAAGAGGATAATCCTGAGATTATTCCTGACGGATACACAGGAGAGAAGGCTGCCTGCTTTCTTGCCGCACAGAAAGCTGATCCATACGAGAATGATCTTAAAGAAGATGATATTCTAATAACAGCAGATACGATTGTTCTCAATGATCAGGATATTCTTGGAAAACCGGCTTCAAAGAAGGAGGCAAAAGATATGCTCCTTTCCTTATCAGATAAACGGCACAAGGTGATCACAGGGGTTTGCCTCAAATCAAAATGGAGGCAACACTGTTTTTATGTTATGACAAAAGTGGATTTTGCAGCCATTACAATTGAGGATATTGAATACTATATTAAGAAATTCAAACCTATGGACAAGGCAGGATCCTATGGTATTCAGGAATGGATAGGATTAGTAGGTGTAAGATCTATTGAGGGATCATACTTTAATGTAATGGGGCTGCCAGTCCAAAGACTTTATCTTGAGATTAAGAGTTTTACAAATTTTCAAAACAAATAAACCATGAACCAACGATTACGTTTCTTTAGTTTTATACTGCTTGTCAGTATTCTTGTTGCTCCTCAGGCTCGATCTGATGAAGGAATGTGGATTCCTATGCTGTTGAAGAAATACAATATAAGTGATATGCAGGCCAAGGGTTTCAAACTGACTGCAGAGGATGTTTATTCCATAAACCAGGCCTCACTTAAGGATGCCATAGTTATTTTTGGCGGGGGTTGTACCGGAGAACTAATCTCACCCGATGGTTTGCTGATCACAAATCATCACTGTGGCTACGGAGCTATCCAAAGACACAGTACAGTAGAGAATGATTATCTGACAAATGGCTTCTGGGCAATGTCACGAGACGAAGAGTTGCCTAATGCAGGTCTACGTGTCACTTTTCTTGTTCGGATGGAGGACGTAACAGATGATGTTTTAAAAGGAGTTACTGATGAAATGACTGAAGGAGACAGATCTAAGATCCTTGGACAAAATATGAATCAAATTAGAAATGAAGCAATAAACGGAACCCATTATACTGCCAGAGTTGCTTCGTTTTTCTCAGGAAATCAATATTTCATGTTTATTTATGAAGATTACCGGGATGTCAGACTTGTTGGGGCTCCACCTTCAGCAATAGGAAAGTTTGGTGGTGAAACAGATAACTGGATGTGGCCAAGACATACCGGAGACTTCTCTCTTTTCAGAATTTATGCCAATAAGGATAATCAACCAGCTGATTATTCTCCGGATAATGTGCCTTATTCACCTAAGAAATTTCTTCCGATTTCAGTGGAAGGCGTTGACAAAGGTGATTTTACCATGGTTTTCGGTTATCCTGGTAGAACTTCGGAATATGCACCAGCTAGCCGAATACAGGACCAGATAAGTAATACTATTCCGGTGATGATTGATTTGCGAACTAAAAGGCTCAATATTATCCTTGCCGCAATGGAGATTAGTCCAAAGATAAGGATACAGTATTCGGCTAAGAAGTCGGGAATTGCTAATAGTTGGAAAAAGAATCAGGGAATTTTACGAGGTCTCAAGCGCCTGGATGCAGTCAACAAGAAACTGGCATTTGAAGAGGATTTCACTAATTGGGTGAATCAGGATTCTAAAAGAAAATTGAAATATGGTCATATTTTAAATACTTATGCCAGTATTACTGAGGCTCAGTCTCCTTTTGCCGTCGCCAGTACCTATGCGAACGAGGCAGGTAGGGCACCCGAGATAATTTCTTTGGCAGGCCGGTACAAATCATTATTGACTTTGTTGGAAAGTAAAGCTGATAAGGATGCTATTCAAAAAACAGTTGATGGCTTGCTCCGTACAGCAGAAAGACATTTCAAAGATTACCACGGGCCTACTGATCAAAAAATACTTGCTGCTATGTATGAGGCCTGGGCCAATGGCGCTGATCCGGAGTTTCAACCTGATCTGCTCAGGGAGGTTAAATTAAAGTACAAAGGAGATTTTAAGGCTTATGCAGCTGATGTATTTGATTCTTCCATTTTTGCAAGTAAGGAAAAGTTGACAAAATTTCTGACAAGGGTGAAAGGAAGTAGTGCCATGAAACTCTCTCGGGATCCTGCCTATAAAATGAGTCAGGGGTTAAGCTCTCTGATAAGAGATAAAATTACTCCAGGACTGGCTACCGGGAGGGGGCAACTTCCCGTATTAGATCGTTTATATATGGCAGCCCAAATGGAGATGGATAAGGATAAATTATTTTATCCTGATGCAAATTTCACCCTCAGGATAAGCTATGGAAAAGTAGATGATTTTATTCCTAGAGACGGTATAAAGTATAAGCATTATTCCACTCTCAAAGGAATTGTTGAGAAAGATAATCCGAATATTTATGATTATCGGGTACCGCAGAAACTAAAGGATTTATATAAAAAGAGTGATTTTGGTATATATGGTAAAAACGGAGAGATGCCTGTATGCTTTATTGCTTCAAATCATACATCAGGTGGAAATTCTGGTAGCCCTGTGATTAATGCAGACGGGCACTTAATAGGAATAAATTTCGATAGAAACTGGGAAGGAACAATGAGCGATACCATGTATGATCCGGAAATGTGTCGAAATATATCAATTGATATAAGATATGCCCTTTTTATCATTGATAAATTTGCCGGAGCAGGCCATCTGATCAAGGAAATGCAATTAATGGGGGCAGAATAGAGAAGGTTTACAGATACTTATTAACAAATGCCTGTTCATTTGGTCAAAAAAAACGGCTGGTTAACCAGCCGTTTTTTGCATTTTGTCAAAATTGTAATAGATTTGTTTCGATAGTTTTACGCCATGGCGCAACAATTCTACACTTGTTAATCCTGTAAAAGGTAAAAAGGTAACCCTTAGAAGTGTTTTTTTTTAGCTCTCGTGCAAAATGGCAATTTGGTTGGACATTAAGAAGTGGTATGATAAAACGTTTCCGCTAATACCGGATGCGTTGATTCATACATACGGGCTGGATACACAGACGATCAATCTGAAACGTTTGGTGTTTCTGAGTAGTGCTTTTGTAGCTGCTGCACTCGTATTGTTTATTATACGACCAAGTCAGGAAATGTATCAGTTACAAGCAAGCAATCGCTTGTATTATTATCTGCAAGCCCTCCTTTTGTTTCTATCTGTTATAGCATTGATTTGTGGAATGTGGTTCTCAAGACGAATTGGTTTTATTCCAGCTGCCTTATCACGCTCTATAATTATTATATACGCATTCCTTCTTATCTCATGGTCTGACTGGATGGCAATAACCAAGCCCTTTCATGAGATGGAAGACTGGTTCTTTTTCGGAACGGTATTTTTAGTTTTTGGGGTGCTATATCTTTCATTCAAGGAATTAATGATTTTGTCGGGTATGCTGATAATCTCACAATACCTGATGCCTCAGCTGGCTTCCGGCCTTGGCTTTAGTTCATCACCAGGAAGGATTATTTATCTCGGAATACTTGGTGTCGCTTTTTGTGTATCCAGGATCATTTATTATGCAAGAATCCATAATTATCTCAATTGGGAAAATATTTCCAGGATAAATGCAACCCTGAAGCAGGAAGTGAATATGCACTTGAAGACAACGGAAGAGTTAGAGGATATAAGACAGGGACTCGACCGTAAAGTTCATCAGCAAACACGTCATTTAAGAGATGCAAATCAGAGACTAAGTGAGGAAATTGCTGAACGCAGATATGCAGATAAGGTAAGAGGAATTCTGTATCGCATTTCCACTTTCGTAAATCGGAATTTTGATCTTCCAGAGGTATTGGAGTTTGTTCATCAGCAGTTGTCATCAATAATGGATGTAACGAATTTTTTCGTTGGACTATATCACAAAACTAGTGCTGAGATAGAGCCAGTTTTCCAGCTGAATAGTCAGGAGAAGTTTGAAAGGTACCGTATTGGACACTCATTAAGTTCATATGTAATCAGACATCAACGTGCTGTACTATTGGATCATTCAGAAGTGCTGGCTTTAGCTGACAGAGGAGAAGTGGAGTTAGGAGGAATTCCGGCAAGTAGTTGGTTGGGAGTTCCTTTATTGGTTGAAGCCAAAGTTGTTGGGATTTTGATTGTTCAGAGTTACAAACCCAGTTTAGTTTATGATAAAACAGATCAGGAGCTTCTTGAATATGTTTCTGAGCACCTTGCTTCAGCTATTGCAAGAAATCAGGCTGAGACAAAGCTTATTAGTGCAAAGGAAAAGGCGGAGGAGTCAGATCGATTGAAATCAGCCTTTCTGGCCAATCTCTCACATGAGATTCGTACCCCAATGAATGCGATAATGGGCTTTGCTGAATTGATTGGACTTCCTGAACTTTCAGAAAAAGACCGGGAATATTATTCAGACCAGGTGGTCGAAAACTCTACGTTCTTGCTTACCCTCATTTCTAATATTATTGAATTATCTAAAATCCAGTCTGGTGAAATATTCCTTAAACCTGAGATCCGGCAGGTTAGTGTCGCTGTTAATGAAATGCTTCCATCAATAAAAAGTAAACTCAAGACTTTGAGGAAGGATCATTTGTATTTCAGAACCGATTTTGAGACAGGATCTTCAGACCTGAATTTTGTTGCTGACCCAGACAGGTACAGGCAGGTTATGAGTTGTTTGCTCGAGAATGCAATTAAGTTCACTGAAGAGGGTGGAATTGAATTGGGTGTGAGGCAATTTGATCGTTCAAGAATTCAATTTTCAATCAGGGACACGGGTATTGGAATGGATGCTGAGGAAACTATTAAAATCTTCGAATGGTTCAGGCAAGGGAATAAAGCTTCACAGGAACTTTATCGTGGAATGGGTTTGGGTTTAACCTTAGCCAAGATACTAATACAACAAATGGGTGGTGATATATGGGTTGAAACCGAACTTGGATCTGGCTCATGCTTCTACTTCACCTTACCTTCAAGTGTTCAGGTTCCAACTTTTGACCTGACAAATACCGCGACAAAAGCCAACGGCTCTGATTCGGCAAAGTCTCAAGCTAACGCCGGATAGCTTCCATCAATTATTTCTTGACTTAAATCATGTTTCTGACTGCCAATAGTCATGTTTCAGTTATTCGTGCTGTTATAATTTTAACAGCTAATTGATTGTGATTACAATAACAATAACTGACAAGGAATAACTCTCAAAAACAAATCAAAAATGGCTGATGTACAAAAGATTATCGGGGATGCTGTAAAGGTTCATGGAACTGAGCGAAAAGCCCTGATGCCTATTCTACAGGCAATTGTGCAAGAGAAAAATTATCTCAGTGATGAGGATATGATTTCTGTTGCAAATGTGCTTGACCTTTCAAGCGCTGAGGTATTTGGTACAGCAAGTTTTTACACTTTTCTGGATACCGAAGAGCGAGGGGAATATGTAGTGCGTGTTTGTAAAACTATCTCCTGCCATATGGCTGGGAAAGATGAAGTAATTAATGCACTGGAGAAGAACCTGAAAATAAAAGCTGGGGAGACCACAGTTGACAAGAAATTCACTTTGCTTACTGCAAATTGTTTGGGTTGGTGCCACAAGGGACCGGTTATGTTAGTCAATGATGAGGTTTATCCTGAGCTAACTCCACAAAAAGCAGTGGAAATAATTCAGGAGCATAAAAATAGGTAGTGGTAACAACATGAAAAATTCAACTATGGAAATCAAGACAATGAAAAGAGTTGATATAATTTTCGCGATGGAAGGTGTAGACCCAGTCAAAGTGGTCGAGAATGCCATTAAGCGAGATCAAGACGATATAATCCTGGATATGATTGATTCAGGACTCAAAGGCCGCGGTGGGGCAGGATTCCCAACTGGCTTGAAATGGAAGTTTACACGTAATGAAGATAGCCTTGAAAAGTATGTTATATGCAATGCTGATGAAGGTGAACCAGGGACTTTCAAGGATCGGGAGATTCTGGATAGAGTTTCTGAAAAGGTTTTTGCCGGAATGGCTATTTGTGGATATACTATTGGAGCAAGGGAAGGTTTCATTTATCTGCGAGGTGAGTATAACTTCTTGTTGAAGAAACTAAACCAAAAGCTCAGTGTTTTTAATGCAGCTATGAAAAAGCTGGGACTGGATTTTGTAATTGAGATTTGTTCAGGTAGCGGAGCTTATATTTGTGGAGAGGAGAGCGCTTTATTTGAATCTATGGAGGGGAAAAGAGGAGAACCACGAAATAAGCCTCCTTATCCAACAGTATCCGGATACCTCGGAAAACCAACAGTTATCAATAACGTTGAAACTCTGGTTTATGCATGTATGATTAATCGTCTGGGTGCCGAAGAATTCAAAGCATTGGGAACAAAAGACTCACGTGGATCCAAAGTATTTTCAATATCAGGAGATACACCAAATGCTGGAATTTATGAACTGGAACTTGGAATGACTGTAGATAGTTTTGTACAGGAATTTGGTGATGGTGACACGAAAGCTGTTCAGGTTGGTGGAGCTGCTGGCGGGTGTGTACCCAGAAAACAATTTACTGACACTGTTATTGGATACGAAGGTATTCCTACCGGAGGTTCAATGATGTTGTTTAACAGCACCAGATCTATGTATAATGTATTACATGATTATCTTGAATTCTTCACTGAAGAATCATGTGAGCAATGTACTCCATGCCGCGTGGGATGTCAGCAATTACTTATGGGTATTGAAATGATTAAACGAGGAGAGAGAACTCCAGCATACCTTGAAGACCTGAAGAAACTTGCAAAAACCATGAAGATATCAGCAAAATGTGGACTGGGTCAATCAGTTGCCAATCCTTTTGTTTCAATTGTTAACAATTTCAAAGAGGAGATTATTTATTAAAGATCTCAAAATCTGAAAATTATGAGTAAATATACAGTTAACCTTAAAATAAATGAGATTCCCATTTCTGTAGAGGAGGGTACAACCATACTGAAGGCTGCAAAAGAGCTTGATTTTCGTGTACCAACTCTATGCTACCATGAAGATTTGTGTGTAGCTGGGAATTGCCGTGTTTGCGTTGTTGAGCAAACAGGATCAAAGGCACTTGTAGCAGCTTGTGCAGTGCCAGTCTCAGAAGGAATGGAAATTCATACGAACAGTGCCAAGGTACGTTCAGCAAGGAAGCATATTATTGAACTTTTATTGTCAGAGCATAATTCTGATTGTACAAAGTGTTATAAGAATGGTAATTGTGAACTTCAGAGCCTGGCTCATGAATATAGGGTAGGAGATCATGTTTTTGCTGATCTGGTGACAGGTAAGCACACAATTGATAACTATTCACCTTCAATTATCAAAGACGACAGTAAATGTATCAGATGTCAGAGATGCGTCAGAACTTGTACGGAACTACAATCAGTGTCTGCACTGGCTGTAGCATATAAGGGTGACAAACAGAAAATCTCAACCTTCCTTGATCATCCATTGGTAGAAGTTGTATGTACCAATTGTGGACAGTGCATTAATCGCTGTCCTGTGGGAGCACTTATTGAAAAAACCTACCTGGAGCAGGTATGGGATGCTATCAATGACCCAACAAAGCATACCGTTGTTCAAACAGCTCCTGCTGTAAGAGTAGCAATTGGCGAAGAATTGGGTTATGACCCGGGTAACAGACTTACTGGAA
This sequence comes from Bacteroidota bacterium, assembly GCA_018669475.1. Classification (GTDB taxonomy): domain Bacteria; phylum Bacteroidota; class Bacteroidia; order Bacteroidales; family UBA12481; genus JABHCC01. Next base: position 152,253 of record JABHCC010000032.1, on the reverse strand, counting down.
AAATGGTTGGAGCTCTGAAACGTCTTGGCTTTGATTCTGTTTTGGATACAGATTTTACTGCTGACCTTACCATTATGGAAGAGGGCACAGAATTGTTAAGCAGGTTGAAAAGAGCTTTGGTAGATAAGGATCCTGATGTCAGGATTCCTATGACTACATCATGCTCACCTGGCTGGATAAAGTTCATCGAACATACATTTCCTGAATATCTGCCAAATGTATCAACCTGTAAATCTCCACAGCAAATGTTTGGGGCGCTTGCTAAAACATACTATGCACGTAAAAAGGGACTGAAGGCACAGGATATTGTGAGTATCTCTATCATGCCATGTACCGCCAAAAAGTATGAAGCTGATCGTCCTGAGATGCGCTCAAGTGGTTATAAGGATGTAGATTATGTTCTGACCACACGTGAACTGGGCGATATGATCAAACAGGCTGGTATCAATTTTAAAAATCTGCCCGAAACGAATTATGACAGCATCATGGGTGATTCAACTGGTGCTGGTGTAATCTTTGGTGCTACAGGTGGAGTTATGGAAGCTGCTTTAAGAACAGCTTATGAAATTGTCACGGGAAGAGAAGTGCCTTTTGATAATATCAATATTCTGCCAGTTCGTGGAATGGAAGGCATTAGAGAAGCTAAGGTGAAGCTCGAGGGATGTTTGGCTGAATGGTCTTTCTTAGAAGGTGTTGAAGTGTCATGTGCAATTGCTCATGGCCTGGCAAACGCCAGAAGGCTCATGAACGCTGTGAAGTCGGGTAAAGTGAATTATCATTTTATTGAGGTTATGGCTTGTCCTGGAGGCTGCCTGGGAGGAGGCGGACAACCTATTCCAACCAGCAAAGAGATACGCGATAAAAGAGCATCAGCAATCTATCAGGAAGATGAAAATATGCAAATCCGGAAGTCACACGAGAACCCGGAAGTAAAACAGATCTATGAAGAATTCCTGGGAGCTCCTAATGGGCATAAGTCACATGACTTGCTGCATACACATTACACTGCTCGTAACAAATACTAGTAATTAGAAGCTTTTGTTGGCAAAAGGGGCAATCCGTGAGGATTGCCCCTTTTTTTGAAAAACTAACAAAAATCATGTGCTACTGTTGATTTGAACTGTACTTTTGCGTTAAAATAATAACACTGTTATAGTAATAACAAAATATAGAAGTTTAAGTGTATTTGGGTCATAGGATTAGCCTTCGGGCAGGTGTTATGCGGATCAGATAACTGAATTATAAATTTCAAGGAACATGACAAAGGTCAATTCATTAAGTGAATTAAAAGCAAGGCGGGAAAGTCTGCAAAGCAGGAATAAAATCCGTGAAACCCGCGATCATAATCAGTCTGTGGTGCAGGTTAAAGTCGCAATGGCAACCTGTGGTATTGCATCCGGAGCAAGAGATGTAATGAATTTCTTCAGTGATGAATTGGAGAAACGTCGGATTGAAGCTCTTGTTACCCAGACTGGTTGCATGGGATATTGCTATGCAGAGCCAACGATTGAGGTTCATGTTCCTGGTGATGAACCGGTGGTTTTTGGATATGTTGATATTCAAAAGGCGGATGAGATAATCGAAAGATACATTCGCAGACAGGAGCAGGTTGATGGAATTATTCCGGTAGGCTATCGAACTATAGATAATGAGGAGGACTAGTTATGTTGAAAAGTAAAATGCAGTTAAGAGTTGCTCTGCGTAATTGCGGATTTATCGATCCCGAAAGCATAGATGATGCTATTGCAAGAGATGCATATGCAGCCTTGGCTAAGGTATTGGTTGAGTTGAAGCCTGCAGAGGCTATTGAAATATTGAAGGAATCAGGTCTGAGAGGAAGAGGAGGAGGAGGATTTCCAACAGGTTTGAAGTGGGAGATTGCTTCAAAGAATGAAGCTGATCAAAAATATGTTGTTTGTAATGCTGATGAAGGTGATCCTGGTGCTTTTATGGATCGGTCAATTCTCGAAGGTGATCCCCATACCGTTTTGGAGGCAATGGCAATCAATGGATATTGTATCGGTGCATCAAAAGGATTGATCTATATCCGGGCCGAGTATCCATTGGCAATTGAAAGATTGAAAATTGCGATCAGGCAGGCCCGGGAATATGGACTTCTCGGTAAAGATATCTTCGGATCAGGTTTTGATTTTGACATTGAACTTCGTTATGGAGCAGGAGCTTTTGTTTGTGGTGAAGAAACCGCTCTTATTCATTCGATGGAGGGTGAGCGTGGTGAACCAACCTTCAAACCCCCATTCCCTGCAGAATCGGGATTCCTGGGAAAGCCAACCAATGTAAATAATGTTGAGTCATATGCTAATATCCCGGTAATATATCTCAAAGGTGCTGATTGGTTTCATTCAATTGGTACTGGAAAATCAAAGGGCACAAAAGTATTTGCTCTCGCAGGGAAAATCAATAATGTAGGTTTGATAGAAGTCCCCATGGGAACTACTCTCAGGGAAGTGATCTTTGAAATTGGCGGCGGAATCATAGACGGAAAGAAATTCAAGGCTGTTCAAACAGGAGGACCATCCGGAGGGTGCCTGACTGAAAAACATCTTGATATCCCTATTGATTATGATAATCTAATTGAGAGTGGATCAATGATGGGTTCGGGTGGTATGATTGTAATGGATGAGGATGATTGCATGGTTTCCATGGCGAAATTTTATCTGGATTTCACAGTTGAAGAGTCATGCGGTAAATGTTCCCCCTGCCGGATAGGCAATAAGCGCCTTTACGAAATGCTCGATACCATAACAAAAGGGAAGGGATCGCTTGAAGATCTTGATCGATTAAGAAATCTGTGCGAGGTGGTAAAGGATACCTCTTTATGCGGATTGGGTCAAACATCACCGAATCCCATTTTATCCACAATGGACAATTTTCATGAGGAATACATTGCTCACCTGTCGGATAAGAGATGTCCCTCAGGACAGTGTAAAGATCTGATGAATTATGTAATTGATCCTGAGAATTGTGTGGGATGTACTGCTTGCGGAAGGGTTTGTCCGGTTGGAGCAATTACTGGAGAAAAGAAAGAGATTCATAGCATTGATACTGCAATTTGTATCAAATGTGGAGCATGTGAAGAAAAATGTAAGTTCAATGCAATCAGCGTTAAATAAATTGAAAATGGAATTAATAAATCTAACGATAGATAATAAAGCAGTCAAGGTTGAGAATGGAACCACCATACTGAAAGCTGCTAGTAAAGTTGGAATCAAAATTCCAACACTTTGTTATCTAGGTCTGGATGATCTGGGTGTGGAGAATAAACCTGGGGGTTGCAGAATATGTGTAGTTGAGGTAGAGGGGCGTCGAAACCTTGCTCCTGCCTGTGCTACTAATTGTGCTGAGGGGATGATTGTGAAATCTAACTCAATGAGAGTGCTGAATGCAAGGAAAACAGTTCTTGAACTAATCCTTTCTGACCATCCCTCTGATTGTCTGGTTTGTGCCAAGAATGGAAATTGCGATTTACAGTCTATGGCTCAGGATATGGGCGTTAGAGAGATTCATTATCAGGGAGAGCAGTCTCATTACAAAGAAGATTTTTCACCTTCCATAATCAGGGAGATGGATAAGTGCATTATGTGTCGCCGTTGTGAGACAATGTGTAATGATTTCCAAACCGTTGGCGCATTGTCAGGTGTACACAGAGGGTTTCAGGCTGTTGTAGCTCCAGCTTTTGAGCAGGATTTAGTTAAATCCCCCTGTACTTTCTGTGGTCAATGTGTTGCTGTTTGTCCTACCGGAGCTCTCACCGAGGTAGATCATACCAACCAAGTTATTCGTGCCTTGGCAAATCCAAGAAAAAAAGTTATCGTCCAGACAGCACCGGCCGTCAGGGCAGCTTTGGGTGAGTCTTTTGGCGAAGAGCCAGGTACTTTGGTTACAGGAAAAATGGTTACAGCTCTTCGTCAATTAGGTTTTGATTATGTTTTCGATACAGACTTTGCTGCCGACCTGACAATCATGGAAGAAGGTACAGAGTTGCTCGATCGATTGACACGTCATTTGAATGGTGAAGAGAATGTTGCCTTGCCAATACTGACTTCTTGCTGTCCGGCCTGGGTGAATTTCTTTGAACATTATTTCCCTGAGATGAGGGATATACCATCAACAGCGCGCTCACCACAGCAAATGTTCGGATCTATTGCAAAGACCTATTTTGCTGATATGATTGAGACAAAACGCGAAGATTTGGTAGTGGTGTCAATCATGCCTTGTCTGGCAAAGAAGTATGAGTGTCAACGCGATGAATTTTCAGTAGATGGGAATCCGGACGTGGATTATTCTATTTCAACCCGTGAACTGGCAGCATTAATCAAACAGGCAAATATCGATTTTGATTCACTGGAAGATTCAGATTTTGACCAGCCTATGGGCGAATCGTCTGGTGCTGGTGTTATATTTGGTACAACAGGGGGTGTTATTGAAGCAGCTTCACGAACAGCCTATGAATTATTTACAAAGAAAAAGCATGAAAGAATTAGTTTTGAAGAGCTGAGGGGATTTGATGGAATTCGGCAGGCAACTTTGGATTTCGACGGACTACCAATAAAAATTGGAATTGCACATGGTCTTGGTAATGCACGAAAACTCCTTGAGTCTATTCAGGATGGGAGCTGTGAATTTCATGCTATTGAAATCATGGCTTGTCCAGGTGGTTGTATAGGGGGAGGTGGTCAGCCGCTTCATCATGGTAAATCGTCGATATTGCTTGCACGTCAAAAAGCAATTTATGCTGAAGATAGTGCCAAACCAATAAGAAAATCTCATGAGAACAAGTACATTCAGGAGCTATATGATAAATTCCTGGGAAAACCAATGAGCGAGAAGGCGCATCATCTCCTGCATACTCACTATTTTGATAGGAGTGGGTCTGACATTGTTATTAAAAAGGACTAGTAATTTTAGAAGAACAAGATCATGTCAAGGATAAAAGTCGAATTGCACGAGAATCAGGTAATTGCCCTGAAGGATATTTGTAAATCATTTGAGAATAATCCACACGAGTTAATTAATGTCTTGCATAAAACACAGGAAATGTTTGGCTATCTGCCAGCTGAGATACAAGAGATTATCGCCATAGAGATGAATGTTTCAGTGGCTAAGGTTTATGGAGTGGTTACATTTTATTCATTCTTCACAATGGTTCCGAGAGGGGAGCATCCAATTTCTATTTGCATGGGTACAGCCTGCTACGTAAGAGGAGCAGATAATGTGCTGGATGAATTCAAAAAAGAACTAAAGGTTGAAGTTGGTGAAACTACATCTGATGGTAAGTTTTCGCTTAATTGCCTGAGATGTGTTGGAGCATGTGGCTTAGCACCAGTAGTGCTGGTTGGTGATAAAACTTATGGCCGTGTTTCACCTGAAGGTGTCAAAGAGATTCTTGCTGAATATTTATCATAATCAGAAACAGCCAAGTTGATTTATCCTCTGTGTCCATTAGTGGAACGGGGGGTTTATATGTACTGAATGTGTGTTTCTTTGAGAAATTTTTTTTTGAGAATACTGGCAATCCTCTTAATTACTGTCCTCCGGATTTCCAGTTCCACCGGTAAGCTCGGATCCTGATGGGCTATATTTATTCTTGTTCCGATAGTGAAATGAACTTCATCAGTTTGAAGAATCAAGCGGATGATATCATCCGCAGGCCCTTTCCCTAATCGGGTTTGGTCATTATGTTTCTCAAGTATACGGGATACCTTACCCAAAGTAAGAATCCCTTCTGTTACCAGATCAATTGATGCCATATAGGATATTGGGGGAAGCTCTTTGTCGTGGAACTCAAAACTATCTTCGATAGGTAGTTCCAGTTCCCGGCTGATAATATCAGCAGTAGTTGCCCCGCAAATGACTTTCTTTCCCTTGAAGTTTCTAACAGAATCAGCCAGTTTCATATCTTTCTCCTGTTCGTAAGGTGGGCCACTGCAAATCATTAGTTTGCGTGGCTCTCTGAAATATACAGATGCACAACTTGTATCATCCTTAGGTAGATAACCGTCATTTTGCACTGCAATATTTATCAAACGTGAAGCAATGGTGTCAGCAGAGATGGCTGGGTCACGGTAAATGAGTTGTTCAACTTCTGTGGCCATTTTTTCACGGCCCCAGCCAAATGGATATTTTGCTGAGCCAAGTCCGGACTGAGTAATGCCATCTGAGCAGACAATTATTCTATCCTCTTTCTGAGGCTTGAAAGAACAGGTGACAATTTCTTTACCAGCATTTCTTTCTGAGCTCAACATAATGCATTTCCATTCTGGCTGAAACACATTTTTCCCTCTCAGAATTAATGCTGCCGGATTGTCAAACTCAAGAATTTGCACCTCTTCATCATGAATAATATCAATTATTGTAAAAGTGGAATAGCTCATTTTTCTTTCTGAACAAACAGGAAGTGTATTCATGATGATCTCTGCAATGCGTTCTACTTCCTTATGCTCCCGGGTAAAACTCAGTGCCATTGTTGCTGTAAGTGTTGCCAGCATGTTGGCTTTTACACCATGGCCCATCCCGTCAGATAGAACGATTATTGTACGATCTTCTTCATTAACCCTTTCAGTCATGAAAACATCACCACAGATCCGTTCCCCACTGTGATTAACTTGTTCGCATTTGATCTCTATATGGAAGTCAACTTCTTTCACTTGCCATCTTTGGATTGGTAGGATTGGATGATGGAATTTAGCATTCGCTCAGTCTCAGCTGCTCCTTCTCCCAGTAAGAATCCTATTTTCTGAACCATTTGAAGATTGTTGTCAATAGTATCAGTTACTCGTTTCAGGACTTCTTCTTTTTGTACTTCAGGAGAGGACATGTCACGGAAGATAGCCCCAATAGTTTTGCCCTGCTGGATAGGAAAGATAGACAGGTTCAGTATTCTTTCGTTCAGCTTAATATCCTTATTACTCAGATTCTGATTGTTTTGAACTACATAATTGAATAATTGGAAAATATTTGGAGGTAATAAGCTGCTAATGTCAGCTCCTTGCAATCCTGGAATTACTTCATGAATACTCTGAGCTTCCTCTCCAAGAATATCAATTAGAACCTGATTTGCTTGTACGATTTTCAGATTCAGATCAGCAATGATGACTCCTGAAGGAATTCTCTGCATTACAGCTGAAATGGTGTCAGAAAAGGCCTGTACAGTTTGTTTTTCTTCCCGGGCAGTTTTTTCTGATTCTTCCAGGGCTTGCTTTGTTTTTGCCAACTGTTCATTGCTTGCCTGTAATGATTGAATATAGTCCTGACGGTTTTTTGATCCGAATGAATGACACATTTCTATTTTAGCCAGACCATGAGCAACGGCTGTGGCGAAATCATTGCAGCTGCTATATCCGCATGCACTGCAACCCCTGTCGACCCTGTCGTTACTCGTTTTTCCAATCGAATGAAGAATTTCTTCAATTTTATGAGCCGGAGGTGTTGGTAAGCGCTGGTCGTCGGCTCTGAATGAGTGACCTAGATCCAGGTCGGAGTAATTTGCCATTTCCTTTTCCCAATCACTCTCCGAAGTCACCTTTAACCTTTTTCTGGTATAGTCTTTAACTAGAGTCTGACGCATGAATTTACGCCCACCCGGTGACATTCCAGGACCCATTATGCAACCTTCACAATAAAGTAGATCCAGGTGTTTATGTATGTCATTTGATAGAACGAATTCGTTCATAGCATCGAGCATGTTATGCCTCCCGGATGAACTGTGAAAGTTACTGGTGAGCAGGTCCTCATTCTGACCAGCAGTTTGCATTAATCCGCTGGTAAGAGGAAACAGGCTTCCCTTACGACCAAATGGGGGATCAAATTCTTCAAATTCAACTTTAGTTTCTGTTATTTCATTTTTTAAGAATAACTGCCTTAGTTCAGTAAAGGTGATATGAGTATCAACTTTAGATTCATCCTTTTGTTCCTGCTGTTCTAATTTGGATGCCAGACAAGGAGATATCGCTATGACTTTAACAGAGGGTCCATATTTTTTTCTTACAACTGCAGCCATAGCAGCCAGAGGAGATAATATGGGTACAAGATTGTCAGTTAAACTGTTGTAGTATTTTGTCACCTGATATACTACTGCCGGACATTTAGATGAGATGAAATATTTTCCTTTGAATTCATTGAAGATCTGGGCATATTCACGGGCAATAAGATCTACTCCGAATGACATGTCGTTGACATAATTGAATCCCAGGGCCTTAATCATTCCGACAAAGTTTCTGTAATCAGTAATGTCAGGAAATTCCCCAGAGATACTCGGATCTATAATAGCCGCCGTAATCACATCAGATGACAAGTATTTTTCAACATTCAGGATATCAGATGTATAGCTGATCGCTTCTGTGGGACATACTGTGTAACAGCTCCCACATGCTGTGCATTTTTCAGTAATGATTCTTACTGCAGTAGCATTTGGTTTAACTTCGATTGCTCTGGCCGGACAATCACGTACACAGGCATAGCACAAAACACAGTCATCAGGATTTACTGTAAGGATTGGAAGTCTGTTCTGGATGCTTTTACCCGGCATTTTGATCCTCCAAAGCTTTTATTATATGCTGAATTGCATTGAGTTCACTTATGTCGTATATAAATTCTTCGTTGATCTTCAGAGTAGGACCGCTTTTACAGGCATTGAAACAATGAGCTCCTTTAAAAAAAATCCGATCCTCTAAGTTGTTTTTTCTGAGATATTCTTTGATCTGATGAACAATAACCTGGTTGCCTCGTGCAAAACATGAGCTTCCCAGACATATGCTGATCTCAATCCGGTTCATAATGGTTTATTTGTTCCAAATTTAACAATAAATTCTTCTTAGTCTTTTTAAATATTAATAAATTTGTATTTTTGTGTGTTATTTAAATAACAATGTTAGTAGTGTAACAAATATGGATTCAGGCATTGAAAAAATAGTAAACAGATATCCTCGCAAGATCAGGGAGAATCTTATTCCGGTTTTACAGGATATTCAAAGTGAATTTGGGTACCTGCCGGAAGAGGCTATCCCTCACTTGTCTGAGCATTTGGAATTGCCTGCCGTCAAGATATATAGTGTAGCTACCTATTATAACATGTTTCATTTCGAAAGTCGGGGCAAATACCATTTGCAGGTATGTGCAGGTACTGGATGTCATCTGGAAGGCAGTGATGGAATTCTTCGTGAGATAAGTCGTATTCTGGATATTGGCGATGGAGAGATGACAATCGATCGCACATTCAGCCTTGAACTTGTTCCATGTTTAGGAGCATGTCACTTATCCCCTGTTCTTGGAGTGAATGGAGTTCTTCACGGACAATTGACAAATCGAAAACTGGCAGAATTATTGGATCATTTAAGGATCACATGAAATGCACGGGAATATAAAGCAAATAAGTCAGGATCTTTTACCGGGCCTTCTGGATTACATGGCAAAGGGTTTAAAGGATGACACAGATGAGGGAGTTCTCAATGAGCTGGCTTTTCATAAGAGATCAATTATCAAGCACCCCTGTCTGTTTGTTGAAGACAGTAATAGTGCCAAAGCTGCCGGGAGTGTACAAACCCTTCAGGCTATTAAAGACTGGGCGCAAAGCAAGGCCTTGCATCTGGATGTTGTTTTAACAGGAGGTCTGGGCTATTTAAGCGGACAACCAGTAATTGGAATTCAATTGCCTGGCAGAAACAGATTATTCTTTGGTCCGGTACAGGATTATCAGGTTTCGCATCTGATGGAGGCTGTAATGAAGCATTTTGTACCAGAAGAAAACCTGCTTGGCCAATGGGATGTCGGGGGACAGATTGAATGGGAAGGTGTTCCATATCTTCATGATCATCCCTTTTTTGCTGGTCAGGAGAGAAGAGTTTTAAGGCTCAATGGGATAATAGATCCATGTGATGTGATGGATTACATTGCATGGGGCGGTTATAATGCTTTTGTGAAGAGTATCCGGTTTTATACTCATGAGGAAATTGTTCAACTGGTAGAAGCCAGTTCAGTCAGGGGTAGATCAGGGTCAGGCTATCCAGCAGCGGATAAATGGCAGAAAGTCATCTCCACTACAGCCCGGAAAAGATATGTGATTTGTAATGCAGATGAAAGTGACCCTGGCGCTTATATGCACAGGGTGCTATTAGAAGGAAATCCACATGTAGCAATCGAAGGACTAATGCTTGCCGCATATGCTATAGGTGCCAGTGAAGGAATTATTTATACCCGATCACGGTACTCCAATGTGGTTGATAGATTAGAATGTGCCGTTGATCAGGTGAGAGAATTGGGATTGATCGGTCAGGATATTCTTGGAAGTGGCTTTTCATTTGATATTAAAATCAGAAAAGGACCCGGAGCATATGTCTGTGGTGAAGAAACTGCCCTTATTGCAAGTCTTGAAGGAAAACGCGGTATGCCCAGGCCAAAACCTCCCTATCCAGCTAAGTCCGGATTATTTGGAATGCCTACCCTGGTGCATAATGTAGAAACCTTATCGCAAATTCCACTAATAGTCGATAAGGGACCACAATGGTATAAAAGCGTAGGAACTGAAGAATCGTCAGGTACAAAGCTTTTTAGTCTGGCAGGAAGATTTAATAAGCATGGTGTAGTGGAGGTTCCTTTTGGATATATTTTAAAAGACCTTACTGACTTAAATGCCCAGGGAGTGAAGAATTGTAAGAAGGCCAAAGCCATATTGGCAGGAGGACCATCTGGCAAGTTCATAAGTAGTAAGAATTTTGATATTGCTCTCGACTTCGAAGATTTTGAAAAAAGCAATCTGATTCTTGGATCAGGAAGCCTTGTCTTATTGGATGAGAGCTCATGTTCAGTAAATCTGATCAGTCACCTCATGAAGTTCATTCAAAAAGAAAGCTGCGGCAAATGTATACCTTGCAGAGAAGGGACTCGGCGGATGGCAGAAATCCTTGATAAGGTTATACGTCGGCCTGAAAGGGATAAAGAACATGATACTTTACATAGATTTAAAGGAGTAACACAACTCAATGACCTGGCCAGGGTTATAGGTGAAACATCATTATGTGGCCTGGGTAAAGGAGCAGCTAATCCACTGCTTAGTGCTCTGGAACATTTCAGAGAAGAATTTGAAGAACACCTCTTCAACAGGGTGTGTCCGGCTGGCGTTTGTCAGGATCTCAGATCATTTGTTATTGATGCTGAAATATGCAACGGTTGTTATGTCTGTTTCAGTAAATGTCCTGAACAAGCAATTATAGGATCACCACGGCAAGTTCATGCAATCATTCCTGACCGATGTACTGGCTGTGGCAAATGCCATGAAGTTTGCAAATTTAATGCGGTCTTTATTCAGTAATAATTTAGCTATGCAAATAGAGATTGAAGTAAACGGCCAAATACTTAAAACCCGAAAAGGCGATATTCTGTTGAGTGTTCTTAATCAAAATGGTATTCGGGTGCCTACTTTGTGCAGTATGGAGGGCTTCCCTCCAACCGGAGCATGCCGTTTATGTATTGTCGAAGTGGAGGGAATGGCAGACCTTGTTCCAGCTTGTAGTTATCCCGTTGAGGAATGGATGAAGGTGAATACTCATTCGGCCCGAGTTATTCAGGCCAGAAGGACAATTGTTGAGTTATTGATTTCAAATCACCCGGATGAGTGCCTTTATTGTTTTCAAAACAAGCATTGTGAATTACAGAAGCTTGCTACCGAACTCAATGTTATGGAAAGGAAAGGGCGGACACGGCAATTTACCAGGAAAATTGATCGCTCAAGTCCATCTATCATCCATGATGCTTCAAAATGTGTTCTGTGTGGTCGATGTATAAGAATTTGTGATCACCAGAGGGTGTCGGCCCTTGAGTTTATAAGTCGTGGAACAGAGATGCGTGTTGGTACTGTCGGCGACAAAGGTTTGAGCTCTAGTGATTGCATCTCATGCGGACAGTGTATCAGAGTTTGTCCGACAGGTAGTTTGCAGGAAAAAGGACATCTTGACGAACTGATAAGTCACCTGCATCAAAAGCAACAGCAGGTTATTGCTTTAGTAGACCCTGCGGTTATGGTTTCCATTGGTGATGAATTAGGCTTTCGATCAGGAAAAGATGTTTCAGGCCTGCTTTTTTCAGCTCTGAGAAAGATTGGATTTGATCAGGTGCATTCCGGATCTGAATCTGTTGACATAACAATGTTCCAGGCTGCAAGGCTTTGGAAGCATACTGCCACCAAGGGACCAGGACCTTCGTTGATTTCCTTTTGCCCATCATGGATGCAATATATTGAAAATCTCCGTCCAGATCTGATGTCTTGTGTATTACCTGTCTTAAGTCCGGCCCAAACCTTTGGCCGATTGATAAAAGACATAAATACAAATTCATACATTGTTTATTTTTCACCTTGTGTTGGATCCAAGATGGAAAGTCAGAAGGCAGAGCATCAAAAAGAGGGAATTCCATATTTGAATTCAGTGATGAGTACCCGGGAATTAATTCAACTAATCCAGTTGTTTGGCATTGACTTTGACCGAATCAATAATGAGGTACCGGATTCACTTTTAAATTCTGTTCCAATGAGCAGGTTGTTATCTTCCTTATCGGGCGGATACATGGAAGGATTAATGAAAGCTATCTCGGTTGTTGACCCCGACAATTATTCATTAGACGGAAACAAAGCAAAGTTCAGAGGGCCAAAATCCTGCAAGAAAAATATAATGTTGCATTATACCATTGAGCAGAAATGGACAGCTTGTTCAACATTGGATGAAGGGATCAATTTGATTGATCAGTCTATGCAATCAAAATATCCTGAATTGTTTGAAATTATGGCATGCCCTGGGGGCTGCATAAACGGAGGAGGGCAGCCTGGTAACAAATCAGATAAAGTCAATAAACCACGTATCAAGGAGATTTATGATCAGGACAGTGAATTGTCAGGGCAAATTAGCCAACTGTATGCAGAGGTATCTAAGGTCTCAAAAAAATTGCCTGTTTTGGAATTGAAAGCAAAGGAAGATTAAGTTATGGTGTGTGCAGTAGAGAAAAGAGAAAAGCTCGTATTTACAATTCCAGATCGGTGCCGGGTTTGCTATACTTGTGTTAGAGAATGTCCTGTAAAAGCTATTCGGATAGAAAATGGCCAGGCAGCTGTTATGCATGAGCGCTGTATTGCTTGTGGAAACTGTGTGAAAGTTTGCTCACAGAGTGCCAAGGCTTATTTGCTCGAAAAAGACATGGTACGCGGATTTCTGGCCTCAGATGTATCAATAATCGCCCTGTTGGCTCCGAGTTTTCCTGCAGAATTTACCGAATTTGATGACCATAAAGTACTTGTTGGAATCTTGTATGAGCTGGGTTTTGATCGGGTTTGTGAGGTTGGTTTCGGGGCGGATTTGGTAGCACATGCCTTTAGTAAATTATTGTCTGATCCAGAGCAGGGGCCCATGATTAGTTCAGATTGTCCCTCAATAGTACAGTTTGTTGAGCAGTATCATCCTAAACTTGTTAATAAGCTGGCACCCATTGTGTCACCTATGGTGGCAATGACCCGGGTGGTCAGGGAAAAATACGGAAAAGATCCACATATTGTTTTTATCGGTCCGTGCATTGGGAAAAAAGCCGAATCAAATGAAATAGATGCAGGAATTACTTTTCACGAGCTGCGATCTATGATTGAAGAATCTGGTATTGATTTTCATGCAGTTAAGCCTAAAGAATTTGACCCGCCAATAGCTGGTAAAGGGGGCATCTTTCCGGTGAAGAGAGGACTGCTTCAAACTCTTAATATTCCTGAAGATCTATTCGAAGGGAAAATGGTTGTGGCTGAAGGGCGTGCAAATTTTCCAGAAGCGATTGCTGAATTTGAAAATGGATCTATTGCAGATCAAAATATGGAATTACTCTGTTGTGATGGTTGTATTATGGGTCCGGGTATGTCAGATGGAGGCAAGAGGTTTCTCAGGCGATCGCGTGTTGGTGATTATATGAGAGAGAAGATGGATTCTTTGGATCTTGATCAATGGGGGGTTAATATGCAGAAATACAAGAAGATAGATTTGTCCAGGGTTTTTACACCTTATGATTGCTGCTTATCTGTACCCGAAGAAGATAGGATTATTGAGGTATTGAAAAGTATAGGCAAATTGGGAGAAAAGGACCATCTGAACTGCGGCGCGTGTGGTTATGACTCTTGCCGAAACCATGCTATCGCAATTGCCCAGGGTTTTGCTGAAACAGATATGTGTTTGCCCCATATGATTGATAAACTGGCAAATGCTCAAATGGCTCTGAAGCAAACTGAGAAATTAGCCCATCTGGGACAATTATCAGCTGGAATTGCCCATGAGCTGAATAATCCTCTTGGGGTAGTTATGATGTATGCCAATCTAATGGCAGATGATTATCCTGATGGCCCTATGAGAAAGGATATTGAGATGATTGTTACTCAGGCCGACCGGTGTAAAAGAATTGTAGGAAACCTCCTGAATTTTGCTCGTAAGAATCAGGTCAGGAAGGATCCGGTTGAGGTGATACAATTGCTGTCTGACAGTCTTGATGCTGTTTTAGTACCTGATGGGGTTAGTATTGAGCTTGTTCATCAGGAGAAAGAAATCATTGCTGAACTTGATCGCGAGCAAATGATGCAGGTTTTTACCAATCTTAATCGAAATGCTGTGGAAGCAATGTCAGATGGTGGAGTTCTGACTGTAAAAGTTGATTTGGAGCAAGATGAAATAAGAATCACAATCAGGGATACAGGAACTGGAATCAGTAAAGAAAATATGGATAAACTTTTCACTCCTTTCTTTACCACGAAGGAGTTTGGTAAAGGTACAGGACTTGGACTTGCTACTACATACGGTATTTTGAAAATGCATAAGGGAAGAGTAGAGGTGAAATCAAATAATATTCCAGCTGAGGGACAAACAGGAACCAGTTTTATTCTTTTTTTACCTAAAAATAACTAAGCAAATGAAGCACATTTTAATTGTGGATGACGATGCGGATTGTTTATTTCAGTTGAAGTTACAAATGAGCAATCTGGGATATTCCGTTACAGCACTTGAGTCACAATTTTTGGCAGAAGAATGGCTGGAGGATAGTGAACCTGATCTGGCTATCATTGACCTGATGATGGAAACAGAGGATTCCGGATTCATTCTCAGCAGAGGGCTTAAGAATAAATATCCTGATGTACCTGTAGTAATACTGACAGCTGTGACACCTGAGACCGGACTGTCATTTGACTTGCAAACATCTGATAGCCAGCAATGGATTAATGCAGACCAATATATCGAAAAGGGACTACATCAGGAAACTCTTTTTGCCCGGATCGAACAATTGCTTAAATTATAATCGTGGTACAATTAAAAGTCCTTGTAGTAGATGATGAACCTGGCATTCGCTCAGGTATTAGCCGAGCCCTGGAACGATTTGTCGTGGGATATCCTTTCATGGACGAAGATATTGCTTATGCAGTCACTGAAGTGAATTCAGGGGAAGAGGCGATTGAAATGTTTAAAGTGGATAAGCCTGATATTGTTCTCCTTGATAACAAACTTCCCGGGATGGATGGTATTGAGGTATTGCAATATATAAATAACCATCAGTTGGATATTGAGGTTATGATGATTACCTCTTTCGCCTCACTCGAATTGGCTGTTAAGGCGACAAATATTGGTGCTTATGACTTTGTGCCAAAGCCTTTCACACCAAGGGAACTTCGCTCTTCGATAGAGAATATAACCAAACATCTCTTTCTCAAAAGAATGACAAGGAAAATGAACAGGGAAGGACGGCAGATCCGTTTCCAGTTTCTTTCTATTCTGAGTCATGAACTGAAAACACCATTGAATGCTGTTGAGGGTTACCTTAATATCATAAAAGAAAGACAGGCTGGGGAGAATCTGGAGAATTATGATGACATGGTGAACAATGCCATGCAGAGGATAAAGGGAATGCGAAAGTTGATTATGGATTTTCTTGATCTTACTCAGATTGAATCAGGAAAAAAAGCCAGAGAAGTCCGACCACTTGATATGGCTCAGATTGCAAATAACTCGATTGATTCTTTATCCCCACTTGCTATACAAATGGAAGTGAAAGTGGAATTGCATTGCTCAGGAGATTTAATTGTTCCTTTTGACCAGGATGATATCGAGATTATTCTGAATAATCTAATTTCTAATGCTATAAAGTATAACAAACCGGGCGGAAAAGTGATTTGTCGACTAGAAAAATCACCTGATAGTTTTGATATCCTTATCCGGGATACTGGTATTGGCATCCCTGAGGATGATCAGGAAAAGCTCTTTCAGGAATTTGTCAGGATAAAAAATGCCAATACCCGTCATATTGCTGGAAGTGGCCTGGGATTATCAATTGTTAAGAAGATTCTGGATTATTATGATGGGCAAATTAAACTGCAAAGCGAGGAGAATATTGGTTCAACATTCAGCATTAGTTTACCCGTGCAATAATTTTCGTATGTTTATACTTTGTTAGCAAAAAATCTGAACCATGAGTATCCCCGAAAAAACAGTTGCGCGGCTTAGTGAGTATCGCCGGATCTTGCTTGATTGTCTTGCAAAAGGTCAAACACATATATTCAGTCATGAACTGGCAAATTTAAACCATATTACAGCCGTTCAGGTGAGGAGGGATATGATGCTAATGGGCTTCAGTAGTATGCAACGAAAAGGCTATAATATTAAAGAACTAATCGGTGCAATTGGAAACCTGATTGATACTACTAACGGATTGAATGTTGGTGTTATTGGTGTAGGTAATTTCGGGAAAGCGGTAACTGGATATTTCAGAGGTAAACGATCGAAACTTAACATTGTAGCAACTTTTGATGTAAATGAGGATAAGGTAGGCAAGGTTGTAAGCGGTGTAAAGTGCTATCATATAGATGATTTGGTCAGTATAATAAAGAAGCTGAAAATTAGTATTGGTATCCTCACAGTTCCTCCTGAGCATGCAAAAAGTATTGCTGAATTATTAGCTGCAAATGGCATACAGGGCATACTTAATTTTACAACCGTACCTCTCAATATGCCCCCCCCAGTATATCTTGAAGAGTATGATATGATTACATCAATTGAGAAGGTAGCATATTTCGTAAAGAAATACGACGAAGAAAAAAGGAGTTTCAGCTAAAGGGCTATCTTTGCGGGCCATATTCTATTCTAATTAATAGAGTGAGCCTGCAATATGAAAGTACACAGGGTTTTCAATAATGTAAATATTTCGAAATCGGTTATTACTACCGGTTCATTTGATGGTGTACATGTAGGACATAAAGTTATTTTGAACCGACTGATACAGCGCGCTTCTGAAAAAAATGCAGAATCTGTATTAATTACTTTCTACCCTCATCCCAGAAAAGTATTGTACCCTGACACAGAGGGCAAAGATCTTAAAATGATCAACTCTCAGAATGAGAAGATTGCTTTCCTGGAGGAGACAGGGCTCGACCATCTGATTATTGTAGAATTTACAGTGGATTTTTCCAGAATCAGCTCAGGCCAGTTTGTAAAGAACTATCTGGTTGACCGGCTTAATGCCTGTCATGTCATTATTGGTTTTAATCATCATTTTGGTCATAATCGTTCAGGTGATCTTGATATTCTGACCCAATTAGGAAAGGAATGTGGATTTGAAGTGGAGGAGATACCTGAGCAGGATATACAAAATGAGTCTGTTAGTTCAACAAAAATCAGAAAGGCACTATTCGAGGGATATATTCAAAGAGCTAATGCCTACCTGGACAGGTCATATTCTTTTTTTGGTAAGCCCTGCCGGATGGAGAATGCTGAACAAATTTTTTGTATTAGAATCAGTGATGTAGATAAGTTGATTCCTCCTTCTTCAGTCTATGCCGCTTCATTTCTACATGAAGGAGTCAGGCAAAAAGCAGTTGTTTGGCTTGAAGAACAAGGGGAAGAGGGGATACTATGGTTTTATCCTGATGTAAGCGTATCTAAGAATATTAGTGAGGATTTAAGAATGCAGTTCCACAAAAGAATAGGAGACGAAGTTGTTGAAGGCCTTCCTTGCACAGAGAGCGTGGAAAAAAATGTAGAGATTATTCGGGAACTAATTTATTAGTGAAATGTCTGAATGATTTGTTCCCTGATTGCTTTCATATCTTTTCTTTCCATCCCTGGCTCCTGATCAAGGCTAATATTAATAAACTCCCGGATGGGTGGATCAGGCAGAATAAAAATCTCCTGACCAAGGATTAATGCCTCATCCAGATCATGGGTGACAAAAGCAACCGTTCGGGGCTCAAACTTCCAACTGTCAATAAAGGCCTGGATCAGAGCTTTTTTCAGGAGCAGGTCGAGGCCCTGAAAAGCTTCATCCATCAGAACCAGCGTGGAAGGGTAAGCAAAAGCTCTTGCAATAGATACTCTTTGTCTCATACCGCCGCTTAACTCACGTGGATACGAAAAACGGTTCTCCCATAGATTTACTAAGCGTAGATATTGTTCAGCAGTATGCCCAATCTTTTCATCTGGCATTTTATCTTTCAAGGGAAGTATTACGTTTTGGTATACATTTTTCCAGAGCATAATTCGTGTCTCCTGAAATATGTAAGCAGGTATTTCTTCACTCAGGCCGTCAATATAACCATCATCAGGTTTGGTAATTCCTGCCAGTAAATTAAGCAGGCTGGTTTTTCCACATCCGGAGGGCCCCAGGAAACAATTTATTTTGCCTGAATGTAAAGACAGTGATAGTTGCTCGAAAATCTTTTTGTCCTCATAGGAGAATGATATGTTATTCAGCTTTATCATGTTGTGTACCAATGAGTATGTGGTTTCAGGGCTTTTTTAATCAGGATCTCAAAGATAAATCCTATCAGTACAGCAACCAAAGTCCAGGCAATGAGGTCAGCAACTAATAAATAGCTTTGGGCTTTTTGCATGCCGGTACCTATACCAAATCTTGGTTGACTGAGTACTTCACCAATTATTATCGCTCTCCACCCAAAGCCTACCGCAGTGATAAGTCCGCTGAATATAAAGGGAAGCAGGCCTGGTAAATATATTTCCCTGATAATCCTGATGTTTTTCACATTATACACCTGGGCCATTGTGATGATTCCTTTGTCGACAGCTTTGATACCCTCGGTGAGATTGGTTGTTAGAATAGGAAACATAGTCAGGAAACTGATGAAAACAGGAACATGCTCAACTTTAAACCAGATCAGGGCCAGCAGAATAATGGATATTACCGGAGTAGATCTTATAATTACCAATATAGGAGCAAAAAATGCTTCAATGGCAGGTGATAAACCTGAGGGTATACCCACCAAAAGACTCACAAGGAAAGCCAATGCAAAACCCATCAGACCACGAATCAAGGTTGAACCCAATGCCTGATAAAAACTGGCATCATACCAGAAACTTAAAAATGTTCTGAAGCTCAACCAGGGGCCTGGCAGTATAGCTGATGAATTCATGCTCCGCGCAAGCAATTCCCATATCACTAATATAATGAGGATTGATAAAGCTGTAATAGAATTATTTCGAGTAAATAAAGCTTTCATCCGTTTATATTTATTTTAATTGTCGGATAGAGCTCGCACAACAAAAATAATCATCCGCGTGTGTGTTAAAATATTTTTCCTTTTGTCATGCTCGGTTCATCCGTTTATATTTATTTTAATTGTCGGATGCAGCTCGCATAACAAAAATAATCATCGCGTGTGTGTTAAAATATTTTTCCTTTTGTCATGCTCGGTTCATCGGGGATTTTGCCACCAATAGTTTCGGGATCAAAAGTATAAAAAACTTTCAGGTATTTTTTAAGCTCTCAGTTTGATTTCTGTAGCATTCTCTCATTCATATCAATTAAATGAGAAATAGAATTATTACTCCGGATTGCATTACTCAGATGGTTTCACTCATTGATGTTCAGAATTCAAAGGATGGAGTATTGTGTGAATTTATGAATATCTTTCACCTCAGAAATCAATACCAGAAATAACTAAATTAAATATGAAAAGAGCAAGACCCTTAATATTTATTTTTGTCGGTTTCATGTTGTCCCTGCCAAGTCAGGCTCAGAATGATAATCTTAGCAGCATTGAGGTCATTAGTTCTGCAGGCGTCTTTGAGTCTGCTTTCATGATCAGACCTGAAGGTCGTTACAAAAAAGTTCATGGTAGTCCCTACCTGAATGAAGCTTGGCTTTCAGGGCTTATCTGGCTGGATGGTGACACGGTAGCTGGAAAGTATCTCATGCGTTACAATGTTTATGGGAATGAAATGCAGTTTATTCATAAGCAAGATACATTTGCTGTTTCGAATCCTCTTCTTATTGATAGAATTCAACTTGGCAATCAAGTTTTTGAGTATCTGGCCTTCATTCATCGCGATAACCAGAGCATCGCATATTTTGAAGTGTTAGAGGAGGGTTTTTTCAGACTTTTGGTACGACACCGTGTGCGATTGCTTAGAGGGAAGGAACCTGTTACGCCGTATCATTCACAAAATCAGTATGATAGATTTGTGACTGGCAGTACATATTATATACAGCACCATGGAGATGCTATACCAGTTGAAGTTCCGAAAAAGAAAGCGGATTGGATTAAACTGGCCGGATTAAATGGAGGGAAATTCAAATCTTTTCTCCATTCTGAGAAAATAAGATTACAAAAAAAGGATGATATAATAAAAACTCTTAAATATCTGAATGAACTGGAAGGCTCATAGAAAAACTGGGAATTGTTTTCCTGTAAAAAGAATAAAAAAAGGGCTGTTTTTGCAGCCCTTTTTTTATTTGTTATAGACTTTCTAACCGTCTTGAGGATCCTTTTCTGTTGGGATTGGATTTTCTCTCACATCCCACCAAACTCTGGCTCCAAACATTCCATCATTCAGGTTAGGAATACTTTGCCTGGATTTTGCATCGTTAAGGTTAAGGCCATTTTCACTTTGCTCACCATCTGAATATGGCATACGGATGGGTAAGCCCAAACCAGGGTATTCTGTTCCTTCAAGCTCATATTCAAAAATACGACTTGGTGTATGGGTTCTTCTCACTTCAGCGAATGCTTCAACACCCTGACCAAAGATGGCCATCCATTTTTGTTCAGTGATCAATTCTACGGCTTTAGAACCATCGAAGGCAACTTTAGCATGAGCCAGGTAAGCATCAGCGGCATCACCAAGTCCCCAGTTATCAAAACTAGCACGGATTCCGGCCTCGTAATTGGCTTGTGGATTCCCGCCTGTACGGGCCTTGTATTCTGCAATGTAAAACTCTACTTCCGCATATTGTAGCAGAAATACAGGTGCATCTGAAGTATACGCAATCTGAATTCCAAGGAGTGATCTGTTGTTGACTCCTGGGTCGTTTGCTGCTCCATTCTGTTGACCTTTGTATTCTCCGTCTAATCCACGTGGCTGTGCAAATACTGGCAAACGGGGATCGTCACGATCTTTCATGAAATTCACAGCTGTTTGTGAAATACTTTGATCAGTACGTGTGTACAGTGTATTATAGATCGGATTTCGATAGGGTAGTACACCAGGGTACACCAAAGTACAGTTGTCAAGATTGCTTTCCATAAGTGGCCACTTTCCTGAGTCACCTAACATTTCTGCAATTTTACTGTCTGCTTCAGAATAAGCTTCCGAGGTTCTTGTCAGCATCCTCAATCTTAATGAATTGGCAAATTTCTGCCATGCGATTGGATCTCCTCCATAGATTACATCCCCGGCACCAAAATTCATGCTGGTACTTCCAAGTAAAGTATTAGCCATGGGAAGAATATTGTTGATGAGATCCATATAGATAGACTCCTGAGTGTCGTAGACAGGGGTTAATATTCCATCTGCATCGAATCCACCAATTGCTTCTGAATACGGTATATCCCCAAAAACATCTGTCGTTTGCATCCAGTTCCAGGCAGAAAGCACCAGGGCTGCACCATGCAGTGCATCATCTGTTTTAGTATCTGTAGCCGCGTAATCAGCAGTTTTATCTAATACAATCTTTAGATTCTTCTGATAAGTATAGTTTGCGTTGAAGAATCCATCTTGCTGACCTGCTCTCAATTGGTACTTGTCTTCATCTATATATTGAACTTTAGCCCATTGCTGACTCCAGCAACCCAGGTAGGTGTGTTGAATCCAACCCCCCAGCCAGTTGTTTACGCTATTTATTTCAACATTTGTAAATACCATAATTGCAGGAACGTCTGTTGGAGCGTTCGGACTTGTATTTATCTCCTCAAAGTTTTTGGTACAGGATAATCCTAACCCAACAAGAAGGAGAATGACCATTGATATGTTAATTGTCTTTTTCATTTCTTTGTGTTTTTGTTTATCCTTTATAATGTGAGTTTGAGATTGAAACCAATACTTCTCGTTGATGGGATCATATTACTTTCTACCCCTTGAACATTACCTGCGGAGAAAGAGTTCTCCGGATCAATGTGTGGGATATTTTTGTAAATAAGCCATAGGTTACGACCTACAAGAGAAAGGTTTGCTGATGAGAATCCGACGTTCTTTAGCCAGGATGGTTCAAAAGTATATCCCAGAGCGATTTCACGTAGCTTTATGAAGCTGGCATCAAAAATACCCAGTTCGTTTTTGCCCCAGTGCCCTTCGAAATAATCCTGAGCACCACCATATACTGTGTTGGTGATTGCATCAGTAACAGAGTTTCCATCTGCATCAGTTAGAATCACATTACCGTCATCGTCTAATGTTCCCATAACGCCATCGACTAAAATTCCACCTCCTTCTTCCAATGGATCTCTAACATTCTTTCCATTTGGATTAATGGCTGCAGTCTCTTCAATAACGCCAGAGTATGCTCCGAACCAGTAGGTTACAGAGAACATGTCGCCTCCCTTCCTAAAGTCAATAAGGGCGCTGAGATCCCAGTTACCAAGAGTGAAACTGTTTCGGAATCCTCCCATGAAATCAGGCATTACATTTCCAAGAATAACATTCTCAGAAGTTCTGTATAGCTGACCACTGCTAGGATTAACAATTGCTCGTCCTGTGTATCTTACTAAATCGTTTCCAAGAGCATCCTGTTCAACAATTTTGTTTTCACGAACAATTCCACGACCATAGATCATACCATAATCAAACCCGGGACGTGCCTGGATATTGATACTCCAGGAACCATAATACAGGTCAATGAAGGTGAGGTCTTCGTAAAGGTCAAGAACTTTTGATTGATTATCAGCATAATTAATCGTCATGTCCCAAGTGAAATTTCGCTTCTCTATCGGACGCACATTCATCAGGATTTCAATTCCCGTATTCTGAACATTACCGGCATTAATAGTCTTGCCACTAAATCCTGTTGCATCCGATACAGAGATGTTCATGATCTGATCGGTTGTATTAGATTTATACCAACTAAAGTCAAGACTCAGACGGTTTCGGAAGAATTTCAAATCCGCACCAAATTCCATTGAAGTGGTAGTTTCTGGTCTCAATGCCAATGGAGGGATGGTTCCTGTGTATGACAGGGAAGGATTACCAAAGAAAGGATCTGATGATCCGTAGGTACCAGCAAGCTGATAAGCGCCTGTGTCTTTACCTACTTGTGCCCATCCACCACGGATTTTACCGAAACTCAGGAAGTCACTATCCAGACCCATTAATTCTGTAAAAATAATTCCAGTTGAGAAGGAAGGATAGAAGTACGAGTTATTGTCTTGTGGCAGTGTGGAAGACCAATCATTTCTGGCGGTCAGGTCAAGATACAACCATCCCTGGAATCCAAAACTGGCTGTAGCATACACTGATTGAATTTGTTTCCTGTAGTAGTTGAGTGCAGTTGTTGGTGTGACGTTAGCATTACTCACAGAATATAGGTCAGGTACAATAAGTTCAGCTACATGAGAGGATTGATTACGGCTATAGTAACTCATAATATTACCACCTAAACTTGCATTAAGGTTGAGGTTTTCAGTAAGGTCTTTACTGAAAGACAAAAGTAGGTTCGCATTCAATTCGTTTCTAAAGCTTGAATAGGCAGAGAATCTTCCTTTGGGCCAGTCATTTGAGCCCATTGCTCTTTTTTCTAATCTTTCCTCATTATAAAGGTCAGTTCCGACACTGGCTCTCAGATTTAAAAAATCTGTAATATCATATTGTGCAGTGACATTTCCAAAGATTCTGTTTCGAGCTCTGGAGTTTGTGTTTTTATTCAGGGTCCAGAATGGGTTGTCGTGGTAGGAGTGATTCCAATTGTAGGGTTTCCCTGTAACAGGATCAGTATTCATCCACGTATCACTCAAATGGGCCATGTCGACCTGGCGACCAAACCATGTTGATTGCTGAAGTACATTCAGGGAACTATATCCATTACCAGGTATATTCTCGCTAGTATTGTTTACATAGCTGGTAGAAGCACTAACCTTGAACTTAGGGCTTATATATGTGCTACCGCTCAAGTTAATGGTGTTTTTCTTCAGGTCAGTATTCGGTAAAGTTCCAATATGATTGAAATTGGTCAGTGATAGTCTGAAAGAGGTATTTTCCGTGCTTTTTGAAACCGCAATATTATTGGTTATTTGGTAACCAGGACGGAAAATATCCCGTACATTATTTGGATTTGGAAGCCATGGGGTAGCTGTACGAACACCCGTCTCGGGATCGTATGGTGAATCAAATTGGGTAATAAGTCTCCCATCCATTAAGGGGCCCCAACTTTCATCCACATGGTCCATAATTCCGCCTCCGTTGCCATCAACATACTCAAATTCACCATTATATCCTTGGCCATACAAGTTTTGATAGTCAGGAAAAATGGCTGCCTGATCCATCAAGACACTGGATTCAAAACTAACTCCAAGGCCAGGCTTCTGTGTGCCCTTTTTTGTGGTGATCAGGATAACTCCATTAGCAGCTCTGGATCCGTAAATAGCTGCAGCATTTGCACCTTTTAGAACGGAGACATTTTCAATGTCAGAAGCGTTCAAGTCCATTGCAGCATTTCCATAGTCAACGCCACCGTATGCACCGAGGCTTGAGTATGAGTTGCTGACAGGTACTCCATCCACTACAAAAAGTGGTTGATTATCACCAGTAAGTGAATTGTTTCCACGAATTAGAATACGTGAAGAAGAGCCAACCGCTCCTGATGAATTTGTAATCTGAACACCTGCAACTTTACCTTGCAGAGTATTCACGATGTTTTGCTCTCTGGCCTTGGCAAGTTCGTCTCCTTTTACATCCTGGACCGAGTACCCGAGTGCTTTTTTCTCTCTGGATATACCTAGCCCGGTGACAACGACTTCTTCAAGACCCAGTAAGTCTTCCTCCATTTTAACGTCAATAGTAGTTTGGCCACCAATGATTACCTGGGAGGTTTTCATTCCGATAAAGGAGAACTGAAGTCTTTCAGTTCCTTCTGGAACTATAAGAATGTATTTTCCTTGATCATTAGTAATGGTCCCGATACCAGCGTATCCTTTGGCCATTACTGTCACGCCTGGGAGTACTTCTCCTGTGACTCCGTGTGTGACAGTACCCTGAATCTGAAGATTCTGTCCAATCACCTGGAAGCCTAGAAAAGCAAACATCGCAAGCAGAAGAGTAAATTTTCTCATAAAAAACAGCTTTTAGGTTTGTAATTAGTAATTATCAAAAACTTTTAGTCGGCTTTACAATATATGCAACTTAGTAGTAATTAAAAATTCTGCACGCTGTTAATTAATTAGCAGTCGTGTAGTTGCAAGCAATAAGTGCGTTGTATTTCTTTGTTATTGAATTCACGAATAGCCAGAATTTGACTTTTTTCCCAATAGCATGATTTTTATTGGAATTCTGGTAGTCAAGCCAATACCTGCAGTATAGCTGATGAATTCGTGCCTTGGAGCAAGAATAACCGATATCACTAGCCTGATGAGGGTTGTTAAAGTTGTGATAGAATTATTTCGAGTAAAAAAAACTTTCATCGGGAATTTTCCCACCAATAGTTTCGGGATCAAAAGCATAAAAAACTTTCAGGTATTTATTAAGCGCTTCCCTTGTTGCACTGTAACTCATAGGATGAATTCCACAATGAGGGATTGCCATAACAGCGACTTTTTCATCCGGCAGGATATCATTTTTCACAATCAATTTGGCTGTCAATTTTATATCTGACGTGGCTTTTATGCCTGATTCTGAGAATAAAGTGATTAGCTGATCAGTAAGTACTGGATTGTTTTTAGCGAAATCAGCATGAACAAGCAGTGCAGTTTGAGCCATCTCCGATCCGGTTTCCTTAAGCCATTTCTTATTCAGATCCATTAAACGCGAAATTGAACTATTCCCTTGAATTGCCATACTCAGCTGAGGCTCAGATAAAATAGCCAGATCGGCCAATCCGGCTTTAACTGCATTGGCCAGGTCTATGTGACTTGGGAAAGAATAATCAAGAATCACATCTTTGTCAGGAAGCAAACCAGCCTGCTCCAGCAGGTACCTGAAAATAATGTCAGGATTTAGTCCCCTGGCCATCATATGTACTCTTTTGCCTTTCAAATCATGGAGATCTGAAAATGCTTCTCCATCACCACACAAATAGAGACTTCCCCATACCGGAATCATAAGCAGTTGGTATGGTAGCCCCTTGTTGTACAGGTTTGCAGCCAGGTTCATAGGCAGAAAGGCAAATTCAGCTTCTCCGCGCAATAGTCTGGCCCTGGCCTGGTTGGGCTCATTTAAAAGTTGGTACCGGATTGCTTTACCATCAACACTGTCAGTTTCATTCATCATATGAACAAGACTGATAGCACTTGGCCCTTTTAGACTCAGAATTCTTATGCTCTCTGATGAATTGGGCTTTGGCGTACACGAAATAATCAATGCCAGTGTCAAAACGATAGTACAAAGACGTCTCATAATATCAGTTAAATATTTTTTTAAAATGAATTTTTGATTTTCTAAGGTAGGTATTTGTCCGTATCAAAAAACTTGTTTGCTAACTAATAGTTGCTAAAAATGTAAATTGATTTATCCTTAGCACATTCGGGGTAGTTGTAGTTTTTGCAGTAATCTGACAGGCAATACGGAGGTAAACTATCGTGAGCAATTAAAATTTGAATAAACGGAGAAGAGAAGTGTGGTTTTTTGTAATTCATGACAATAATCATTTGTTCGCTCTATCACTTAACGCTACCTTTGTTATTTAATTAACAGATCTGAGCTGTTGATCTTTTGACAGCAAAGATTCAATATTAATCTGATCCAAAGGTAGTTCTAATGGAAAAGAGAATTGGAAGCGTACTTATACTCATTACAGATAAATCTGTAGCACAAGCTCTGAACAATCTGATCTCTAATTATAGTGAGATCATTATTGCTCGTCAGGGGCTACCAGTGCATTCTACAGGTGATGGTATTATTTCATTGATTCTTGAAGGAACAACAGATCAGATTAGTGCTTTGACCGGTCAGTTAGGCCGTGTACAAGGAGTGGTAGTCAAATCAGTTGTTTTAAAACTCAAGAATTCAAATGAAAATTTTTAAACTTTCTTTCTTCGCCTTATTTGCCAGTTTGTTTCTCAGTTCAAGCATCATTGCTCATGATGCTAGTATCTATGGTCGAATAAGTGATTCAGGTTCAGTAGAATACCTGGCTTATGTTCATGTGCAGTTGTCGAATGTTTCCGAAGGATCTGCTCAATTAGTTGTTACTGCGATTACTGATAAGGATGGTAAATTTCGTTTTAGCCAACTGGATGCGGGGCAATATCGACTGAGCATTCGTCATATTGGATACCAAATGATGCATTATGGTGTTGATCTGGCTGATGGAGCTGCTGTGGAAACCAATCTTACCTTGAATCCATCACAGCTGGAGTTAGGTGAGGTTAGTGTATCAAGTTTGCGCTATGACAAAATGGAGCGTGCAGTTGTCCATCCCATTGAAGTTATTTCGGGAGAAAATTTTCCCAAACAGTCAGCAGTCAGCATGTCTGATGTTCTGAGTCGGGAACCGGGTATTGCTCTCTATAGAGATGGCGCCTGGGGTACCTCCGTTTCCATTCGTGGCTTAGGTGAGAATCGATTGGTGGCCATGATTAATGGTAATAGAATTGAGACAGCAACTGACCTGGCTGGTGGGCTTTCAATGCTTGATGTGAATGAGATTGAAAGAGTGGAGATAATAAAAGGGGCTGCATCTTCAATCTATGGTACCGGAGCTATGGGTGGAATATTAAATGTGATTACTAAAAAGGGCAATTATCAGGAGAATATGGGCATCCATGGTGAAGCGACAGGGTATTATGAAGGGGTTAATAAACTCAGAGGGAGTCATATTGGTATTGAGGCCGGAGACAAAAAATGGTATGCGAGATTCAGTGGTGGATATAGGAAAGCTGACGATACAAGAACACCTGATGGAATTTTGGAGAATTCTCAATTCAATGATATAAATTTCAATGCTTCTGTTGGTGTTAAACCATTCAAGAAGCATGAATTCAGGATGGAGGCTCAGGAATTCAGAGCCAATAACGTAGGAATACCCGGTGGTGCACCACTTGGTCCTTTCGCTACAGCAAGCTATACACTTGCTCAAAGAAGAATGTTTAGTGGCACTTATAGCATTAGGGATATTAGTGATCGTCTGGAGAAAATCAGTTTGAAATACTATCATCAATTTATCGGCAGGGATGTTTTAATGCTTCCAAATACTCCCTCACAACGAGTTGGGAACAATAGAATTACTGCCACTAAGATAACTCCCGATGGCTTTCATTACACAAATGGATTTGTCTTGGAAAGTCGGTGGAAAGTAAGTGCAAAGAATCATATTCTTGCGGGAGTAGATCTATGGCAGAGGCGTATCGAGACGTCCAGAGAGAAATATATTACCCAGGAGATTTTAGATGATTTTGATATGGTTCAGCAGGTTATGGAGATTGTAAAAGGGGAAAAACCTATCCCTGATGCACGTTTTAGTAGTGCTGGTATTTTTATTCAGGATGAATTTAGCCTGATGGATGGAAATCTGGATATGAGTATTGGTGCCAGGCTTGATGGTATTCAGGTTGCAAATGAGCAAGGTATTGATCCAGTCTCTTTAGTTATTAATGGTAACATTAAGGATCCGGTTCCAGGTCAACGAGTTGTTTTTGAAGCCCAAACACAATTGGATTTCTCGTGGAGCGCAAATCTGGGGGCCTTATATCACCTCAACGAGTCAGTGGATGTCACTGTTAATGCTGGAAGATCATTCAGAAGTCCGTCAATTGAAGAGCGATTTAAATATATAGATCTGGGATCTAAGGTTAGGATTGGAGATCCTGATTTGAAACCTGAAAAAGGATGGTTTGGCGATCTTGGAATGCGCGTATGGGAGGAGAGGTTTACTGCTCAATTGAATGGCTTTGTTAACTATCTGACTGACATGATAGTGGAAATGCCCGGGGAATTTGAATACTATCTTGTTTCAACTAATGACCTAAACCTTATCGATACGATACCTGCACTAATCAATACGAATGTTGACAGGGCCCTGCTCACTGGTTTTGAGGCAAAAGCAAATTACCTTATCACTAAGTCAGTGGTAGTTTGGGGAAAAGCTGCCTATGTGAGAGGAATTGACATTAATAATAAGTCTGATTTGCCCTTGATAGCTCCATTCTCAGCCTCTGCAGGATTCAGATATCAATTACCAGGGTTATTCAGTATCGAGTGGACCACTTCAGCAGTCAGTGCTCAGAATAAAGTCGCTGAAGGCGAAACTACTACTGACGGATATTTTGTTTCAGATTTTTCTCTATTCTCAACACCCAGGCAATTTGGTGTAGCTACATTCCAGATTTTTGCTGGTGTAGATAATATTTTTAATAAGGATTACACTAATCACCTGGCCACCAATAGGGGACAAATATTAGTTGAGCCAGGACGTAATGTTTTTGTTAAACTGCAAATGAAATTTTAAAGAAATATTATCCTGAAAATGCCAGCTTCCTGATGAAGCCAGTGAGTGAATTGATTGGACACTCAGCTCCATATGACAGGGGCTGTGGTGGATGACAGTGAAGAGGGTGATTTTCTTAATTTTTGCAAGCAAAGGTTGTAAGCTGGCACAAATTTTTGTCTTAAATTGTATGACAAACGGCTGTTCGTCAAATTATTCCTTTACACACAGGATTTTATTATGAATCTCCGGATAAAATTATTTAATTGATGGAAAATATGGGTTAATGACTCTCAGACCTGTTATCTTTCTGATCCTCTTAGGTATAACTGTTCAATCTATTGGACAGGTCGGGCAGAAAAGAAGTTATGAAATCTTTGGGTCCAAAAATAAATCTGTCACTGTCAGTTCAGAATCTTTAAAAGGTACTGTCTTTTATCTTGTCTCAGGACATGGCGGGCCTGATCCGGGAGCAATAGGAGATTATGGTAGTAATAAGCTTTGTGAAGATGAGTATGCATATGATGTAACTCTTCGTTTAGCTAGAAAACTGATCGAGAAAGGTGCACTCGTTTATATGATTACCCGTGATCCGAACGATGGTATAAGGGATGAAGCCATTCTCACTTCTGATCATGATGAACTGTGTTACCCAAAACAAAAAATTCCCTTAAACCAACTTTCACGTTTGTCGCAGAGAACCAAAGCTGTTAATGGTTTATACCGGAAATACCGCGGCAGGCATCAGCGTGTCATATTTATTCACCTTGACAGTAGAAATAAGGGTGATAATATTGATGTTTTCTTTTATCACGATGCTAAAAGTAAGTCAGGTAAGAAACTGGCAGTTCAATTGAAGAAGAAATTCAAGGAGAAATACTCAATATTTCAGCCAAACAGATCTTATTCCGGAACTGTATCTTCAAGAAACTTATATGTACTTCGAAATACAAAGCCTACAGCTGTTTTAATCGAACTTGGGAACATACGCAATCCGGGAGGTCAGCGGCGATTTGTTCTCAAAGACAATCGTGAAGCTCTGGCAAAATGGATCGGGGAAGGCCTGGAAGATGATTATAAAGCCCTCTAAACTCTCCGCTAAATCATGGCTCATATTTCCCGCCCCTTGAGGAGATTCATTGTTTCAAGCTGCTTAAAACAGCTCCCCGAAAAATAATGCATTCATAAATAGTTTATGCTCTCCTGCAAAATATCCTCTGAAGAAAGGATCATCAAAAAATGAAATCACCTTCCCTCTTCCAAACGAATGACTCAATACAGCAACACTTTCTACCAGTCCTTCAAGGTTTTGAGAATTGATATAGCCACTTTGAAGCGGGTCTTTAGTATAGTATAATGGATTTGCATAGGGATTGGATGAAGGGGCAATAAAACCGCTTGAGTTTTTAAACATGCTGATTTCATGACTGTTGTATCCGTACCCAAGAGGATGGGTCAAGTCAAGATGTGCCTTGAAAATGGTTCCCGGAATTGACCTGCCCACTCTGTCTTTTCTTTGTCGGGAATAAGGCTTGAATTTCGCTCCATCATTGACATATTTGCCAGCAGACTGGTTTTTGTAAGAGATTATTCCGGCAGTTTTTAAAAAGGAGTTAGCTGATTTTAGTGCAATAACTTTTCCTCCACCACGAATCCAGCTTTTTAGTTTGTCGCTTCCTGTTTCTCCTAGTTCTGAGTAGGATCCACTCGGTAAAATCAGAGTATTATATCTTGTTAAATCCAGACTACTGAAACGTCCCACATCGGCGAGGGTGACCTGAATCATAAAACGAGTGTCAAACAAATGCCAGATTTGTCCTGCTTCACGGCTACTGATTCGTCCACCTGTCAGCATTAAAATATTAGGTTCATCAACAAAACTGAAGCCTCCAGATCCCAGGTCTGGTCCTTCAATAGTGAATGCGGTGTTTACAACATGAACCTGCAGGCCATTTTCATTGGCAATTTTGTACATGAGAGATTGTAATTCCTGACCTGTAATTTGCTGTGCTTGAACAGGGATCATAATGGTACCATAGTCAAAACTCATTGTTTTACCTTTCTCCTTAGTCAGGGTAAATGGCCGGGTTGCAACCTTTGAGAGAACTCCTTTCTGCTGTAATTCATACAAAGCTTTCGGTGTGAGATATGGGTCACATTCAAAAATGTAAGCTATTTCAGCAAGACCTCGTTCAATAGTACCTTTCAATCCAGGCACATGATTCAGTACCTTAGTTGTTTGTAGTCTCGTCAAATCCCGTCCATCTAGTTCAGAATAATTTACTCCCATTGCGAGCGGTAATGTCCACCCGCTGATATCATAAAATGTACTGTCAGCAAAGGAGGTGATTTTTTCCATCAGTGCCCTGATCATTCTGTATTGGGGTTGATGACAATCTATTAGATATGATTCACCTGCCGGATAAAGGTGACCCTGAATCATCTGATCATTTTTAACCGGCTTCACTTCAACATCATGATGTTGTAAAATGTCAATCATCATCAGACTTCTTTTTGGATCATCAGGAGAACTGAAAACATAAGCTTTCACCTCTGCTGCTTCAGCTTCCTGTAATGCAGATTCAAAATAATTAAGCTGATGATATTGCAGTTCTTTTCTGATTGCCCAGGCTCCTTCAATTGATGAGAGTGAGGTTCTGACCTGGTTTCGTATTGCAAAGGGGAGTGTTAAAACTCCATATGCAGTTTCCTGGGCATGACCTCTGCTCGATGCCTGTTCGAAGAGAATACCAATCCCGCCGTTCAGATCAGGGTATGCTGAACCTTTACCAAAATAAAAGTCATCGAATACTTCCTGTGTGTAATAAAGAGAACCAATCTGGTCAAGTGCTTTTGCGTGATAAGTTCCTATTTTTTGCGTAAGAACATAATTACTGGGAGGAACAATTGGATTCGATCGGCTTTCAACTCCTGGTTGAAAGAAAAAAGTAGAGCTGCCACCCATCTCATGATGATCGGTTAGCACCTGAGGTTTCCATTGATGGAAGGCGGTAATCCGGGCCTGGCTTTCAGGATGCTGCAATAACAACCAGTCACGGTTAAGGTCGTACCAGTAATGATTAGTGCGGCTGCCTGGAGAGGATTCTCTGAACTCGATCGAGGCAGGATCAGGATTGTTTGTTAAACTTTTATGTGAATTTACCCAGGTGGCATAACGTGTTACACCATCAGGATTTAAGCAGGGATCTATGAGAATTACACTTTTATCCAGCATTTTAACTAAATCATCGTTCTCACAAGCTGCCAGGTAATAGGCTACTATTGGGGCCGCATTCACCCCACTGGCCTCGTTTCCATGAATGCTATAGCCCAGGTTTACTACAAGAGGTTTATCTCTTACAGTATTCTTGTTGCTGGCCGGGTCAATACTTTCGAGATGATCTTTTCGTAGTTTATCCAGATCTTTTTGATTCTCTTCACTGGTGAAAGCTACAAGCATAAGTGGTTTTCTCTCATGGGTATATCCTATTATCTGAATGCTTACCCGTTCTGATTTCTCATCCAGAATCTCCATATACCTGACAAGTTTATCATGGGTAATATGGAATTCTCCCACTTCATGTCCGAGCACTTCTGCTGGTGTTGGAATCTCAGGATTGAAACGGAGACCATCCGGCAGGTAATAATCAAGTTCATATTGAGCCAGAAGGCTGGTGGATATACAGCACATTAGAAAGACAAGACGTAATTTCATAGTTGATTTTTTTGAACAGATTTTAGTAAAAGTAACTCTTTCTTCAAATAAATGGGAATTGTTTAACATCCTTTAAGAATTGCTGATGCCTGTCATAGTTGTTGTTCAGGAATTTTGATTATTTTGTTTTATTGCAACATCATCAGATTCATGGTTACAGAACAATTAATACAGCCCCGGAGCATTGTAGTTGTTGGGGCTTCAGAAGACATTGAGAAGCCCGGAGGGAAGATATTGAAAAACTTGCTTGACGGGAGGTTTAAAGGAAAACTATTTGCTTCAAACCCGAAGCAAGATAGCGTACAGGGTGTGAGGTCATTCAAGAAGATGGAGGATATTCCTCAGGTTGATCTTGCCATACTTGCCATTGCTTCAAAATATTGCAAGGCTGTAGTGGACTTTTTAGCTCGTCAGCGTGAAACCCGTGCTTTTATTATCATTTCGGCTGGTTTTTCTGAGCTTGATGAAGAGGGTGGAAGATTAGAGAAGGATATTGTGGATATTCTTGATGAGACTGGAGCTTGTCTGCTTGGTCCGAATTGCATTGGAGTAATTAATACTCAATACAATGGTTGCTTTACTTTGCCAACTCCAAAACTTAATCCTGACGGGGTTGATTTTGTGTCGGGTTCTGGTGCAACAGCAGTTTTTATAATTGAAACTGCAATTCCGAATGGCCTGGTTTTTAATAGTGTATACTCAGTTGGGAATTCTGCCCAGCTGGGCGTTGAGGATTTTCTTGAATACTTAGATGAGAGTTTTGATCCGGATAACAGTTCAAAAGTTAAGTTGCTTTATCTCGAGGTTATAAAAAAGCCTGAAAAGTTACTTAAGCATGCTTCTTCACTTATCCGCAAAGGCTGTCGCATTGCCGCAATAAAAGCCGGTTCATCTGATGCAGGAGGAAGAGCTGCTTCATCCCATACCGGGGCTTTGGCTAATTCTGATGTTGCAGTAGATGCCTTATTCAGAAAAGCGGGCATCGTTCGTTGTTACAGTCGTGCAGAACTGGCAACTATTGGTGGGATATTCATGCATAAAAAGCTTAAAGGTCCCAATATTGCCATTATCACACATGCCGGAGGTCCGGCTGTAATGCTCACTGATGTTCTGTCAGAAGGAGGATTGAATGTGCCGGAACTTACAGGACCAGTGGCTGAAGAGCTATTAACATATCTTCATGATGGGTCTTCTGTTTCAAACCCCATCGATTTATTGGCAACCGGGAGTGTTGATCAATTAGAGGCCTGTATGGACTTTATCGATAAAAGATTTGATCAAATTGATGGGATGGTTGTGATTTTCGGATCTCCGGGACTATTCAGTGTAGATTCTGTTTATACTATGCTGGACCGGAAGATGAATACCTGCCAAAAGCCTGTTTTTCCTGTTCTGCCATCAACACAAAATGCAAAACACGAAATTGATAATTTTCTGAACAAGGGAAGGGTTAATTTTCCTGATGAGGTAGTTTTTGGGCAGGCATTAGTCAAAGCTTACCATGCACCTCCACCGGCTGAAGAAGCTATTTTGCCTGAGATTGATCATAATGCGATAAGGACAATTATTGACTCTGCCGGAGAAGGTTATCTGGGCCCGGTGGAGGTTCAGGGTTTACTTGATGCTGCTGGTATTAAGCGGGCAAAGGAAGTACTTGTGAAATCGGATGGTGAACTGTCGTTGGCTATAGGTGAGCTTGGTTTTCCTCTGGTAATGAAGGTGGTTGGGCCTGTTCACAAATCAGATGTTGGAGGGGTCGTACTGAATGTAACAGAAGCAAAAAAAGCTG
This sequence comes from Bacteroidota bacterium, assembly GCA_018669475.1. Taxonomy (GTDB): domain Bacteria; phylum Bacteroidota; class Bacteroidia; order Bacteroidales; family UBA12481; genus JABHCC01. The sequence continues at coordinate 116,878 of JABHCC010000032.1, read as the reverse complement.
AGAAGGAATTTCAACGCCTGATAAGAATTCAGGATGCTGAGGCCGTTCTGCTGCAACCTATGCTAAGTGGTACTGAATTGTTTATCGGGGCTAAGGATGAGGGTGAATTCGGGCATGTGGTTTTATGCGGCCTCGGTGGAATTTTTATCGAGGTATTAAAAGATGTACAACTCGGGCTGGCTCCATTAACTGAGCTTGAAATTGAGCAAATGACTGGCCGTTTGAAGGGATATAAACTACTAACCGGTACTCGTGGGCAGAAGGGGATTGATCTGCCTGCATTTTATCGGGCAGTGAGTGCTGTATCTGCCCTGGTGCTTGTTGCTCCGGAGATCATAGAAATGGATTTGAATCCTCTGCTCGGAACGCCAGATGACCTTATCGCAGTTGATGCGAGAATTCGACTAAAATAATGTCTGAAGGTGTTTTATTGACAGGGGAAAATTTTAACTTTGTTTAAATTCGAGAACCAAAAAGCGAATAAAAGAGCATGACAAAAAACAAAGCCATCTTGATACAAGCGGCGATGATTATTTTAGTGATGTGAGCTTTCCCAATTCAAAAGGGAATAAATAATTTAAATAATTAAGGATGAACCGAGCATGACAAAAAGAAAATTTTTTAACACACACGCGGATGATTGTTTTTGTTGTGCGAGCTCCATCCGGCAAATAAAAATAAATATACACGGATGAATAAAATAGCAATTATTTACGGCCCGCTCGGTGGTAATACCGAAAAAGTCACCAAGCAGGTGGCTGATAGTTTTAGTGATTCTAATGTCACTATTGTTCCAGTGCAAGATGGTGCTCAAGTTGATTTTGGGGCATTTGATTGCATAATCTTTGGTGGCCCAACTCTAGGGACTCATACATGGCGTGATGCACCTAAAGAAAATCATTGGGATCTTTTTATGGCTCAATTGCCCCAACTACAGATAAAGGGGGCAGTCTGTGCGATTTTTGGTTTGGGTGATCATGTTAGTTATGCCCATCATTTTGTTGATGATATTGGTGTACTTGCAGAAAAGCTGGAAGCTGCCGGAGCTAAACTAATTGGTTTTACACCTGTGGATGAATATATATTTGAGCACTCAAAAGCTCAAAGAGGTGATTATTTTCTTGGTTTACCAATTGATGAAGATTTTGAAGCGAACAAAAGTTCCCAGCGAATTACCAATTGGGTGAGCCAACTTAGCAAAGAGTTTAATGCTCAATCATAATAAGTAAAACGGTGACCTGGGTTGCCGTTTTTTGTTTTAATTTATCATCATGGAAAATACTCCTATTGATCACAAGATTGTTGGGGAGCAGATCGCTCTATCTAAATTACCCAATGTTGGAAGAGCCTCAATCAGGGAATTAGTTCGTCTTGTTAATGAAATTGAACGACGCACAGGAGATAAATTCGTTCGTATGGAAATGGGTGTGCCGGGCCTGGAACCTCCTGATATTGGAATTGAAGCAGAGATAGCTGCTTTGAAAAGAGGTGTGTCATCTAAATACCCAATGATTGACGGGGTTCCTGAATTAAAGAGGGAGGTAAAGCGTTTTGTAAAGTTGTTTATCAATATTGATGTTGACGAACAGGGCTGTATCCCAAGTGTTGGATCAATGCAAGGAGCTATGGCAGCATTTATGGTTGCTAACCGATCAGATGCTAAGAAATTTGGGACACTTTTTATTGACCCTGGTTTTCCGGTTCAGAAGCAGCAATGCCGTGTTTTGGGGCATGAATTTGAATCATTTGATGTGTATGACTACCGTGGAGAAAAGCTGGGCCCGAAGCTTGAATCATTTCTGGAGTCAGGAACAGTCTCTACCATTCTTTATTCAAATCCAAATAATCCATCCTGGATTTGTTTTACTGATCAGGAACTAGAGACTATTGGAAAACTGGCTACAAAGTACGACGCGATAGTTATTGAAGATCTGGCCTATTTCGGAATGGATTTCAGAAAAGACTATTCTCAACCCGGGGTACCACCTTATCAACCTACTGTAGCAAATTATACTGATAATTGGATGATGCTGATATCCAGTTCCAAGGCATTTAGTTTTGCAGGTGAACGAGTAGGTTCAATAGTTATTTCTGATAAGCTCTTCAGTAGAAATTATCCTGACCTTGCCCGTTACTATTCCTCAACCTATTTTGGCTATTCGATGATTTTCGGGGCTTTATATAGTCTTTCTTCCGGAGTAAATCATTCAGCTCAATTTGGATTAGCCGCCATGCTTAAGGCCGCAAACGATGGCCAGTTTAATTTCGTAGAAAATGTTCAGGAATATGGCCGACGGGCTAAGGTAATAAAGAAACTTTTTACCTCAAGCGGGTTTAATATTGTATATGATACTGACATTGATGAGCCAATAGCCGATGGCTTTTATTTTACATTCTCATATCCTGGATTGAATGGTGATGAATTATTGGAGAAACTATTGTATTACGGGATAAGCGCCATCAGTCTTAATATCACAGGTAGTAAACGCACAGAGGGCCTGAGAGCATGTGTTTCTCAAATCCATCCATCCCAGTATAGTGATTTGGAGAATCGTTTGAAGCAGTTTAGTAAAAATCATCAGCTAGCTCAGAAATAGAATCCTGTGGTTTATCAGGTATTACTCTGGCAGAAAAGTATATATTAGAACCTTTATTGAAAAAAATGAATTATGGCAAAAGTAATAGGTGCAATTGTTGTTGACGAGGAGCATTGTAAAGGATGCGAAGTTTGCGTGGTTGCATGTCCTACTCAGGTCATTGGAATGACTGATAGAGTTAATAGCAAGGGGTATCATATAGCCTATATGGAAACTCCTGAATCCTGTACAGGTTGCGCCAATTGTGCAATTGTTTGCCCTGATGGTGTAATTACAGTTTATAAAATGAAAAAGGAAGCTTAGATAAGAAAGGCATAGAAAAATGAAAGAAATTAGACTCATGAAAGGCAACGAAGCTGTTGCCGAAGGAGCCATCCGTGCCGGAGCTGATGCCTACTTTGGATATCCCATTACTCCCCAATCAGAGGTTATGGAATATCTGATGTTAGAAAAACCACATGAAAGAACAGGTATGGTGGTTTTACAGGCTGAGAGTGAAGTGGCATCAATCAATATGCTGTATGGTGCAGCAGGAACTGGTAAAAGAGTGATGACTTCATCATCGAGCCCTGGTATATCCCTGATGCAGGAAGGTATCTCTTATATGGCTGGTGCCGAACTACCATGCATACTTGTTAATGTGGTAAGGGGTGGTCCCGGATTAGGAACCATCCAACCCTCACAGGCCGACTATTTTCAAACCACTAAAGGTGGGGGCCATGGTGATTACAGATTAATTGCTCTTGCACCTGCTTCTGTACAGGAGATGTTTGATTTTGCAGGTCTTGGATTTGAACTGGCTTTTAAATATCGTACCCCGGTAATGATTCAGACAGATGGCTTGATCGGGCAAATGATGGAAAAGGTTGAATTGAGTGAGCAGCAAGCTCGAATCACCGAATTTGATCAAAGTTGGGCGACAACTGGTAAAACTCCTGACAGGGCTCAAAATGTCATCACCTCACTTGATTTGGACTCCAGCCGCCAGGAGCAGCACAATATTCATTTGCAAAAGAAATATCAGGAGGTAGCTGACAATGAAGTAAGATATGAAACCTTTGATAGTGATGATGCTGAATATTTGTTTGTAGCTTATGGTTCCAGTGCAAGGATCTGTCAGAAAGCTATCGAATTGGGTCGAGCAAAGGGAATTAAAGTGGGATTATTCAGGCCTATTACCCTGTGGCCCTATCCAATGAAAGAATTAAAAGCAGCAGCAGCCAAAGTGAAGGGAATTTTAGCAGTTGAACAAAGTGCTGGTCAAATGATAGAAGATGTTAAGCTGGCTACAGAGTGTAACATCAAAGCAGAACATTTTGGCCGGATGGGAGGCATGATTCCAACCCCGGAGGAGGTATTACTGGCACTTGAAAATAAAATAATCGGAGGTAAGTAATGGATATAAAAGATATAATTAAGCCTGAAAACCTGGTGTACAAGAAGACAGATCACATGACCGATAAGGTTCTGTCTTACTGTCCGGGTTGTGGCCATGGTACCGCTCACCGAATTCTCATGGAGGTGATTGATGAAATGGGTGTTCGAGCTGATACTATTGGTGTAGCTCCTGTTGGTTGTTCAGTATTAGCCTATGATTTCATGAATATTGATATGCAGGGTGCAGCTCATGGACGGGCACCTGCTGTAGCAACAGGTATTAAGCGCTGTTGGCCCGATAAGTTTGTTTTTACTTATCAGGGTGATGGAGATTTGGCTGCAATAGGTACGGCTGAAACCATTCATGCATGCAATCGGGGAGAGAATATTACTATCCTGTTTATCAACAACGGAATCTATGGAATGACAGGTGGCCAGATGGCTCCTACTACTCTTGAGGGCATGCGTACAACAACCAGCCCATACGGACGGGACCTGGAAAGTATGGGTAATCCGATAAAAATTACTGAACTGATTGCCAACCTGCCCGGTGTTCATTATGTTACCCGACAGGCTGTTCATACTCCCCGATATGTGAGACGAACAAAAAAGGCAATTTTTAAGGCTTTCGATATTCAGAAAAATAAAAAGGGATTAAGCTTTGTGGAAATTGTCTCGAATTGTAATTCTGGATGGAAGATGACACCCAATCAATCCAATATCTGGATGGAGGACAATATGTTCCCCTATTATCCATTAGGGGATATTAAAGTAGATGGAAAAATCATAAACGAATAACTTAAATCAGCATGACAGAAGAAATAATCATTGCAGGTTTTGGAGGACAGGGGGTCTTGTCTATGGGTAAAATTCTTGCCTATTCAGGAATCATGCAGGATCAGGAAGTAAGCTGGTTTCCTTCTTATGGACCAGAGATGCGTGGAGGAACAGCGAATGTGACAGTTATTCTTAGTGATAACCGGATAAGTAGTCCAATATTAAGAGTTTATGATACTGCTATTATTCTTAATCAGCAGTCAATGGATAAATTCGAAGAAGCAGTGAAGCCTGGCGGACTCCTGATATATGATGGTAATGGCATAAGCAATCATCCAAGTAGGAAGGATATAAAAATCTGTCGGGTAGATGCAGCAGCAGAAGCAGCAAAATTGGGGAACACAAAAATATTCAACATGATTGTGCTAGGTGGTTATCTGAAAGAGAAACCAGTTGTTAAGCTTGACAATGTAATGCTGGGATTGAAGAAATCACTACCCGAAAGGTATCATGATCTTTTACCGGCAAATGAAAAAGCAATTCTAAGAGGTCAGGAGATTATTCAAACTATTGAGTAAAAGAATCTTTATCCTGCATTTTTCTCAATATGCGGGTTAACAAACCCGGCGCAAACTTACTTAAATAGACGCCCATGAGCTCTGTTCCTCCGAATAGTGCTTGTTGGCGTCTCTTTTTAACAGCCCGAAAAACTTTTCTGGTAAACACCTCAGGGTCCATTCCATTGGCCTGTTTTATTGACATTTTATTGAACTTCTGACCCGACGCAGTGAGGGCATTTACAGATATGTCTGTACGTATGTAACCCGGACACAGGATTGTTACTCCAATATTATTATTGTATACTTCGGCCCGAAGAGCATTATAAAATCCGTGCAAAGCATGTTTTGAAGCTGCATAAGCCGAGCGCATCGGGGTAGAAAAACGTCCTGACACTGAAGATGTAATAATCAAATGTCCCGAGTTTTGCTTTATCATATATGGGAGAACAGCCTTTGAAAGGGCAATCGAACCGAAGTAATTGATGTTCATTATACGTACATCTACGTCTATAGGAGTTTCCAGTGCCAGAGCACGTGAGCTAACACCAGCATTGTTAAATAAGTAATCAATTGATCCAAAACGAAGGAAGACTTTTTTGGCCATCGCAGCATATTCAGCACTTTCTGTCATATCCATGGGAAGAATCAGGAAACTCTCAGCTGGTAAATCGCAATTTTTAGCTACTCGTTCCAATTCATTAACTCGTCGGGCTGACAAAATGAGTTTTGCCCCCTGTTTTGCTGCAGCCATAGCAAAGGCCTCTCCAATACCAGCAGATGCACCTGTAATCCATACTACTTTATCCCTGAATTGCTCCATATCTTCATTTTTTTGCCAAAATACTACTTTGGCGGGTAAGAATTTGACAATTATGGAAAACTTTTAAGCTGAAGAACAGTTAACTTCTTATCTTTGAGGCCGTAATTTTACAAAGTCAACACAAATTAGTATGCAGGGGAAGGAAATAACAGGAATTCAGCAGATAGGTATAGGAGTTAATAACCTGTTTGATGCCTGGAAATGGTATAAGAACCATTTTGGTATGGATGTGAGAGTTTTTGAGGATGAAGCAACCGCAGAGTTGATGCTTCAGTATACAGGTGGAGAGCCGAGAGAGCGTCACGCAGCTCTGGCTATTAATATTCAAGGGGGAGGTGGTTTTGAGATTTGGCAATACAAAGGCAGAAATCCAATAGCACCAAGTTTTCAGGTTCAGGCAGGAGATCTTGGAATATTTGCAGCAAAAATCAAATCCAGAAATATCGAAATAAGCTACAATGAACTAAAAAGTCAGGGAGCAGAGATATTAGGTGATATAAGCACTGCACCAAATGGAGTCAGACACTTTTATGTCAAAGATCCGTTCAATAATGTTTTTGAAGTAGTGGAAGGTAACTCTTGGTTTTACGACGATAAAAAACACGGCGGAGGAACTGCAGGTGCCATAATTGGAGTGAGCAATATTGAAAGAGCCAGAAAAGTTTACTCTGGCATACTTGGATACGATAAAGTGCTTTTTGACGAAGAAGGAAAGTTTTCTGATATGCAGGGAGTTCCTGGTTCTGATTCCACAATGAGACGAGTATTGCTAACACATCATCAGAAAAGAAAAGGTGGATTCAGTCGCATGTTCGGTGATACCCAAATTGAATTGATTGAAGTAAAAAACCGAAAACCAGAGTTCATCTTCAAGAATCGTTTTTGGGGTGATTTGGGCTTTATTCACCTATGTTTTGACATTCAGGGAATGACTGCTTTGAAAGAGGAATGTAAAGAAAAAGGCTTCCCTTTCACTGTCGACAGTACCCAAAAACATATTGATACTTTTGATATGGGTGAAGCTGCCGGTCATTTCTCATATATTGAAGATCCTGATGGTACCCTGATTGAATTTGTTGAAACACACAGGATCCCGATTATCAAAAAGATGGGATGGTATATCAACCTGCGAAAAAGAGATCCTCAAAAAAGTCTGCCTGATTGGCTGCTAAAGACTATGAGGCATAACCGTTTTAAAGGATAGGCAGTCTTAAGAATAAAAACCCATTTCCGAGATGTATTTCCATACGGCAGGGTGGAGGAAATAACTAATATTTTTTCCCTCCCGGATGGAGTGTCGAATGAAACTAGAGGATATCTCCATCAATGGAGCCTCAACTAATTCAAATTCAGGTGTGTCAAGTAATTCGTGTCTGTCACAGCCTGGTCTGGGATAAACCTGAAATCCAATTTGCTCTCTAAGCTCATCTGAGTTTTTCCATTTGTGAAAACTAGCTAGCTGATCCATTCCCATAATCATTCTGAAATCATGCATCGGATACTGCTCCTTCAAATAGGTAATTGTGTCAATGGTATAGGATGGTTTAGGTAAATTAAATTCGATCGAACTGGCTCTGAATCTCTGATCATCATCAATAGCCCGGTTTACTAATTCAAGACGATGGTACTCTCCCAGTAAATGGGACTTGTTCTTAAACGGATTATGTGGACTCACAACAAACCATACCTGCTCCAACTCACTGAATTCAACCAAATAATTTGCAATCGCCAGATGACCGAAATGGATGGGATTAAAAGATCCAAAAAATAATCCGATTTGCATATTAATTGGTGATAAATTGTCTGACATAATCTATTGTTTCTCTGACGGCTGTATCAAGCTGATCATTTATAATGATGCGGTCGAAATACTTAGCATATCCTAACTCCTCCTCTGCCTTGTTAATACGCATTGCTATTATTTCAGGTGAGTCAGTGGATCTATTGTTTAGCCGCTCAGTAATCACTTCAATACTAGGCGCTTGAATAAATACAGCCAATGTTTGAGTTTGATATAATTGCTTAATGCTTCTCCCTCCCTTTACATCTATGTCAAACAAAACATGTTTACCCTCATCCCAGATCCTTTGAACTTCAGATTTTAATGTTCCATAGAAATGCTTTGGGTAAACCTCTTCCCACTCCAGAAAATCTCCACTTTCAATTCGGGACTGAAACTCTTCAGGACTTAGAAAGAAGTAATCTTTGCCATCTGTTTCACTTGTGCGTTTTTCACGACTACAGGCCGAAATTGAAAACTCAAGCCCCAGCCCGGCAGACAGCAATTCTTTTGCTATGGTAGTTTTACCCGATCCGGAAGGAGCTGAAAGAACAATCAATTTCCCAGTATGTTTCATTATTGTAATCCTGTTTACCCCTCTTGATAAAACAAATTATTTCACCGAAAAACTCCCACTTAACCCTTAAACCTTATTATAGCACATTGAGTGTCTGCTCCTTAATTTTCTCAAGCTCATCCTTCATCTGGATAACTAACTTCTGCATGTCTTTATCATTAGCTTTTGATCCAATGGTATTTATTTCACGTCCGATCTCCTGCGAAATGAATCCTAGTTTTTTACCGACAGGACCCTCTTCGTTAATGGTTTCCAGAAAATAGTTACAATGACTATGCAGACGTACTTTCTCTTCAGTGATATCTAGTTTCTCTATGAAGTATAGAATTTCTTGTTCAAATCGGTTGCTGTCTATTTTATCCTGTCCAATATGCTGAACCAGGTTTGTGTCAAGACGCTCACGGGTTCGTTCAATTCTGCCTGCCTCATACTTTTCAATTTCAGGAATCAACTCCCGGATATTATTAATTCGATTTTTAATATCAACTTCCAGATTTCTTCCTTCCTGTTCTCTGAATTGTTTCAGATGATCAATAGCTTCATAAATAGCCTTCATCACCTGAGCCCATTCTTCAGGATCAAATTCTTGTTTATGAATAGTCAGTATATCAGGCAGACGCATGGCAATTGGAATGAGTACATCATTGTCTGGTACTTTTATTTGCTCATTCAAACCATTTAATTGTTCGAGGTAATCAAGCAGAACTGACTGATTAATCACAGTCTTTCTTTCAACTTCAGTAATCTCGTACCAAATAGCAACCTCAATCTTTCCTCGTTCAAGTTTTCTTGCCAGAACATTTCGCAACTCAGTTTCCGCTTCACGGTAGATGCCAGGTAGCTTGGTATAGATGTCGGTTTGTTTACTATTCAGTGTTTTAATCTCAATGGAGATTATTTTGGTCGACAGTTCACAGCCGGCTTTTCCATAACCGGTCATTGATTTCAGCATAGTGTGTTATTTTTACAGCTTTCAGCAAAGTTAAGATAATGGCCTTAAATCCACAGTGAAATGTCGCATAATGGGTGCTTCATTTGTAATTTCATATCCCCTGGTGATCTCTTTCCTTCTCTCCCAAACCTTAATAGCAGCTGCAGCAACATAGCGCATATGATTATCAGTATACACTCTCCTGGGAATAGCCAGTCTTACTAATTCAAGATCAGGATAGCGGTTAGCCCGAGTATCAGGATCCCTGTCTGCCATAATAGTTCCAATCTCAACCCCCCTTATGCCAGCCTCTTTGTACAATTCAACAGCAAGGGTTTGTGCTGGATATTCCTCACGAGGAACCTCGGGTAAAAACTTAAGTGCATTTAAGAAGATAGCATGACCACCAAAGGGTTTTTGAACCGGTATTCCGGCCTCATCCATCAATTTACCCAGAAATCCAACCTGTCTTACCCGGCCCTTTAAATAAGAATAATCACAAGCTTCATATAATCCCCTGGCTAAGGCTGCCATGTCACGACCTGCCATCCCTCCATAAGTAATGAATCCTTCGTACAGGATATTGAAAACAGTTGCTTTCTTGTAAATTTCTTCATCCTTTAAAGCAATGAATCCACCAATATTAACAATACCATCTTTCTTTGCAGATATAGTCATCATATCAGCACAAGAAAACATTTCGGCGATAATTTCACGAATACTGTGGTCTCTGAACTCTTCTTCCCGTTCTTTGATGAAATATGCGTTTTCAGCAAATCTGGCTGAATCAATCATAAGTGGTATTCCGTATTTATCAGCCAATGATTTCACTTCTCTCATATTTTGAATTGAAACTGGTTGTCCTCCGGCTGTATTACAAGTGATTGTAAGCACTATGAAGGGAACCTTATTCCCGGGATTTGAGGAAATAACTTTCTCAAGCTTCTTCAAGTCAACATTACCTTTAAATGGATGTTCCACACTGGTGTCATAAGCTGCATCAATTGTGCAATCAACTGCATGAGCTTTTCTGAATTCAATATGACCTTTTGTCGTATCGAAATGCGCATTACCCGGAACTATATCATTTTCTTTTACCAGAACTGAAAAAAGAACGTTTTCGGCTGCCCGCCCCTGATGAGTAGGCAGGAAATACGGCATGCCAAAAATATCCTCAATAGAGGCTTTTAATTCTGAATATGATCTTGATCCGGCATAGGACTCATCTCCCGACATAATAGCCGACCATTGCTGGTCACTCATCGCTCCTGTACCTGAATCAGTTAATAAATCAACAAATACCTGATCACTATTCAGGTTAAAAAGATTGTAATTAGCTTTTTTAATCCATTGTTCCCGCTCTGCACGAGTACTTGGATAGATGGATTCAACCATCTTTATTCTATATGTTTCTGCGTATGGTAGCATATTTATATAATGATAAAGGAAAACTTCATCCCTGCGAAAACAGAGATCTAACGACTAAGGACTAACGACCAAGGACTAACGACCATGGACCAACGACCAAGGACTAACAACCAACTAAAACGCATCCCGGTTCTTGATGTTACGGAGCACATCAACTGAAAAACTGATATGGAGAATTGGACTTCTCATTCTGTGGCAAAGTTTAAAAAAAAAGGAATATTTTGCAATAATCATCGTTCTTATTTGAACAGCATTTTCATTTGCTAACTTTGTAATAGATTTTGGAGAAAAAACTAAACAATGCGAAGAATATTTACTGCGATTTTGGTATTCAGTGCCCTGCTGGAGCTTAGTGCCCAATCAACTAATGGGCTTGATGACTGGAGGCAAGAGGATACTATTAAGATATCCAGGGATTCATTGTTGAATATCATACGCAGTAAGGATTCTATCATATTGCAGTCTACCCTGGATTCTCTGTCATTGAGCAACCTCCTCGAAAGCGTTTGGTGGGAGAAAGACTCAATCCAGCAAGAACTCCAAAATCTTAAATATGCTCTCAAACTTGATACAACATACCAAAGATATCAGGACTCTCTGCTGGCAGAATATAACCGGATAAGTCGCTGGGACATTCGCGATTCCTTGTTTATGATTCCCGAAGATTCAGTCAGGTCAAATCTTGACCAGATCTTAGACATAGCGTTTCATGAAACCTCAAAAACCTCGAATCCCGTTTTATTCAAGGCTAAGTGGGAAAATCTGATCCGTCATCTCGCTAACGACTCAACCTTTTTCAATATTCATTATGGTCTGGAAGAATCCATCACAGTCATCCTGAAAGGCGACAACGAAGTTCAGAATGCGATTTTCCTTACCAATGAACAGGCTGATTCCGCAAAAGTTTATGTAAGAGGTGATGGGAAACACGATATACATATGTGGATCGATGATGATGTTTTTCTTACCCACGTATTGAGTCGCTCAGGTTTGCCCGACTCAATCAGTGTGCCTTACAAAGATATCTCAGGATTAAAACTCCCCAGGAAGAGTTTACCAAAGGCTCCTCCGAAATATTGGACTACCAAGGGAACTATACTTTTTCAGTTGAATCAGTGGGCTTTCTCTAACTGGCTTAAGGGGGGAGACAACCGTTTTACTTTCTTAGTCGACAACAAAGGCTCAGCTAATTACAAAAAAGGGAAAGTTGCCTGGAATAGTAATTATTGGTATCGTTTTGGATTGATCAAATCTGAAGGTCAGAAATTGTTTAAAAACGTTGATGCCTTGAGGGTGACCAGTAATTTTTCCCATGTTGCTTATAATAATATGAGTTACTCCGTGACCGGGCAGTTTGATACTCAGTTGTTTGCTGGATATAAATCACCAAGAGATTCAGTGCCGGTATCTGATATCATGTCTCCCGCAACCTTGATCCTGGGTGGTGGTATGGTGTACAAGCCTTCTAAGGCTTTGTCGGTCAATCTTTCACCCATTTCCGGGAAATTTACTTTTGTATTAGATACCATTACAGTTGATCAGAAGCGTTATGGTTTGAAAGAAGGACAGCGGATAAAGCCTGAGCCAGGAGCTACTCTCTATGTGTCTTTTAAGAAGCTTTTGTGGAAGAACATCAATATGAATTCCAGCCTTAGATTATTCTCAAATTATGTGCATAATCCCCAAAATATTGATGTGGACTGGAGGAATCAGTTTTCTCTAAAAGTAAATAAATACGTTAGTACAACATTATTTCTGCAACTCAAGTACGATGACGACATTATTATACCATTTTACGAATGGATTGATGGTGTAAGAACAAAGGTAGGAGAGGGGAAGCGCGCCCAGATTCAGGAGCAGTTTGGAATTACTTTCACTTATCATCTATAGAAACAATTCCAAAAGAACAAAAGAAGCAAATATTATTGAGGCAATGCCATTACTTGTCCCGAAAGCACGGTTAACCCTGCTCAGGTCATCGGGTTTTACAATACTGTGCTGATATATTAAAAGGCCGATAAACATAACGCTTCCCATGTAATAAATCCAACCAAACCCGGCCCTGATCCCTGCATAAATTACCATGAAGGCTGTTATGAAATGTAAAACTGTTGATAAGGAGAGTGCCATTCTTTTTCCGGCCCAAACAGGAATAGAACGGAGCTTATTACTCAAGTCAAAGTCTCTGTCCTGCAATGCATAAATAATGTCAAACCCGGCAACCCAGGTTAATACTACTGCTGAAAATATCATCGGTAGCCAATGTGATTCTCCACTCACAGCCATGTAGGCACCAATCGGAGCCTGGGACAAGCCTAGTCCTAATATCAGATGACACAAAGCAGTGAATCGTTTTGTGTAGCTGTAACCCAGAATAACCAGAAGGGCCACCGGTGACAGAAAGAAAACAAGCTTGTTTATTGTTAAAGTAGTAAGAACAAAAGCTATTGCATTGGCAATCGTAAAAATTAAAGCAGATCTGGGCGAAATAACTCCGGCAGGAATCTCTCTTTGAGTGGTTCTGTAATTTGCAGCATCAATTCTTCGATCTATATATCTGTTAAATCCCATAGCTGCGTTCCGGGCCAGCACCATACAAAGTATGACCTGAAGAAAAATAATCCAATGAAAAGTATAGTCGTGGTAGTTTGTTGCCAGGAAAAAACCTATCAGGGCAAATGGCATCGCAAAGATAGTGTGGGCAAATGTGACAAGGGAAAAATATGCTCCGATCTTTTTCGTAATACGAGACATAGGATCTTAATTGAATGCCCGCAAGTTTAGCATTCCTTCAGCTCAAAACCTAAAGTTTTTATCTAAGAATTGCTTTTATACTTTTGTGCATGATTAAAATGATCATATCTGATCTTGATGGTACTTTACTCACAAGTGAGCAAAAGATTGGTGATAAAGATTACCAAAGTTTACTCGATCTTGGAGAGCGGAATATCATCCGTGTAATTGCAACTGGCAGGTCACCCTTCTCTTTTTCAAAGGTTATTCCCCGGGATTTTCCCATTGATTACCTCGTATTCAGTTCCGGAGCCGGGGTAATGGATTGGAAAACCGGCGAAATTCTAATAGACCGTAGTTTATCTGCCGGAAAAGTGGAAGAGCTGGCTCGTATTTTTTACAGCGAAGAAATTAGTTTCAAGGTATTAGCTCCTGTTCCTGATAATCACCATTATGTCTTTTTTCAGAATGGAAATCCTCATCCTGATTTTATGCGACGAATGGAATATTACAGAGGTTATGAAAAGAAAATATGCTTTTCTCCTCCAAATTTTGGAGAAGCGTCTCAGTTTTTGATTATCCTCCCGGATGATGTAAAAGAATTTGATCGCTTAAGCAGATTATGCCTGGGGGTTAAAGTTGTACGGGCTACATCGCCCATTGATCATCAGTCTATTTGGATGGAGGTTTTCCACCCTGAAGTTTCAAAAGGTACAGGATGCCGGTTTTTGTGTGATAAACTTGAGATCAATCAGGATGAAACATTGGGTATTGGGAATGATTACAACGATCTCGACCTACTTGATTTTACAGCTAAATCATTTATTGTGGAAAATGCTCCTCAAAGCTTAAAGGACATGTACAAGATTGTCACATCCAACAACAATAATGGTTTTACAGACGCTATTACATCCGAAGGTATAATATTCCCCTAACGAAGCTTGGCTCCAAGTTTTTGCTCGAATGCTATTAGCAGGCTTTTCATGATTTTATCAATCTGCTTATCGGTAAGAGTTTTTCTCTCATCCTGCAAAATAAAACTTACAGCATAAGATTTCAATCCCTGACCGAGTTTCTCACTCTCAAATACATCAAACAGATTCACTGATTTCAGTAATTTTCTTTCAACATGAAAGGCAAGATTCCGGATTGATGTAAATTCAACAGATTTGTCAAGGACTAAGGCCAGGTCTCTTCTGACCTCCGGATATTTAGGAACTTCTTTATATTCGATAATTCCAGACTGAAATTTTAACAATAGATCCCAGTCAAAATCAGCATAATAAACATCTTGTTCTATGTGAAAAGTCTCAAGACTCGCAGAATTTATTTTTCCGAAGCTGGCCAATGTCTTGTTTCTGTAAGCGACATGAAGTCCTTCTGAAAGAATTCCATTTGAGCCTGAATTTATTTCCAGGTCTGATTCAGGAATACCCAGACGTGCTAAGACCTGCATTACATAACCTTTAATAGTATAGAAGCCAGCTTGTTCCTGACTGGCTGACCAATTCTCCGGACTTTTCTTACCAGTCAGGTAGATAGCCAGACGTCGGTTTTGTAAGTATCCGGAAGGGGAAAAACGGTTGCCATCCGGATTGGCCTGATAAATATTCCCAAATTCATAAAATCGAAGATCAGTTCTTCTGTGTTTAATGTTAAGGGATATTGTCTCCAGTCCACCGTATGCCAGGTTCTTACGCATAGCATTCAAATCAGAACTCAGGGGATTGAGTAATTTGATCAGGTCTTTGTCAGGCACACCCTCATTATCATTGTAATATGATGATTTGGTCAGGGAATTGGCCATCATTTCATTGAATCCCAAGGCAGTCAGTTGCTCAGCAACTTTATTTTCAAGAAGCTCAGGATCAGGATTTGGAGCATATGACAATGTTGAATGTACCTGATCACTCAGCCCGACATTATTGTATCCATATATCCGTAGTATTTCTTCAATAACATCTGCTTCACGTTTCACATCAACCCGATAAGTGGCTACTGCTAAATTCAGCCAGTCTTTTGTTCTGTGAACTACTGAAATGTCAAGCAGTTCAAGAATCTGTAAAACGGTATCATGTGGTATTTGAACACCAACCAGCCTGTCAAGATTGGCCCAACTAAATTTTACGGGATAAGGTTTGATCTCCTCCGGATAAACATCAGCAATATTGGATGAGATTGTGCCGCCTGCAAGATCTCTGATTAAAATGGCAGCTCGTTTCAATGCATATATTGTACCATTAGGATCAGTTCCACGCTCGAATCTGAATGATGAATCAGTATTCAATCCATGCCTCTTAGCTGTTTTACGAACCTGTACAGGATTGAAACAGGCCGACTCGATAAATATCTCTGTAGTGGTTTCGGTGACACCAGAATCAATTCCACCAAATACTCCGGCTATACACATACCTTCATTTTCACTGCAAATCATTAGATCCTGATTGCTCAACTCCCTGTTTTCCTCATCCAAGCTTGTAAATTGTGTTTTATCCGGCAGGGTTTTTACAATAATCTTCTTGCCAGATATTTTGCTGGCATCAAAAGCATGCAGCGGTTGACCTGTTTCATGCAAAACAAAATTAGTAATGTCAACTACATTGTTAATTGGCTTCAACCCGATGGCTTTGAGCCTGTTTTTAAGCCAGTCAGGAGATTCCTCAACTGTAAGTCCGGTAAGGCTGACTCCACTATATCTTATACAAGCAGACTGGTCTTCAATCTCAACAGGAATTTCCAGTTCGTGATTATCAACAGAGAAAGAACTAACATCAGGAATTTGCAGATTTACTTTAGATTCATCCAGGTTCAGGAAAGCCACTACATCACGAGCGGTTCCAATATGGGAAGCGCCATCAATTCTGTTAGGGGTTAATCCAATTTCAATCACCGTATCATTTTCTACCGGAATTACAGTGCTCGCGGCCTGACCAGCAGGAATATCAGTATCTATCTCAATAATTCCTTCATGATCGTCTCCAATGCCAATCTCATCTTCTGCACAAATCATTCCCTGGGATATCTCTCCCCGGATTTTAGTTTTCTTTATCTTAAGTGCGTCAGTTCCCATGTACAGGGTAGTGCCAACCGGGGCGACAATAACTTTCTGTCCGGCAGCAACATTGGGTGCTCCACATACTATTGGCAGCAACTCATTTTGCCCAACATCAACTTTTGTAATGCTAAGTTTGTCTGCATTTGGGTGCGGCTGACATTCGACTACTTCGCCAATAATCAGGCCTTCAAGGCCTCCTTTTATCGACTGGTATGATTCTAATCCTTCAACTTCTAATCCGGTATCTGTCAAAATTGCTGATAACTCCTCAGGTGTAAGATTGAAATCGACGTAATTTTTCAGCCAATTATATGAAATGTTCATCCGTTTATATTTTATTTTATTTGTCGGATGGAGCTCGCACAACAAAAACAATCATCCGCGTGTGTGTTAAAGTATTTTTCCTTTTGTCATGCTTGGTCATCTGTCTTGAATTTGAGACTCAAAATTAAAAAAAATCCGGATTCGAAAATCCGGATTTTTTACCTAACCTAAAACCTAAGCTATGAATGATCCTGAACGGATCAGGCAAAGACTTATTATTACATCACTGTTTGTGTAGTAACACCACAAATATAGGGGCAAGTGTGATACTGAAAACAGGACTTTTATCAGAGTTGACATTGATTATTATCATATTTGTATAAACCATCCTGTAGAAAAGACTATTTTTGACGCAATTATTTGAAATTGTAACATAGGAAACAAACATGAATAGATTTTTTATCGTTTTATTGTTGATAGGTTTGGCTGCTTGCCAACAAGCTGTAGATCACGCTATTACCACGGAGGAATTGGAGAAACATATTATGTATCTGGCCTCAGATGATTTAGCAGGTCGCTATCCTGGTACTGAAGGAGACAGCCTGGCCGGAGCTTATATCAGGGATGCTTTTGAGAGTTATGGTCTTGAATTATTAGCTGACAATGGTTATCAGTACATAGATATTGTGGTGGAAGTTGAGCTGGGTGAGAATAACATGTTGATGCATGGGAGACAAACCTACAAGATTGGGGAAGAGTTTATTCCCTTGTCATTTACTCACAATAGTAAAATTGAGGCTCAAATGGTTTTTGCCGGATATGGAATAGTGGTTGATCACCGTGATTTCAAATTTGACAATTATACCGGTTTGGATGTAAGTGGTAAGATTGTCATATTGCTTGAAGGCGGCCCAACTGTTAAAGAAGGTGAGGAGGATTATTTCAGTGGAAGTATTTCTCACCGCAGCAAGATCCTTTCAGCTAAAGACCGTGGGGCTATTGGAGTAATTCTTGTTGCCGGAGAGGCCTTCGATCCTGATGATGAGCTATTATTCACTAATAGGAAGGAGCCATCTGCCGGTCTGCCGGTTATTCGGGTTAAGCAGCAGGTGGTTAATGATTTTTTAGAAGGAAGTGGACAAACTGTTAATAAATTAGAATCTGCCTTTTCATCAGGTAGCTCAAATGGTTTTGCTTTGTCCTCGACAGTCAGTATTGAAACAGATGTTGTTTCAAAAATAGCCCATACGCATAATGTTCTTGGTTTACTTAATGGTAAAAACGGTAAGGATGGACCATTATTGGTAATTGGTGCTCACTACGATCATCTTGGAATGGGTGGGGCAGGGTCTGGATCCAGAGTTCCTGATACCGTTGCAACCCATTATGGTGCAGATGACAATGCTTCAGGAGTTGCTGCAATTATTGAAATGGCCGGAGAACTGGCCTCTCAAAGTGATCTTCTGGATTGTTCAATACTATTTATTGCTTTTGCCGGTGAGGAAATGGGTCTGCTGGGTTCAAAATATTATGTTAATAATCCATTATTTCCGCTTGAGAAGGTAAAAACCATGATCAATCTGGATATGGTAGGTCGATTGAAAGAGGACAATAAGATAGGAGCAGGAGGAACAGGCTCGGCACTTCAATTTGACAGTTTAATATCTTCTGTGCAAACAAATGGAATTCAAATTTCAAGTTCTCCCGAAGGTTATGGTCCATCAGATCATGCTTCCTTCTATGGAGCCGATATTCCTGTTCTTTATTTTAGTACGGGTGCTCATATTGATTACCATACGCCAGATGACAATGTTGAGAAAATCAACTATGAGGGAATCATTGCTGTAACATCAATAATACATGACATAGTTCTTGACCTGGCTTCAGATATGGAGATAACTTATCAGGTAGCTGGTCCAAAACAACAGGCAGCTCGTACTAAATATAAAGTAACTCTTGGAATTATGCCTGATGTTACCACTAATGATAACAAAGGTTTGAGGATAGAATTTACTACTCCTGGCCGTCCTGCCCAACTTGCAGGTATACTTAAGGGAGATCGCATTGTGAAGATGAATAGCTTACCGGTTGCCAATATTTATGACTATATGACCCGTCTTCAGACTCTTGAAGAAGGGCAGACAGTTGTAGTAGAGGTTGTTAGAAATGAAAAAACTGAAATTTTATTAGTACAATTATAATCTTATGAAGCTTAAAAAATCTTTAATCTGGATTGCAGCTATAGTTATTACTGTTGCTGCAGCAATTTATCAGAGAACTACAGGACCAACTTACGAAAGAGAAGAAATGGTCACTCTGAGCGACAGTACCTGGGAAATTGAATTAATCAGAACCAGCGGACCGCGAAATGCAAGAATAAAGTTACCTATGAAAGATGCTGAGGTAACAGCAAAAATGCATTATAAGAAATTCAAAGCGAACGAGGAATGGACCATCATGGACTTTGAAATGAAGGAGATAAAATACCATGGATGGTTTATGACTAAAGTGATGGGTTATACTGATGAAACAGCTCTTGTTGCATATCTGCCAGTGCAACCTCCGGCAGGAAAACTGGAGTATTTCATTGAGATAAGCGGATATGGTGAAACAGTTGAAATAGCCAAAGATCAGCCTGTCGTTATTCGTTTTAAGGATGATGTGCCTGCAGGAGTACTCATCCCACACATCATTCTGATGTTTTTAACCATGTTGCTGGCCACAGTGGCAGGATTTTATGCTATTTTTAAGATTGACAGATTTAAAAGATTAACAAAATGGACTTTCTGGATTCTTCTATTAGGCGGATTCCTTTTCGGGCCCTGGGTGCAATGGCATGCGTTTGGCGACTGGTGGACCGGTATTCCTTTTGGATGGGATTTGACAGATAACAAAACACTATTTGCCTTTGTTTTCTGGGTGCTGGCCTTCTTTGCTAATCGTAAGAAGTCAAGGCCTGGTTTGGTTATTCTTGCAGCCGTTATGACATTGGTGATATTCTCAATACCGCATAGCTTGTTCGGTAGCGAACTGGATATTGCTACTGGCGAGATTACACAGGGATAGGGAGACTATAATAGATCTTACAAAAGGGCTGTCTAATTGTCAGCCCTTTTCTATTTGGCATGAGCTTTGAAAAAAGCAAATCAAAATAATAATAGATTCAACAATGGATAGCCAAAAGCAACAAGGTTCAATAAATGTTACATCAGAGAACATTTTTCCAATTATCAAGAAGTTCTTGTATTCTGATCATGAGATTTTTCTCAGAGAATTGATATCAAATGCTGTAGACGCCACACAAAAACTGAAAACCCTGGCTTCAGTTGGTGATTATACCGGAGATTTAGGTGATCTGAGCATCCGCATTAGTATTGATAAGAAAAAGAAAACACTAACCGTTTCTGACAGTGGTATTGGAATGACTGCCAAAGAAATTGAGAAGTTTATCAACCAGATTGCTTTTTCAGGAGCTGAAGAGTTCATGAAAAAGTATAAGAAGGAGGCCAATGCCATTATTGGTCATTTTGGTTTAGGTTTCTATTCTTCTTTTATGGTATCTGACAAGGTTGAAATAATAACTAAGTCATACAAGCGGGGTAAAGCTATCAAATGGACTTGTAAAGGTGATCCACAATATACTATTGAGGATATCGATGAGAAAGCCAGGGGAACGGATATCATTCTGCACCTGGATAAGGATTCTCAAGAATTCGCTGAGGAGAGCAAAATCAACGAATTGCTGACTAAATATTCCAGATTTCTGCCTATTCCAATTGTATTCGGAAAAGAACAAGAGTGGAAAGACAATAAGCACGTTGATACCGATAAGGATAAAGTCATCAACAATACCGAGCCAGCCTGGACAAAAAAACCAGCTGACCTGAAGGAGGAAGATTATACTGCTTTTTATAAGGAGCTGTATCCAATGAGTGAGGATCCACTGTTTAATATTCACCTTAATGTGGACTATCCTTTTAATCTCACAGGTATTCTGTATTTCCCCAAAATCCGAAACAACTATGAGGTTCAAAAAAATAAAATCCAGTTATACTCCAATCAGGTTTTTGTAACTGATTCAGTTGAAGGGATTGTTCCTGATTTTCTGACTCTTTTGCATGGGGTTATGGACTCACCTGATATTCCTCTTAATGTAAGCCGGAGTTATTTGCAAAGTGACCAGAATGTAAAAAAGATCTCATCGCATATAACTAAGAAAGTGGCTGACAGGCTCAAAGATTTGTTCAAGAATGATCGTGAGCAATTTGAACAAAAGTGGGATGACCTGAAGTTATTCATCAACTATGGTATGATGACAGAGGATAAGTTTTGGGATAAAGCCAAAGATTTTGCCCTCCTGAAGAATAAAGACAGCAAGTATTTTACCTATGATGAGTATAAGAAGGTTATAAAGGAACAGCAAACTGACAAGGATGGTAATTTGGTTTACCTGTACGCAAACTCAGTTGATGAAGAGTATAGTTTTATTGAGGCGGCTACTAACAAAGGGTATGACGTTTTGATTATGGATGGGCAGTATGATCTCCATTATTTAAATCACCTCGAACAAAAACTTGAGAAGTCACGATTTGTCAGAGTTGATTCAGATGTAATAGAGAAACTTATCCCTAAGGAGGAGACAATAGAAGAGAAACTTACTGCGGATCAAAAACTACAATTAAGCCCGGTGATAAAAAGTCAGGTTCCGTCAGAAAGCTACATTGTTCAATTTGAAGCAATGAGTGAGACTGACAAACCTATGGTGATAACACAGGCTGAGTTTATGAGGCGGATGAAAGAAATGCAACAATTTTCTTCAGGTCCGGATATGTTCGGAGGTATGCCTGACAGCTATAATTTGGTTGTAAATGCAAACCATCCTCTTGTAATAGAGTTGGCAAGTAATGTCGATAAGGCTGTTGGTACAGAATTAGTTGGTGTTGATGAAAAAATTAAGCCCCTAAAAGAAGATATCAGTAGTTTAGAGAAACTGAAGGACGGGAAAAAGGATGAGGAAGTACCACAGGAAGAAAAAGATAAACTGGAAGATCTGAACAAGAAAATAGCTGATTTAGAAAAGGAGCGTGGTGATATTCTGTCAGGTTTTGGAAAAGATAACAAAGTGGTAAGACAAATGATTGATCTTGCTCTGCTGGCAAACAATATGCTGACCGGTGAATCGTTAAGTACTTTTGTAAACCGAAGCATAGAGTTACTTCAGGAAAAGAAGTAGCACTGGAATTTCGATTTACAATTTCTTCCCTGCCATGACCTGAGAAAAGGCTTGGCAGGGAAAAAAACTTTTCTAATTTTGGTAAGCCAAATCATGATCATGAAAAAATCATTACTATTACTAACCGGATTACTGTTTTTTGGGTGGGGCCTTACACAGGCTCAGTATATTTCATACGGAGGTAAACTGGGTTTGAGTTTTCCTGGGTTTCAGGATGAACGTATCGCCAGTGAGCGAATTACTCCAAGTTTTAGCCTTCTTGGAAATGTCAATATCACCAGAAACTTCCTTGTTCAGCTTGAGCTTGGGTACGAACTGAAGGGTAATAAATTCACCTATGAGATATGGGATGAGCTTACAGGAGCTTTGATTGAGGATTCAGTTTATGATGTTAAAACAAATCTGGGGTACGTGACAGTTCCTCTGTTTCTTAAGTATAACCTGGGAAGATCGAACAAGTTCTACGCCCAGATTGGAGGGTATTACGGATATCTGATAAATGCCAGTTATACAGGAAAACGTTTCGATGAACTGGTCACCAGGGAGCCAATTCAAGCTGGTCTTTCCAGGCATGATTTTGGTTTACTGATTGGTGGTGGTCTTGAAACGCCTGTCAGAAGAGGACTGAGTATGCTTCTGGATATTAAGTATCATTATGGATTGAAAGATTTGAGCATCGATCCAATGGTAATTGGCCATAGTAATCCTGTAAAGAATAAAAGTTTTGTGATGAGTATGGGTGTTATAATTGATATCGAGTAAACCTTATACAATCCTGATTAAAACCGATCCGGCATTTTCTATAAAAGCTTTTTAGCATCAGCTTTTAAAAAAGTCAAGGCAGCTTGAGCTGGCGAAACTCCTGCTTCTATCTGAAAATCAAGAATCTGCTTACTGAGATCAAGTGAAGGGCCATTATGATCAACCTGTTGAAGAGCAGCATTGATCATCTTGATAGTATTTTCCTTTGCCATCCTGATTACTTTCCACGATTCATCGCTGATATAGATCTGTTGACTCAGATTATGCTCAAATTCACTCCGTATAGTCTCTACTAAGTGCTGATGAAAATCTCTTGCGGATTGAGATGGATTTGTTTCACGAACTAATAACATATCAAGACTTATGCGTTCTAAAAAAACAGCAAGTCTCTCATAAGCTTGCAATTGCAGAGGAATAGTTTTGCGTTGGGAGGCGAGTTTCAGATCGATTTCCTTTTGTCTGTTTTGAGTTTTAAGAAAATAATTAATAAGTATCCATACAGCTATCAAAACAAGAGCTGATGGCAGGACGAATTTTACGATTTCCCAGACTGTTTCCATGCTTAATAATATACGATTTATACAAGTTAAATCATTTTCTTAAAAAAAAGGAATTGCTACCTTAGTAGCTTTCTTTTTTTAAGAAAACGAGCTCTTAAAAGTACTATAAAATGATGAAGGTTTCTAAGCGTTTAAACTCTCTGTCAAGATCGGCCACTCTGGCAATGAATCAAAGAAGCCGGGAAATGATCCTGGAGGGAATTAATGTAATTAATTTAAGTATTGGAGAACCGGATTTTGACACTCCTGACCACATAAAGCAGGCAGCTATCCAGGCTATTCATGATAATTTTACTCATTACCCACCGGTACATGGATTTCTGGATTTACGTGAGGCATTTTGTGCCAAATTGCGTAGGGATAATCAGCTTAACTATTCTGTTGATGAGGTAATAGTATCTAATGGAGGGAAACAGTCTATCGCCAATGTAATGATGAGTCTGATAAACCCGGGTGATGAAGTAATTATTCCGGCTCCATATTGGGTGTCTTATCCTGAGATTGTTAAACTTGCTGAAGGAACTGCTGTTTATATCAATGCCGGCATCAGCCAGGATTTCAAAATTACTCCAGAACAACTTGAAGCAGCTATAACTCCCAGGTCAAAAGCGTTCATTTTTAGTTCTCCCTCAAACCCAACGGGGCAAATATATTCAAAAGAAGAATTGGCTGACCTGGCTGAGGTTTTTAAAAAGAATCCTCATGTGTATGTCATTTCGGATGAAATCTATGAGCATATCAACTATACTGGTAAGCATGAGACAATAGCATCATTTGAGGGTATACGTGAACAAGTTGTGATCATTAATGGTGTATCAAAAGGCTATGCCATGACTGGTTGGAGAATTGGTTTTATGGCAGGACCTGAGTGGCTGGTTCGTGCCTGCCAGAAACTACAGGGACAGTATACTTCTGGCGCCTGTTCTATTGCACAAAAGGCTGCACTGGCAGCACTTATGGGAGATCAGTCTTTTATCCCTGCCATGGTAAGGGTATTTGCCGAAAGACGTAATCTGGTAATAAAGCGTCTGGCAACAATGGAGGGGATTATCAATCAATGTCCCGAGGGAGCATTTTATGTCTTGCCAGATGTTTCTTCCTTTTATGGAAAGGCGAACGGATCCAATGTAATAAATGATTGTAATGATATTGCAATGTATTTGCTAAGCGAAGCACATGTTGCTACAGTCGGAGGCTCTGCATTTGGCGCCCCTGATACTATTAGGTTCTCATACGCAACTTCTACTGATATTCTGGATGAAGGTCTTACAAGAATTCAGGAAGCCCTTGATAAATTACAATAAAGATTTTATAGTATGGCTGTGGGGAAGATGAAAGTCAGGTGGTTGATTGGGATAGGAAGTGTGCTGGCACTTGCCCTGGTTTTTGTAGGTATTACATTATATTCCTGGATATACAAACCGGCTCTTACCGGATTAGACAAGGAAAAGGATTATTTGCATATCTCTACAGGATCAGATTATGAGGGATTGCTCCATAAACTGGACTCTCTCAATTGGCTTAAGAACATAAAAGCTTTCGACTGGGTGGCTAAGAGAAAAATGCTTCCTGCCAGTATCAAACCAGGCCGTTATGAGGTTTTTCAGAGTATGTCAAATGATTCACTGGTAAACCTGCTTCGCTCTGGTCAGCAATCAGAGGTCGGACTTATTTTTAAAACAATGCGAACCTTTGAAAATATGGCAGAGGTGGTCTCTGCTCAGATTGAGGCAGATTCAACATCTCTTATTACACTTCTTACGGATTCAAGGGTAATAGACTCTCTTGGTTTCACTCCCGAATCATGGATGGGGATGTTTGTGCCTAATACATACAGGTTTTTTTGGAATACAAATGCACGCGGATTTATTAATCGAATGCATAGAGAATATCAAAGCTTCTGGAACCCCGACCGTCTGGCAAAACTAAAAAAGGTTGCTCTGACAAAAAGTGAAATTATCACATTGGCAGCAATTGTTCAGGAAGAAACCTTTAAACAAGATGAAATGTTTCGTGTTGCAGGGGTTTATATGAATCGTTTGAGGAAGGGAATTCGTTTACAAGCAGACCCAACCATCATATTTGCTGTTGGCGATCCGGGAATACGTCGGGTATTACGCAAGCATCTGCAGGTTGATTCTCCTTATAATACATACAAACACAAAGGCTTACCTCCGGGACCTATAAGAATACCTTCAATTCAGGCTATTGATGCCTGTCTGAAATATGAAAATCATAACTATATCTACTTCTGTGCAAAAGAAGACTTTTCAGGATATCACTCTTTTGCCTCCAGTTATACACAGCATCTGAGAAATGCCAGGCGTTACAGGAAAGCACTCAACGAAAGAAATATATACAATTAATGAAAGCTTTTAAAGCCTACGATATACGTGGTGTTTTTGACAGAGATTGGAACGCTGACGATGCATATAAAATTGGATATTTCCTTCCAAGATTGCTCAAGGCTTCTGA
Organism: Bacteroidota bacterium; assembly: GCA_018669475.1. Lineage (GTDB taxonomy): Bacteria > Bacteroidota > Bacteroidia > Bacteroidales > UBA12481 > JABHCC01. Next base: position 90,949 of record JABHCC010000032.1, on the reverse strand, counting down.
AGTACTCGTGGGTAGGGATATAAGGGTTTCTTCGGATGAAATATTTGAAGCATTATCCAAAGGAATTTCAGATGCAGGATCTGATGTAGTGGATCTGGGATTGTGCACCACCCCAATGGTGTACTGGGCCACAGCAAGAGGTGCTTATGTCGCTTCAGTTCAGATTACTGCCTCGCATAATCCCAAAGAATATAATGGCTTGAAAGTGTCAACAAGCAATGCCATGCCAATTGGTTATGAAGCAGGACTCAATAAAATCCAGCAGTGGATGCTAAGCGAAGAAATAAACCCATCATCAGAAAAAGGGAAAATCCGGGAATTAGATATAAAAAGTGATTATCTGGATTATATGGCCAATTACCGTACTGATCTGGGTGATTTAAGGATAGCAATAGATTCCTCAAACGGAATGGCAGGCATGCTGATACAGGATATTATGGGTGACGAGCCCGATTACATCAATATTGAACCAGATGGAACTTTTCCAAATCATGATCCTAATCCACTGGAAATAAAAAATGTCCGGCAATTAAGCTCAATGGTTGCCGAAGCAGATTATGATCTGGGAATAATTTTCGATGGTGATGCTGACCGTGTAATGTTTGTCGATGAAAATGGAAAATTCATTTCTCCTGATTTAATGATTGCTGTTCTGGGTCACTATTTCCTGCCGGATGGATCCCATGAGAGAGTCTTACAGGATATCAGAAGTTCAAGGAGTATATCAGAGTATCTGAGCCCTATGGGAGCTGAAGTGCACACCTGGCGTGTGGGACGTGCATTTGCTACACCTCATCTGAGAAAAATCGATGGGCTTTTTGGAGGAGAACTGGCCGGGCATTATTATTTCAAGGATTTCTACTACTCTGATTCAGGTATTCTGGCAGCCTTATTAATCAGTACTGTACTCGCAGATCAGAAAAGACAAGGAATAAAAGTATCTCAATTAATTGCGAAGATCAGCCGCTACAAATGTTCTGGCGAGTTGAATTATACTATTGAAGATAAAAGTACCGCCATTCAGAAGGTGATATCATATTTTAAAGAAAAGGAAGAGCCAGAATCTATTATGGATTTTGACGGCTATCGTTTGGATTATAAGGATTATTGGCTAAATATCCGCCCCTCAAATACTGAGCCCTACCTCAGGTTTATTGCCGAAGCCAGAACTCAGGAGAAATTAGATGATCTGATCCGGAAGGTAGAAGAAATCTTAAGACCATATTTGTCCTAAAGAATCCTTACTTCTGGTTCCAGGGTAATGTTGAACTTTGATTTAACCGATTCAATAATATCCCGGGCCAGCTCATAAATCTCATCTCCGCTGGCAGATCCATAATTCACTAATACCAATGCTTGATTGGGGTATACTCCCGCATCAGCTTTCCGGTATGCTTTATATCCGCATTTTTCAATAAGCCATCCTGCTGCCAGTTTGATACGATCAGGATTCTCCGTTGAATAGGTCGGAACATCCGGGTAGTCTGTTTTTATGGAAGCAGCTTTTTTATATGTTACCGTTGGATTCCTGAAGAAACTGCCTGCATTTCCAATTATCATAGTGTCAGGTAATTTAGATGAGCGAATTTTGATAACAGCTTCACGAATCTCCCGAATGCCGGGATTATGAATGTTTTTAAGAGCTTCGTTAAGACCCTTGTACCTTAAATTGACCTGCGCTTTTTTTTGCAATTTAAATCGTACCGACCATACTATTATATTATTGTATTCATCTGATTTGAAAATACTGTCACGGTAAGCAAAAGCACATGATTCATTTGAAATCCATTTGCTTTCACCTGTGACTAAATTGAAAGTCAAAACTTCAGTAATCCAATTCCCGACTTCAGTGCCATAAGCACCTATATTTTGAACCGGGGCTGCTCCAACCGAACCTGGGATCATTGATAAATTCTCTAAACCTCCATAAGCATGTCTTACCGACCAGTCAACCAGTTCATCCCAATTAACACCAGCTTCGGCTTGTACAATTACTGAGTCCTTCTCAGAATCAAATATCCGGATACCCTTATTCACCGGGTGCAAAATTAAACCCGGGTAATCATTTCTGAAAAGCAGGTTCGAACCTTCTCCGATAATTAACACAGAAGCTGATATTGCTTTATTATCGTTCAGAAAATCAAATAATGCTACGGTATCATCCGTTTCCACATAGTATCTTGAGAAGGTAGATATAGCAAAAGTATGCCGTGTGGCTAAGGCTTCGTTTTCAGTGAACTTGAGCATCAGGAGCAAAGATATTGTTTATTTCTTACCTTCGTGAAACAGCTTTTTAAGTGGGAGGGAAACGCATCATATCAGTTGTGACAAATGATCTGGAAGGGGATCAAAGGATTCACAAAACGGCTCTCAGTCTGATGAAACATGGCTGGGAACCAATGCTTGTAGGGCGGTATCTGCGAGATTCACAAGCTATTCAGCGGACATATGATACCCGGCGCCTGAAACTTATCTTCAACTCTGGTCCATTATTTTATGCTTCAATAAACATTCGTCTGTTTCTGTTTCTCTTGTTTGTGAGGGTCGACCTTATCCTGGCCAATGATCTTGACACTCTTCCTGCAGCGTGGCTGGTATCAAGAATCAGAGGCAAGACATTGGTTTTTGACAGTCATGAATATTTTACCGAAGTGCCGGAGTTGATTAATCGCCCACGGGTTCAGAAAATATGGAAAGGGATTGAAGGATTTCTGGTTCCACGGCTTAAGAATATGATCACTGTAAATGAGGAAATTGCTTCTCTGTTTTTGAAGAAGTATAAGATTCAGCCAGATGTGCTAATGAATCTACCGCTTTCTGTTATAAATGCAGAGTCTCCGAATGAGGTACCATCCGGAGGAAATCAATACACACAGATTCTTTACCAGGGTGCAGTTAATATTGGAAGGGGACTTGAGCAAATGATTGCTGCGATGGAATACCTCCCGGATCATCAACTAACTATTGTGGGTGGGGGAGACTTGTTGCATAAGCTCCGTAATAAGGTGAGCATACTGGCTTGGAAAGACAATATTCATTTCACAGGTCGTCTCCCATTTGAAAAGATTCTTGCTTACGCTCAGAAAGCTGATATTGGATTATCTCTGGAACAGGATATGGGACTTAATTATCGTCTGTCTTTACCAAATAAACTCTTTGATTATATGAAGGCAGGGCTACCTGTTCTTGCTTCAGACCTGCCTGTCATCCGGCAGCTTATTAAGAAACTGGATATTGGATTATTGATAAAACAGTTTGATCCACAATATCTTGCCAGTGCTGTCAGGGAAATGACCAAAGATTCAGCCCGCTATAAAAAATGGCAGAAGAATGCCCTGGATGCTGCACCTGATTATTCATGGGAGAGCCAGGAGCCACTATTGCTCAGGATTTTCGAAGAAGCGCTTCTCTCTTCATCCTGAGAATTAGATTATTTGTATATTCGTGCGAAATTTTAGCCAGTCTATTGTCATGAAAAGAAGCGAATTGGAAGAGTATTTTCAGTCTTTCAGAGAGAATACCATAGGACATGATTTAAGTTATTCCACGCCTTATGGCGAACAATCCATGATTTATGCTGACTGGATTGCGAGCGGTCGTTTATACCAGGCGATTGAGAATAAATTAATCGATGAGATTGGTCCCTGGGTATCGAACACACATACCGAAACAGCTGAGTTGGGTACTTTAATGACGAAGGGCTATCATCTGGCTCACAAGTTGATAAAGAAACACGTTAATGCGGGTCCTGATGATGTAATTATTACAGCTGGTTCAGGAATGACCACTGTTGTTAACAAGCTTCAAAGAATTCTGGGACTAAGAACCTGCGGGAAATTGTCTGGTCAGGATTGCATAAAAGAAACTGAGAGGCCTGTGATTTTTATTACTCACATGGAGCATCATTCCAACCAAACCAGTTGGTATGAATCGAATGTGGATGTTGTGGTTTTGAAACCTAATGATGAATTGCTTGTTGATCTGGATGAATTGAGGAATAAACTTGAACAATATAAAGACCGTAAACATAAGATTGGAGCTTTCACCTCATGTTCAAATGTTACAGGGATTGAGACTCCATATCATTTGATGGCCAGGTTAATGCATGAACATGGGGGGCATTGTTTCATTGATTTTGCAGCTTCAGCGCCCTATGTTGATATGGATATGCATCCTGAAAATCCTTTAGATAAACTCGACGGTATATATTTCTCACCCCATAAGTTCCTGGGAGGGCCAGGGTCGTCCGGAGTACTCATTTTTGATGCTTCCCTGTATAAGGGGAATACTCCTGATAATCCGGGTGGGGGTACAGTTGACTGGACAAATCCCTGGGGTGGATATAAATATATTGATGATATTGAGCTACGTGAAGATGGTGGGACGCCTGGATTTATGCAGACTATGAAAACAGCTCTCGCGATTGATCTGAAGAACCAGATGAGCACTGAGAAGATCAGGGCCAGGGAAGATGAGTTACTTGAGATTACCTTTCATGAACTGAAACAGATTCCCGATCTGTTTATTCTTGCCGACAATGTTGAAGAGCGTTTGGGAGTTATTTCCTTTTATATTCTCGATTTTCATTTCAATCTGGCAGTGAAGATGTTAAGTGATCGTTTTGGTATTCAGGTTCGTGGAGGCTGTGCCTGTGCCGGTACATACGGACATTATTTATTAGACGTAAGTCATAATGATTCAAAGCTGATTACGGATCTTATCAGTCATGGCGACCTCTCTCAAAAACCCGGATGGATCAGGTTGTCATTGCATCCAACTATGACGAACGAGGAGTTGTATAAGGTAACAGATGCTATCAGGCAAATTCAAGCGCATCACAAAGAATGGGCAAACGATTATGGATACAATAATCGGACGAATGAATTCGTACACAAAGACGAGATAAAAGATAAAACAGAATTAGTAAAAAATTGGTTTGTGATTGGCTAATGGACCAAGGACCATTAGCCAAAGTCCGGGGTCCGGGGTCCAAAGTCCGGGGTCCGGGGTCCAAAGTCCGGGGTCCGAAGTTCAAAGTTCGGGGTTTATATATTAAAACTTCCTCCTTTTTCCTTCAGACTAATTTAAGTCTTAAGTCTTAAGTCTTTGGTCTTAAATCTAACCCTTCTCTTTATATTTCCGGCTGACCTATTACTTTTTCAAAATCGAAGTAATTCTGGTTTGGTTCTACCATTGTCAGGTGGCTGTCCTCGCAACGCAGAGTGCGGGCCGGGTACTTTCTGATCATTTCATAATCGTGAGTAGCCATTAGTACAGCACGGCCATTCTGACTGATGCTGATGAGTAATTGCATGAGCTCTTCACTTGTCTCAGGGTCGAGATTCCCAGTGGGTTCATCTGCCAGAATAATTTCAGGATCGTTGAGTAAAGCCCGTGCAATGACTACACGTTGCTGTTCACCCCCTGATAATTGATGAGGCATCTTGTCCTCTTTATAATGAAGTTTTACCCGATCAAGAACTTCTGTAATACGTGATTTGATTTTCCTGTGGTCTTTCCATCCGGTAGCTCCAAGAACAAATGAAAGATTATGGAACACATCACGATCGGGCAGAAGCTGAAAATCCTGAAATACCATCCCGATTTTTCTTCTGAGAAAGGGAGTTTCGTCTCTTTTAATATCGTGTAAGGCAAACTCAGAAATATATCCAGTTCCTTCTTTGAGTGAAAGCTCAGCATACAATGTTTTTAATAAGCTTGTTTTACCACTTCCTACCTTTCCGATTATATAAACGAACTCCCCCGGATGGACTTGAAGGTCAACATCAGATAGTATTAGATTGAGTTTTTGATAGATATAAGCCTTGTGCAGAGTAATGATGGGTTCGGTCATGAGTCTGTTTTCAACTAGAGTTTGTTAATTTATTCATGTTCAATGTAGCAGAGCCAACACTGTACTGGCTTATATTTGCTAATGTAAAAATAAAATGCCAAAAAAATAGTTATACCCTAGGAAGTAATACAATCCTTTATGTTGACGAAAAAACTAATAATCATTCTACTATGTGCTGCAGGAATAATCCAAGCTCTGCATGCGCAGCAAACTGCCTATTATTTTGATCCGGATGAGGATCTGAAAGAAGGGCTTGAATTGTTTTATAAAGAAAAATATGGAGCCGCCCAGGACCGCTTTGTAAATTTTCTGGATCGCACGTCCGGGAAGGAGGCAACAGCACGTTCTGATGCGCAATTCTTTGATGCCATTTGTGCTCTGCGTCTGAATCACAGGAATGCAGAGAGCAAGGTTGAAACTTTTCTTGAGGACTATCCTGAAAGCGTGAAAGCAAATCCGGCAGCTTTTGAAATGGGAAATTACCATTTTCAGAAGAAAAGGTACAGAAGAGCCTTGCGCTGGTATCAGAAGATGAAGACCAAGAAGCTGAGAATCGATGACTTGAACGAGTATACTTTTAAGTCAGGTTACTGTTATTTTGATAATAAGGAATATGACAGAGCACTTGGTTATTTTCAGGAACTGATTGGTCAGAGCGGATCATACACAGCCGACTCGAAGTACTATTATGGTTACATACAATATATGAAAGGTAATCATGAAACCGCGCTTAAATATTTTCTGGAGCTGAGTGAACAGCGTGAATATAAGGGCATTGTTCCTTTTTATATCACGCAGATTTATTACCTGCAGGAGAAATATAGTGAGGTTATTGAATTCGCCCCGGGATTACTCCGGCAGGCTAATGAGGATCAACGAACTGAGATAGCCAGGATTATTGGAGATGCTCATTTTCGACTAAAGATGTATGAAGAGGCAATACCCTATCTTGAGCAATACAGAAGAGGGGTCAAACGCATGAACCGCCAGGAGCATTATCAGCTGGGGTTTGCATATTACATGAACGAAAAGCTAAATGAATCTGTGGCTGAGTTGGAAAAGGTTAAAGACGGAGATGATCCTTTATCGCAGAACTCAAATCACTTGTTAGGTGGGATTCTGATAACTCTTGATGATAAATACAAGGCAAGAAATGCATTCAGAAAAGCTTCTACCCTGGAATTTGACAAAACTGTGCAGGAAGAGTCTTTGCTAAATTATGCCAAGCTCACCTTCGATTTATCCATTTCATCTGAAACACTCAGGGCTTTCGAAGAATTCCTGACAACTTTCCCTGAATCAGAATCAATTGATGAAGTGTATGATTACCTGGTTAAGGTTTTCATGAATACCCGTAATTATAAAGATGCTCTGGTTACTCTGGACAAAATAAGTGACAAAAATTCAGATGTAAAAACTGCCTTTCAAAGAATAGCATATTACCGTGGATTAGAACTTTTCAATAATCAGAAATATAAAGACGCTATTGATCATTTCGATAAATCTCTTGTATATGGCTGGCTGAATCCAAGCTATAAAGCACTATGCTATTATTGGACAGGTGAGTCATGGTACCGATTGAAGGGATATAACAAAGCGGTAGAGCATTATAATAGATTTCTGCTGGCTAAGAGAGCATATGACCTGCCTGAGTACAATATGGCGCAGTACAATATTGCATATGCACATTTTAAAAAACAAGAGTACAATAAGGCTTTGTCATGGTTTAGAAAGCTATTGAACAGGATAGATAATAGTGATGACAAGATGATGGCTGATACCTATAATCGTATCGGAGATTGTTATTTCATTAATCGAACATATTGGCAGGCTATTGAATATTATGATAAAGCTGCAGCATTGCGTACCGATGATGCGGATTATGGACAATTCCAAAAAGGCTTCACTCTTGGCCTGGTTCAGCGACCTAATCGTAAAATAGAGGAATTAGAAAGGATGATTGAAGATTTTCCAAAGTCTAATTATGCGGATGATGCCTTGTTTGAGATTGGTCGGTCGAGGATGAATATGGGAGAGAAGAATCAAGCTATTGATGTTTTTAAGAACCTTATCAGGAAATATCCGAGTAGTACTTATGTCAGACGTTCATATTTGCAGCTCGGGCTTATTTATTACAATGCTGAACAGAATACGCAGGCTCTCGAAACCTATAAAAAGATAGTTAATTCCTGGCCTGATACACCTGAGGCGAAAGATGCTCTGATGGGTATCAAAAATATTTACGTGGATCAAAACCGGGTTGAGGAGTATTTCTCATTTATCAAGTCAACCGGTCAGGGTACAGATGTTTCACTTCTGGAACAGGATAGTCTGAGTTACATGGCTGCAGAGAATGTATTCATGCAAGGGGACTGCGATCGGGCCAAACAATACTTTGAACGATATATTGATCGTTTTTCAAATGGGCAATTTCTGTTGAATGCTCACTATTATAAAGCCGATTGTAACTTCAAAGCCGCCGAATACAGTAAGGCATTAAGGTCATACGAATGGATTCTTTCGAGAGGGCGTAATGATTTCAGTGAGCTGGCTCAAACACGGTCGGGAGCCATTTATTACCAGCAGAAAGACTATTCACGAGCGCTTGGTATTTATCAGGAATTGACAGGAACTGCTGAGATTCCATCCAACATAATTGATGCCAGACTAGGAGTATTGAGATGCACCTATAAACTAAAAGATTATCAGGCAGTTATTGGCGCGGCTAATAAGATCCTTTATACTGATAAAATATCAAACGAAACGGTTCGCGAGGCAACATTTAAGTTGGGTAAAGCCTATCTGGAGACTGGTGATATTGAAGGAGCACTTGATGCCCTGAGTGTTGTTGCCGGAAATGTAAAAACTGTTGAGGGTGCTGAAGCTAAATATCAGCGTGCTCAGATATATTTCAATAAAGGAAGGACAGATGAAGCTGAAAAGGAGGTACTGGATTTTCTTGATAAAAATACTACCCATCAGTATTGGCTGGCCAGAGCATATGTACTGTGGTCTGATATCTATCTCAAGAAAAATGACCTGTTCCAGGCAAAAGCAACCTTGCAAATTCTGGATGAAAATTATGAGAATAATAGTGACGGAATCAAACAGATGGTGTCTGACCGTATTCGTCGAATTGAAGATTTAGAGAATTAGAAAATCATGGAAAAGATAAATAATAAGTTCATGAAACTAAGAATAATAGCTCTGTCACTTTTAATTGGTTCTGTAATTCCTGCCGGATTACTGGGCCAGGAAGGACTGAACAAGGAAGTCAGGGTAGTAAAACCCTATACGCCAACTATTTCTGATGCATTTAAAATGCGATTTGTACCCAGATTGGACGATACGGTCCAGGTGGAGGCTCGATTTACTTATTATATTCAACCAATTATGGAACCTGTTGAATTCAGAGTTCGTAATCTTGAGTCTATCCCATTGAGAGCTGAAAGAGTCAAGGAACTGAAGCATTCATATGTGAGGTTTGGATTTGGCAATTACTGGACTCCAATGGGAGAGTTGGATATTAATACAACAAGAAATCAGAAGTCTAGCATGGGTATTAGAATGGGCCATTTATCATCCCAGGGACGTATTAATATGCCGGATGACAGAAAAGTTTATGCAGGCTATGCTGACAATGACGTAAAACTATACGGATCAAAATTTTACAATCGTTCCACGCTTTCTGGTGATATTCATTTCGATGAATACCATAATTTTTTATACGGATATAACACAGACACTCTGACAAATGGGAGTCTTTTCACACCATATAACAGCAGGCTTACAACTAAAGACTCTATTCCTCTTCAACAGTACCTTGTTGTTGGAGGTAAGTTCAGACTAAAATCTGATGAGCGGGGTAGAAAAGGCTTCTGGTATCAGCTAGATGGTGGATATGACTTTCTCCTGGATGGACAGAAAGAAATGGAGCATAATGGAAACCTCGACTTTGTTTTTTCTCAGGAGTATAAAAAGTGGTCGTTTGGAGGTGATGTGGGTGTTGATTATGCTTATCGTCTTCGACCTGCTGATTCGATTCATTACGTTATAGCTAATGCGGATCCCTGGTTAGGTTTTAAGTGGAATTATATCAGTTTGAAAGCAGGTCCGAAAGTGGCTATGGATCGTAATGCCAGTGAGTTTTTCTTTTACCCTCAGGTTCATATGGAAATTAATATTACCAATCTGGTTGTTCCATACATTGGGCTCAATGGTTATTACGAAAATAATAACTACTTGAAAATAAGTAAAGAGAATCCTTTTGTTGCTGATGATCTGGATATCTTGCCTACCAATCACAGGTTTATCGCCTATGGAGGTTTGAGAGGAAGATTTCTGCCCAGAGTTGCATTCGATCTGTATGTAAGTTGGGAGGATGTAGATAATTGGCATTTTTATGTGCCTGACACAGCTAATGCCATGCGTAACCGCTATTCGGTTGAATATGACAGCGGGAGTTTGCTCAGTATGGGTGGAGAGATTAGTTTAAGACAATCTGAACGATTATCAATTATCCTCAAAGGAAACTATTACCGGTATACTTTGGATAGCCTGCCAGCTCCGTGGCACAAGCCTAATTGGGATGCAACAGTTACAACCCGATATGCTTTTGATGATAAACTTATGTTGCAAGCTGACTTATATTTGTTAGGAATGCAGGAAGTTCCTTCAATTGATGTCGCCAAATACGGCCAAACCCAAAAATTGGATGGATTGGTCGATATCAATCTTAGAGCCGAATATCAGGCTACAGAGAGAATCTCGGTATTTGCTCGTGTAAATAACTTAATATCAGATAATTACTACGTTTGGCAAAATTATCCTATCCAGGGGATAAATTTCTTACTGGGTATGGGATGGACATTCTGATGTAAATGATCTGAAAATCAATATTAACGGGCCGGATTCAGGTGTTAATAAATCCCTGAAATCCGGCCATGTTTTGTCGATTTGGCGTCAGTTTTTTTTTTACTTTTGTTTGGTTTTAAAACTTGATATTATAGAAGGAGTAAAAGATTGAATATGAGTGAATTAGATAAAAAGACAAATGGTAACGGGTACTCAGCAGAGAATATACAGGTTCTGGAAGGGCTTGAGGCAGTAAGAAAACGCCCTGCCATGTATATTGGAGACGTGTCTTACCGGGGATTACATCACTTAGTTTATGAGGTTGTTGACAACTCGATTGATGAAGCCCTAGCCGGTTATTGTAATAATATTGAAGTTCGGATTCATGAGGATAATTTCATCACAGTTAGTGATGATGGCCGTGGAATTCCTGTTGACTTGCACAAGAAAGAGAAAAAGTCTGCTTTAGAAGTTGTCATGACTGTTTTGCACGCAGGAGGAAAATTTGATAAAGAATCATATAAAGTGTCGGGTGGATTGCATGGGGTAGGTGTATCCTGTGTGAATGCATTGTCGAGCTACCTGAGGGCTGAGATACATCGGGATGGGGTCATTTATGAGCAAGATTATAAAATTGGTAAGCCCCTCGGTCCGGTAAAAGAAATTGGAAAAACCGACAAAACGGGTAGTATAGTGCATTTCAGACCTGATATGTCTATTTTCACGGTTACTGAGTTTAATTATAACACTTTGGCTACCCGTTTGAGGGAATTGGCTTTCCTTAACAAGCGGATCAGCCTGATTCTGATCGATGAGCGCGAGAAGCTGGAAGATGGAAGCTTCAAGAAGGAAACATTCTACTCAGAAGAAGGTCTAAAGGAATTTGTTGAGTACATCGATGAAACGAGAGAAAAGCTGATTGAAGATGTGATATGCATTGAAACTGAGAAGAATGATGTTCCGGTGGAGATTGCACTGCATTATAATACTTCTTTTACTGAAAATGTACACGCTTATGTTAACAATATTAATACCATTGAGGGTGGCACTCATTTGCATGGTTTCAGGAGAGGATTAACCCGTACCCTGAAAAGATATGCAGAGGACTCCGGAATGCTCACAAAACTTAAATTTGACATCAATGGGGATGATTTCAGGGAAGGACTTACAGCTGTCATCAGTGTAAAAGTTGCTGAACCTCAATTTGAAGGTCAGACGAAGACAAAATTAGGAAACTCTGATGTAAGTGCTTCAGTTGATCAGTCGATTTCAGAGATGTTGCGAAATTACCTGGAGGAACATCCCAAAGAAGCCAAAATCATAGTTAGTAAGGTTATCCTGGCCGCTACAGCCAGGCATGCAGCCCGTAAAGCACGTGAGTTGGTTCAAAGAAAAACAGTTCTGGGAGGAGCCGGTTTACCCGGGAAACTGGCTGATTGTTCCGATCGGGATCCGGAGAAATGTGAAGTGTTTCTTGTGGAGGGAGATTCTGCGGGGGGTACAGCTAAACAGGGACGTGATCGTGCTTTCCAGGCCATATTACCTTTGAGAGGTAAAATTTTGAATGTTGAGAAGGCCATGCAGCATAAGATCTTTGAGAATGAGGAAATCAAAAATATCTATACTGCTCTTGGTGTTACAATTGGAACCGAAGAAGATTCCAAGGCGGTGAATCTGAGCAAATTAAGGTATCATAAGGTAGTGATTATGTGTGATGCTGATGTGGATGGAAGTCACATTGCCACACTGATTATGACCTTTTTCTTCAGATACCTGAAGCCAATTATTGAGTCTGGATATCTGTATATTGCTACCCCACCACTTTATCTGGTGAAGAGAGGAAAGCAAGAACAATATTGCTGGTCTGATGCCGAACGCGATGAGGTAATCACAAGGTTATCCGGAGGTAAAGATACCGGGGTTCATATTCAGCGTTACAAAGGATTGGGTGAAATGAATGCTGGCCAGTTATGGGATACAACCATGAATCCTGAAGTGAGAACATTAAGACAGGTAGCTATTCAGAATGCAGCAGAAGCTGATCATACTTTCTCCATGTTGATGGGAGATGAGGTTGCTCCACGTCGCGATTTTATTGAGCGCAATGCAACTTATGCGAATATTGATGCATAATCAGTGAAAGCGTGCCTGCTTGCAATTATCGGTAAGCAGCGGCATCAATATCTTCAATTGACTTAAGAATTTTACCGGGCTTCAACTGTTGTCCCATGTGGGCATAAATGTCTAATCGTATTTTTTTAGCAATAGATGTATCCATGCGGTCGAAACTATGACCTCCGGGTACATCTTTGAATATTGTGTACTTAAATTTTTTACCTTCAGCTTTTAAACTTTTAATAAGGTGCTCAACTTCCAGTACATTTACGTCTGCATCATTCGTGTTTGTGTGAATAAGCAAGGGAGTATCTTTCATTTTATGCACGTTCCATGCTGGTGAACGTCTGCGATACTCATTAACATTTTCCTCGGCTGATTTGCCAATATGGAAATCTGCCTCGTAAAGATCTCTGTAATTCTGATCTTTATATCCCATACGGGCAATCAGATCGCTTACTGGGACACCTGCAAAAGCCACTTTGTAATGCTCTGGCCGGTCGAAAATATTCATCAAGGTAATAAGGCCGCCATGACTCCAACCCATTATGCCAACCCGGTTCTTATCAATAAATGAATAATTATCAATCATGTATTGACGGGAAGCGTCGACATCATCCACCTCAAGTCCGCCATAATCAATTTTCCTGTAATGACCTGCTCCGTATCCGGTTGATCCTCTGTATTCTGCAGCAACAACTACATAACCCTGAGCTACTAACTCCCTGACAATATGTGTGTAATAAGTTGAAAAATCACTGTGAACCCCTCCGTGTGGTAAAACAATTAATGGATGTTTTTTTCCTAAATCAATTTGTCGGGGAATAAAAACATAACTCCAGAATTTAACAGGATTACCGAAACCCTGAGCAGTGGGATTAGCTTCGTGTGCCAGAGGAGGACCATATTGATATATTTTGTCAATGATAGCAATGCCTTCAAGCTTCTGAATCCACATTAGGTCATCAATTTGTTTCTCAACCTTATCCAGACGATGATTCAGAGATTCAAATTTATTAAGTACTTGATTGATTTGCTTTTGAAGATCTTCATTGCTCACTTGGGCCAGACATATGGCCGGAAAGAACATCAATAAGATAAATAGACTTTTCTTCATGTCTTAAGTTTTTTACTTTTCGGTTTCTCAGATTATTGTGACTTATTTATAGTGTCATTTGTCCTTCAAATACCATTCTGGCTTCTCCTTCGAGAAAAATATCAGTGAATCTTTGCTCATCAAGCCGGGAAAAGCTTATTAATAAGCTGCCACCAGGCACATGAACCTGGTACTGCTCTTTCCCATAATGATTGCTGAACTCTGTAGCAATACAGGCAGCAACAGCTCCGGTTCCACATGAAAGAGTCTCATTTTCTACTCCTCGTTCATATGTTCTCATTCGGATCTGTTTACCATCCGGCTGGATAAAATTGACATTAGTACCAGAGGGAGCAAACTCCTGACTATATCGTAATGCTCTTCCTGTTTTGAAAACGTCTTCTTTATCCAGATCCTTACTAAAAACTACCAAATGAGGGACTCCGGTATTCAGGAAGATACCTGACTCCTTCTGCACTACCTCTTCAACCCGGGCCATTTTTATACGATAATTGTCCTCGCCCAGAACTACTCCGTCATGTAGCCCATCGATGGCTTTGAATCTGGTAATATCCGAAATGATTCCAAGTTTGCGGGCAAATCCCACGATAGATCTTCCACCATTTCCACACATTTCAGCTTCAAAACCATCCGCATTAAAGTATTTCATCTCAAAATCATACTTCTTACTCGACTTCAGGAGCATAAAACCATCTGCTCCGATTCCGAATTTTCGGTCACAAATAGACTTAATAATATGCGGGGAGTAATTATTTAACTGATGAGTCCGGTTGTCAACAATAACAAAGTCGTTACCGGTTGCCTGCCATTTTTGAAAATGAAATTCTGTCATGACTGTGTTAACAAGTGTTAAAGATTGACATTCTTATGTTTAAGTTATGTTAAGTTCTTTCAAAAAACAAAACACTTTTTTAATTTCAAACGTTATAACAACTATCAGGTATGAATCTTGATAAGTTGCAAATACAAATGATAAAGTTAAAAATTTAATAGGATACCATTATGAACATAAAGAAATTAGTCGGGATAATGTTGATTGCATTCGTTGGTAGCATAATTGGCGTTTTTGCCTATAGCTTATTGGTAAAGCCTAAGGTGACAATAATACAGGAAATGGCAGAGTCTCCTGCTCATCTTACCAGCCTGCCATCGGGTGGACTTGAGACTGCAGATTTCAGGATGGCTGCTCAAATATCAGTAAATGCAGTTGTACATGTAACTTCAACAAAATTCCTGGAACAAAATCAATATAAAAACATCTGGGAATATTTCTCAAATGAACCCAGTGGAAAAACTGTTATTCCACGTTCCGGCTATGGATCAGGGGTTATTATTTCTCCTGACGGATACATTGTGACCAATAATCATGTTGTTACTGAAGCAGATGAGATCAAGGTAAAGCTGAATAACGGACAGATACTGGATGCTGAATTAATAGGCAAAGATCCCAATACTGATGTGGCAGTTATTAAAGTGGACAAAAAGAATATGCACTATCTGAGCTTTGGTGATTCTGATGAGCTTTTTGTTGGAGATTGGGTTCTGGCGGTCGGAAACCCGTTTAATCTGTATTCAACCGTTACAGCCGGGATCGTGAGTGCCAAGGCACGGAATGTTGAGCTTATCGGATCAACATATGAAAGAGATCGTTATGGGCGGAGACAGCCTGTTAGAGATCCGAATGCAGTAGAGTCTTTTATCCAAACAGATGCTGCAATCAATCAGGGGAACAGCGGTGGAGCATTAGTTAACCTCAGAGGTGAATTAGTGGGTATCAATACAGCTATTGCCTCTCAGACTGGAGCCTACGCAGGATACTCTCTGGCTGTCCCGTCAATTATTGCAAAAAAGGTAGTGGATGACCTGATCGAATACGGTAAAGTTAATCGTGCAGCCCTGGGGGTAAGTATTGCCTCAGTTGATGCGAAAATGGTAGAAGAAAAAAAGCTTGATGTAAGTCAAGGTGTATATGTTCAGGATCTTACTTCGGGTGGTGGAGCTGTGGAAGCAGGAATGAAGGTAGGTGATATTATACAGGAGATCAACGGAAGAAAGGTCGATAATTCTTCGGAGCTTCAGGAACAGGTTATGAAATATAGTCCGGGAGATAAGGTGGTTCTAAAGATTCATCGTAAAGGATCTACCAGAGAATTAAGTTTTAAGCTAAAAGATCATGAAGCTAATGCATTAATGGTCTCATCAAATGAGTTCTGGGCATGGTTAGGGGCTGATTTGAAAACCATTGATAAAGAGGAACTGGATGAGCTGGGTATAAGTCATGGTGTTCGTGTAAATAAAATCCAGGAGGGAATGTTGAAGAAAGCCGGGATGTCAAAAGGATTCATAATTACACATATTTTAAAACATGAAATTGATGATGTACAGGATGTACGTCGTATTATTGAGAGCTTAGATGAAGGAGGTATCCTGATTGAAGGAATGAAACCCAATGGAGATTACGATTACTATGTAATTAGAAAATAGTGATTATCAGGCAAATACAAAGCTCGGATAAATATTTGTCCGGGCTTTGTGTATTTTTTATTTTTTTTAATGCACGAAACCGAAACAATTCTTTGTCTCCTTGCGTTAAACGTCTAACTTTGCACAAATTTTTTCGAGAGCAGAAAGCATATGAGGCAGCTAAAGATAACCAAATCTATTACCAATCGTGAGAGTGCATCACTCGACAAATATCTTCAGGAGATTGGTAAAGAAGAGCTAATAACAGTAGAAGAAGAAGTTGAATTAGCCCAGCGAATAAAGAAGGGTGATCAAATAGCTTTGGAGAAACTTACCAAAGCTAATCTTCGTTTTGTCGTGTCAGTAGCCAAACAGTACCAGAATCAGGGCCTGAGTTTGCCAGACTTAATCAATGAAGGCAATCTCGGCTTGATAAAGGCAGCAGAGAAATTTGATGAAACCAGGGGTTTCAAATTTATCTCTTATGCAGTTTGGTGGATTCGACAATCTATTCTTCAGGCATTAGCTGAACAATCACGAATTGTCAGATTACCTCTTAATCAGGTAGGATCTCTGAATAAGATCAACAAAGCATATTCACGTTTCGAGCAGCAGCACGAAAGAAAGCCATCTGCAGATGAACTGGCTATCGAATTGGAATTGCCAGCAGATAAAGTAGCTGACACTCTTAGGGTTTCAGGACGTCACATTTCTGTTGATGCTCCTTTTGTTGAAGGAGAGGCAAATTCTCTTTTGGATGTATTGATCAACAGTGATTCCCCCAATGCTGATAAGGCGCTGATGAATGAGTCTCTAAGTCGTGAAATCGACAGGGCACTTTCAACTCTTACTGAGAGAGAACGCGATATTATCAAACTCTTTTTTGGAATTGCATGTCAGGAGATGACTCTTGAAGAGATCGGCGAAAAATTCGGTTTAACCCGTGAAAGAGTGCGTCAGATCAAGGAAAAAGCAATTAGGAGACTTCGGCATACTTCAAGAAGTAAGTTGCTGAAAACTTATTTAGGCTAGTTTAGCTGCTTACATTGTTTTTATCTTCTTTTCTAAAGCAAACATTTCATCACGCAGTCGTGCTGCTTCGATAAAATCGAGGTCTGATGAGGCTTTTTTCATTTGTGAACGGGTTTCGTCCCTTAGTTTTTTGAGTGCATCTATGTTCATGTATTGAACAATAGGATCGGCCGCGAGAATGGGAGTGACCGGTTCAACATAGGCATTTTTGGGCTTTCTTCCTCCCAAATCATCCATAACTGATTTACCTGACTTGATGATCTGTCGGGGTGTAATGCCGTTTTCCTCATTGTATTTCAACTGTTTCTCACGTCTGCGGTTTGTTTCATCAATAGTTCGCTGCATGCTGCCTGTAATTTTGTCAGCATACATGATCACTAATCCTCTTAGATTTCTGGCAGCTCGCCCCGCTGTTTGAGTAAGGGCTACTTCTGAGCGCAGAAAACCTTCTTTGTCAGCATCCAGAATTGCCACTAGCGATACCTCCGGCAGGTCTAATCCTTCTCTGAGCAGATTGACACCAACCAATACATCAAACTCATCGCGCCTTAATCCATCTAATATTTCAACCCGGTCAAGAGTGTCCACATCCGAATGGATATACCGACAGGCCACATTGATCTTTGTAAGGTATTTGCTAAGCTCTTCAGCCATTCGTTTAGTAAGTGTAGTAACAAGAATCTTTTCCTTTCGTTCGGTTCTGATACGAATTTCATTAATCAGGTCGTCAATCTGATGGGTGCTGGGCCTGATGTCAATTGGAGGATCCAGTAAACCGGTTGGACGAATTACCTGATCAGCCACAATACCTTCTGATCTTTCGAATTCATACTGCGAGGGTGTTGCAGACATAAATACGGTTTGTCCGGTAACCTGCTCCCATTCATCAAACTTTAAAGGGCGGTTATCCATAGCCGCCGGTAGCCTGAATCCATATTCTACTAAATTGAGCTTCCTTGAGCGATCTCCGCCATACATTGCACGAATCTGAGGAATGGTGACATGACTCTCATCAACTATGGTGAGAAAATCTGAAGGAAAGTAATCCAGTAAGCAAAATGGCCTTGTGCCAATATCCCGACCATCAAAATAGCGTGAGTAATTCTCTATACCACTACAATGACCTAATTCTCTGATCATCTCCAGATCAAAATTAACCCTTTCTTCTAGCCTTTTTGCCTCAAGATGTTTCCCAATGTCGTGATAATACTGCACCTGTTCAACCAGATCATCCTGAATCTGATAAATGGCAGATTTGATTCTTTCCTTAGTGGTGACAAAAATATTGGCAGGGTAAATCGTTATGGATTCCGGGTGATCAAAACACCCTCCTGTGACAGGATTAAATGATTCAATTTCTTCAATCTCATCACCCCAGAAAATGATTCGATAGGCCACATCACCAAAAGCCATGTGGATATCAACTGAATCGCCTTTTACTCTGAACTGACCATGATTGAACTCGACTTCATTTCTGGAATACAAACTATCAACAAGCATCCTCAGGAATTTATTCCGGGGAATAGAATCACCTTTGCTTATCTGTATTGTGTTTGCATGAAAATCATCCGGATTTCCAATTCCATAAATACAACTGACCGACGAAACGACAATCACATCTCGTCGTCCTGAAAGTAAGGCGGATGATGCTCTTAATCTGAGTTTCTCAATCTCATCATTAATCGCCAGATCCTTTTCAATATAGGTGTCTGAGACCGGCAGGTAAGCCTCAGGTTGATAGTAATCATAATATGAAACAAAGTATTCAACAGCATTCTCAGGGAAGAAGGTTTTAAACTCTCCGTACAGCTGAGCTGCTAAAGTTTTATTGTGACTTAATACCAAAGTGGGCTTTTTTACCTCCTTGATCACATTGGCTATGGTAAAGGTTTTACCAGAACCCGTCACACCTAACAGAGTTTGATAGGGAACATCCTGATTTATTCCATCAACCAATTGTTGAATAGCTTCAGGCTGATCGCCAGTAGGTTCAAAATCTGAAATTATCTTAAAATCCATGTTTGAATATATGTCTGGGGTCCGGGGTCCGAAGTCCGGGGTCCTTGGTCTTTCTGTTTATTTATTAATATCTAAATCTTGATTGGTCTGACAGTTGCTTCATTTTTTTGAATCCTTGTATCCAGAGATAAATAATGAAGGGGATGAATGCAAGCATGAGTAATGGAATCCCTGACATCAGGCAGTAATCATAAAACCCGTGGAGAATGATTGGCCAGAATAATGCCCGAACAATAAAGCCTGTTCGCTCACCACCGCTGCAAAAGCGGGCCAGGCCTAAATAATATCCCATGGTTACGCCAAAAAGTGCATGACCGGGAACTGCTGTAATTGCTCTTAACCAACCTACTTCGATTCCACCCTGAATGACATATAATAAGTTCTCAACCAGGGCAAAGCCGAGGGATACAAAAACCGCGTATACAATGCCATCAAATCTCTCATTAAAATTACGGTTGGCCCAAATCAGAATAAACAGGGCAATAAACTTGAAAACCTCCTCCGTTCCAGCTGCAACAACAAAAGCCGACCAAATAATCTGGCTGCTGCCATCCATGACACTCGCTCCAAATGATGACAAGCCTACTTCAATGAAGTAAATTGGAATGGTAATAATAGCACCTGCTAAAAGTGCTTTCAACAATAAACCGATAGGTTCTTTCTCGTATTTGTCTCTGAAATACACATAAAACAAAATGATAAGAACGGGGGCGAGTGCGATAAAAATAGTAGTCATAATTGTTGCAATTCAGTTTATCTGTATTGTGATATTAAGTTATTTTTCAAAAGGGAAAACAATTCCGGCATCCTGCCTTATCCTGTCCAAAACCTCCATCAAATCAGCACTAAATGATAAAGGCAGGATGTCACTTTCAGTCTTTCGCTGGTCAAGGCATTCCATTACGTGCTCTGCTTCATAATTATAGCCATCAGCTCCTGGGTATTCAAAAATGAATTCTTCAGTCTCATTTTCTGCCGCATTCCAAACTTCCACCAGAGTAGGGGTGATACCTTTTCTCTTTATTCTGACAAATCCTTTTTCACAGAAATATTCTGACTTGATATCAGAGTAGACGGCAAAACTCGATTGCAGACTAGCCATACTCCCATCCTTATATTTAAATAAAATGGCAATACTCTCTTCTGATCCAGTTGGGCTGAAATCAGCCATGCTTACAATATGTTCAGGTTTGCCAAAGGCCATAAGGGCCGCAAAAACCGGATAGATACCAATGTCAAGAAGTGAACCACCTCCTAATTCCAGATTATATAATCGATTGGCTGGATCATAGGGTCCATTAAAGGCAAAATCAGAGCGCATCATCTTTATTTTTCCCAGATGACCCGATTCGAGAATCTCTTTCACCTTTAAAAACGAAGGCTGGAAGCGTGTCCAGAAAGCCTCCATCAGAAATACTTCCTTTTCTTTTGCTTTACTGATCATTTGAGCTGCCTGATCAGAGTTCAGGGCAAAAGCTTTTTCGCATAAAACGGCTTTGCCATGATCGAGGCAAAGCAAAGTGTGCTCAAGGTGATGAGAGTGTGGTGAAGCAATATATACTACGTCGACATCAGGATCCTGTACCATTTCAAGATAAGTTCCGAATGCTTTCTCATAGCCTAGTTTCTTAGCAAAGGCATCTGCTTTCTCAAAACTTCTCGAAGCAGCAGCGTAGAGATTAGCCTGGGGCAAGGTCTTGAGATCCGTACTGAATTTCTCTGCAATATTACCGCAACCAAGAATTGCCCAGTTCCATTTTTTTTTCATCCGTTTAAATTTATTTCTTATAAACCAATATGTATTACTGATTTTGAGATTCACTGTTTACTATTTCCAATCGACAAACTTCAGCTTCCTCAGCCAGACGGTCATATTTGGCCAGTACTTTCTGATGAAGAGGACTGGGAACAAATCCCGGCATATCACAACGGGGTGTCTCTTTTAGCCTTTGATACCCCTTACTGATAATTGATATGGCAGTTTTATAATCTTCGTCGCTGGAAGTGCCATCGAGACAAGGACTTAGATCTGGTCTCTCGAAACTGATTTGTGGTCCCGATTTTCGATTAAAATCTTTAATCGTATAAAAGTCAATATTACATAAACGGCCTAATTCTTTAAGTTCCTCATGTGTAATCGGACTTCTTCCTGCCGGATGGTTGGGGTAGGCACTTTCATACTCAGGGTAATATACTCCATTCAGGTCAATCCATGTGTAAAGCACTTGCATTTCGCTCTTGTTGAGTTTCACATCATGATGACCCTTCTCGATTTCCTGAATTAATTTGCTGGGATGTGATCCCCATGAATAGGCATCCTGTATATCAGCAGGGCCACCACCTATACATGCCACTATTTTTTTAACATGCAGATCGATATAGCTGGCATTAAAAAATGGGTTCTTGTCACCGGCCAATATCAGACCTGATGGGTTTTCAGAGCCAAAATCATGACACGATAAGCAGTGTTTATCGAATACAGGCTGTACCTCAGTGGCATAATTAAAGGTCTGGCTGGCACCATTCCATCCATTCATTTTGTGAGGAGCCTTTCTGATGGCCATTGGCATTTTATTCACATTTACCGGAGCAGAAAGTCTATCCTCATGGCAACCAATGCAACCATTGATTTCCCCGGCTTGTGCAATCACGCCGCTACGCATTGATTGAACCATTTTCTTATCGGTGTCCAATAACTGAAAATACAGATAAACTCCTGAAGGAACTTCAAAAAAGGCAGATCCATCCGGCTCTACAGGTACAGTTCCAAGTATTTTTTTGTTTTCAAAGCTATGCCAGTTAACCCCAGGAGCTTGCTGTCCCTGGCCACCCCATGATGCAGGTGTCCATGTTCTTTTTGGCGGGGATTCAATTACCCTGAGGTATTTGACGCTTCCCCTTTGAACACCTTGCATATGAGTTCCCTCATATACATCTGACACGTAAAACTGCCCGGGACCATTAGTGAAATTTCTTTTAAAAGGTATTACGGGTGGCTTAAACCTTGGGGCCAGTGGCATAGGATCAAAGCAACTAGCTGAAGGATCCTCGAACAAAAGATTTTCTCCTCCATCAAGCTGAATATGATAAATAGCCATTTTTTCTTCGGCTGGGTCAAGGCCCCCTTTTATAATATGATTGCTTTTGCTGACCAGAAAGTTTTTATTATCAATTGGAAACGGATCTTCATATCTTACGGTTAGTTGCTTGAATTCGTCCCAATTGCCTTTGCCAATATGAGACCTGGCATTCTCGGGCCATATCTTAACTACAGCCTCTTCACCATCTACACCTTTACTTCTGTCAATGAGGGTGAGGGCTCCCCATGGCCGGTCATGGCATGATCCAAAAATACACAGTACCAGATTTGAGCCGGGTATTGGTCTTGGGTCAATCACACCGCCCGGTGAGTTAGTGTTATTTCCGTAAAAAATTGCATGCCTCGTACCATCAGGGTTAACAGTCCATAAACCCTGGGCATCACCAAAATTCCTGTCAATATACTCCCAGCGATCATAAATCAGACGTCCGTCATTCATTAATGCCGTATGTCCTTCAAAGAGTGTACTTCGTCCCAGCTGAGTAATGTGACTGCCATCTGAATTCATTCGAAACATATTTGCCATAATATGACGGTTGCACATGCAGTATTTTGGTTCTCTTGTACTGCTGAAAGCAATACCACCATCCGGCAGGTAAATCGGGTCTATATCAGAAACTCCTTCACCTGATGTAAGCTGTCTGAGATTAGTACCCTCAGCAGTAATTTCATAAATATGATAATCGTCGCTTATGCTCTGTCTGAATGAAAAAACAATATTCTTTCCATCAAAGGAAACTTCCGGATCCCTGATCATTCCGGTTTCAGTTTCAAAAATTGATGTGATTTCCTTGCTTTGTGTATTGAAAACCTTAAGTGCAGCACCGGGTCTGAAGCTTTGAGTATTAATTTCTCCGGTTTGGAAGATTGTTGCCGTATTATGATGATCTGACAAATATTGAGATCTGGCTACATACAGGATTTTTTCAGGCCCAGGATTATCAACGCTGGTATCAAAACCAGATAAGGGAATTAATATGATAAGCGATAAAACAATTATTTGAATGATTTGTGTCAATTTATTCATTGTATTCTGAGCTGGATTTCTGTGTACAAGATACTATTCGGATTTGATAAACGGGATTATTAGCAGCAAAATTATTTAGATTAAAATGGAGGAGGAATTTATTGCTTTCTTTCTAAAGATGGTCTGTCTCAAATATATAAGTAAAAAAATCAGCTTCAGGATAGTTGATAATTAAAAAAAATCTCTGATCTTTGATTATAGTTCCCGGGCAATCTGCAGTCCTTCCGGGGTTTTGAATTTTTAATTTTTTATCAATGAACATTTTTATAGCCAAGTTGAGCTCACAAACCACTGGTGACGATTTACGTGAGTTGTTTGAAAATTACGGGTCGGTTTCATCGGCTAAAGTTGTAATGGACCGGGATACTGGTCAGTCTAAACGATTCGGATTTGTTGAGATGGAAGATGATGGGGACGGAAACGGAGCTATTGAAGCTCTGAACGAAACCGATTTTCAGAATAGTAAGATAGTGGTAAAGAAATCAATACCACGTGAAAGGCGGGATTCAAATCCACGTCAGAGAAGATATTAAGAAGAAAGGGTAAATAAGCCCGTTTCTTTTACTTCATACTGTTGATTTTTTGTTCGAACCGGGCCTGATCTTCCTCGCCGAAACTACCCAGTTTTATTGCTCTTTCATATACTGATAGAGCTTGAGTTGAGTCGTTTCTTTGTTCAAAAAGTGAACCCAGTAATAGCCAGGCATCCGGATAAGCAGGAAAACTCGAAATGGTTTGTTCCAGCACGGATTGCCCCTTTGCATTTTCACCGGATCTGAGCAGATAGAATGCATATGTATAGGCATATTTTGGCTGGTCAATTCCCAGTTCCATCGCTTGACGGCTGTACTCAAGTGATTCAATTGTATCTCTGTCGGCCAGCATAACACTAAGATTATAGGCAGCCTGAGCTGACTCAGGATTAATTTCAAACACTTTCCTCATAGATGCTTCAGCCTCTTCAAGCCTGCCCATTTCACCCATCAACATGGCAAAATTGAGATGTGTGGCTTCGTTATCCGGATCTATTTCCAAAGCCCTGTAAAGCCGGTTAAGTGCCATCTCTTTTTGGTCTAATAAATTATAGGCAAAGCTTTGATTGATTAATGGTGCGATAGCATCAGGAAAGAGCTCGATAGATTTTTCATATGCTTTTATTGCCTCTTCAAGTCTCTGCTGGTTCTGGTAATAATTACCCAGATTATAGTGTGCAGCCCAATCATCAGGTCTTGCAAGAAAGGCTTCTTCATATTCTGTCATCAGAGGATTAAGACTTTCAAGTTCAGCAGGGGAGAAGGCTCCCTCAGGAAATCCAGCCACACTACTGGCCACTGCCCGTCTGACCACACGATACTGATCACGACTGGCCTGAAGCAGAATGTTTTTTGTCTCAAGTGACGGAATTTGTCCGAACAAATTAATCACCGAGGCCCTGATCATGGGAGAAGGGTTTCCTGCATGAACAAGAATGGCAGGCCATTTGGCATCATTATCCAGAGTCGCCAAGAGCCGGATAAAGGAATTGGTGTACACCTCATCAAATGCATTGTTATATAAGCCCTGAAGTAATTCATCCAGGTATTTCCACTCACCGGTTCGCGCATCCAGCAGGAGCCGGGCCTTATGCAATGTTTCATCCTGGTACTCTCCGCCGTTCCATTTCTGTACCAAGGCATTCGCCCATTCAGCCGTTTCATTCTCATGACAAATATTACAAGCATTGGGAGATTCAAACGCGATTGTTGTTGCAGGCATCGGCGGACGCATTGAATGATCGCTTCTGTCCATTCTGGCAAAAGTCGTCTTTGGCATGTGGCAGGAAATACATTTCAGGTCTTCTGTTCCTACCGGATGGTGACTGTGCGTCCAGATATTGTTTACATTCTCCTCATGGCAGGGCAAACAGGCTCCATTGTGGTTTTCATTAGCAAAGCGATATCTGCCACTGGATGTATGGCAATGAATGCAATCAAGTAAACCTGATTGAGCACAGGCCCCCTGATGCCATCCGGTCATCGTATAGTTCTCTCCTAAATCACGACCATCAGGATAAAAATCCGGATCCTCCAGAGTTACCAAATCAAAGTGATCAAAGAATCTTTCACCAGGTGGGTATGAAAGGGTAAGGGAGCGCATCTTAGCATGACATGGAGCACAGGAAGAGTTGTGTTGCTCATGAGTGAAGGTTTTGGTGACAATAAGTCCAATGTCTTCAGGAACTTCCCCGTCTTTTATCTTTCTGAATATTTCTACATGATCCTGGCTGGGCCCGTGACATGTCTCACAATTGATTCCAGCTTCTCTCCATGTAGTGATATATTGATCACTTTCATGATCATAATTGTTCTCCAGCTGACTAACATGGCAGGAATGGCAACTAGTATTAAAAGTATATGCAAAATTATGCCAATCAAGCTCTTCATCTTCAAGAGGATCAACGAAATGTCGAACAGCTGAAGCCGGAGTATTGTACCACTCAGCTTTTTTTAAATCATAAGCTAAAGGCAATACCTGTAAGCGACCATTTTCAAATGGTGTAAGGAAATAATAGATATATTTTCCTCCTAAAGCATGAATTACAGGGTATTCTCTTTTGATTTCCTCTTTTTGTTCCAGCATAATGAGGCTGTCATTCCGGACAAAGGCACTGAACATAAATCCTTGAATCTCAGCTTCTGCCTTGGTGAAATTTAACTCATTTACTATGAAAGTTGAATCTACTCCCTGCATTGCCAAACCATGGTGAGATGGGGCCCAAAGTTGATAAAACCTTTCATGGCATTCTATGCAACTGGATGATCCGGCATACATTTCTGCTTCTTTTTCTGTTTTGCACTCTGACAATAGAATCGGCATTCCCAGTAATAACAGGATGGGAGATAGAGAAATCCACTTTTTCATTTCGATTGACATTTGGCGTAAAAATACTTAATTTCCATCTTTTAACCTTGACTTAGCTTTGATGCTTGTTATACAGATGCTTGCAGCTTTACACACTAGTCTGAACCATCTGTTCAGATACAGAATAAGCAAGGCTTTACCTTCATCGTTCGACCGATAGAAGCGCATATATTCAGGAGTTGGAAAGAGGGTAGCCAATACCCACCAGTACTTTTCATTCAATCTGAGTTGGGCCGGAATTATTCTTGGTATTACTCTGGTATTGTGATTATTATGATGATTATTGTTGTTATTGTAGTTATTCAGAAAGCGGTCCAAAGCCGTATCAATGAGTGCGATACTATTACGAATATCTGTTTGATGACTCAAAGGAAAAAGTATCATAGCAAATTCTCTTATCTGTATAGGATTTTCAATTTCGGGAACCCTGGTCATCCAATTAAGGAATTTGTCAAGGGGTAATTGAGAACTTAACAAAATGAGATCGAATAGCCATTTTAGTTGACCAAATCCTGCCTGATAGTGACGCTGAAGGTGTTTGGCCATAACATAGAAATGTACCTCTGGACCAGGAGTCTCCAGTAACTCTCTGCAAATTTCAGACGAAGCAGTTGAATAAGGTTTAAAATGCCATTCTATGCTGATGCTGTTTTTTCTGAGAGCTGGTATATGATGCCCTGGAGGAGAACTAATCTTTGAATCAAAACGTGACCTGAGAGGATCCTGTTTATATCCCATTTCCCTGCTTAGCTCTGATACTTTTTGAATGTCCTCAGGATGAACTAATATATCCATATCACTTGTCAATCTTGGATAATTGGATGGATAGAGATTTTCCAGCAGCCATATCCCTTTCAGGGGACTAAAAGGAATTGAATTTTTTTGGAGTTCTTGTGTAATAGTCTGATACTCTGACAGTAATTGTTGATTTCTCGTTGAGGCTAAAATACTGAGTGATTGAAGGTGCTTCTGGTTTGACATAGTAAGGCCTTCTGCTTGCTTATTCCTTCTAAGCCACATATATATTTGACTGCTGATACCATTCTTAGTGGCTTTATCTATAAAACTGTTCCACTTATTGTGATCGAACATATCATGTTCGTAATTAACAGCATTACAGCAATTCTGGTGAAAAAGAGCAATATTACTAATTTCAAATTCGGATAACATAGTCTGCTTTTTTAATTAGTTGTTCTGAGTGTGAGGCAATTATTAGCCTGGATTTCATTTTTAGCCTACTAATTTCATTCTCGAATAATTTTTTTGAGGCAGTATCCAGATGTGCATCGGGCTCATCAAGTATCAGATAATCTTGTCCATGATACAGGGCACGTGCCAGGGCCAACTTTTGCCACTCACCAAGACTGATTCCACGTCCCCTGCCAATTTCTTCACCGATCTCGGTATCCAGATTCCAGCAATATTTTGTCATAATCTCTTTGAATCCCGAAGCGTGCAAGGCCCGGTCAATATCATCATGACGAATATCACAGCTTTTGTAAAGCACAATATTGTTTACAATGCTTGCTTGAAGCAAAGCAAAATTCTGAAATAAAATTCCTGTGGACTTTTTTGCAGGATCATTTGAAAATCTTTCTGCCAGGTCCAATAAAAGGGTGGATTTTCCTGATCCATTCGGACCTGTAACAGCTGTTATTCCTTTGTTGGTGTCAATGTTGGATGGCAGGGTCGTGTTCAAGCATAAACTATGATTCTCTGAAGTATCCCAATTTTGATCAAAGGTTTTTATAGTGATATTACACAAACGAATTTCCAAAAGAATCGCCGGCAGGCTACCCAATTGTGATCCTGATCTAATCAGTTTGAAGGCAGCAAACAGAGAGCCCAAAGAGGCCGGACTAAAACCTGACTCATGAGAATTGATTGGAAGCAAATCAAGAGCATTAATACAGAATATCAGGCATATTACCTGAGCACATCTGATTAGTGATTTAATCATCTGTATCTGACCGTAATGCTTTCTTTTCGTCCTTTGATTGTTCGAAAGCTGGTAAATGCTTTTTTCAATAATTGCTGGAATACTTCGACAAATACGATGTTCTCTGAGGATAATTGGAGAGAACAATTGCTGTTTCAAATAATGGAATTTTCTTTCTGATTCAATGATTTCTAAATCATTCTTATGCTTGCATTTTACCTGTATACTTTGGCTCACGATTTCAAGCACTACTAAAATTAAGATAAGGGGCAGATGCAAGGGCTGATATATGCTCAGTATAAAAAAAAGACTGATTGCCACCGTCATGGCTGAAACACCGGGGATGATTTTACCGATAATGATATATCTGATTTTTTCATTTTGCTCAATTAATTTTGCCACGTCGGCATGGAATACAGCTTGGCGAATAGCTTTGAGTGACCAATTTGTACATCTGTTAAATAAGTTCCTGTAGCTGTCCCTTTCAATGATCTGATCAGCTATCAGAGATATCGGTCTGATACTCCAGTTTGAAACTCGGCATATACCTGCAAATAGAATTAGGTGGAAATAATTGAATTCTGATTGGTAAAGGAATCTGGTAAAAATAGCGCTCTCAAATCCGGCAATGAGAGCCAAAGCGCTTAGTGCTAATATCAGGATTACACTTTTTCTACTAATCACCTGGATAAAAGCTTTTGAAATCTCCTGAGTGCCGGACTGATTAAGAGGTAAATGGCTCTTCGGATACCCGGTTTGATATCTGTAACTCTGCCGATTATTCTGTCTTTACACACTGGAGAATCCGCAAGAGGATTGTTATCTCCCTTAAGTATCAGGATCTCATTTTGCTTTCCTTTTAAGGTAAGTAGTCGGTGAACAACCAACTTGTCCAGTGCTTTGTATACAAGAATATCTCCGGGCTCTGGTTCAGAAAGAGCAGGCTCAAGAGTGATTGAATCACCGGGGAATATTTGAGGAACCATGCTGATTCCAATCGCTCTGGATTTCACCCGGCAACGGTTTTGTAAGAGGAATAAAATGAGATTTGCTTCTAGCTTTGACATGTTTCAGATATTCAATTATACTATGATTCGGGATAAAGAAAAGTTCAGACAGACTTATTTGTTTCATTAAGAGCTGAACCAGATGAAGACTATTGACAAAAGGATTTTGCCATGAGGGAAATTGTACCAGATGAGGGAGTGAATTTTTCAATTTGCTTTCTCCATATAAAGGAATCTCCCGGTTGGTGGATTGTCCGTGGAACAGACAATAGATTGCATCCAGATTGCAATGTACCGGCCTATTGTCAGGATGAAGGGGTAAAGGATGAATAAGCCATCCCTCACCAGTTTTTTGCAAAATAACCCGATCATCCTGGATCAGTTTGCCAGCAAAGTCCTCAACAATACCGGAAAGGGTGCTTTTCCCTGCTCCGGATCTCCCAAGGCATAAAAAGCCACGGTCGTTCAGACTGAATCCTGCGCCATGAAATATCAGCAAGTCAAACCATTGTCCCAGATGATATAACAATAAGATATCGAGAGGATAGGGTAGGATCGGAAATTTGCTTCCCTCAGCTGTTGTGGCCAGAATGCATTTCTCATCAGGATTATTACTCACCCGCATCCTGATTGGGCTTATTTGATCCCTGAATGGGATATCAAATTGAGTGAATCCCTCGAATATAGTGATTTGATAATGTTGGTTTGTTGAGATCCACCGGCCGGATGCTGATGTTACAATCAATGGCACCCGGATGAGCTTCAATGGCTGGCTTTTTGTTGCCGGAAGCTCTGAACAAATCCGTATTACATAATCAGGCTCTTTTACTATTGCTTGGATGAAATTACGATATCTGCTTTCAACACAAATTCCTTGGGGACAATCATATGCAATAGATATTTTGATACCGCACAGATCCAGAAATACTGGAGGTATCTGGCTATTCATTGACATCAAGTAAAGTGCTTAGATTTCTTAAAAAAATCAGTATTGAGTTAAGCAGCTCAATCTCCGGGATTGCATACTGCTGATTCCATTCTCTGAAGATATCTGCCGGAGTTTTCCCATCGCAAAGGTGCATCCATAATTCCAGGCCTGATTCATTGACGGCATACACTTCCTGGAAGTTTGCCAGATTATCAGGAACAGGAATGATCAGATGTTTTTCTTCAAAAGGAAAGATCAGGGTTTTGCTTTTTGGTTTAAAACTTTTTTCCAGATTATTCATGCTAGTACCATTGGTTTATAGGTATAGATGCAATCAATGGCCTGGAATGGAAAAAAAAGGAAGTTTTTTTTTGAATAAAGGACCAAGGTTTTCTGATCAGGCCAAAAGTGAGCCAATCTGGAATACCCCAAAAGCTATAATCCAGGCAAGGGCTGTAGTGTAAACAGCCATGAAAATCGCCCATTTCCAACCACCTGATTCTTTTCTGATAACCGCGAGTACAGCTATACAAGGGACATAAATCAAAACAAACAAAAGGAATGCAAGGGTTGCATGTGGCGTGTATACAGTTTGACCTTTGCGTGGCCCGGTCTGGTAAACGTCTGTACGGATTTTGTCGGGTAGATTGTCTGAGGCTTCATCATCCTGATATAATACTCCCAGCGTGCTGACAACTACCTCTTTGGCAACTGTACCTGTTATCAGGGCAATACCCATTTTCCAGTCAAACCCCAGAGGCTTAATCACTGGCTCAACGGTTTTGCCAATTTTCCCAATATAGGAGTTCTCTAATTGTTCAGTTTTGTTTCCTTCAACTCGTGGAAAATAACCTAATGCCCAAATTATTATTGAAGCAATCAGGATCAGCCCTCCCATTTTTTTCAAATAAATCTGACCCTTAAACCACATATGCTTGAATATAGCTTGTGCAGTGGGTACTCTGTAGGGAGGTAATTCCATCACAAAAGGTGATTCCTGCTTACGGAAAAGTGTATTTTTAAGAACCAAGGCGACAAGTACAGACAACAGAATACCTGTCATGTATAATCCGAAGATTATGTTTCCAGCCTGACCGGGAAAGATTGCTCCTGCAATAAGAATATATACAGGCAGGCGGGCACTGCATGACATCAGCGGGATAATCAACATAGTTAGTAAGCGGTCACGTTTGTTTTCAAGTGTACGGGTAGCCATAATTGCCGGAACATTACAACCAAAACCCATTATCAGTGGGATAAATGATTTTCCATGAAGACCGATCATGTGCATGAGCTTATCCATAATAAAGGCAACACGAGCCATGTATCCTGTGTCTTCCATGAAAGAAATGAATAGAAACAAAATGAGGATATTAGGCAGGAATATGATAACACCTCCAACTCCTCCAATTATTCCATCAACCACAAGATCCTGAAAAATCCCACTTGGCAGCAATTGAGTGAATAATGTTGATAGCAATGAAACGCCTGACTCAATCCAGCTTACAGGAAATTGTCCTACGCTGAAGGTGGTTTGAAACATAAGCCAGAGAAAAAGCAGAAACAAGGGGAATCCAAGCCATTTATTTGTTAGAATACGATCCAGGCGTGCCGTCGGAGTCGATTCTTCTTCCACTTCGTCTTGCTTTTCTTTCAATGTCTCTTTCAGAGCACCAGAAATAAAACCAAATCGGGCATCAGCAATTAATTCTTCGGTATCGTCACTAAGAAGATTTTCTAACCTTCGGATTTCCTTGTCAGCAAGTTCCTGAATACTCCCTTCAGGATTGAAAGACTGAATATATTCGCTTATGTCCTGGTCTTTCTCCAGGAGTTTTGTAGCAAAAAAACGAGAGCTTAATGCGTAACTGAAGCCTGTTCCCCGAATTTGAGTCTGAAGCCTGCTGATTGACCGTTCTACTTCTTTTCCGTAATTAATGTGAACATGACGTGTTATCGGTTCTTCATCCTCAAATTGTGCAATAACAGTGTCAAAAAGCTCCTCAATGCCCTCACCATTGCGAGCCACAGTAGGAATAATCGGTATTCCGAACATTTTACCCAAATGGCCATAGTCGAAAGTATCTCCTCTTTTTTCCAGCTCATCGTACATGTTGAGTGCAATAACCACTTTCTGGTCCATGTCGATCAACTGCGAAGTGAGAAAGAGATTCCTTTCCAGATTTGAAGCGTCAATCACATTAAGTACAACATCAGGATACTCATTCATTAAGTATTTTCTGACATAGAGCTCTTCAGGACTGTAAGCTGTGATCGAGTATGTTCCAGGCAGGTCAGTGAGCTGAAAGTTATACTCGTTTTGCTTGAAATTAGCTTTCTTTGAATCAACAGTAACACCAGCATAATTGCCGACATGCTCACGGGAGTGGCTGGCTATATTGAAAATCGAGGTTTTACCTGAATTGGGATTGCCTACAAGAGCAACTTCAATATGCTGGCCCCTTTCTTTCAATTGCTGCCTGATTTTTTCGCTGATTTGTCTGGGTTCGTCTTCTGTGGTTTTAAATTCTTTCTCATGAATTGTATCCAAACGCACTACCTCAACCAAAGCAGCTTCTGCTCTTCTAAGAGAAATATTGTAGTTTAATATCTGATATTCAATAGGGTCTTTAAGGGGTGCCGATTTCACCACTCTGACCACTTTGCCCTTGACAAAGCCCATTTCCATGATCCTCTTTCTGAACGTTCCTCGTCCTTTGATCTTGGAGATTACAGCCTTTTCACCCGTTTTTAGTTCTGCCAGGGTCATGTTTTATCTATCTCTGGGTTTTGATTTGCAAAGAAACAATGAATTTTGCTTATTTAGAATTATTTTAAACAGTTTTTTGTCTTCTTGTTTTATTTATCTTTGTTTTCTTGTCGGTGCAATGCTTAATAGGGAATCCGGTGCTCAATTGTTTTGAAAGTCCGGAGCTGCCCCCGCAGCTGTAATTCCGATCCCAATTTTTAGGGATAGTGTCGTGTCCAGTCTGACCACTGCCATCGTTGATCGGGGCGGGAAGGAGGATGCGATCGGGAAAGCCAGAAGACCTGCCGCGAATATATTGATACATGGTTTTCGGGGCGAAACCCATGGAGTCGTTATTAAACGATCCCCTGAAATACCCCTGAATCCAATGACAGCAAAAAATGAAAAAGCTATTTGCAGGTCTGTTTTGGATTATTTTTTTACTGACTTGGTCGGGATGTTCTCCATCTAAGTCATCTAAAGTTGATCGTAATGATCATAAGCAGTCCATGAATACGGGCCGGAGTATTTCCGGATCAGAGAAATATGCCCGTGGTTTCGTCATCCGGGAGGAAGAGGGATATACAGAGCTTAGTATTCTTGACCCATGGAATCAACGCGACACCTTCGCCGTTTATCAGGTGCTTAAGCCAGATGTTGCGATTCCGGACCATCTTGATAAAGAGAAAATTTTACGTGCCAATCCTGCCAGATGGGCCATTTTTTCCACCACTCATGTAGCTTATTTAGACGCTTTTGGTGAAGCTGAACGAGTTATCGGATGTACAACTCCGGATAGGTTGTATCACAGTGCATTGTATGATAAATACAAAAAAGGAGATCTGATTCGGATTGGCTCAGATATGGAGTATAATTATGAAAGTTTGGTGAACCAGCAACCTGATATTATCATCCAAACAGGATTTGCCGGCCAACTTGCAAAAGATGCCAGAATCCGACAAACAGGAATTGATTTAGTATATGTGATGGAATGGTTGGAGCCTACACCTTTGGGAAGGGCTGAGTGGATCAAAGTATTTGGATTATTGTTGAATATGGAATCTGTGGCTGATTCAATTTTTCAATCCATTGAAGAAGATTATCTCGAATTGAAAGGTCAGATTTCAGATCAGATTGAGCATCCGAAAGTGTTGATTGGTAATAGTTTCAAAGGGACCTGGTTCATGCCGGGAGGAGGGAATTATATGTCTGAATTCCTAAAGGATGCCGGTTTTTTCTATCCCTGGTATGAGAAGAAAGAATCGGAAAGCCTTCCATTGGGTTTTGAAGCAGTTGTGCATGAATTCAATGATGCTCCTTTTTGGTTGAATGTATCAGCCCGAAAATTATCTGACTTGACTATAGAAGATCCTCGCTATTCAATGTTCAGGGCTTTTAAAGAAAAGGAGGTCTACAGCTTGTCTAATCGCATGCTGAGGGGATTGGCCAATGATTATTGGGAAGGAGCCATAATGCAACCACATGTGGTACTTGCAGATCTGATTTTTATTGCCCATCCTGAAGTATTGCCAAATCATAAGTTGGTGTATTATAAAAAATTGCAGTAGTTTGAATCAAAGAAGAAAAATACGCTTGTTTTTTACCTTACTAATCGCAGGAGTTCTGCTTTTATTTTGTCTTGATCTGCTGCTGGGAAGTGTATTGATCTCACCAGCAAAACTGATCCGAAGTGTAGGGCCGGATGGAGAAGAGTACTTGCGCGACATCCTGCTGGTTTTCAGGCTGCCGAAAGCTCTTACTGCAATATTGGTCGGATCAGGATTATCATTAGCCGGATTAATGATGCAAACCCTTTTCAGGAATCCCTTAGCAGGTCCCTTTGTTCTGGGGATCAGCTCAGGAGCCAGTCTGGGAGTTGCTATATTCGTGATGGCTGCTGGTATTGGAGGCCTGAGTATAATAGGAATGCCTTTCGTCGGAAGTTTAGGTCTTGTAGGTGCCTCAATGCTTGGATCGGTGCTGGTTATGATGCTTGTCATTGCTGTCTCGGTCAGAGTAAATGATTCAGTTTCCATTCTGATAATTGGAATCATGTTTGGCAGTATTACTGGTGCCATTGTAAGTGTATTGGAATACTTTAGCGATCCTGACACCGTTCATAGTTTTCTCGTTTGGACTTTTGGTAGTATTTCAGGAGTAACCTGGAATCAATTTGTAATTTTTGCTCCTATAGTTGTCACTGGCATTCTTTTCACACTCTTCATGCAAAAGCCTTTGAATGCATTATTGTTAGGTGAGAATTATGCCAGGGGAATTGGTGTTGATGTTAAAAGGTCGCGATTGTGGATCATTCTTCTGACAAGTGTGATTGCTGGTGGATTAACAGCCTTTACCGGACCAATTGCCTTTATTGGCGTAGCGGTTCCGCATCTGGCACGAAACCTGCTCAAAAGCTCTGATCACAGGATTCTGATTCCAGCAACTATTTGCATTGGAAGTATTTTGATGTTATGTTGTGATATCATATCTCAGATGCCTGGATCTAACCAGGTTTTGCCCATTAATTCGGTTACCGCTTTGTTTGGTGCTCCTGTTGTTATTTGGGTGATTACCAGACGAAAACGAAGAAGCTTAGCTAATTAGTTTGTTCTATGAATCAGGATGCTATACTTATCACAGAAGATCTCGGGATCGGATATCCCAAACAGGGAGGGAAGCCATATACTGTGCTTTCGAATCTGAATTTGTCAGTCAATCGCGGGCAAGTGGTATGTATTCTTGGACGAAACGGATCAGGGAAATCCACTTTACTAAGAACCCTGGCAGGTATTCAGTCAGCACTATCCGGTAATGTCATTATAGCCCAACAAAAGGTAAATGTTAATCAGCAGAAGCACCTGGCCCGCCTGATGAGCGTCGTTCTGACAGAAAAAGTGCAGGTAAAGAATCTCAGTGTTTATGACCTGGTTTCTATGGGTAGATATCCACATATAAACTGGCTTGGCCGCATGGGCAATGAGGACAGAGAAAAAATCAGGGAAGCCTTACATCAGGTTAGTCTGGATGATTTTAGATCAAGAGATGTACAGGAGCTCAGCGATGGTGAGCTGCAACGTACAATGATAGCTAAAGCACTGGCCCAGGATACTCCGCTGATATTGCTTGATGAACCCACTGCTCATCTGGATCTTCCAAATCGAATTGAAACAATGTTGTTGTTGAGGGAATTAGCACTTGAAACAAACAAAGCTGTTGTTTTGACGACGCATGATCTTGACCTGGCCTTGCAAACTGCCGATTGCCTCTGGCTGATACAGCCAGATAGAGGGATAGTGGCAGGTGAGCCACACGAAATGGTTTTAAACGGATCATTTGAGGCTAGTTTTGAATCCATAAAGGTGGTTAAGGATGCATCCGGCAGGGGATTCAGAATACAATATCCAAGGATACGCAAATAAGAAAGGGTTTACGTTTCATTTGTTTGACAGATGCGATAATAGTTTACTTTTGTAATCAAATTTGATGTAATGAATCTGGAAAAAGGATATGTAGATGCACCAATAAATCCGGATTTGGATATTGTTGCTGAAATCAGAAGGATGTGTGCTGAGAAGAATGCAGTAATTCTGGCCCATTATTATCAAGACAGTAAAATCCAGGATATTGCTGATTTTGTTGGAGATAGTCTGGATTTATCGAGAAAAGCTGCAGAAACCACAGCAGATGTTATTGTTTTTGCTGGTGTCCATTTCATGGCTGAAACAGCAAAAATTCTTTCCCCGCACAAAGTGGTTTTACTACCGGATCTAAACGCAGGATGCTCATTGGCTGACTCATGTCCACCTGCTGAGTTTAAGATATTCAGGGAGAAGCATTCCGATCATTTGGTGGTGAGCTATGTAAATACCACCGCTGCAATAAAAGAATTATCAGATATCTGTTGTACTTCCACTAATGCTGTTGATGTAATCGAAAGCCTGCCTAAAGATCAGGCAATAATTTTTGCTCCTGATCGCAATTTGGGTAAATATATTAATAGCCTTACAGGTCGTAATATGCTTGTATGGGATGGAGCCTGCCATGTTCATGAGGAGTTCTCTCTTGAAAGAATCCTGGATCTGAAGAAAGACTATCCCGATGCAAAAATTATATGTCATCCTGAGTGTCAAAAGCCGATACAGATAGTATCTGATTTCATTGGTTCAACATCAGCATTGCTAAAATTTGTTACTTCAGACAAAGGAAATAGTTTCATTGTTGCAACTGAATCTGGTATTCTCCATCAAATGCGCCTTGCCAATCCGGAAAAAACCCTGTTGCCGGCTCCTCCAAATGATTCAACTTGCGCCTGTAATGATTGCAAGTACATGAGGTTACATAGCCTGGAAAAGTTATATAATGCATTGTTGTATAATGCTCCTGAGATAAATCTGGATGAAAATTTACGTATAGTGGCTGAAAAACCTATCCGACGCATGTTAGAAATTGGAAAAAGCAATTGATGACTTGTATTGCTAATAATGGAATAATTTCCCAATTTTATCAGACAAATACTGACTAAGCCTAAGGAAAATGAAAGTCTTAAAAACCAGTCTTTTAGTAGTAATATTGCTATCCTTATACCTGAATTTGAAAGCTCAGGAGAATAGTATTCAGGGTTACATTATTGCACTTGGAGAAGATAAAGTAACTCTTGATCTTAAAAAAGGTCAGGTTACCAAAGGTGATTTAGTCAAAGTTATTACACCAGGCGAGGTAATTATACATCCGGTTACCGGTGAAAAAATTCAAAAGAAGGATGAAATAATTTCAAATATTACTATTACAGAAGTAGCAGATTCCTACTCAGTTGGTGAGGCTTATCCTATTGAATCTTTCTCTTTGCTCAAGGTGGGTATGAAAGTATTTACGATGGAGGCATCTGAGATAAGTGAATCAATGATCAAGAAGTTCATTGTGATTCCTCCGATGAATATTGTCGGCGGACCTAAGGGGATGCTGGGATCATACATGGGTGATTTGCTTACTGAGGAGTTATTCAAACTTGATCGGTTCAGAATACTTGACCGTGAGACATTTGACTTGCAACAGTTCGAGCTTGGCTTGAAGAATAATGGGTCAGAATCCAAGACAACCGGAGTAGATTATTTGATAGTTGGATCTGCTTTTCCTCCTGATGTGGTAGTGAAATCTACCGGAATACCTTTAAAAGCCATAGCCACTGCAGCTACTGGGGGCCAGGGAGCCATGATTGTTAAAAACCTGGTTCCTGACCTGAAAGTAAAGGAGTTAGAGGCTTTAGTTAAATTTACACTTAAGATTATTGATGTCAGTACAGGAGAGGTAATCTTCATTTGTTCTGAGATGGCAAAGGCTGAAGGAAAAAATCAGATCAACCTGGAGAGTGGCGTGCTTGGTGGAGTTACACTTAATGGTGGAGCCACTGATTTTAAGAATACAATTACCGGTAAGGCATCACAACTTGCCTTATTGAATGCGGCTCAATATCTTGCTGACTACTTTGAGGGTAAAATAAAAACAAAGAACTTTCAGGGTACAGTAATAGAACTTAAGAAATCAAAAAAAAAAGATAGAGGAGAAAACCTGGCCATAATGGATATCAGGCAGGGTACAGATGGTGCTCCTGTAGCGGTTATTGGTGGTGGCTCGGATGAAGGTGTTGTAAAGGGGCATTCTTTCCTGATCACCCTTCCAAAAGAGACTGTCTCTTCCATTACTGGCAAAAGTAAGGTGACCGGAATTAGCAGGGTTGGATTATTGAAGATTCAATCAGTGGAATTTGATGCTGCGCTAGCTGATCTGAATGGAGTAGTACTGGGAAGAGATATCCAAAATAATATTATTTACAAAGGGCGTTTAATGCATTACACTCCATTTCGCTTAACAAGCGGAATTAATATTTATGGAGTATGGTCAGATGCCCTCATACATCTGGATCTTGGACTGGAGTATTATCCAAATTTTAAAAACGCTGATTGGATTAATCACGTGCTATGGCTTGGACTCAGAGGACAGTTCGGACTTATTGGGTATAATGATTCCGACGGAAATATGCTTTTTGCCAATAACTTCTCAGGTGAATTTCTTTTAGGAGTGAATCCTATGCGAAAATCTTTTGATTACAAGGGTTTTGATCCTTATTTTGGTATCAAATACAAGTTGATAAACAGTGACTTAGCCGGAGGAGGTCCGGAGGTATTCATGGGAGCCGACATGGGTGGATTATTTTTCGAAGTAGCTGTCGGATGGGGTGCTCATTCAGATATCGAAGCCATGTCAGACCCGACCTGGTCACATGAAATAACGGGCTGGGGATTTAATCGAATTGGAGCATTAATAGGTTACAGGATTCCACTAAACAAATTAGCCTTATAGTTATCAGTTATCAGTTATCAGTTTTCAGTTTTCAGTTTATTTTATGATTTTGCCGGTTTGGCTAAGTTTCTCATTATCGAAAACCTGATAGAAATATAATCCATTGGATAATTTTTGATGGCCAAATTCTCCAGACTCCCCTGGTTCTATGGTTAGTTCAGATACTTTCTGCCCAATCTGGCTGTATATGATTATTCTTACAGAGGCCTTGGTATCAGCACTCAAATAGAATCTGGAATCAATTGTTGCCGGATTTGGGTAAAACTGCACCCCCGCCATACTGGTCTCCATGATGTCAACTCCTGTACCTCCTGTAACTACCGGATACCCAGCACCAATCCAGGCAGTAATTCCTCCAGACATATTGTAAACATACTTAAACCCAGTGTCTCGCATCTTGTTTGAAGCGGCATTACTTCTTCCACCGCTATGACAGTACACTAAATAGACAAGGTTTTTGTCAAGTTTTGCCAGAGAATCATTAAACCCTGAATTGTAAAAGTCGCGGTTTATCGCAGTCTCAATCCTTCCGGTTTCAAATTCCGCCGGTGTGCGCACATCCAGAATAACAAAATTAGAACTGTCACTGTAGACTTTAATAATTGAGTCAGCCTGATTAACATTGATAGTTAATAAAAACGGATCATTCTGAGCCATTGAGGAAGAGATTGCTAAACACAGCAAGGCAAAAGATAGAATGGTTCTCAGCTTTTTCATAATATGAGTTTAGATGATAAAAGTAGCATTTGGAGGGGGAAAAGCAAATAATCGGGAATCGGGAATCGGGAATCGGGAATCGGGAATCGGGAATCGGGTTTCCTTATTCCCACCTTACATGGAATTGTGAAAGTTAGCCACTGATGTCCCTGGTGCGACAATATCATCACATGCAGCTCGGATCTCATCCGGCAGGGTCATTTCTGCAACTGGTAGAAAATCATTCAATTGATCAAGAGTTCTGGGACCCATTATGGGAGCAGTAATACCTTGTTGATCTTTAACCCATAAAAGAGCCATTTGCGCTGGATTATAGTTGTATTGCCTTGCAAGTCTGATGAATTGATTGCCTTTATCTATTCCTTTCTGGGTGATTCGATCAGCGTAAATACCTCCTCTTAAGACGGAGCGTGAATCTTTTGGCCGGGTATGATAATCGGTATATCTGCCGGCCAGTATTCCCATGGCCAATGGTGACCAGGTGATGACTCCCAGATTATGAGATATGCACATCGGCAGGAGTTCATTTTCAATACTGCGATCGAGAAGATTGTAGGGTGGTTGTTCAGTAATGAATTCAGGATAGCCTTTGTCACGGCTAATCATTAATCCTTCCAAAACTCTCGGAGTGGGAGCTGTGGAGCTACCTATGTGCCGTATTTTTCCTTCCTTTTGTAATTGTGCCAGAGCTTTTAGGCTTTCTTCTTGTGGAATGCTATAATCAGGTCGGTGCAGTTGGTAAAGATCTATATAGTCGGTTTGTAATCGCTTTAAAGAGTCTTCACATGCTTTTATTATGGCTTTGCCTGATAGCCCCTGATCATATTTGCCGGGGCCTGTTGGGTAGAATACTTTTGTCGCTATTATACAATCGTTTCTCCTGCCGGATTTTTTAAGGGCTTTTCCTATAATCCTTTCGCTTTCTCCATTGCTATAACTATTACTGGTATCGAGCATATTGATTCCACTATCCAGCGCTCGATTGATAATTTCAATAGATTCCACCTCGGGAGTAGGATTTGCAAAATTGTCAGTTCCCAAAACCAATGGGGCAATTTTAATATTTGTAGATCCCAAATTTCGCAACATAGTAGGACTAAGTATTTTTATTCCTTGATTTTTAAGAAGCTCTTGACGTGAGAATGGGTCGTATTTTCCACGGTGTGGATGAATTGGCAATAGTAGGATCCGACTGGCAGATCACTTCCCCATTTAGAGATAGAATGTTTACCCGGCTCAAAGTGTCCACGTGCAACTTGTGCTACAAGTTTCCCTTGTTGATTATATATTCTGATAGTTAGTGATCCTCCTTCAATGAGATTAAAGCTAATATTTGATAAGGACACAAAAGGATTGGGATATATGTTAAACTCAGATTTTTGTTTAGCTGATTCTACAGTTTTTGATGAGGTATCTAAATACCTTGATCGTAGTTCATTCCAGAGTTCAGGGTGATCCCTGTCGTATCCCAGGGCCCAAATACCAACTCCTTTTATATCATACGAATCGGCCAGGTCATACTTGAGTGCCAGGCTTTGGCGAGTGTCGAACCAGGTTTGATAAATGGTATTGTCTCCTCCTATTTTTATATACCATGATGTATTGCTGTCGTCGTGCCAAAGCATGCCACTGCTTAATCCTTCAATGATTAAGTCTCTGTATCTGTATGCTCGCACATGCTCAACAACTCCAGATTTTGCATCGATACTGTTTGTAATCCATTTATTGCCAAAATACGGGACACCAAGTATGAGTTTCTCAGGATTTGTAGAGACTACATCTTCATATTCTTTTTCAAGAGTACGTGTTAAGTTATAGTAACCTCCTGTTAGGGGTGAGCTTGGTCCGGCATTATCGCTCCAGCCACCCTTGAAATCATAGCCCATTATAAAAATATAATCACATGAAGCTGCCAGTCCGACAAAATCCCAACCTCCTGCATTTATTGCCGGACCTGCAAATGAGACTTCAGCTCCGGGAGTGATGAGGTTTAATAAATCATGCATCTCAAGAAGAAAATCATTCAGCATGTTATTACGATTAGGAATTGGCAAGTGTTCAAAATCAATATTGACGCCATCCAGGTGGTTATCTCTGACTAAGAGCTCTAAATCATTGTAAAAAGTTTTACGGGCATGCGAATCCAGTAAGAAATCGTAAAACTCTTCAGAATCATAATTCACAATCGATATTACCACTTTTACACCATTCTCATGAGCTTTGTTAATCACATCGGTCCACGGCCAGTAGGATGGAGGGGTCATAGATCCGTCTTTTTTTAGCTCGAATGAAAATAAACAGATATGACTCAATAGGTCATACTGGATATAATCACGAGCTTTATTGTATTCCCATTCGGGGAAATATCCGAAAACAGCCTTTGTCAGTTCTCCTCCTGTTCGAGCCTGTAAAGGGATGATTTCCTGATTTACATATTCAGGGATAGGTGGTTTTTTATTCTTATCAGAACGGGTTCTGAATTCGTGTTCATGTAATGACTGACAATAAGCAGAAATTCCTGTGAGGAGAATAAAACATAAACCAAGCAGTCGTTTAATATGCTGAAATCTTCCTTTCTTCATCAAGCCTTCTTCTTTTTATTATTAAAATCTCAGAGAAACATATTTAGCAAAACTATAATTTATTCGGATTTTTATAGGCATATAATTGTGGCATTAGTCAAAAAGAATACCTGAGTTGAAATCAATTATATTTGTATTTATGTACCGAGCAAGACAAAAGGAAAAATATTTTAACACGTATACGGATGAAAACACTTTTAAGCTTTCTTACTCTGGTAGTTTTGATATCTGGTATGGTATCGGCACAAAACCATCCGGCAGGATATACACGACAAGATACTTTGCGCGGTAGTATTACTACTGAAAGAGCCTGGTGGGATTTGAATTATTATCATTTGAAGATCAGTGTAAATCCGGAGGATAGCTCTCTGCATGGACAAAACCTGATCGGGTATACTGTTTTGACTGACAATCAAAAGATGCAGATTGATCTTCAAAAGCCAATGCTTATTACTAAAATTGAGCAGGATGGTCAGTCCTTAGACTTTGTACGCGACGGAAATGCCTGGTTTATTAATTTGATTTCTCGACAAGCACCTGGTACGTATAAAGAGCTAACAGTGTTTTATGAAGGAAAACCAAAGGTTAATTTACGCCCGCCATGGGATGGTGGAATTGCCTGGAAATATGATTCAAATGGATATCATTTTGTAGCCAATGCCAACCAGGGAGATGGTGCCAGTTTGTGGTGGCCCTGTAAGGATCATATGTATGACGAACCTGATAGCATGTTGATGAGTATCAGGGTTCCGGATCCTCTCATTAATGTTTCTAACGGACGACTAAGGACTATTGACCGGCACGCAGATCATAGCAGTACTTACCATTGGTTTGTAAGTAATCCGATAAACAATTATGGCGTCAATATCAATATTGGCGACTACGTTCATTTCTCTGATACTTTTCAGGGAGAGAAGGGTGACTTAGACTGTGACTACTGGGTTTTGAAGGACAACCTGGTCAAAGCCCGGAAGCATTTCAAGCAAGC
Source organism: Bacteroidota bacterium (assembly GCA_018669475.1). Taxonomy (GTDB): domain Bacteria; phylum Bacteroidota; class Bacteroidia; order Bacteroidales; family UBA12481; genus JABHCC01. The sequence goes on along the minus strand of JABHCC010000032.1, from coordinate 47,200 downwards.
TCACAAGATGCTGGAGGCTTTTGAGTACTGGTTTGGCCCATATCCTTTTTATGAGGATAGTTACAAGCTTGTTGAGGTGCCTTATCCGGGAATGGAGCATCAGAGTTCGGTAACATATGGGAATGGCTATAAGAACGGATATGGCGGACGTGATGTGAGCAGTACAGGATATGGTATGCTCTTCGATTTTATTCTTGTGCATGAATCGGGTCATGAATGGTTTGCAAATAATGTTACCTACAAAGATATTGCTGATATGTGGGTGCATGAAAGTTTTATTGCCTACTCAGAGAGCCTGTATGTAGATTATTTCTTTGGCAAGAAGGCTGGAGCTGCTTATTGTCGCGGCACACGTTTAAACATTGCTAATGATCGTCCGATTATTGGGCATTATGACGTGAATCATTCCGGTTCGGGGGATATGTATTCAAAAGGAGCCAACATGTTGCATACCTTACGTCAAATTGTCGATAATGATGAAAAATGGCGATCTGTTCTACGTGGTTTGAATAAAGATTTTTACCATCAAACGGTTACTGGTAAGCAGGTAGAAGATTATATCAGCGCTGAGCTGGGCTTAGACCTGAAGCTTTTTTTCGATCAATATTTACGCAACACAACTATCCCAACTTTTGAATACGGACTTGTAGACGGAGATATGAGATACCGTTGGGCCAATTGTATACAAGGCTTTACTATTCCGGTGAAAGTATGGATAAACGGAGAGCCCAGGGTCTTAGTCCCGGGTAAAAGATGGACTAGCTTAGATTTGGAAGAATCTATTGAAAAAGTAGAAGTGGATAAAGATTATTATGTGGCTACAATGAAAATTACCGATTCATAATATTTATTGTAACTTGTTGACATGAAATAAAATATACATATACAAATGAAAATAATAGAACAAGATTTCCCTACCGGATCTGATTTCTTTACCTCTATATGGAAAGCTCAAACCTGGCTGAATGTGCTTTATCTTCTCATCTCTTTTCCTCTTGGATTGATTTATTTTATCTTTTTAGTAACCGGGATCTCCCTGGGTTTTGGATTGCTGATTACCGTATTTGGTATCTTTATTCTAATGGGAGTGCTGGCCCTTGTTCATTTGCTGGCCCGTTTTGAAGTGAGTCTGACGAATTCACTCCTTGGTTTTCAAATTCGTCCGGATATACCCAGGTACGAGAAAAGTGGTTTTTGGAAACGCTTTGGAGAGCTGCTCCGGAGTCCGTTCACATGGAAAGGATTTGCTTTCCTGTTTATCAGGTTTCCTCTCGGTATTTTTTCTTTTAGTCTGACTATTGGTCTGTTGTCTGCTTCACTGGGTTTAATCGCATATCCCTTCCTGTTTCGCTTCCAATGGTATAATTGGGATTGGCCGGGATACTATTTCGGATTCATTGAAACAATTCCAGGGGCTGTTATTGTTGGTTTGGTTGGCATTATTCTCTTGTATGCCAGTTTATTTGTATTGAATTTGCTAGCATGGGTTTCAGGAATCTTCGCCAAAGCCCTATTAGGAAATGATTAACTAACAGTAGGAGCAGTTCAGGGACCCCGGACCTTTATTTATACGTATCCAATCAATACGGAATAAATAATCAGCCCGACCATAGTTAATCCCAAAGCGACGAATATGAATCCCATGAGGCGGATTAATTTCTCACGCCCGGTATTCAGCTCATCTTTTTTAATGAGAACTTTCTTCAATCTTCCCGATTCTTTCAGGTACTTATATTCCCGAGGTCTATCTTTTCTGAATTCCTCGAAAGGAACAAGACCAGTAAAAATCACTGTGTCCATAGGGAAAGTTTCAGGTCGCAGGTGGGTATTGAAAAAGTGTATTGTAAAGATAAATCCTACGGCCAGAAGAGCTTCATCTGAATGAATGATTTGAGCAATATTGATAAGCCAGCCTGGAAAAACCAGGGTGAACTGCTCAGGGAACCATAGCATGAGTCCGGATATTCCAATAACAGCAACCCCCCAGAAAACGGCCATATAGTCGAATTTTTCCCAATAAGTCCAGCGTCCGTATTCGGGTTTTGGCCCCCGACCAACAAACCATTTTATTGTTGCTACAAAATCCTTAATGTCTGTCAGGTTAAACATCAGAGAATTTGGTCCGAATATGAAACGTTTAGAAGGAATTTTTCGCTTCCTTTTTATTATTATCAATGAAATCAGATGGAAGAAGAAGTATCCGAAAGTGATAACAGCCCCTAATCGATGTAAGCGCCCGGTAACTTCAATTCCACCTATCCATCCAGCTAATGTACTGGCCCATTCCATATTGGCGAATTTGAGTATCATCCCGGTAAAGGCCAGCAGGAGGAAACTAATTATAACAAAAATATGTGTTCCCCTCTGATTCCGTGAGAATCGTTGGATATAATATTTGCTGGTCAGGCCCTTTGGCTGTTGTTCATGCTTCTTCCTTTCTCTTCGTCCCTGAATGGATCGTGGAATCCATAGCAGCAAATGAATACCGAAAAATACGAATACGCCTGTAAGAAGGAAGGTCATAGCCCAAAATGTATAATACAGGGCTGAGTGCTTCTCTTTATTATGATGGGTTGCATGAGTCAGGTAGCCCGTGAATCGTGCATTAGCATCCGGATGACATTGCCTGCATGTTTCCACAATATTCTGACTGGCAACCATGGATTTAGGGTTATTCATATTGTAAATGTTATGATCCCCATGGCAATCAGAACACCTGGCAGCTTTTGCATGACCCAGAAGATGCGCTTTGCCATGATAAGTATCCAGATATGTTTCTGCAGTTTCCTCATGGCATTGCTCACAGCGCTGTGTAATCTCTTCTTTAAAATGATCTGGACCGCTTGCGCCAATAAAATGCGAAGAGTGGCAATTTACACAGGTTGGATATTCGTGTTCGCCATCAGTGGGAGCTGCGTTTCCAATTCCGTGATCACTCAGGATATAAGTGTCATATACTCCTTTATGGCAAGTGGAACAAGTGGCAGGAATATTTTTGGGAAAAATTGAAGACCGTTCATCCTCTTCCCCTAGAATATAGTGAGTTGAATGACAGTCGGTACAAACAGCACTCACAATCAATCCTTTCTCAGACAGACCTTTGCCATGAATACTCGATGAATAATCCGGCAGGGCATCTTTTTCTGCCAAGTCAGCAAATTCGTTTGCCTTGCCATCATTGTAATGGCAATCACCACATAGATCCGGGATATTGGTTCTGTAAGTCGGTGAGGTATCATCATATCGTGATTGTGCTTTGTGAGTGCCGTGACAATCAGTACAATATGGAGCATTGGGGTGGTCAGCTTCAAGAGCTTTTCCATGCCCGCTCTCAGAAAATAGTTTTGATGTTTCGGCATGACAATTTGAGCAATTCACTGGTCCAACAGTTTCGCAAGGTCGCCTTCTGTTACTTGTAACATCAGAATGGCACTTAACACATGAAATATTCTGATGCACAGAATTGTCAAGATCCTCTTTGTTTACTACAAGAGATATAGTGCTGTCAGCTACAACCTTATGAACATCATCTTTCTCGTGACATACCAAACAAGATTTATCGGCAATATTTGGTGTTACATTATGCTTGCTTACTTTATGGGGAATGTGGCAGCTGGAGCAGGCGGGTATAGCTCCTGGTTTTTCCTCCCATAATTCTCCACGGATAACCTGAACATGAACTTCTTCAATCTTCGTATGGCATTTCATGCAGGTTGATGCAATATTTTTGGCTGAGATACTCGAATTTATGCTTGAATGTGGTAAAACCTCGTGATTTCCATGGCAATCATTACATGTAGCTGAAACAATTAAACCCTTTTCAAAAAGACCAATACCGTGAATGTCCTGACTGTAGTTTTCAAGAATATTTTGCTCACCGATATCATAAACCCTTGCAACAGGAGCACCTTCTCTGTGACATTTGCCGCATAAGATTGGTATGTTCATCTTATAGGTGGAAGATTTTGGGTTACTGCCTTTTAGGATGTTGTGTGAGCCATGACATTCATTACAGTTTGGAGCGTAAATTTCTTTTAATCGTAAAGCCTGTCCATGTATCCCACGATCAAATTTTTCCATGGCCTCGTCATGACAATTACCGCAATTTACCGCTTGCAATTTCTCCGGATGAGGAAATTCTTCCACAGCAGCATCTTCATGGCAATAAGTGCAATCGAAATCATTATGAACCGAATTTTCCAGTGCGTTTGTCCTTATGTGCATCGAGACTGTACGACCATTTCTCATGGCAGTAAGTTCAGGATCTTCATGACACATAAAACAATCCTCATTACTCTGAGCCATAGTGAGGTTTTGACTCATAAGAATTGTAATCAGAAGTAAGGTCACTCTAAGTATTATGCCTGTTTTAATCCCTTTGCTTTTTATCATTTGAGTATGCAATTGATTCGAATTACAAGTTTTACAATCATACAAAAGTTTTGAAAAAGAATGATTACAAATTAAACAGGGCCTTTGTGACATATATCTGCCCAAACATTGATATATATCAATATATGTATTGATTTGTTGTTGTAATTCGTATTCCTTTTTTTAATAAATTGGCATCTTATTTGTATTGATATTTTAAGTTTAACATTATATTCAATAATTATGTTTGTAAAAGCTTTACCACTGTTTATTGCTCTCGGTTTTTTCATTGGAAAAGGCCCGGCTCCGGCGGATTTCGAATATATCGGATCTGCAAAATGCAAGAGTTGTCATAATAAGGCAACTACAGGTGCACAGTACAAACTTTGGGCTGCAGGTCCACATGCAAATGCCCTGGCAAAACTCAGTGCCGAGGAGCAGAAGGATCCTAAATGTTTGAAATGCCATGCTACAGTTGGGCACACAGATGTCAAATTGCAGTATTCCCTGACCAAAAAAGAAGGAATCGGATGTGAATCATGTCATGGCCCGGGTAGTGCATACAAATCTATGTCAGTCATGAAAAGTCGTGAGAAATCTGTTGCAAAAGGCTTAATCATTCCTGACGAAAAGCTCTGCAAGACTTGTCATAACGAAGAAAGCCCTGATTTCAAAGGCTTTAATTATGAAGAGTATCTTAAACAAATGGCTCATCCTAACCCGGATAAATAGCAGTTTTAGAGATACATATTGGTAAAAATATAAATGACTCCTTTGCGTCGGCTTCCTGCCTGACCAAAGGGGTTTTTTTATGTCTGGATTTTATCTGGATTATGTGCGGATTATATGCTTATGGTAGGCTCAGGGAAGTGGAAATACTATCTTTGTAGCAAAGAAATTATGGTCATGAGGAAGAGCTTCATTTTAACTGTGCTGTCTGTTTTGTTTTTAAGTATTACCCTTTCAGGTCAGGAGAGTTTATTTTTACTTACTGATAGAGATGTATATTCCTCAGGGGACGCAGTGCAGTTTGTCGCTGAGCTGATTCATCATGATACTGACGCAACTTGTAACGATAGTCTTACTCTGATGCTGCTTGATGATTCAGGAATTATCCTGTCAGCCAAAAAGTTTAAAATGGCCGCTTGCAGAATCTCCGGAGAATTTACCTTATCCATAGCTCTTCCTGAAGGAATTTTCAATTTGGTAGCATTCACTAAGCAAATGGAGCATTCGGGATCACAAAATTCTTTTGCGAAAACCTTGATTATCAAAGAAACTAAGATTCCGGGCTTACTAATCTCAGCTGAACCTGGCAAGTCCTTTTATAAGGCCGGAGATGAGGTGATTGTTAAGGTTGTCATGTATTTTCCGGATGCTCAGTTAGCCACCAGAACTTCATTCTCATGGGAGGCTCAGGCAAATGGCGAAGCATTTGCTAATGGCAGATCCCGAACTAACAGAGAAGGGGTGAAAGAATTTGATTTTATTTTCCCGGATGGCTATGATCCTGCATTGGTTCATGTCGAGATTAGTGCTGAACTCTTTGGGAATACATACAACAATAGTGTTATTATTCCCTCAGAAAACCTGCCTCTACTGGTAAATTTCTATCCTGAAGGAGGACTGCTGATTGATGAGCTGAAATCTAGTATAGGTTTTACTGTATTTTCGGTTTTGGGTGACCCTGTTGAACTTGAAGGTACACTAATTGATCAGTATGGTGAAGAATATGGCAATGTGAGTACAAATTCGCCAGGTTTAGGTTCTTTGGAAATCCTGGCGGATGCTGCCCATCCTTTGAAACTCAGAATAAGCAAGCCAGCAGGTATCCGCAAAACTTTTGATCTGCCAAAAATTCAATCTTTTGGTGTTAGCCTGAGTTTACTCCAATCCAGTGCTGAAAGCTTAATCTTTAAGGCAGATATCAGCGTTGATGATATCTTTCTACCCGTTACGGCAGTGGGTTCGAAACATGGTGTTGAGATTTTTAATGATCGCTTCTATTTGAGCAAGGAAAGAGAAATTATTGTGCCAGTCAATGAATTGGCTCCGGGGCTTGTTGAACTTAATTTATTTGATGAAAAGGGTGAATTATTAGCCCGTACCACCGGATTTGCTGGCTTGGCTGAGCAAAATCCTTTGGAGCCAGTTGAGATTTCAGTTCAGCTTAATCATGAAGATGATCATTATTTACTGACTTTGGCGTCAAATCAACCTGCAACAAACTTAATACACAGCTTGTCAATTGTTGATCAGATCCTGTCTCCGGCCTATAATAGTCATCCCACCAGAGAGTATTATCAGACTCTGGGCATCGTATTAGCCAACTCTCCATTTTGTTACTCCTTTATTGACGAGTCAGGTATTATTAAACCTAGGGCAATCGAACAGTTTTTACTCACCAATCCGACAGGAAATAATTCCCTTAATGATAAAGGCAAGGATGAAAACTATGCTGAACGCCTGGCACTCAGATATAAAAAAACATCTCTTGATCAGCTGATGGCGATAATTCATTTGCAGCAATTCTGGAATGATCATTTCCTCCGGATGGGGCGACAACGACCAACTTTTGTTGCCGATAACAGAATGAAATTTCAGGCAATGGAAATTACTCCGACAAAAATGACTCAGGACGAGAGAATTCAGAGACAATTGGCTCAGGGAAGAACAATTTTATCCGTACTAATGACCATCAAACCCTATCGCCTGGAAAATGGCAAAATAGTTTTCAGAGGAGTCGATTCTTTTAATTACCAGGGTGGGGCAGTAATTGTGATTGACGGGATAGTAAAAGGATCTGATGTTGAAGTTTTAAATTCGATAAGTCCTTACGATGTAGCCAGCATTAAGGCTTCTTCAAGTATAGCCGATGTGATCAAGTACACTGGGATGGAAAACTCTGCTGGTGTGGTGGAAATCAAAACTAAAAGGGCTTCGGACAGAGATGAGCAAACTGTTAATCTGGAAAAGTACAATCCCACATTATATTGGAATCCTGATTTTGTTTTTCCTAAGGGAGCTTATTCCCAGCTCAGCATCCCAAAAGGAATTCTTCAAACCGGATACAGGGTGCAAATATCAGGACAAGAAAAGGGAAATCAGTATTAGGCAATGTAGTTAAGGATTATTGAGGCTATTATTGCTATGATAGCTAAAAAGTTAATCGGAGCATTGTTGCTTAGATTTTCCCTCTGTTTTATTATCACAGAAAGATCAATCTAAAAAGGCCAGGTAATATTTGACTCTCATGTTTAGAGTTAAATTGTCGGTCAACTATGTAGAATAATCGGTGAAATATTGTCATTCATCGCCATAACTGCTAATTCTCCCCCTCACCATTTGACCGGATTATTGAAATTGTTTACAGATTTCATTTTAAAATTGTGATAAAAAAAAGTAGTTTTGGTTTAGACCTTAAAAAATAGAATTATGTTACTTTCAATTTCAAGCTGGTGGCCTACTCTGAGCGCTCTGGAGCAGGTTTACTGGATCATCGCAATTCCATTCACTCTGGTATTCCTGGTGCAAATGGTTCTAACCTTTTTTGGTGGAGATATTGACCACATCGAAGCCGGAGGAGACGTGGATATGAATGTTGAGGGAGATGCAGGAATGGGCTTTCAGTTTATCACTTTGAAGAATCTGATCGCCTTTTTTACAATTTTTGCATGGACTGGTATTGCCAGTGTTGAAGCAGGATTTAGTACTGCTTTATGTATTCTCATTTCCTCAGTATCAGGTTTCCTGATGATGATAATAATGGCAAGCATTATTTATTTCATGGGAAAGCTGGCAGATGATGGAACTTTAAGACTCACCAATGCAAAAGGGAAAATAGGCAGTGTATACCTGACTATTCCTCCTAGTCGTAAGGGATTTGGAAAAGTTCAGATCTCCGTTCAAGGTTTACGAACATTGGATGCTATGACCGATCACAATGAAGAAATCAAAACAGGTGCTGTGGTCGAAGTAGTCGATATTTTCAATAATGAAATAATAATTGTAAAACCATCTCGCTAAAATTAATTACAAAACAAAACAATGGAACAATACATTTTAATTGCAGTCGCAGTTGCGGTATTATTTATCTTTATTCTCATAGTATCCTTTTTCCGAAGGTACAAACGTTGTCCATCCGACCGGATTTTGGTTGTATATGGCAAAGTAGGAAAAGGAGTTAACACAGAATCCCGATCAGCCAAATGTATTCACGGTGGGGCAGCTTTTATATGGCCAGTCATTCAGGATTATGCATTTCTTGATCTGACACCTTTGTCAATAGAGATTAATCTAACCTCTGCGCTGAGTAAGCAGAATATTCGTGTTGATGTTCCCTCACGTTTTACTGTAGGTATTTCAACTGAACCAGGAACTATGACAAATGCTGCTGAACGTTTATTGGGTTTATCACAGACCGACGTTAGCAATCTGGCGAAAGATATCATCTTTGGTCAGTTGAGGCTGGTTGTGGCTACCATGGATATTGAGGAGATTAATTCAAACCGGGATAAATTTTTAGCTGCAGTTTCTTCCAATGTGGAAGCAGAACTAAAGAAGATTGGTTTGAAATTAATCAACGTAAACGTCACTGACATCAACGATGAATCTGGCTACATTAATGCTCTGGGTAAAGAGGCTGCTGCTAAAGCGATTAATGATGCAAAGAAAAGCGTTGCCGAAAAGAACCGTGATGGATCAATTGGTGAAGCCAATGCTCATCAGGTACAAAGGATTAAGGTTGCCAGTGCAGATGCATCTGCTGTTGAGGGAGAAAATACCGCCAAAATTACTGTTGCAAATTCAAATGCCGACAGGAGGACAAAGGAGGCTGAAGCTGAAAGACTTGCGGTTGCCGCCGAAAAAGTAACTCAGGCTAAGGCACTCGAGGAAGCATATGGAGCAGAGAGGGTAGCTGAAACGGTTCGTGCAGAAAGAGATCGTGCATCTCAAACTGCAAATATTGTGGTGCCTGCTCAGATTGACAAGGAGAAAATTGAGATAAATGCTGAGGCGATTGCAGAACAAACACGAAGGCATGCAAAAGGTGATGCAGATGCAATATTTATGAAGATGGAAGCCGAAGCGAAAGGTATTTATGAAATATTGAGTAAGCAGGCTGATGGATTTGATAAAATAGTAGAAGCTGCCGGAGAAGATGCTAAATCAGCGGTAATGCTGATGATAACTGATAAATTGCCAGAGTTGGTGAAAACCCAGGTTGAAGCGATTAAGAATCTGAAGATTGATAAAATCACCGTTTGGGATAACATGTCAAGCGGTGCAGATGGTAAATCACCTACATCGGCTAATTTCTTGTCAGGAATGCTGGGATCAATCCCACCGTTTGAAGAACTATTTAAAATGGCAGGATTAGAATTACCCGATTATCTGATAGGGAAAAAAGAAAAAGAGCTGAGTGACCAGATATCAGATATCGACCCAACAGAAGATATGGTTGAGGATGCTGATGTTGAAGACTCTGAAGAGTAAACACAGGAATTTATGTACTTAAAGTCCCCCGTGAATTAGCGGGGGACTTTTTTTTAGCGAAATCTCAATACTGCTCATCGAATAAATTATATTTATAGCCCGATAAATTCATTGCAATTGAGCCTTATTTTAAAGCAAGATAGAATGCAAAACTATTTGAGAATTACTTTACTAAGTTTGATCACTATAACTACTTTGTCCTGTGGCTCACCCGATGAAAAAGAAAAGGAATCTTCAGCTCAGAAGAATAATCAAGAATTACCTCAGCAAGTGAAAGCTGATAGCCTGTATCATGTTGACATGGAGGATATCCAAAACCAGGGGAAAGATATTTACCTGTCGGATATCGTCAAATCGATAGAGTATATACCGCTTGAGACCACTAATAAATACCTTATTGGGGAAACTAAAGTTAAGATTAAACCATGTGCTGAGTATATTTTCGTTGGAGAGCATGGAAAACCTCTTGGTGTATTCTCGAGATCAGGGAAGTTTATAAAAACAATTGGAACGATTGGAAAAGGACCAGGCGAGTACAATTTTGATTACGATTTCTGGCCGGATGAAAAGTCCCGCACTGTCTATATTGCAAATGCCACCCTTCGGGCAATCACAGGCTATTCATTTGACGGTGAACATATTAGAGACATCAAGCCAGAGATAGCCCCAGTGAATTTTATTCCCATGGGTGATAATCAGTTTCTTACATGGTTCTTTATTCAGCAAGAGCATGAAGGGGGATATTTCAGATACTTCATTCATGATACAGCCGGGATCATCAGTCAAAGGTTTTTGGAAGATCAGATTGAGCTCAAAAGATCAGCAAGGCTTAGTATCCTTTCACCACACATGATGAATTCACCAAATGGTGTTCTTTGCAATTCCTGGGAGGAGGATTATATTTTAAGAGCCACTCCGGATGGACGATTTGAACCAGCATTAAGCTGGTCTCTTGGCAAATACAAGATGCCATTTGACCCAATGGAGGATTTTGATCGTTACGATAGAGAAAAACATAAGTATATCCGTGATATTAATGGAATGGAAACCAGGAATAATTGGTACCTGAAGTTCTTTTTTAAAAACAAACTGGAGTTTGCCGTCTTTGAAAAAGCATCTGGAAAGATATCCCTGGTATCAAATCCGGATTATCAACAAGAGGGCGTGCAAAACGATTATGATGGAGGCCCTTCCTTTTGGCCTTTCTGGTATACTGAAAAGGGGCAATACTTTTTTAAGCTCATACAATCAGTAGATTTAATTGAAGGTTCACTTGAACAAGAAAAAAATATTGTTATCAAAAATAAGGAGGCTGCAAACAGGTACAGGGTAATGATCAGTAATTTAAGTACAAATAGCAATCCGGTTCTGATGATAGTAGAGCTCAAGTAAAATATTGGTCCGGGGTCCGTGGTCCGGTATTTGGTGAAATGACACTTTCGTGAATCATATGCATCAAATTATTTGTACTCGAGTTGTAAGTTTTTGCTCAAGGATGGTTTTTAGTTCCTCATAATCTTCTATTCTCCGGATATCAAGATGAAATTCTTTGCCACTTTTGAGTTCGAGGAATAAGTCAAATTCATCCATCCGGCAGGAAACAATCTTTGATAATCTTATTCGAAACACATATTCAAATTCGATTGTCTTATCACCTATTCGGATAGCAGACTGAGCCAGGTCGTACATGAGGATTGAAATCAGGATTGGCACATAAACGGCAATATGTAAAGTTACGGTTCTACTTCCCCAGACGAATGCTAAATCAGATAGTATTTGAATGATAAGGAAGACACTGATTACAATAAAAACCGCTCGATGCCATTTGAAGTTTTTGCGATGCTTGTCTTCAACAAAGATGTGTATCTTACCATTCTCGATCAGCTTTCTTTCCTTTTTGTAGTATATCACCACGAGTCCATTAAAAAGAATAGTGGTGAATATTACACTGATGTAGCGAATCAATAAGTCAATGTTGAGAATGATCATACTTAATGCGCAAAGTATGGGAATTAGTACTAATCCCATGGCAAAGCGATGAGAAGGCATATAATGTAGTTTTACAGTTATCAAATATAGTAAACTACATTTCTTTTTTGAGATGGTAATTGAGATATGACCACCTGCCGGATTCAAAATTATTATAGCTGCGGGAGCCCACTACACCTGAGAATTCCAGTGCGTGCTTGTGCAGAAACCAGGGAACCAAACGTTTAACAAGCTCTACCCTTCGCGAGTTGTCATTCTTCAGAGCTTCAACCACAAAAGATGTGATAAGGCTGTTGTTGACGATATTCATTCCGGCGGCTTGAATATCACGTTTGAATTTCTCAAGGTGATGATCATACCTGAAATCGGTTAATAAGAAAGAACCTCCCGGACGAAGAACCCTCTTGACTTCAGCCAGAAAGGCATGCATATTTTCATAGCGATGACTCGACTCAACGTTTATTACAATATCCATGGAATTATCCTCGAAAGGAAGTTTTTCTGCATGTCCATGATGGAATTTCAGACCCTTGTGGGCATGTGTTTTATTGCAAAAACTGATGGCTGTTTTATTTAGATCTAAACCAGTGGCCATCTTGGGTTTATAGCGTTGGGTAAGGAAGGCCAGTCCACCACCTCTGCCTGATCCGACCTCAAGTATATGCTTGTCCTTGATCTCCGAATTTTTTACTAATTGATCATACAGCTGAATGCATGTGCGATTAGACTCCTCATTGGGTTCCAGGTCTGGGGTGGGTTCACCATTACTAAAACCATAATTCATAAAAACCAACTCACCTTTACGGTCGACCCGATTCACAAATTTGTACCAGATTCTGAATATATATTTAGTAAAGAACAAACGACGCTCATACCAACCAGCCATAATTTAATCTTCTTTAAGAGTTCAAATATGGGGAGAGATTGTTGTTATTCAAATCACAGGGGCCGGACAAGGGTCCGGGGTCCGATGTCCGAGGTCCGGGATCTTTGGTCAAATAGTTGATCCATAATGGGATATTATTCTATGTAATTTGAGACCAGTTGCATATCTTAGTAGTTAAAATACTCTGATACTTAAGTGTACTTGATATCAGGTGAAAGATTGGGAATAATCTATTGTGTTTATTTAACTTACTGAAGGTTTTATTATGCAGTATTCGGATAAAGCATTTGAAGAACTTAAAAGAGAAAATGACCAGCTAAAAGTCAGGAATGCCGGGCTGCAGAGATCTTTTGATGAATACAAGAATGTTTCTGAAAGGCTACAGATTAGTGAAGAGAGATATAAAGGTATTGTTCAGAATACAATAAACTGCATTGCTATTTATAAGGCAATTGACAAAGGGCAGCATTTTATCTTTCTTGATTTCAATCCAATGGCGGAGAAAGTCGAGCAGGTATCTAAGGAAGAAGTATTAGGAAAAAGGGTGACTGATGTATTTCCCGGCATTAAGAAATTTGGATTGCTAAAGGTTTTTCAGGATGTATGGAGAAGTGGAAATCCGGTACACTTTCCGATATCTATCTATAAAGATGACAGGATTCAGGGATATAGGGAGAATTATATTTACAAACTGTCATCAGGAGAGATTGTTGCAGTTTATAAAGATGATACCGGGAGCAAAAAGTTAGAGGAGGAGGTGAGAAACTCGGAAGAAAGGTTGAAGATTATTTTTGAATCTGCTCCTGATGCAATTTATCTGAATGACTTTAAAGGAAAATTCCTCGATGGAAACAAGGCTGCTGAAGATATGCTCGGTTATAGCAGAGAAGAGCTGATAGGGGCTAATTTTTTTCAACTTAAACTATTATCTCCTAAGGAAATCCTCAAAGTATCAGCATTATTACTGAAAAACATTCAAGGTCATGGTACTGGTCCTGAGGAATTTGTTTTGAATTGTAAGGATGGAAAACAGATTACTACTGAAATAAGTTCTTATCCTGTTAAGATTAAAGGTAAATCAGTGGTATTAGGTGTTGCCCGGGACATTACTGAGCGTAAGCAAGCAGAATCAAAACTCCAAGCTGAGAGGGATAATTTTTATGCGATTTTCGAATCAATGACCGATGGGATATACATTGTCAATAAGGACTATGATATTCAGTTTGTTAATCGGGCCCTAATAAGGGATCTTGGCCCTCCTGAAGGTAAAAAGTGCTATAAGTATTTCCATAATTATAATGAACCATGCTCTTTTTGCAAGAACGATGATGTTTTTGCTGGGAAAACATTGCAATGGGAATGGACATCCCCAAGAAATGGCCAAACCTATGATCTCGTTGACACACCATTTAATAACCCGGATGGTAGTATTTGTAAACTTGAGATATTCAGAAATATTACAGAACGGAAGGAGATGGAGATCCAACTACTTCAAAGTGAACATAAATTCCGACTGTTAGCTGATAACACTTACGATTGGGAGTATTGGATAGACCCGGATGGGAAATACGTTTATTTGTCAGACTCTTGCAAACGCATAACAGGATACAGTGCATCTGAATTTACTAATAATCCTGAGTTGTTATTCAGTCTGGTTCATCCTGATCATGTAGATAAGGTTCAGGCCCATTATGAAAACCAGGAGGATAGAAATAAACCAATGGTCAGCATGGAATTTCCAATCATTCATCGTAGAGGTGAATTACGGTGGATTGAACATAATTGCACTCCGGTGTTTGATGATAATGGGCTTTATCTCGGCAGGCGTGGCAATAATCGTGACATCACTTCGCGAAAGCAGGCAGAGGGCGATTTGATTGCTGCACTCAATAAGGCTGAAGAGTCTGATCGTCTGAAATCAGCATTTTTGTCTAATATGAGCCATGAAATCCGCACACCCATGAATGGTATTCTCGGATTCTCAGAACTACTTAAAGAACCAAATCTTTCTGGCGATGAACAGCAGGAGTATATTAAGATAATTGAAAAGAGTGGAATGCGCATGCTCAACACCATCAATGACTTGATTGAGATGTCTACATTAGAGGCTGGACAGATGAATGTTTCTATTTCAGATGTAAATATTAATGAGCAACTTGTAGATATTTACAATTTCTTCAAACCAGAGGTTGAGAACAAAGGAATACAGTTCTCGTATAATGATTTATTACTGGAATCCGGCTTAATTGTGAAAACGGATGGTGAAAAGTTGCATGGAATTTTTATTAACCTGGTAAAAAATGCCATAAAATATACCATACGGGGTTCTATTGAGTTTGGATGTCTGAAAAGAAATGGCTTTGTCGAATTCTTTGTAAAAGATACTGGCATGGGTATACCTAAAGATCTACAGCAACTGATATTTGAGCGCTTCACACATATAGAATTGACTGCGTCAAAAACTATTGAAGGTTCAGGTTTAGGATTGTCTATCACAAAAGCCTACGTCGAATTGCTGGGAGGAAATATTTGGGTCGAATCTGAAGTTGGAAAAGGGTCAGTGTTTTATTTTACAATTCCATTGAAGAAGTAGGACGAAGTCTGGGGAAAGAAGTCTGGGGTCCGGGATCCTGGGTCCGAAGTCCGAAGTCCGAAGTCCGGGGTCCGGGTCCCTGGTCGTTTGTCATTGGTCGTTGGTCCCCCCTGTCCCTTGTCCCCTGTCCCCTTCTTGTCAGTTCTTTTGTTGAAATCACTGGGTTTTGTTGTACTTTTGTCTTTCCAAAAAAGACCAAATTGTATGACACAATCAAATTTTTTTCACATAGTTCAAATTGCCTTGTTCATAGGTGTTTACAGCCTTTCTGGGTCAGCACAGGCTCAATTTACTCCTTATGATGAAATCCCTGGAGTGATTAAAAGTTATAAGCCTGCTTATAGTGATAGCTATCCTGATTGGGCAAAAATGCTTTATCAGGATCAGGTCAATTTTAATGAGATAGAAGCAGA
Source organism: Bacteroidota bacterium (assembly GCA_018669475.1). GTDB lineage: Bacteria > Bacteroidota > Bacteroidia > Bacteroidales > UBA12481 > JABHCC01. The sequence goes on along the minus strand of JABHCC010000032.1, from coordinate 31,452 downwards.
TTACCAGGCTTATATGAGTACCCATCCGGGAGGAAAGAATGCTATTATAAGATATTACAAAATATGGAGGAGAGCAGTTGAATCTTATGTTCTTGATGATGGTTCAATACAATTGCCAGATCTAAATCTGTATAGGGAAAACCTTCTGAAGGCTCAGCGTGAAGCACCATTGATTTATAAATCCGGTAGTGATCAGCAATCGAACTGGACCTTCCTGGGGCCAAAACAGACTTTCTGGCTGAATTCATCTGGCGCTCAGCAAGCCCCCTTATCTTGTCCGTGGCAGGTGAATGTTTATTCTTTTGATGTGGCTGCTTCGAATAATGAGATTTTGTTTGCAGGAGCAGAAACAGGATATGTGAATAAGACAAGTGACGGAGGGCGTAATTGGCAATTATCAGGACAAGGATATCCTTTCGGTGGCGGGGTCACAGCTGTTGCTATTCACCCCGAGAACCCTGATATTGTTTATGTTTCAGCCGGTAGTCAAATTCATAAAACTATAGATGCTGGCCTGAACTGGATCCCGATGCTTGAAAGTTCAGATCTGTTTGCAGCCAGCAGGCTCATTATTGATTATAGCTCTCCTGACAAACTCATTGCAGCTGCTGACAAAGGAATATTCATCAGTACGGATGGTGGAGATAGCTGGACAAAATCCTGGAGTACTAAAACATGGGATGTAGAAATCAAACCAGACGATAACAATGTTATATATGGGATATCTGCCTCGAATGGTGGTGTTTTTGAGCTGACTATATCCAGAGATGGCGGTGCATCATTTTCGAAGGATGATAATTTCCCAGCCGAACATACGAATCACAGTGGGGCTCTTTTGGCGGTGACACAGGCAAATTCAAATATTATATACGCCACAATGTTGGTTTCAGAAGGGGAAGAACAGTATGCCTATATTTATAAGGGTACGCACAGTGCTGATTCATGGACCTGGGAACTCACGAAAAAAGGTGAACCAAGATCTCAAGCTGGATTGGGCGGTTTTTCTACCGGACAAGGATATTTCGATTACGTTTTAGCTGTTTCGCCAAATAATGAAAATACTGTTTTTTGGGGAACCTGTACTTTATTTAAATCGACTGACGGGGGAGTGAATTTCGCTAAAGTTGGTGGATATGGAGGTGATTTTAGTATCCATCCTGATATCCAGGATATTAAGATGTTGCCAAACGGTAATACCTGGGTTGCAACAGATGGAGGGATGACATTAAGCAGTGATGACTTCACCAGCACTTCGAATTCTTACACTCGTATCAATGGCATTGTGGGATCAGATATGTGGGGTTTTGACCAGGGTTGGAATGAAGACCTTTTTGTGGGTGGAAGATACCATAACGGTAATACTGCAGTCGCTGATTTTTATGGTGATAAAGCCCTCAGGATGGGTGGGGCAGAGTCTCCTACCGGATGGGTGATAAAGGGAAAAAGCCGCCATGTGGCTTTTAATGATCTGGGTAATGGATGGATACTTCCGAAGGAGGCCACAGGCATGCCTGAAGGGCGTTTTATTTTCAGTAAGTTTCCTAATATGGATGAATATGGCGGACGCCGGGGGAATATTATTACTCATCCGAATTATTATGGAGTTATGTATGTGGGCGAAGGTAACAGTATATGGAAAAGTACCGACATGGGAGTTAGCTATGAAAGGATTCATACATTCTCTGATAAGGTGCGATATATGGAAATGAGTTATAGCAACCCGGGTATTTTGTATGTCGATGTGGTGAACCGGGGCTTGTATAAAAGTGAAGACGGGGGTGATACCTGGTTGTACAAAAGCAAGCTTACCCGAAGTCCGTATGGAAGCTCAAGCTGGAAAGGGAAACTCTTTTTTGCTATTTCACCCTATGATGGAAATACCATTTATGCCTGTCTTCAAAACGGTACATGGTCGTCGGATATTGGTAAAATATTCAAATCTGAAGATGGTGGTGATACCTGGACAAACTGGAAGGGAACAGTTTCGGAATACACAAAAAACCTGATTGTTCAACCCACTTCAGACGGAAAAGATTTAGTTTATCTTTTTACCAATTCGAAGAATGGGAAATCGGCCAAAGTGTATTACAGGACAGACGAGATGGATGACTGGCAGGATTTCAACACCAATTATCCGGCAGGTATGAAAATTAATCTGGCAATGCCCTTCTTCCGCGACAGCAAACTGCGTGCAGCCGGATCGGGCGGGGTTTGGGAATCTCCTATGCAAGACCCGGCTTTTACTCCGATTATTACACCCTGGGTTGAAAGACCTTTTTTCAATTGCATGCTCGACACACTGCATTTTGATGATCACTCCATGCTAAATCATGAGGGTGTAAGCTGGGCATGGGAGATTACTCCGGCTCCTGCTTATATCAGTGATGCTAATATCCGGAATCCGGAAGTGGTATTAGGGACTCCCGGGTCATACTCGGTTACACTGACTGTAACAAAAGATGGTGATGTATATAGTAAAACCATGCCTGATATGGTAACCACTACTACCTGCCCTTCGGTTGGTGATTGTACAAATCCTGCTGAACTTGATATTAGTACCTGGCGATTGTTATATGTCGACAGTGAGGAGAATAATTATCCGGGATTGGGTAGTATGGCAATTGATGGTGATCCTACAACGATCTGGCATACCAGCTGGAGCAGTGGAACCAAAGATTATCCGCATTCCATCATGGTTGATATGGTTGAGCGATTCAGTGTTCATAAATTCACTTATTTGCCACGTCAATCAGGTCAGAATGGCCGAATAAAGGACTGGGAATTGTATGTTGGTGATGATTACCATGAATGGGGTGAGCCGGTAGCAACCGGTACCTGGGAAAATTCAGCAGCTCCCAAAACAGTTATTTTGCCCGAGACCCGATCTGGTCAGTATTGGAGACTGGTGGCCCTTTCAGAAGTGAATGGTGGCCCCTGGGCATCAGCAGCCGAATTCTCCGTGACAGGATGTAATGGTGACACTTCAGGTTCAGATATTGAATTGCTGGATAATGACATCAGCGCATATCCGATTCCGACAGATGGACTAGTAAGACTGGATGTGCCAGCCAATAAAGAATACTCTTATCAGATTTTGTCTCTTCAGGGACAAGAGATTAAACATGGAATAATTCATAAAAGTTCAGCGGGGCAAACTCTGGATCTGGCTGAATATAATTCAGGGATCTACCTGGTGCGCTTGCTTGACACAGCCGGGGTTTCTTATTGGGTGAAAGTAATCAAGAGGTAGTTTATTATAGGACTTGCTATTAGGTCTGTCTGTTTATTGAAACTTTTTCCCAATTCAAGTTACTACCTTTAAGAAACCAATAGTCGCAATTGATTTAATTGAATGAATCTATCCCGGGATGATTCAAAACAAAAAGTGTTCATGGACTTGTATGGTCCTTGTCACGATTCTTTCTCAAGGTATTGCCGGGGGATTACTAGTAACCCTGACGATGCCAGAGACCTGGCTGCAGAAGCTATATTAGTGGTTTTTGAAAACCTATCCCGTTTGCGCAAACGGGATTCATTCAAATCCTATCTCTTTGGTGTAGCCCGACGATTGCGACTAAATCAACACCGGAAAAAACGGTTTCAAGGTGAATATAAAGAAGGTGAAGCATTGCTCTTGCTCAGCAATGAAGCACCCCCTGATATTCATCCTGATGTGGAATTATTGTACAACTATTTAGATCGATTGCCACCCAATCAGAAGGATACCTTTCTGTTGTTCGAAGTTTCAGGATTTTCACTGAAGGAAATACAGCAGCTACAGGGAGGAACAATTTCGGGGGTGAAATCACGGCTCAAACGAGCCAGAGAACAATTGCGATTGTGGTTAAATGATGAGGATGAAAGAAGATTAAAAGCTGAAAGGACAAAGGATGAAGAATAGAAAAACATTGTCCGAAATGATTGAGCTGGTCAAGAATTCTAAAGCTCATTTCTCAAAAAAAGGAGTTGAGGAATTGTTGAGTACTGACCTTAAGCCCAGTAAGAAAAGCATCAGCTTAAATCGTCCTCGTAAAGTTTTAAAAGTATTTAACCCACTAAAAATTACAATTATGTCCGTTTCAATTATCGGAATTATTTCAATCATTATATCAATGAGTTTTTTCCCCAGACATCAGTTAAAAGAGACAGATGTGCAAATTTCCACTCCTGAGATTGCTGCAGGCATCCAGGAGGAGAAGAATTCAAATATTAGCAATGCAATCTCACGTGAGACAGAGAAAATCTCTGATCATCAAATCCCGGATAATACCAGAGAAGTCATTTCGTCCAAAACCCAGGATTCGCAGCAAGCGGTCTCTAGCCCCCTCCCAGATACTGTTATCAATGGCAAAATACTGGAGTTATCAAAATCTGAGCTTGAGAAGCTGGGCTTTGCATTTGATGAGTTCGGGTATTATTATCTGAACAAGCTCGGTGATGGATCAATGGTGAATTTTTGGAATTATTTACAATATGATGAAAATAATAATCATGGATCTAATGGCTTTGGAAGAGGAGGATTCCGTAATCAGGCAATCAAGAAAGAACCTTCAGCTCTGAGTTATTATCCGGTGTGCGTAAGTGAGACAGATGGAGCAAAAATTATTCCCATGAGGGGTTTGCCTGAGGATTTCAGAGATAATTTCGACTTTTATAACGATACCCTTATTCCAGTTCTTCTGCGAGGAGAGTGGGTACCTCATGGTGACACTGATGATGATGTTCTCGCATGGTTCACTGTTAATGCTGATTTTTTTACAGAGTTATCAGAAAATTCAGATCTGATGACTTATTCACAGCATCAGAATATTAAGGATCTGACAATACAATTCCCAAATACTGATTTGGTACAGTTCGATCTCGAAGTATTTGTCCCATTGGTAATAAGTACTATTCAGTTGGAAAGATCTTCCATGGCTTGTTTAGGTTTACAGGAGTTTACTGACAGCATAGTAATGCAATATCATAAAGGTGCCCGGAAAACTGAAATTTGGTTAAGTACGATAGGTGGAGGGACTCAATCAATTGAAAATCCTTTTGATTTTGTTAAGCCACCAGATGAATTGTTACCTGCACCCATTTTGTCAGTCTATGATCCGGTTAAACGCACTTCAATGAGTTTAAATCCACAAAAATGTTATGATCTTGAAAGACTGCAGCCTGATATTGACTGGTTAGACATAAGTATTCCGATTCAGTTTATCAGTGATTCCAGCCAGCTTGGATATAAATGTATTTTTTGGTTCCTGCCTTCTGATGAATTATTTTCCTGCCTGCCGGATTCTATTGCTGGACCTATGAAAAAGGAATTCGAAGCTCATGTGAAGCCAAATATTGCCTTTTCTGTTTCAACAGGAAATAAAACTGATGTAGCTAATGATAATTCTACGAAAGCAAATGAACCCAAAATTGATGAAGCAATCCCCTGTCAGTATTTTCCTTCTTTCTGTGAAGGATTACCCGGAGTGAATAATCTGAATGTTTATCCTAATCCGGTTGATAATGAATTAAGCCTGGAGATCATACTGAGTAGAAAGAAGAGTAATAGAATATAGAATCTTTGATTTGGGCGGTAAGCTTGTTAGCGACGCCAATCTGATTAGAGACTACACAAAAGAAGGATCTTATTCTGAAAAAATGCATGTAGGACATTTGAAATCCGGATTGTATCTCCTTGTCTTAAGTGATGAGGAAGGAGCTAAAATGACAAAACGCATTGTGAAGAATTAATAATCGTATCTTAAATACCCATCCAAATCAGATTGAATTGCGGGGACAGTTTGGCTGAGGAGGGTGGGTTTTTTGTACTGAAATTTGTGTGCTCCGATGATAAACATTATCAGCTTTCTTTTGTTTTTATTACATGAAAGCTATTTGGAATAATCAGCTTATTGCTGACAGCAAGAATACTATTGTGGTAGAGAACAATCACTATTTCCCTCTTGAAAGTGTTAATAAAACCTTTTTAAGTCCATCCAATACAAAAACCATTTGCCCCTGGAAAGGAACAGCAAGTTATTATAATCTTGAGGTAGACGGCAAACAAAACCCCGATGCAGCCTGGTATTATCCAGAACCAAAATCTGCTGCAGCTGAGATAAAAAACTATGTAGCTTTTTGGAAAGGCGTTAAGGTAAGCTGAGATTTTTATTGCTTGTAATGTTGCTCAACAGGTAGGCATTCATTGTACAAACTCAAACAATTGGCTATTTTTCCCTTCTCAAATCATTAGCCATGAAGAATTCCCGATATTTATTTTTGATTTCTGCTTTAACAATTACGCTTTTAGCTGTAAATACAGAAATTGCTAATTCTCAGAATAGGGGGAGCAAATCCAAGCTGGCTTTCCATGTTAGTATTCATGATTCTCTGTGTTCTGAGCCATTGACGGGTAGGATGTTTGTCATCATTGCAAAAAGCGATCGGCGGGAACCCCGGTTTCAGGTAGGTCGTACTGGTACTCCATTCTGGGGTGTCGATGTAGAGAAGCTTGAGGCTGGTGATTGGGCAGTAATAGATGCAGATGAAATTGGGTCACCTCTCGAAAGCATCGATGAGATCCCACCCGGTGATTATTTTATCCAGGCTGTATTCAATAAATATACACGCTTCGACAGGGCTGACGGACATGTAGTTTGGATGCATAATGATCAATGGGAAGGTCAGAGTTGGAAAAGATCACCTGGTAATATGTATAGTGAGGTTAAGAAAGTATTCATTGATCCAAAGAAGACTAAGAAGATCAAATTAGAGGTAAGTCATAAAATCCCTCCATTGCCACCTCTTGAGGATACTAAATATGTTAAACGCATAAAAATAAAAAGTCAGCTTTTATCAGAATTCTGGGGACAGGATATGTATATCGGTGCTACCATTCTGTTGCCTGAAGGATATGATACCCATCCGAATATTTACTATCCCAGTATCCATTATCATGGACATTTCTCGACCCGAGCACCATTAGGGTTTGGCAGAGGGAGGGGTATGGATAAGATCTGGAAAGGAAGAAATTATCCTCGTTTTATTGCTATCACCTTTCAGCATCCTTGTCCATATTTTGATGATTCATATGCTGTAAATTCACCAGCTGTAGGGCCATATGGAGATGCTATTCATCAGGAATTAATCCCCTTGATCGAGGAAAAATTCAGATGTATTCCTGAATCCTATGCTCGTGTGCTGACAGGTGGTTCAACAGGGGGGTGGATCTCCTTTGCCTTACAGGTTCTATATCCTGATTTTTATGGTGGAACCTGGTCATTTGCACCCGATCCATTGCATTTTAATAATGTGGAAGGTATTAATATCTACAAGGATGAAAATGCTTATTACAAAATTCACGAATGGCGAAAAGTGCCAACTCCAAATACTATTGTACCATCAACCGGGATGGTGTCATTAACATCCAGACAGAGAAATTATTATGAATTAGCCAATGGAACCCTAGGTAGATCGGGATGCCAGTTAGACATTTGGTCGGCAATTTTTGGTCCACTTGGTGAGGATGGTTACTTCAAGCCATTATTCAACAAGGTCACAGGAGCTATCGATCCGGATGTTGCACAATATTGGGGTGACCATTATGACATGCGGAATTATTTAGAAAGGAATTGGGAGCGGATCGGTCATGATTTGGTGGGCAAGTTGCATGTGTTTTGTGGAGATAGAGACAATTACCAGCTCAACTTTGGGGCTTATGAAACGGAGAGATTTCTGGAGTCTACCAGAGATCCATACTATGCAGGTTCTTTCACCTGGGGAGCCCGTGGTAGTCATGGTTTCAGGCCTATGTCAACTGAGCAAATGATAATAATGATGGCTCAACAAGTGATGAAGAACACCCCACCGGGCAATAGCAAAGCCTGGATGTATTGATACATTGATAATTGGAGTAATTGTTATTTCATTTTCAGAATGATAATAATCTGTCCCTGATCATCTGCCGGATTTTCAACATAGTTAAGGAGCTTGTCCCGAAGCTCGGGTTTGTTGACCTTCATTGATCTGATTTCATCTATATCGTTATACTGATCAAAGCGGTCCCAATCGAATGTGTCAAAGCAAAGCTGACCAGAAGGAAAGTATCTCAATAGTCTTATCGGCATACCATAGATGTCATTTACAATCTCAGTTTGATTTGCCTCTCCGGTTTTTAAATTATGCAGAACGGTGCCAGCATTGCCTCCATTTTGGGAAAGCAGATAGCCAGGAATGAAATTGACAAAAATTGGGAACACTGATTCATAGATTTTCGTGCTCCATTCACGACTGGTCATCATTTGCTTACTCAGTCCATTTTTCTCAACTGTAAAATGAAACTTAGGAACAGAGGATCCATCCGGCAGGAATTGGAAAACCGTATCGAGATACATTTCCCAGAAATATGTACCCTTCTTATTTGCAAAAACAGCAGCATGAGCCAGGTTTAAATAAGTTAGATTCTCATCATTTGCACGGGGTAAAACTTCACCGATCTTATTTAATTCCAGATCAAACAGAACCAGGCTGGCAAATCCATCTATGGGTTTATATGGGCGACGAGGTAACAAAATAAGTTGATCATTGTGCATGCAGTAGATCTGATCGATCATACCCGATTGGATGTGTTCGCTTAGATTTTTTTGAGCCAGTACTTTGCCTTCAGTATCAAAAACAATTACCCTGTTCGCCCGATTATCGGCCACGATAATTTTAGATTCATCTTTTGACATTGTAGCTTTCGGGTAAAAGCTATACTCTCCCGGACCTTTACCTGATTGACCGATTTTGTTCAGAAATTTTCCATTACGGTCAAAAAGGAAGAATTGATTATTCCTGTAATCATGGTACAGGATATACTTACTGCCAAGGAAATATAGATTGGCAGGAGTGTCCATGAAACATTCAATGTTTGATTCAACCTCGATGATTTCCACATCTTTCACCAGTTTACTAAGATTCAGTTTCACAGCTTGATCAACTGCCTGGGTGATATTAATTTCCACGATTTCCTTATCGGAGCTTTGTGAGGTAGAGCAGCTGTATAGTAAGCTGATCAGGATAATAATAAGAGAGCTTAATTGAAATTGCATGGTTGTGTTTTAGGATATTTGGGTTGTAATCAGGTCTTTTATAATGGGGGTTATCAAAGATAGGTAAGATTCTATTAAGAAATTGTATATTTTAAAAAATGCTATTCTGACATGAGTTTGGTTGTAAGTGCCGGGGGATACACTGAAGTGAACGGACTAGCAATAGATCCGGCGCTTCGGGATTTGATTGCTGACAAAATTGAGGCGGCCACTGGGGAAGAGAACAAAACCTTAATCTTGTTGCATTTGAAAAAGTGAGTAGATATGGTCTTGGTTCTGATCTCGATAATTATTCTACATTTGTATATGTAATACAAATTAAAGTCACTACAATGTCTGCTTTTTCAATCAGGTATCTCTTGACACTACTATTGGCCTATACAATATTCTCGAACTTTACCCTGGCTCAAGATGACCAGAATAGTTTAACTATCGTCGCGTTTGGAAATTCTACTACAGCTCCGAGAAGAACGATTGATAGTGTGTATTCTGATCGCCTACCGGATTTATTAGCTGGATCAGGAATCACATGCAGGGTGATCAACAGCGGGGTAGGGGGTAGCCATACCGGAAGGCTCACAGATAACAATAAGCACAAATGGGCCCATGGGCTGGATCGATTTCAGACGGCCGTTCTTGATCATGATCCGGATATTGTAATTATTCAGTTTGGAATAAACGACTCCTATATTGATGGTGGTGGACAACAAGGGGAATCCAGGATTCCCCTCGACAAATACAAAGAGAACCTGAGATATATGGTTCAAAAGCTTCATGAATCAGAAAGTATAGTCCTTCTCATGACACCCAATGCTTTTGGCTCAAATAAGGAATATTGGAGACACGTCAGGCTCGCTGAATATGCACAAGCCTGTCGTGATTTAGCGAATGAAGAGCTTGTTGAACTCATAGATATCTACAAGGCTTTTGAATCATATGGCAACGGCAGCCTGGAGTTGAGAGATGAACTCTTACTTGATGGGGTGCATCCCAATGATGCCGGACATAAAATAAGTTCGGAATTAATTGCTAATAGAATCAGGATCAATGAAGCACAGCCTCCAATCTATTTAGGAGAACCTTCATCAAACGAGGGGACTACGCTTGTCAACGATTATGAAGGGAATTCGGTATTTGTCTTTAGGAAAGGAGACTGGGATCACGGTGGATTTACGGATACGGTTTTTTATAAGATGACCAGTGACGAAGGAAGATCATGGACAGAATCAAAATCCTTAGTTATCACCCCCGGCAATCCAGCTCAGTGTTTCTCCACCATTAGTCCTGTTACCGGAGAATTCCTGGTCTTCTATAGCGACAGAGGCAATAGTTTCATGCTGGCCCGATCGAGTAATCAATGGAAAGATTGGACATTTCAGGAAATGCATACGCCAGATGATACGCCAATCAATACGATCTCTTATGGCAATGCAATTTGGGTGGACAATGGAGAAAAGAAGAGGGTTATTTGTGGTTTTCATGGCGGCTCTTTAGGCTGTGGGACTTTTTATTCTGATGATGAAGGTCAATCCTGGCAGGTGTCGGATAGAATAAATGTGCCCAATACGATTCCGAATATCTGGCAAACCGGAGCGGTTGAACCCACCATGGTTCAGCTCAGAGACGGAAGCATTCTCATGTATATCAGAAACTCAAACTTCAATATCTATCAGTCTACATCCACAGATTTGGGTGCGTCATGGTCTGAACCAATTAAAACGGATCTGTATTGTGGTGATAATAGCTGGGTCACCTTGAAGAAGCTGAAAGATGAGCGCATTGTGCTGATTTGGAACAATGCCAAAGCCCTGCGTCCTGAGGTGACGCTGGATAAATGGAATTTCACTGGTCGTGAAGTTTTGCATATTGCGATTTCAGAGGATGACGGTATAAGCTGGACAGGGTTTCGTGAATTGGCTCTGGATCCTCTTCGGAATGGTGGGTTTATTAATCACCCAGGCGATAAAGGATTGAATGAATCAAAAATTGTCGAAACACGGGAAGGAAATCTGCTGGTTGCTGTCGGACAAGCGCCCAAACACCGATCCTTCTTGCTGGTTGATCCCGATTGGATCTATCAAAAATCTAGAGATGAAGATTTTTCTCAGGGATTAGAGAACTGGAGCAGACAAAAAATCATGATCAGACCCGCAGTTTACAAGAGGCTGTATCACCACAACTATGAGCGAAAAGAAGGTGCAATATTGGTCAGGCATCCGCAGTATCCGGATAGAAATGTGTTGCATATTAGACGTCCGGCTGATACGACTGTATTTAGCCAAAGAGATGGAGCCGTTTGGAATTTCCCAGCAGGAATCAATGGCCAAATAGAAATTGATCTGCTGTTGAATGAGGGCTTTAAAGGCAGTCATATTGCCCTGAATGACCGGTGGTTTCAGCCGATTGACAATCAGGGAAGAGAAACAGCCATGTATGTTCTTGATATTCCCGCCAGTGGACAGATCACGCCAACATTTAAAATGGAGAAGGGCAGGTGGTATACCATGACGCTCAATTGGGTTCAGGTTGATGATCCATCACAATCAGTCTGTAAGGTTATGATTGATGATCAGTTTATTGAAGAATTGTCAGGCAGGAATAACAGTCTCCGCGGTATTTCATATGTAAGGTTTAGATCCCAATCCAGAAGTACAGATGATGCTGGTATGTATGTGTCAGGTGTGAAAGTTAGGGTCGAGAGCAAACATGTCCTGGAATAGCTTTGCAAATTTGCATTAAATGATAAAGCAGCTACTCAGATTAATGAGTAACTGCTTCATTTTCAGCCGTCGGGATGAGAAGATTTGAACTTCCGGCCCCCCGCCCCCCAGACGGGTACTCTAACCTGGCTGAGCTACATCCCGAGTTGTGTTGGGAGTGCAAATGTATTATTTTTTCATCAACCTGCGAAGGAAGAATTAACTATTTATTTGGTGTTTCTTTTTGTACTCATTGGGTGTTATGCCAGATTCTGCCTTGAGGCATGTAGTGAGATTTTTTGCACCTTGGAAAGCTAATCACTAGTATTAAATCCGAACAAAGATCCTCCGTTTATACATCCAGTAACAAATATACCAAAGGAAAGCTAGGGTTCATACCCACAACAGAGAAGAATTTCCTCCAACCCGTGCCAACCCTGCCTCAACATCAATAAATTCAAATTCAGGAACCTCAATCGCTTCTGTTTTTATAAGATTGTCTACTTTTGCAGATACAAAGTATTTTACGATCTTAAATTTGATATTTTTTTCCAAATACACAATTAGGAATATGACCAAGAAACATTATTTCAAGATCCTAATAGCTATAGTTTCGTGTGCTGCCATCATAGGAATATGGATACTAATAAGTCAAAATATTTCTGAAGACAAACCAAATATAATTTTTGTGAATGTTGATGATCTGGGCTGGAAGGATGTTCATTACATGCAAGGATATGATCATTATGGTAAGGCTACCAACAAATATGATCAGAATAACTTCTATCATACTCCAGCAATAGATAAATTGGCAAATAATGGTGTTGTTTTTACTCGAGGTTATTCTCCCGCCCCAATCTGTACTCCAAGTCGAATCGCATGTTTAACTGGTCAGGATGCCAGCAGAACCAAAGCACATAGTTTGATAACGACAATTTCCAGAATAGCCGATACTGGTGGGGAAACAATAAAACTCTACCCTTGGGAAAATCATGATTCTTTTGATAAGAATCTGATCACTATTCCAAAAATGTTGAAGCTTAATCGCTATCAGACTGTTCATATGGGGAAATTTGGTGCCGGCATCAAGGGACCATTACACTACGGTTTCGATATTAATTTTGCAGGGGGCGATCAAGGCTCACCTCAGGGCGTTCCTAAAGGAGGATACTTTGGCTACTTTAATTTGAATAATTTCATTGTTAAGGACGGTGAATACCTAACTGATAAATTAACAGATTCAGTTGTAAGTTACATCGAACGATATGATCGTAAAGAACCATTTTATTTAAACCTTTGGTACTACAATGTCCATTCTCCATTTCAAGCTACCCAAGAAAGAATTGATTTCTTTGACAATAGAGAAAGCGCACACGGGCATGATAACCCAACATATGGAGCGATGATAAAGGCTGTTGACGAAAGTATTGGCAGAATAGTTGCTGTCCTTGAAAATAAAAAGATCCTTGATAAGACAATTATCGTTTTTACTTCTGATAATGGAGGCCATAAGATCACAAAGGCTCCACCACTTCGAGGATCAAAAGGTACACCATTTGAAAATGGGATACGAGTCCCTTTCTTTATTCATTATCCAAAGAAAATAAAACCAGGTGTTATTGATGATGTTGTTGTTACCGGACTTGATATCTATCCAACTTTGATGGATGTGGCTGGTATAAAATCTGTACCGCAAGAACTAGATGGAACGAGCCTAATGCCATTACTTTTAGAAAACAATCGTCAAGGATTTGATGATCGAAATATTTATATGTATCAAGGCAGCTATGTCCCAACTGGGCATGGCGGTAGAGTAAACAATTATTTTGAGATGGTTCCTGGCATAACAGTCTATAATCAACGATGGAAGTTTATGCACTTATTTGAATATAACATTGCCTATTTGTATGATTTAAAAGTAGGGGAAGAAACGAGTGTGGCTGAGAGCAACAAAGAAATATTTGACAAAATGAGGGAAGAAGCTGAGAATTGGATGATATCAAGAAAAGTCCCACTACAAAAAGACTATATTGAAAACCCAAATTGGAATCCAGAAACAATGAGCATTTTAGGCAATCCCATTTTTTTGGATGAGTACGATAATAAAAACAATTAAAATGAAGTCATTCTTCATTATCTTAATCCTCCTACTTGGTCTCTCGTGTGCCAAAAATGGTACTGATTTGGATCAAAAAACGATCCTTGTACAAACTATATGCAATGAAAAGCATGTCGAGGTTATAGATTTATCTTTGAACCCCCAAAAAGCTAAAAATCACAATCAATCACATGATTCAAATTATGAACTAGTTAATCTTTCCGGAAATGAAATTGTTGAATCAATCGAGCTATCTCCAAGTTCAGACTTATCCATATTAACCAGGCAATTGGGCATTGCCAAATATCAAATTATTGTATCTAAGAATAATGAACCGTCACAAGACAAAAATGAGATTATCGAATTAGTCATAATCTCTCATTTTCTTTTGGATTTCACACAAAGAGCCCCTTTTGAACCAAGGGGTTCAGTTCAGGGTATCAACTATCCTGATAATTCTCTTGTTGAGGTTGCAGAAATGGTCGTTGGTGTAGATGAGAATCACAATATCAGAAAGCTAAGCCCAGGATTATTGGTACAAAAAAGGGTTGCTCCATACCCACATAATAAGCAAATAGCATTTCCAGATTTCGACCCAGCCATCAAATATTTTGGGTATAAAGAAAATGAGGGAGATTTTAAATTTCGATATGAACCGATCATTCCAATGTTGGAAGTAGGCGACGGCACAAATAATCGGGGAACTGGAATCATAGTGATCAATAAAAATCAGATACAAAATGATTCTATGATTTCCTTTAAAGTAGAAGCTTATTGCAGTATTCGAACCAGAACCGATGATGCAGAAACCTATAACCTTGGAATGGTCATAGGTGCTGTCAATGAAACTAAAGTAGTATTTAAAGATGCAATTGTTGCAAGAGACTACTTCAATATTGGGTATTCTAGTTCTGGTCAAGTGTACTCAAATGACTTCAATTTAGATGATAATGATTACTTAAGCATAAGTATAATTGGGGAGGCAGGCATAGGCAGGGATAAAAACAGAACAACTAGACTTGAATATATCAAAATAACACCCACCATTAATCCATGGTAGACATTCTGCATTAAAAGCAAGTCTATTTTGTTTTTCTAAAGCAATCATTTCTGCTGCAATAGCAAGTGAATACCAGTTATTTATAAGATCGCAGAAATTGCCTGATGGAAACAGAATGTCTAGTATTCTCATAATTTCGTCAGAAATGGCGAAATTTGAATTAGCTAGAAAACAGAAGACATTGGGTTGAAGGCGTACCTCCCGAATCAATTTTACCATGTCTTGAGCCGCTTGATGTGGAGCACTGATCTCTTTTCCTTTCTTTCCTAAATCTCTACTTTGTGGAACACGGGCACAAGTGCAATGGAAGATTTAGTAGGTCAACATATTGATTCTAAACCTGCATCTAAAGTTATGTAGAGAATAATATGTAAGAAGATTGTTCACATTTGACAGAATTGCATTAAAATAAACTTGCTGAAGCTCAACTAACACATTATGTAGTAGTTGTTTTTTTCATGCTTTATTTCAATTTGTAAAATTTTTACAAATGTTTTAAGAGAATAGTCGTAAGTGACAGAAAGAGAGATGTATAATGAATGAGCATCTGGCTGAGCTACATCCCGGAGAAGGTGTGGGTGTGGGTGTGGGTGTGTTAAGAAGTGTGAGTGTGGGGGAGTGCAAATGTATTACTTTTTCTCACAACTTACGAGGAAGAATTTCCAATTATCAGGGGGGAAGGTCACTTGCATTCTCCTTTATGCAAGCCGTTATTCTTATAGTCCTAATTGTCGATACCTCCCTTCAAGTACTTCTTTGTATGCAGTTTTCATATCCTTTGACAGGAGCGATCGATCTAATAATTTGAATGCTCTTGATTTATTCTTTATCATTCGATTGAAGGTCCCTTTGATCTGTTTAGGAGTCAATTCCATTCCTTCTCCCAATTTTTCAAAATGTTCTCGCTTCAACTTCTTTTTCTTTCCAACTAATGTCAATGCTAGTTCTTCAGTATCTTCTGGGAACACTATTGCAACATTTAATAGATCATAAGCAGGAGACAACACCCAACCAGAGGTATTTTCGATCATAGAGAGATTCTTTAGATGCATATCATTATTTCCGGTTAGAAATGAGAACACAGCTAAATCAAAGAAAAAGGTTTTATCAAGCAAAGTGTTACTAGAGTGGCTGCCTATTGCTTTTCCAACTTTCTCCATGGAGCTTTTATACTTATCAAATGCTTCTGTGATTTGAAACATATCGATCATGTGTATCTTTGCTCCAGTTTCATTCCGGTCAACTCGTTTTGTTATATAAGACAGTTCTCCAGATAATAATCGAATCAAGGATGATGGCACAACTCGAATTCCAAAAGATTCAGCTATTCGCATTGTTACATGTTCATTCTCCGGCATTTCGAGAAATTTGTCAGAAGGTGGTTTAAAAATATAGTGCCCACCTAACGCTCCAACCACAGTCAATCGCGTATCCGAATTTTCCTTTGTTTCTTTGATTATGGACATCGATAGTTTTGGCTGAACACCTGGAACAGAAACACTTCGCTCTACTACATTTTTCGCGAGCTCATCCATTTGATCAAGCGAATACTTTATTTTAGGGGGTGTTGGTGTTCCAAAAAACTCCATTGAACACTTCTCGTGAAAGTCGAATTTTTTTTCAACTGTTTCGTAACAATATAAACATCTATGTTCCATCTTCTTCCGGTATTGGTTCCACACTTACTGCACCGATGCAATTCTGACAACAAGCCAGAAGTAATCCCATGCGATCATTTTTATTGATTTTCCAGTTTTCAGAAGCTATATCTAACAACCATCCTTCTGGGATCAATCCTTCAAAAAATGGAAAGAGTCGTTTCTCGGTGTATGGTTTGTCTGTGACCGGCATTGTAAACGTGATGAAATCATCTCGATGATTTTTTATGTACTGATGATCATACTGAAATTCATACTCACCCTCATTCGTTTCAGTTAGGATACCAGCCAAATGATCTTTATAAAACACCTTTCCCTGTCTCATTCATTCATTTTTTTTCTGTTAACAGGAGCTAATTCATGCCCAAACATTTGAAGTACTAAGTTAACCTTATCCATATTCAGATTCGTTTTACCTTGTTCGATTTTACGTACTACTGTTAATGCAACTCCTGCACGTTCAGCGAATTCTTCCTGAGTTAGATTGACTTCTTTTCTCCGTTCTTTGACAAACTCTGCTAATTGCTTCATTATATGTATTTAGATATAATAATGGATAAATATACTAAATTATATGCAATTAGATATAGCTACAAGCTGAAACATTGATTTATATGTTTTAGCATATATTCTCGTTAATCAAAAAGATAGGTGCTTAATTTAAATTTGTAAAATATTTGCAAATGTTTTAGGACAGTCAGAAATGTTTTAAGAATACAGTTCTAAGTAACAGTAAGAGAGATGTTTGACAAGTGAGTGTCTGGCTGAGCTACATCCCGAAATAGGTGTGGGTGTGAGTGTGCTAAGAAGTGTGGGTGTGGGAGTGCAAATGTATTATTTTTTCCTCAACCTACGAAGAAGGAATTTCTAATAAAGAATCATGGTATAACTGAAAGTGATGAACACTTGCAAATTCCTACTAACGGTAGTTTCATGGATTACTTTCAATCATTCATAATTACGCTTGAATATAAAAAGCAATATGGAATGAGACAAAAGTGCAAATCAGTGGTTAATCACCTAATAGACTAGTTAGGAACGAAATTAGTGTTAAACCTTTTTTATGTATGATACCCTAAACAATTTCCGGGGCTGTGTTGATTCGTGCATTTTTGGCTTTTCAATGTTTACCCCGTCGTTTTTAGAGATCAATATTGTATTGTTTCATCTTGTTGAACAGGGTCTTGCGGCTAATCTTTAGAAAATCAGCAGTCCTGGTACGATTAAAACGGCACTCCTTTAATGCTTCAAGGATAATCTCTTTTTCAGCCTTTGTGCTCACCTGCTTCATATTCCTCTCCAAACCTTCCACCAGGCTCAGTTCTGGCCTTATTGACTGATCGTACCCTTTTATTCTAAGCGGAAGATGCTCCATGGTGATAGTCCCCTTTTTAGAAAGGATCATGGCGCTTTGTAAAGCATTTTGAAGGTCCCGGATATTACCTGGCCAGCTATATCCCAGAATGTTTTCAAGGGCTTCTTTGGAAATGTTATTTACCGCTAAGCCAAACTGTTCATTATATTGATTTAAAAAGACATCAACCAGAATTGGAATATCCTCTCTTCTTTCCCTAAGGGGAGGAATGTTAATAGTAAAAATATTGAGCCTGTACAAAAGATCTAATCGAAACTCCCCCTTTTGCACTTTATTCTCAAGGTTATTATTGGTGGCGGCAATAATCCTGACATCTATTGGGATGGCTCTTCCTCCCCCCAATGGAAATATCTTTTTTTCTTCAAGTACCCTCAATAGCTTCACCTGGGCATCCAGGGGCAACTCGGCAATTTCATCTAAAAATAGTGAGCCATTGTGGGCCTGAACAAACTTACCCTGCTTCGCTTCCCGGGCATCAGTAAAGGCTCCTTTTGTATGACCAAACAGTTCGCTCTCTATCAGAGTGATTGGAATCGCTCCGCAATTAACGGAAATAAATGGTTTGCCCTGCCTCTCCCCATAATGGTGAATGGCATTCGCAATCAGATCTTTCCCGGTGCCACTTTCACCTTGAATCAATACTGTAGCATAGGTGTCGCCTACAGACTTAACCTGTTCAATGACCTGATTCATTTTCTCCGACTCAGCTACAATTCGGCTCAAGTAGTTTTTATCCGAAATCTTCTGCTTAAGGGTTTTGAGTTCATGCCTTACCCTGAAATGTTCTTTGGCCCGGTTGATCAATAATACCAGCTTATCATTGTCAACGGGCTTTTCTATATAGTCGTAAGCTCCTTCCTTCACAGCTTTTACCGCCAGACTGATTTCTCCGTATGCAGTAATAATGATGATTGCTATATCCGGATATTTGACATGGATATGTTTCATAGCTTCAATGCCATTCATCCCCGGCATATTCTGATCCATCAGAATGATAAAAGGCTTGATTTTGTCTAGCTGAGCTATGGCCCTTTCAGCATTATCTACAGTAGATACAACATACCCTTCATCCTCAAGGATTTTGGCGAATATTTTCCTGATCCTTGCCTCATCATCAACTATTAGAATCTTCTGCTCCATTGTTTACTGCTTTATTGCCTTTCGGGGAAGCTTGATTTTCACAAGTGTCCCTTTTTCAATTTCACTCTGAAATTTAATTTCTCCCCCATGTCTGTGAATAATACTGTATGTAATGGATAAACCCAATCCGGTTCCTTCCTGTTTCGTTGTATAAAATGGATCGAAAATCTTCTCAAGTAGGTTCTTCGGAATCCCTTTTCCATTGTCCCGTATTTCGAGAAGAAACATTGAATCCTCGTCAGATTGAGGATTTTCTGAAGCAATATCTCTTACTTCTATTTGAATCTGCCCTTCCTGTGCATCAATTGCCTGTAAAGCATTCATCAAGATATTGATCAGGGCCTGCTTCATCAAGTTATTATCTATATTGATGGTTTCATACACCGACAAATAATTCATCACAATTTCAACCTTCTTGCTCTTTGCAGAACTTTCGACCAATCTCATAATTTGATTGATTATATCCTTAAAATCCGTTTCCTCAATCTTCAAGTCTTCAGGTTTGGAAAAAGACAACATATCCTGAATGATACCATTGATCCGGTCAACCTCAGAGATGAGACCGAGAGCTAATTCTCTGTCCTCAGGATCTTCAATCTTGTTCGATAGATATTGGATAGTGCTTCGAATAGAGGTGAGAGGATTCCTTATTTCATGCGCAGCCCCCGCCGCCAGTTCTCCCAAAGTGGCCAATCGATCTGCCCTGTACATTTTGCCGGAACGCTCCCTTTGTTGCATATATAACATTGCATTCTCAAAAGCAAAACTCGCCTGCTCAAAAAGGATTGTCAATATCTCCAATTCATTCTGGGAATATGCTCCCGATTCTTTCTTTCCCAATAATACAAACCCTTTCAACTGGTTCATAAGCACGAAAGGATACACGATTTCAGCATCAAGTTTAAGCAATACATCTTTTTCCCTTTCGGTAAAAAAGTTAAATATTGCAGGGTCATCCAAGATATTCAACAAAACTTTATTCACCTTAAGCCAGAATATCAATTTGTCGTTGGGGTTAAAGTATATATCCCTGTTGGGCTGCGAAGAATGATCCTGTTCGGCGATAGGTTTAAAGCGATTATAATCGGGATCAAGAAGAAAAACTTCTAAGGACTCGATATTCGAAATTTCTTTGATCCGGGTAACAAAATTGTTTCTTAACTGCACAAGATCAGTAATCAATGAAAATGACTTGTTCAGTTCTGAAATAGTCTGACTGTAATCAGATTGATGTTTTAAATTGTTTTTTTTTCTCATTGTTGTTCAGAACAATCAACTACAAAGGTAAGCGATTGTCTTCCAGTAAGCAAAATAATGTGTAATCATTTACCCAATTCGATTCCTCGATTACCCAATATATTTGATAGTTATTCGAAAAAACACATCCTCAGAAGCCCTATTAGTCAGTCATTGAGCTATTTGCAAACCATGGCATGACAATTGAGTTTGAAAGAATAATGATTTCAAAATACATCTATATCATAATCGGTCTTCTACTGTCCCAGTTGGGGATAAAGTCAATAAGCGCACAGGACACACTTCTGGTCAGGTATCAAGATGCCATCAACATTGCGTTGGATGAGAGTTATTCCATTCAGTCTCATATTAAACAAAGGGATGCAATGAACCATTACTATGGTTATTATAAAGCCACTTTTAAACCAAGATTCGATATTAGCCTGAACACTCCTCTCTGGAGTGAGTATGTTAATCAAATTGATCGTGCAGACGGACTCCCTGTATACAACTCCTATGGATCATTTCAGGTTGGGGGTTCTGCAAAATTGACTTATGTTCTACCAACTGGAGGAGACATTGCGCTTTCAGCCAATATGTATCAGGAAGACTTGAGCACGATCTTGGCTTCTGGAGGAGATGAACTTAAGACAAGGCAATTTTACAGTCGCTACTGGTTGAGCTTCAACCAGCCTCTTTTCACACGGAATAAATTGAAAGAGAATCTTATGGAGGCTGAATTCCTTTACACAAAAGCTGTTCACTATTTTACCAGGAACCAAATGGATATTGTGTATGAGGTTTCAAAGGGATTTTACTTGCTCGTTAAAGCTGCCAGTGAGGTAAACATTGCAAAAGAGAAGCTTGAAAACTCCAGGGAATCATACCGCGTTGCCCAGTTAAAAGCTGAAAGTGGTCGCATTGCCGACGCTGATATGTTTAGTGCGGAAGTTTCTGTAGCCAGTGATCAGGCCAACCTGCTTAAAAGTCGGAATCAATCTAGAAACATCGAAGAAGCATTCAAACAGCTGATTGGATTGTCGGCAACACAAAGCATCCAGATCTTTACGGATATGAAATACGATGTGTTTGCCATCGATGAACAGAAAGCCATTGAGGAGTCACTGCTGAACCGTCCGGAAATTTATGAAAGTAATATGAATATTAACCTGAGCAGTATTGAGCTTGACCGTGCCAAGAGGGTTAGAGAGTTTAAGGTGTACCTTTCTGCCTATTATGATCTAACCGGTATCAGTACTAACGGTTCGGGTTCAACCGTTGATCTTATGGGATCATCCTTAAACGATCTGACAAATCGGCCAGCAAATAGAGGTATCGCACTTACCCTCACCTATCCCATCTATGATTGGGGAAGGGGAAGGGAAAAGACACAAGAGGCTAAACTCCGACTTGAAGAGAGAGAGCTTAGTCATGAAGACCTTAAAACCACCATTGTTCGTGAGGTGAAAGAGGTGATCCGAACCGTCGCAGAAAGCCAGGAGTTGATCCTAATTCATAAAAAGAACATGGACCTTGCCCGTAAAAGCTATAATATCAGCAAAATGCGCTTTGAAAATGGAGATATATCCAATCAAGAGCTATCGATGGAGAGAGAACGCCTCGAATCTGTGCAGTTGGATTATCTAAATTCATATATCAATTATCAGCTTGCTGTTAATGACCTAAAAAGAAAAACACTCTGGGACTTTGCAAATGGCCGAAGCTATCTGGTAGAGAAGAGTCCTACTGGAAGCAACTAATTTAGAACCATTGATTCATGAAAAAGACACTACTAACACTAATATCAATTCTGCTTTTCATGCCATTATTGGCTCAGGAAGATCAGGCCTCTCTTTTGCTCGAGCTAAAAAAGGCTCGTGCTTCCTTTGAAATCGCGCGACAATATCATGAGAATGATAAGAAGCTATTGGAAAATGAAGCCATCTCACAAGCAGAATTCAACAATTCAAAGAATGAGTTGCTGACCAGAGAAGTTGATTACCAAAAGCTGCTCCTTAGACTTATGTCTCAACAGTCATACATAAGCATTGAAAAAGCTATAAAGTACCGTACTCTGACGGGAGAAAAAAGGGTTAAATTGACGGTACGCAGCACCATGGAGGGCAACCAGGATTACTTGAAGCAGTTTGAGCAACATTTTGATGTTTTTACTCCCGAAATGAGATCCGGAAAAATCTATAATATTTATTTGTCACTAATCAATATTGAAAACCAAACGATCATTGGTTCTCCCTATGAAATTAGGATTCCGTCTATAGATATTGGGAAAAGTGGCACTGTTGACTTTCTGCTTCTCAAAGATGTTGAGAGTATCCAGGTTGGGCTGAACTATGGAGGCAAGGAAGGCCATAAAAACATCTATCTTGAGAAAGATGCGAGTACATCTCTTGTAGATATCATTTCCAGTAGGTTTGCCCAGGAGACTGATCTGGGAAGTACAGCCTCCTTTGACCTGACTCTTGAACGTTTCTCCACTTCGGATGATATTTATCAAATGACCGTGTTGGGATTGCCACGTCAGATTACCTATGACTTCCTCGATGGTGAGACCAATGCCAGACTCAGTCAGATGCGCTTCAGTCAGGGCGAGAATATTCGAAAATTAACATTAAAAACCTTTTTACCCGACCGTGATGATGAATCCGTGGTGATCGATCAACCCATAAGCTTCTACGCCATCATCCTAACAAAAGATGTATATGCTAAATATAAAAACCACTTGGATGAGCTTGATGAGGCTGCAATTGCAGCACTGGAAGGGGGAAAAATCCGTCTGGAGCTTATTCCGAGAGGTGTAGGTAAGATTATTGTGAAAGCACCCTCTCTTTACCATGAGATCACTGCGGGTGACAGTGTGAACATGAAGATCAAGATCATGAATGACGGAACCAGAACCATAGATAATATTAAGATCACTACCGACAATCCTCTGAACTGGAAATCGTTGATTAATCCTGATATTATTTCTACCCTGAAACCGGGCGAGGAAGTAGAAGTCTTCACATCCATCATTCCCCCCAAGGATGCCAACCTTGGTGCTCAGGAGGTCAAGATAAAAACTGAAGCCGTAGCGAACAACAGAAGAGTAAGTGCTGAAGACAAGACTATACGTATTCAGGTTAATGCTTCAAAATCCATCGGATGGACCTTTGCCCTCATTCTTCTGTTGGTCGGTATTGTGATCGGAATCGTGTATTTCGGTATTAGAATTTCAAAGAGATAATCATCAATGAGCATGATGAAAACATACTAAAATAAATATATATATGTTACAGGCAATCGACTTATCAAAACGTTATGAAGATGGTGTCCTCGCCCTGGATGCTCTAAATATAGAGATCAAGGAAGGTGAAATATTTTGTTTACTTGGAGCCAATGGTGCCGGTAAAACCACTACTATCAATCTGTTTCTGGATTTCATTCAACCCTCCAACGGACAGGTGTTGATCAATGGCATTGACGCAAGCAAAAAACCGCTTGAAGCAAAAAAACATGTGTCATATGTATCCGAAAATGTCATGCTATATGGCAATTTTACAGCTAGGCAGAATATTGATTACTTTGCCCGGCTTGGAGGCAAGACTAACCTTACCAAAGAGGATTATTACATGCATATGCGCGAAGTGGGGCTTCAGGAAATTGCCTTTGAGAAGAAGCTAAAAACATTTTCTAAAGGAATGCGCCAGAAGGTTGGGCTGACCATTGCGATGATTAAAGATGCACCCAATATCCTGCTCGATGAACCTACAAGTGGATTAGATCCAAAGGCTGCATCAGAGTTGATGCAAATTCTGCAGCAATTAAAAGAACAGGGAAAATCAATTCTCATGTGCACGCACGATATTTTCAGGGCCAAGTCAATTGCCGATAAGGTTGGTATTATGAAAGAGGGACGCCTTGTGATGGTCAGAAACCGGAAGGAATTCCTGGATGATGACCTGGAGAAAATCTACATGGATTACATGCAAGAAATGGTAAGCGCAGGATAACCTTTGAAAAACAAAAACATTATGATCTGGCATATCGCAAAAAAGGATTTTTTACTGAATTTAATCTCAGCCCGTTTCATAGTTGGAACAGTACTCTGTCTTTTGATTATACCTTTTACTATCCTAATCAATCTGGATGATTATGGCACACGGCTTGACGAGTATCATATCAAAACAGTTGAGGCGAAAAATCAACTTGAACAAACCAGGGTCTATTCAGGACTCAGGCCTGTTATTATCAGACCTCCGAATCCCCTTTCCCTATTCTCCAACGGGATTGATGGGAATGTTGGAACCCGTGTAAAAGTAGATTTTGGAAATATCCCGGCCCTTCCTGAAGGTAAAGCATCTCAACGCGATAACCCCTTTTTAAATTCTTTCATGTCGATTGACTTTATTGGTATTATCTCAATCCTGATCTCCTTATTGGCCTTGATCTTTTCCTATGATGTATTTACGCGTGAGCGGGAAGATGGAACCATGAAATTATCTCTGAGTAAAGGGATTAGCCGTCCAGCCTTCATGTCTGGAAAAATTCTTGGAATTATACTTACCCTTATGCCAATCTTGTTGCTTTGCTATCTTCTGAGCATAATAATCATCCTTGTTTCAGGTCACACCTCCTTTGCTCCTGATCAATGGGTCAATCTGGTTTTTCTTTTTGTCTTCTCCATACTGTATATGTTGGTCTTTATTCTTGCTGGAGCTTTTATTTCCAGCATGGTAAAACAGTCTTCCACCAGCATCATTATCAGTCTTCTTTGCTGGATCTGGTTTGTTTTTCTGACACCCGCCCTGGCAAAAAACTTTGCTGAGAGTCTGATAACTATTGAAAAACAAGACAATATTAACTATTCGTTGATTGAGATCAATCGGGAGTTCTGGGATAATCTTCATAATGAAGTATCCCCAAGAATAGAGAAAGAACTTGGCATGTATGACCGCGACCGCTCCTATTGGCACGCAAGTGGAGGTCAGGATGGGTTTTTTGAAACATCAGGAACCGCCAGAGACGTGATGGAGTATGAGCGGAGAATGAAAGCAGAAACAGAGCCCATTAGGATTGATGATGCAGATAAAAAATGGATCATTGTGAAGAACAGGCTTGACGACCTTTATAGGCAGAAGCGCTTGCAAAAGAATCTTTTGATGTTGTCTCCAACAGGGATGTTTGAAATGATCGCCTCCAGCCTATGCCAAAATGATGAAAAGGCTTTGGACGAGTTCATGGAGGATGTAAGGGAATACCGCGAAACCCTGATCCGACATTTTGAAACAAATGAGTGGTTCAGTGATTTAAGATATATCACTGCCCAACCAGAGGATGAAATCGCTAGTACTAATGAGGAGAAAAATCGAATTGCTGCCACCGGACAAGTTCCCGATTCCTGGAGTAATCAAAACAATCCGGTTCTAGATTTAGAGGGTGTTCCAATGTTTTCTCATGCAAGCACAAGACTACTTCCTGTTCTACTCCATCAGAGTCTTTTATTCATTATCCTATTGCTTGTGATATGTAGTGTTTTGACCATCTTGATAGCCTGGTCTTTTAATAAATATGATGTACGTTAAAAACGTTTTACCATGCTTAAAACTATTATAATAAAAGAATTACAAAACCACTTTTACAGTCTCCGATTCCTTATATCGCTATTTATTGTTGTCCTGATATTTGGGATTGGAACACCAGGAGTTGTAAAAACCATCAAGACAGAACAGGATCAATATGCTCAGTTTCAGCAAAACAAGGCAGAAGCTTTCAAAAGAGTGGCTTCAGATAATCTTACAAAACTGGCTATAAAAGGAACCAACCACCAATTTAATCCCCGGTCCAACCGAATCATTTCCGATTGCAATGAGATTACTCTTCCCAATAAGATCACTTATAGTGCATATAATGTATTTGGGTTTGATGTTTCCCTAGGTAGTATCAATCCATTGCTAAAGAAATCTCATGCCTTAACATGGTCATTTGTTGTGATTATGATCCTAAGTTTTCTGGCCCTGCTATTTGCTTTTGATTCCATCTCAGGGGAGAAAGAGAACAAGACTCTGGCATTATCACTCTCGAATTCTATTTCAAGAGGGAGCTTACTTTTTGGAAAATTTATTAGTATCATAAGCCTACTCCTCCTGATTGAATTTCTGGGTGTACTTGTTGGATTGATCATCATTCTCATTTCTGGAGGGATTCAACTCGATGCTCATTTTATTTTAGATTGTTTTGGTTTTTTAATCCTTTCCCTATTGTGTATATCTAGCTTCACCGCATTTGGAATGCTTTCTTCTGTATTGGCAAGAAATTCGAATGTAAGCTTGCTCATCTCTCTGAGTATCTGGTTGTTATTCGTGATCATTATTCCCAATTCTGCAGTTTACCTGGCCATGAAAGTATTTCCTATTGACAGTGCCTATCAGGTTCAGCAAAGCATTGATCAGGACAGAGAGGCGCTCAACAATGCTGCCCCTAAAGGTAGCTGGTCATCCAGGGATAATGATCCTTTCCTTCCAAATCATGAACTCAGGGCAAATCTTCAGATGTCTTTTTTGCAAAGCAAGAAAAAACACCGGGATGCATATTCTTCAGACATGATGCGGCAATTTGAGAAAACCCGCAATTTGACCTTAATTTCTCCGGTTGCCCTTTTTGACTATTCAACAGAAGCGTTTCTTGGAGGAGGCTATTTCAGATTCAGGAAGAACTGGGATGACCTGCATGTCTATCAGGAGCAGTTTCTTGCCTATTTTAAGGAAGTAGATATGGCAGATGAGGGCAGCCCTCACTGGTACAATCCCTATGAGGCCTATTCCACCACTTCTCAATCTGTTGATCCGGAAACGGTACCTGTTTATTCAGAAAAGGCTTCATCCTTTGGAGAAAGCCTCACATTCATGCTTAAATATGTAATTATACTCATCATTTATACTGGCGTGATCTTCTCACTTTGTTTTGTTTTCTTTATGAGATACGATCCCAGATAGTGATGTTGTTCGTTTTAAGAGGTTCAGAAAAAAAAGGCAAGCTGAGGGTGGAACATCTGATAAAGTAATGCTTCAGGTATTCAAATTGAAAATGATTCATTAAAAAGTGTGGACTTTGGAATTACAGCATCCTTTTCGTTGAAAGGCTTATCCCTTCATCCGCAAGACCTTATCAGGATGTGAGTGACCTACATAGTGAAGAATTTAATTTGCTGATCTTTTCATGATTTTAACCTCGTATTTACTTCTCAGTTGACAAATTGCTTGTCAAAACTAGAATGAAATTCAACTAGCACATTATGAATCAGTTGAATTTGGCATAGATGGTAAATCTTAATTTGTAAAATTTTTGCAAATGTTTTAAGAGACCCAAAAATGTTTTAAGAAAAGAGTCCTAATAGTCAGTAAAAGAGAAGATTAATGAATGTGCACTTGGCCGAGCTACATCCCGAAATGGGTGTGGGTGTGGGTGTGGGTGTGATTGAAGTGTGAGTGTGGGGGAGTGCAAATGTATTACTTTTTCTGAAATCTACGAAGAAGGGATTTCCAATTTACTTCCCAAAAAGAAAATATCTGAGTATTACCCACATACAAAAAATGGCAAAAATCTTACAGATTCATTATTTTTACCCTTTAAGGGATATGTATATTTTATACTGATGTTCCCCTGATACTAATTCTCTGTAATCCTGACAAAATGAAATCAAAACTGATTGTTTTTCTGTGCTCAATTCTCCTTTTTGCTACTTCATGTTCAAACACAAAAACAGAATCTAAACCCCTGTATCCATTCAACACTGATCCCCTATTGGAAAATTCTTTTTCCATACTTCCACTTGGATCAGTTAAAGCAGCTGGATGGCTCAATACCCAGCTCGAAATTCAAAAAAATAGCCTGACCGGTCATCTGGATGAATTCTGGCCAGATCTGATGACTTCAAACTGGCGGGGAGGTGATGGGGAAGCCTGGGAAAGGGGACCATATTACCTCGATGGTCTGGTTCCTCTTGCATACCTACTTGATGATAAAAAACTGATTGGTAAAGTTAATGATTGGATGGACTTTATTCTTACTTCCCAACAGGAAAATGGATGGTTTGGTCCGAAAAAAAACAACGATAGATGGCCTCTTGCTGTTGGTCTCAAAGTTTTAAAGCAATACTATGAAGGAAGTGGTGATGAACGGGCTCTTAATATTATTAAGAACTATTTCGTATATCTCAATGAAAACCCACCCGACTGGCCTGATAATGTCTGGAGAGGAGTTAGAGCTATGGAAAATGCTGTTACTGGATATTGGTTGTTTAAAAATACCGGCGACACGAAAATTCTCGATGCCATAAAAAGCATCCACGACAATTGCTATAACTGGACTTCATATTTTGAAGAGTTCCCATGGGACGGTCAAGCATCAAAAGAAGGTCGTATCCCAAAGATCTGGGATGCAGTAGGTTTAACTGCGCATGTAGTTAACGTTGCTATGGCAACAAAGTATCCTGGCATTTACTATCAACAATCAAAAAATCAGGCTGATCTTGATGCAAGTTTTGATGGTATGAAAAAGTTAGATTATCACCATGGACAAGTAGGTGGAAGGTTTTCGGGAGACGAACATCTCTCCGGAAACAATCCTACCCAAGGGACGGAAATGTGTGCTATCGTCGAATATATGTTTTCCCTGGAAAACCTGATTGAGCTTACCGGAGATAACTCACTGGCAGATAGACTGGAAGTCCTGGCATTTAACAGTCTGCCCGGAACACAAACCGGAGATGGCTGGGGACATCAGTATAATCAGCAGTCCAACCAGGTTTATGTATCAAATGAGAAAAGAAACTGGTCTAGTAATGGAAACGAGTCCAATGTTTTCGGTATGGAACCAAATTTCGGCTGCTGTACTGCCAATATGCACCAGGGGTGGCCAAAATTCACGCAGTCCCTTTGGATGGCAAGCCCTGATGCCGGTCTGGCAGTCATAAGTTATGCACCTTGTATTGTTGAAGCCAGGGTAGGAAAGGGCCAGCTGGTTAAACTTACCAATACCACAAATTATCCCTTCGATGAAGAAATCAAGATATCAGTGGATTCTGAAAAACCCGGGACTTTCCCTTTATACCTGAGAATACCCGGATGGTGTAAAAATCCAGAAATCAAGATTAATGATGATAATATTGAAGCCACTGAAGACTTCTGCATAATTGAGAGAAAGTGGAAGAAGGGTGATGTTATTACTATCAACTTCCCAATGGAAATTGAACTCGAGAAAAGGTATAATAACGCCAGATCAGTAAAGCTTGGCCCACTATATTTTTCAGTCAGGATTGATAAAAACTATATAAAAGAAGATCTGGGTGAACATAGCCATGATCACCCTCATGCAGTTGACTGGAAAATTGAAGCTATGTCAAACTGGAATTATGCCTTATATATGGATGAAAATAATCCATCAGCATCATTCGAAATCAGTCGTGGAGAAATTGGACCATACCCATTTGCAGATGCCGGAGATCCTGTTCTTGATAGGGAGACAGGCAAGTATAAAATAATTGATCAGGATCCTCCTGTTATGCTTAAAGCAATGGCGATGCTTGTTCCAGAATGGAAAATAGTTGACAATTCGGCAGGAGAGTTGCCGCTATCACCTGTTCAGGTAAGATTTAAAGAAAAAATAACGATCAGCCTTATACCATATGCATCAGCAAAATTGAGGCTATCCGAAATCCCATTTATAAAATCAGAATAAAAATAACATGAAGAAGTTTTATGAAAGCAGAACCTGGCTGAGCTACATCCCGTTTAACATGACTGCAAATCTAATACTTTTTCCTCAACCTACGAAGAAAGGCTATTATACATAAATACCAATTACAAGGGAAGTATTTGCATTTTCTGCTACATAGTTTTATACTCTTGTTTTCTCTTCCTATCTAATTAAGTTTATTTTGTATAGACATTCAATATTTCATCTATCCTGTTATTGATCAAAGACATATGTCCCTCTTGTGGATAGAATATGATTTCGCAATCATGCAATTGCTGAACAATGTATTTTACCGACTCATTTTTTACATTCAGATCCTGCTCTCCATGAAATAGATAAATCTTATGACTTATGTCCGACAGGTCAAATCCCCATTCTTTTTTATAAATTCTGGCCTCTTGCTTTGCCCCTTTATGTCCTGTTCGAAAAGACTCTCTTAGAGTATTTAAGAAGGCTTCCGTGAATTGAATATTTTGCATAATGTCTTTGTCCACATCTGGCATACTCCTATAAAGGTTCTCAAGAATTTTATCAGGATTTTTAGTAATCATTTTATTCATTCCCTTGAGAATCACATTCTGGAATAATCCGGGCATTTTAGGTATTAACATAGCTGTTCCTTCCTTAGCCATTGGTGCTTTAAAATGAGTCATTCCACTCACAATAATTAATTTATCAATTCTTTCGGGAATACTATTGGCACAGGCTAAAGCATAGGGGCCACCTCCTGAATAAGCAAGTATAGAGAATTTATCAATCCCTAACTTATCAGCCAGTTCAATAATATCTTTTGGCCATTCCAACAAAGATCTGCCAGGCTGGATGTCTGAAGATCCATATCCGGGCCTGTCAACTGAAATTAGCCTGATATTATTCTTCCTGGCTGCTTCATCTCCACCAAAGAATTTAACATCTAATCTTGATCCCGGAAATCCATGGAAATAGAATACAGGATTCCCATCAATTAGACCATACTCACAATAACTCAAATTTCGACCATCAGATAGTTCGAAGATATGTTTTACTTCTGTGTTGTGGGCACTTACCATATGAAACTGAATCAATATGAAAGTTGCACATATGGAGTTTTTTATAATAAGTTTCATGATATTTTATTTATTCCCTTAATTAATAACCACCCCCCAATAAATATTTCAAAAAGAATTGCTTGTGAACCCAAAATCATATATGCATTATTTGAATAGAAAATACTGATAATGGGTAAGCAAACGGTCTGGTACACCAACTAAAATTTATGGTTATGATTTTACAGGTTCTATTTCCGGATGACTTTTGGCGAAGTTGGAAGGAAACAGATTCTCTAGCTCGCTCATCTTTGTGTCGGGCAAAGTTACCATAACC
>JABHCC010000031.1 GCA_018669475.1 Bacteroidota bacterium | reverse complement strand
CTATACAGGTGACTTGGGTTATATCGACCGTGATAAATTTCTTATTGTTATTGGCCGTGAGAAAGCATTGCTCATTTCTGCGGATGGAGAAAAATACTCACCTGAAGGAATTGAAGAAGCAATTCAGAATTCTTCGAGCTTGATCTTCCAGGTAATGATCTATAATGATATGCGAAAATTTACCAGTTCAGTTATTACGCTGCGCCATGACCGTATTAAGGCCTTAATCAAAAGAGACGGACTAAAAAAACCCGAGCAGGTTATTGATGCTATTAGCAAGGATTTGTATGCGTTTAAGGACACCCCTGAATTTAAAGATCAGTTTCCTGAGAAATGGATACCTACAACTTTTCAGATTGTTGATGAGGCATTTTCTGATGACAATCAAATGATTAACTCAGCTCTTAAAATGGTACGCCATACCATCCAGAAGACCTATCAAGGCCTAATTGATAATATGTATTTACCTGGAGGAACTAATATGCACAATCCTCACAATATCAAGGTAATTGAATCTCTTATGAAATAATGGGAAGCATATTGTAAACTTAAAATGAAACTAATTTATATGACATCAAAATTTATATCCATTCTCATATTTACTGCTCTACTTTTAAACCTGTCTTGTAACAATAGTTTTGAGAAAGACCTCGAGATTGTTTCAGTAAGCATTTTGCCTCAGAAATACTTTATTGAGGCCTTATCAGGAGATCATTTCACAATTAATGTTCTGATACCTACCGGTGCTAATCCGGCAAGTTATGAGCCCTCACCCAGGCAAATGACAGCTCTGGATCAATCGGGACTATATCTCAGGATTGGTCAAATTGGATTTGAAAAAGCATGGATGCCCAGAATTGAAAAAAATTATCCCGACATGCATATTGCCGACCTGTCTGCAGGGATTGAGCTAATGGGAGAATCAGAGGAAGAACATGAGCACGAGCAG
The DNA here is from genome assembly GCA_018669475.1 of Bacteroidota bacterium. Lineage (GTDB taxonomy): Bacteria > Bacteroidota > Bacteroidia > Bacteroidales > UBA12481 > JABHCC01. The sequence continues at coordinate 3,388 of JABHCC010000031.1, read as the reverse complement.
GATGCAAAGCATGAAGACCAACATGTTCATGGTATTGACCCCCATATCTGGCTTTCTCCAAAGGCAGCCAAAACAATTGTCAACAACACAGCTAATGCACTGATCCACTTTGATGGTTCATGTAAAGATCTTATAAGGCGAAAGCAGGATAGCCTGTTAGCCCAGATTGATATCTTAGATCAGGAATTTACTGCAACAATCTCTTTATTAGCCAACCGAAAGTTTCTTATTTTTCATCCGGCTCTCACCTATCTGGCAAGAGACTATGATTTAGAACAAATATCAATGGAACTAGAGGGGAAAGAGCCATCTGTTGCCCATTTCAAGGAAATTGTTGACAGAACAAAGGCTGAGAATATCAAGGTAATATTCATCCAAAAAGAATTTGAAACCCGGAATGCTGAGCAAATGGCACAAGAAACAGGAGCCCGTATCATTCAAATTGATCCTCTTGAAGAAAACTGGATGAAGCAAATGAAAGAACTCCTGATAAAACTTAAAGATCTTGACAACTAAAACCAGCTCTTTTTAATGATGATACTTAAGTTAGAAAACATATCATATGGGTACAAGGCTAAGACAGTAATAAATAGTGTGAATCTTGAAATCCATTCTGGTGACTTCATTGCGATGATTGGTCCGAATGGCGGGGGTAAATCAACCATTATCAAGCTTATAATGGGTTTACTGAAGCCCTGGTCTGGTAAGCTTAGTTATGGTGTCAGGGAGAATGGAGAAGCAGTAAATATTGGTTATTTGCCGCAATATCATGAATTCGATAAGAGATTTCCGATTAGTGTAAACGATGTTGTTTTATCAGGCCTGGCCAGCGTGAAGAAAGGTCGGAGAAATTATAGCCGGCTTGACAAATCAAGAGCAATAGAGCTATTGGTACGAATGGGTATATCTGAGTTGAGTAACGAATCAATTGGAGAATTATCGGGCGGTCAGATGCAAAGGGCTTTTTTAGGACGTGCAATGATATCACAACCCGATTTACTGATTCTCGATGAGCCGATTACATATGTTGATAATAAGTTTGAGCATGAAATGTATCACTTATTGCAAGAAATTAATAATAACACAGCAATTTTACTGGTAAGCCATGATATTGGGCAAATTTCTTCCTTTGTGAAAACAATTGCCTGTGTCAATCACTCCCTGCACTACCATCCTTCAAATAAAATATCAAAGGATATACTCGAATCATACAATTGTCCGATCGAACTGATCACCCACGGCAAAATCCCTCATCGCGTACTTCATAATCACACAGCCCATGATTAGTTTGTTCACTTATACATTTTTCAATCATGCTCTCTTAACCGCAATCCTGGGTAGCATATCCTGTGGATTGATCGGCAGTTATATAGTAACTCGCAGGCTGGTATTTATAACCGGAGGAATAACTCATGCATCCTTCGGAGGTTTGGGTATCGGTTATTTCCTGGGTATCTCTCCTTTAGTAGGAGCCGCAGTTTTTGGAGGACTATCAGCATTTGGTGTGCAGTATTTATCTTCAAAACAAAAGCTCAGGGTTGATTCTGCTATTGCGATGGCATGGTCATTTGGAATGGCAGTAGGTATTATTTTCATTTTTCTTACTCCCGGATATGCCCCAAACCTAATGAGTTATTTGTTCGGTAGTATTCTCACAGTTTCCGTATCAGATCTGATAGTCATGTTAGTCCTGGCTGGGATAAGCACTTTCATTTTTATCACCTTCAAAAGATCAATCCAGTTAATCTCTTTTGATGAGCCTTTTGCGCGTTCTCAGGGCATCAAAGTTGATGTCTTTAATTATATACTAATATTGTTAATTGCCTTAACTGCTGTAATATACATAAGAGTAGCAGGTATAATTCTTGTATTGTCATTATTAACTGTGCCCCAGAATCTGGCGATAATGATTACCCGGAATTATAACAAAATATTGTTGTTTTCAATACTTTTTGGCTTTGTTGGTACTATTGCCGGACTGCTTCTGTCATATTTTCTGGATATCCCTTCAGGAGCGGCAATTATTTTCTCGTTGATTAGTGAATATTTCATTGGCTGGTGTATTATTAAACTTGGTTCATTGACTAAAGTAAAACCATCCTGACTCTATTTCCTTCAAAATGACTATTTTTGGCCCGGTTATTGAATTCCAATATGAAGCAAACAAGTGATCGAAGTATGAAAAAGTTTTTTGGTAATCTTGGACTATCGCTTTGTTTACTCATAGCTGCCATGGTCTTTTCTCAGCTCTCAGCTCAAAATTACAGGCTATCCGGAAGGATAAAAAACACTATTGGGGAGGTCATTCCATTCGCACAGGTAAAAGTTATCAAGGGTTCATCTGTCGGTGACACATTAAAGACAGTAAGTGACGCAGCAGGACAATACTCACTTATTGTCAGTGGTTCAATGATTTTTAATCCTGCGCATAATAACCAGGGCTTATTCCGAAACTATCCAAATCCCTTTTCCGATTATACAAATATTCCATACAGAATTCAGGTGCCCGGTTGGGTTCAGATTTCCATTCATGATTTTCAGGGGAGACTTGTTAAGGACCTTGTAGATATGGAGATGGAGGCAGGTGAATATCTGGCAAATTGGGATGGTACTAACATTTATGGAAGCAAACAACCACCAGGCATATATCTAGTAGTTCTTACAACATCCGGATTCCCCGAAACCATCCAGATTTTTCATGACCGGGATGGATTTTATGGAGAACCTATTGCGCAAACAGCTGGTCAGAAGTCAGGCGATCCTGAATATGAGCCACTCCTGGTTCCTAAAATCATTGTTTCAGCTAGCAACTATGACATAAAGATCATTGAAGACTACTATCTGGAAGAAGGAGATAACACTCTTGATTTTGTTTTAACTGAACTGTCAAATATTCTTTTCAAAGTTGACGATCAATTCTTCTACGTAAATCAAGGTGGAGTTTATAATAAGATCATTATTCATGGGATGAATTTCGGGGTTGGTACCCCGGGAAAAACACCAGGCCAGGTAAACTCGGTGAGCTACGAAGAGTATATTCAATGGTTTACACAATTTGCTGACGTTGGATTTAACAATATTCGAATTTACACTTTACATGGGCCTCAGTTTTACAGAGCGTTAGCTGATTACAACATGAGTAATTATGAATCTCCTTTGTACCTCTTCCAGGGAATATGGCTTGACGAAGTAGAACTGGATCATAATGTCCCGTCAAAAGATCAACGGGCAGATCTTTATGATCAGACAGACAAATTCAAGGCTGATATTGAGGAGGTGGTTGATTGTGTTCATGGCAACAGAAATGGTAGCAGAGAAATAGCTTACAGACCAGGTCGGGCTTATGGTTCATATGAGGCTAATGGCGATGTTTCACAATGGACTATTG
>JABHCC010000030.1 GCA_018669475.1 Bacteroidota bacterium | reverse complement strand
TTACTTCTCCAATTCGCCGTTATCCCGACCTTATGGTACACCGTCTTTTGCAGTCATATCTGGATGGTGAAAAGTCAGAAAATTCCAGAAAAAACGAGATGCGCTGTGAGCACTCTTCAGCTCGTGAAGAACTGGCCGTTCAGGCTGAGAGGGCCTCAGTTAAATATAAGCAGGTTGAGTTTTTAAAAGATCATATCGGTGAAGAGTACGATGGAATTATTTCTGGGGTAAATGAATGGGGCTTTTATGTTGAATTAACTGATAATCATTGCGAAGGAATGGTGCCAGTTAGAGAACTAAGCGATGATTTTTACGAATATGATGAGAGTAATTATTGTCTGGTTGGATCTAGAACCCGCAGGCGATTTGAAATTGGCCAGCCAGTAAGGGTCGAAATTATAAGGGCAGATCTTGCCAGGCGTCAACTCGATTTTGCTCTGGCAAGTAATGAATAAGTTTTATACCGCTTAAGTAAAAAACCGGTCCATGGCCTCTGCCAGGGCTTTCCCTTCTGGTTTCGGAAAAGTTTTGAAACTTTTTCTGCTAAATTTATCTATCAAGTCCAGACTTAGGTCTTTTTCCTCACAATAGTCGAAATATCCTTGTGAAAAGAGGTGTCGGGCCACATATTCTTGCTCCGTTTGTCCATCGCTCGGTATCAATAAAGCCGGCAGCCTAAGGGCTGCCAGATCAAAAACACTAACCACCCCTGCCCTGCAAATTCTGAGCTGAGTGTTTTTCAAATACTGAAGAATTTGAGATCCGGGTAAATGGTTTACAATAATACAATTACCCTCCTTTTTAGATTGGCTTTCTTCTCCTGCCGGATGGGGGAGGCCCTGTAAAATCAAACTTCGAAAGGTCGAATCGCGCAATAAAGTTATTGCTTTCGTCTCCAATATACTCCTCTGAGGTTCAGGACCTGAAAGAAGAAAAACAATATCCACCCTGCCGTATTTTAACTTTTCTTCAGGCCAATCCTGATCCAGCCATGACAAAGGTTCAATATATTTAATCTTTTCATTTATCCAGGGTAAATGTGATAGACGGGCTGTAACATTTTCCTTTCCTTCATAGTCAGGAATCCACCAATAATCGAAGTGGCGAATCATCCGGAGGTGAAAACGGCAAAAAAGATTCTCTACCCAGGCCAGTGTTTTTGGAGGCTGGGGTCGTAATTGATGGCTGATAAAAACAGAAGGAATATTGGGGTGAGAGAAACCATAACGGTTATCAGAAATTATATAATCGATATTATAATTCTCTGCCAATTGACGCACCTGCTTGCGGGTTTTGCTGATTGCCAGCATGATTGCAGGAATTTGGAAAAGTAATTTCGTAAAAAAGCCCATCCGGGAGGTAGAATAACTTACTTGGGTAAAGGGAACTCGTACAAATGTGAGCTGGGGAAACTGAAGCATCAGGAAATTATAGGGTAAACCATCGGCAGCGATGACAACTTCCATGTTCTGATCAAGGAGTATCCTGATCAGTCGGGCCAGACGGGTGGCATGCCCTAATCCCCATTCCAGCGGACTGACCAAAACACGGGGATTATTTTTCATATTCATACTAATAGGATACGGCAGCTTCGAGTCCTAATTTACGAACTTCTTCTGCAATGGCATCTAAACGACTTGCGCTAACTTTTTCAAGAGTTTGAATAGGGGTGTCACGGGCTATTGTGTAAACCATCACAGTTTGGGGCATCAGTAATTTAACAATTTCCAACCAGGCCTGAACCTCTTTGTCACTCGAATTATCAATAGGGACTTCCTGATAGCTTCCTTTTACGAAAAGAGTTTGCAGAGTGAAATTGCCCTTGAACATTTTCATTTTCTCAATAATAGAATCAAGATTGTAATCTGCTTTCGTTTGGTTAATTAATTTAATTGTTTCAGGAAAAGCAGAGTCAATTTTGAGGATATTCTGGTCAATTTTGATTAAAGCATTAAAAATATTGGCATTGCTTATCCTGGATGCGTTTGACAGAACAGCAATTGAAATATCAGGGAAAATCTGGTCTCTTAATTCGATGCAGTCATCAATTATCCCCGGAAAATCAGGATGTAAAGTAGGTTCTCCATTTCCGGCATAAGTAATTGTATCCAGAGGCTCCCCGGCAGATTTCATTTGTAGTAAGCGCTGTTTCAATTCATCTTTAACATGTTCACGGACAGGATACTCTGAACGATGACCATGGGTTTTTTTTGTCCACCCACATTCACAATAAATGCAATTAAAGTTGCAAATTTTGCGATCACCGGGGAGAAGATTGATACCCAGAGAGGCACCAAGACGTCGGCTTGTCACAGGACCAAAAATGATTTCTTCAAATAGAAATGTTGACATGTGTTCATGTGTTTTTGCAATCTGTAAAGGTAAATTATTTAGAATTAAGCCTGTTCTGACTGGTCTACAGAGTCATATGATTTTTATCATTTGGATCAGGTGATAGTCTTCATATTTTAGTTATCCAAAATCAAGTACATGAAAGGTGAAAAGCAAATAGCAAAGTTGGTGTGGAGCGAAGGGTATGCTTCGGGTCTTATCTACCTTGATAATCACAGAAGAAACTTCGTGGATATCCTAAATGAATTAGTTGAAGTAGTGAATGAAGGGAGCTGTGACAGCATGCTGCCAATGATCTTTCACCGTTTGGCTTTCTATGCCGAGGATTATTTCACAAAGAAGGAAATGGCAATGAGTGACTGTGAGGAATTGCCCCTGAATACTTACAAATCTGAGCACGATCGTTTCTCCAATGCTATCCATCGTTGTCAACAAGATTTTAGCGATGGCAATACAAATGTTTGCAGTGAATTACTTTCCTTTCTGATTGAGTGGTTTGAAAACTACGTTAAGATTTTCGATGAAAACGGGGTGGAGTATATGAGAAATAGAGGATTCGAATAATATCGACATAATATCCATTTAACAACTTCATAACAGACTTCTCGATTGGCATTCATCAGTCATTTTTAAGCCAGAAATGTCGAGTTTTTCAAGCAAGACTACGCCAGGTTGTTTGCCTCGTTCAAATGAGCCGAAACGATTCCCTATCCCCAAAGCTTTTGCTCCGTTCAATGTCGCCCAGGTAATTAACTCAGAAAGGTTCAGCTCAGGAAAATTGTTAGTCAGGGTTTTGATCTCTTCCAACACGGATAAATGCTCGTTTGATGCAAGACTGTCAGTTCCTATGCATAATTGAAGATTATGCCTTTCCCCAATCATATTTGATGGTAATGCGTTTTCAATAAATTGGTTAGCGTTCGGACAAAGTGCAAAAAATGTCTTATCCGACTCAATTTCCTGCCGGATAAGCTCCAGGTCGCTGTTTTGGCTATAAGTATTATGCACAAAGAGGTAGCCTGAGGCTTTTGGCAGTCGTGGCAGAATCCACTGCGGAGTGGATTTTACTGGTCCGGGAAATAGATCAGGGTCAATTCCCTGCCGGATAAAAGCTCTGGCCATCCTGCCTGTATGAGAGCTCATCAGATCTTGTTCTTCAGGGCTTTCCTGATGATGAATACTCACGAGATCTGACTTTTTCTCATGACTTCTGAGTTTTTGCCATAAGGCTTCACTCAGGGAGTAGGGTGCATGCGGAGAAAGACTGGTAGACAGGCCTGCCGAGGCAAAACCTTTATGAACCTTTTTGCCCTCATTCCATATCTGCTGAGCCAATGCAGGATTAAGGCCAAATAATTCAACAAAACTGTGAGTGTACAGATCTGATTTTTTTTTAGCATCAAGCGAGTCAAGAGAATTTGAAATATCACCAACTGCAACAGTTCCCTGCTGTCTCATTTGAGCCATACGCTTGAGAATTAGCCCTGGATCAAGCTGATATTCGGTTCTTTTTTTAATTACCTGCCGGATGAATTCACTCAGACCGGTTCCTCGATCAATCTTTCTATGCAGATGAGAAAGTTCTAAATGTGTATGAACATTTACAAACCCTGGCACTAAGATACCGCTGTAAAACTCAAGTTTATCCTCCTCCTTCTGGCTCCCATAGCCCGGTCTGAGATTCAGAATTGTTCCATCATCGTCAATTTCCAGTACAGCCTTTGGTAAGGGCGGTAATCCGGGAGATAAAATATAATGAGCTGAAAGTTTTCTCATTATTATTCTTCTTCGTAATCATCAGTTTTTTCCTGATCGATTATCTCACGTCTTTCGCCTTCCATGATGCTTAGTTTTTTTAAAACATCATCATATAGTTCGGCGAAATCATCAGGATGTTGAGAATAAAAATGAATGGTGCTGTCAAACACCGATCTGCTTATCTGATGTTCTTTTAGTATGGCAGCATAATAGTTATACGCACTATCTTCTTTTATTTGGCGCGTTGTTCTTTCGCGGTTCAATATACCGTCAACCAGGTGAATATCCACAAGTAAAGAAACCAGCTCATCCTGATTCAGATATTCATTTGGCACCTTAAGTTTTTTATTTCCGCAAGAAGAGGCAAGCAGACTGAAAGCAAGAATAATAATAAATGCTATTTGTGGAAGTATTTTCATCCGTACGTGTGTGTTAAAATATTTTCCTTTTGTCATGCTCGGTTCACCCCTTTATTTTTTTCATTAATTCTGATGCAAAAACGAAATCCTGTAAGGTTTTGTTATCTGCTTTCAGAATTTCCTCGCAGTTTCCTGTCCAGATCACAGCTCCCTCAGAAATGAAGATGACGTTCTCTCCAATTTCCATTACCGAATTC
>JABHCC010000029.1 GCA_018669475.1 Bacteroidota bacterium | reverse complement strand
CAGTTATTGATTTTCTTCCTTCTCCTCTTGATGTAGGTGTCACAATTGGAATGGATATTGATGATGAGGAAAAGACACACAGTCGTTGCCCATCTGAAAAAGCTCCATTTTCTGCTTTAGCTTTTAAACTAATACATGATCCTTATGTAGGTCAGCAAACCTTTATCCGAATTTATTCAGGAAAGCTTGAGAGCGGCATGGCCATTCGAAATACAACAAAAGGCAAGCAAGAGCGGATCGGTAGGATATTAAGGATTCATGCTAAAGACCGCGAGGAAGTGAGATCAGCAGGTCCGGGTGATATTGTTGCCTTAATTGGTATGAAAATAACCAAAACCGGAGATACTTTGTGTGATCCTGCAAATCCATTGTTTCTTGAGTCAATTACAATTCCTCCTACTGTAATTGAGCTGAAAGTAAATGCTGCATCGAAGAAGGAGCAGGGCAAAATGGGAGAAGCACTTGCAAAACTTTCCAGCGAAGATCCTTCTTTCATAGCACGTTATGATGATGAGACCAATGAAACAATAATGGCAGGAATGGGTGAGCTTCACCTCGAGATACTTGTTGATCGCCTGAAAGAGGAGTTCAAGGTGCCTGTTGAAATTGGCGAACCATCAGTTGCTTATCGCGAAGCCATAACATCTGAAATTGAGATTGAATATCGTCATTCCAAGCAATCGGGTGGTAAAGGTCAATTTGCTCAAACTCTGATGCGTATTGAACCAAAGGAAGATGGTGGTTATGAGTTTATTGATAAAATTAGGGGTGGGGCTATACCTGCAGATTTTATTCCCTCAGTAAATAAGGGGATTAAAAAAACACTAGCTAAGGGAATTATTGCGGGTTTCCCGATTGAAAATGTCAGGGTAACATTACTAGATGGAAAATTTCATGCTGTTGACTCATCGGATATGGCTTTCCAGATCTGTGGATCAATTTGCTTCAAGAAAGGTTTTTTAAAAGCTGGTCCGATTTTACTTGAACCAGTTATGAAAATAGAGGTTAACACACCTGATGACCACATAGGTGACATAGTAGGAAATCTAAACCGTCGTCGTGGAAAGATCGAATCGATGCGACGGTACAGAAAGGGATCCCAAAAACTTTCAGGCTTTGTACCCTTGTCTGAAATGTTTGGTTATTCAACAACATTGAGGAACCTTTCAAGCGGAAGGGCAAACTATTCAATGGAATTCCATCAGTATATGCCTCTGCCAAAAGCTGTTCAGGAAGAGGTTCTTGAGAAAATCAGGAAGGCTAAAGAGAATAATTAATTGACTACGAAGGCTATCCCTTTATCAGCCTTTTAGTTATACGAAGATTACTGGTTTCAATGACCAGAAAATACAACCCGGGTTGCAGATTTACTTCTGCCTCCCGGGTTTTTATTAGTACCTTATGGGTTCCGCTTCTCTGATCATTCTGATCAAGCAGCATTAGGGTCTGGCCAATAAGATTGCTTAAACGGATTCTTACCGGACTATCCTCATACAAAGTATATTCTATTGTGAATTCGCTGGAGAAGGGATTTGGATACAAGTTATTAATTAAAAGATTGCCTCCCTGTCGTGCTAATAAGATATCCTGAGTTGACACTGCCTTAGGAAATAATTGCACATCGACCGGAGTAGGGCGACCATCAACAACTTCAATGTTGGTGATGATTTCTGTTTGATAGCCATCTTTTGTTATCTGAAAATTATAAACACCAGGTAAAACAATTCTGTCGAATCGTCCGTGCAGGGAATCACTTGTACGGGGAGTCAGAATAGGATCATATATTTCAGGAATCTGAACCTGGGCTGCCAGAGGATCACCAGTGATTGCATCAGTTATATGTAGAGTAACACCTGCATCATGCACACGCTCAAGAACGTATAAGGCTGCATCCATATGCTGGTCAGCAATCTGTAATGCAGGTTCTCCTGCCGGGATAAACTCTTTGGCACATTCAACAGTATATTCCAGGCTGCCAGCAACTGTATACATCCAGCAGCGGCTAAAGCCATTCTGGCAATTTGAAACAGTTGGCTGATATGTCCCTGATCCGGTTACTGATGGTATTCTCTGAGCTATCCCTGTAGCAATTGACAAAATTAATTGCTGGTCGGGTGCTTCAGGCCGATCACTCCAAGAATAAATGATGATCTCACCATGGGTATGGTAAGAGAGTGAGATGGAAGGTTTCTGTGCCAGGGCAAGATCTCTTTTGGCCCGGGCTTCTCCTTCAGAAAATGGCTCCGGCCCACGGTAAGTCCAGGACCCTATGTCTCCCGATCCACCCAGAACCCAATTGAAATCATAATTTCGGTTTATATCAACTCCATCAGTTTGAGGATCAAAAATCCCATTCCCATTGTTGTCTCTGAAATTCTTACGCCAATAAGGATAGCTGAGGTTTTCTTCCACAACATATTCCCATCCCTCCGGATTTATCATTGGGATTATCCAGATCTCGGTTTCATCTATCCATTCAGTAATCTGTTCGTCAGTACCATATCCAACCAATAATTTCTCAATCAGCTTTAAGCATACTTCCATACTTATGGGTTCTCTGGCATGGTGCAAGCCATCGTACATTACGCATGGTTCATCCTCCTCAACTCGCGGATTATCACTAATCTTCAGGGCTATAATCGGATATTTCTTTACTTCACTGTATCCGATTGTATCTAAAAAGACAAATTCAGGATGTGTTTCAGCAAATTCATAAACCATCTCATATACCTCATTCTTGCTGTGATAAAGTTCATAGAAATTGTCAGGATTGTTTTGCGCGAACAGGCCGGAGGCAATAAACAAACCCAGGAGGAAGAATACTTTATACATAGATTACTTACTTACTTACTTAATGAACGACATAGAATATTTGGCATTTGCAATTATTTTGTCCTTTGATACATAGTCGGAGTGATATTGATTATTCACATATAACTCCGTTTGATCACAATAATGATCACTTGCAGGAAGACCTGAATTACCTGTTGGAATAACTGTTAATGAATTGTCCCAGTTTGACAAGTCAAAAATGTGCCGGTGAGATGCACCATGATTAACAGATGATGGATCCATATAATTATATGAATAGGGACAAACAGTATGATGACTACCTCCCACGGAGTATGGTCCGCGGTTCAGCCCGAATACTTTCGCTATAATTTTTGCTGAAGCCAAAGGATGTTGAAGTGTTAAAGTATGTATGTCGCCCCACATCCAATCATTATAATCCGGCCCCATCTGCTCTTCAATTCTGTTTAAAGCTTCACTGAAAGATATCTCCATTACATCGGCAAAGGTCTCCTTTTTGTCATTTGAAGAGATATTGTCGCACCAAGGACTATCAGTGTTCTTCAAGAAATTCTCCATGAAATTTTTAATCATGATTTTCTTGCCAGATACTTCTTCGAACAGATCAGCTCCAATTTCGTCAGCTACCAGATTTTCGAAAATGCTAAAATACAGGAATTCAAATATTGTGGCATCCACTGATTCACGGGAGAGATTATAATCCCATGCTTTAAGCTGTTCGAGGATCTCAGGGTAAGAATCTTTGACAGACTCTATCTGATTTAATTCATGAAGAAATACAGGAAGCATTTTTTCAGCCATTTTAGAACGCTGGTCAGCATGAAACCGAATATAATCCTTAATTGATAACTGATCTTTTTCTTTTAATAATTCCTGAATCCTATCCTGGCGGTAAGGCAGATCGAACCAGCTACTTATGTAATAAGGGTAGTCATCTTTCACCGTTTTATTATTTGCAGATGAAATGAAACCACAATCAGGATTAAATGTAAACGGTAATTCCTCAAAAGGCACCAATCCTTTCCAGTCATACTTGCTTGTTTCGCCTGGATAAACTCCAACACCTGTGGCTTCACGAATAGGTAAGCCAATAGTTGAATGGAGACCGATATTGCCTTCAATATCAGCATATACTACATTTTGATTCACGCTGACAAAAGTTCGGATGGCATCTTTGAATTCATCCCAGTTAGCTGCCCGGTTTAATCTATAAACAGTCAATAACTCATTACTTGGCATAATTCCTATCCAGCTCATTGAGATAGTTTTACCAGGAATAGCTTTAATGCTTGTTACGACCGGCCCTCTGTGGGTAAATTTATTTACCATCCTGATCGTATCGCCTGATTTATTCAGAATAATCTCTTCTTTCATTGTGAAAGCTTTCCATTCTCCATCGAGTAGATACTCATCAGGATTCTCAGGATTTACGGTTTCTTCATAGAAATCAAGGCCATCTGTCATTACATTTGTGAATCCCCAGGCTATGTTGTCGTTATGACCGGCAATAATCATGGGTTGTCCAGGCAAAACCACACCTGTAACATTTAATTGTCCGGGAATTACCTGGTGCATTTGATACCATACCCCCGGGATATTTAATCCCAGATGCATGTCATTAGCCAGTAATGGTTTGCCAGTTTTTGACTTTGTTCCGTCTATGACCCAGTTGTTGCTGCCTCGAAAAACATCCAGTCCAAGGTCATCAAGCTTCATTGTTACTTTCTGAAGTGCAGTCAGTACTTCTGCTTCTGACTGGTCGAGACTGAATTCAGAATATATACTGCTTGACTGTCCGGGAATATCCGGCAGGAGCATATTGAACTTCTCCTCGTTCAGCTTGTTTTTAAGCTTCATTAAAGTAAGCTCATTAGGCCATCCGGTCGAAAGATCCCAGGCCATATATCCAATGAGATTGATGGAGTGAACAGGTAACCATTCTTCAGGTTGATAACCCAGAAGTTTAAACTCAAAAGGCAGCTTATTCTGATTATTATTAATGAATTGATTTACTCCGTCACAGAAAGCCAGAACACATTCACGTAAAGGCTTATTTGCCGAATCGAATATCGCAGACGATTTCTTTGTCATCTGTAATGAACGCATCAATTGATCCACTTCCACCAGATCGTTGCTAAGAACTTCAGACAGACGCCCCTGAGTTACACGTCGCAATAAATCCATTTGCCAGAGTCGGTCCTGGGCCATCAGGTAGCCCACAGCAAGATAGAGATCGTGCTCGTTTTGCGCATAGACATGAGGAATCGCAAATGAATCGCGGTAAACCTGAACTTCTTCAGTGAGTCTTTCCAGCTTTATACTTTCATTATAATCAGGGATGGGATTATTTGATAAGCGATTGATAAATAATCCTGCAGCTATTAATACAAAAAGTAACAGGAAAAGCACAGCCCAAAGGATTTTTTTTGTTTTCATATTTTACCAGTTTGAGTTAATAGAACTGATTTCGTTCTTTTGAAGCAAGTTATTGAATTCTGCCAGATCCACCAAAAGAACCTGTTTCAGCTGTTTCTCAATGTCAATCAATCGATTATGTAAATTCTTATAAACCTCAACTTGCTGTTTGTTTGGCGCAAAATCAAAGTTTTTTGATACATCGCCTGCAAGAACAGATAATTTCGAATATATTCTATTCGGATACCTGAATGATTTTGAATCTCCCTCTCTGGAAATGGGCTGTAGTAGTTGATCTTCAACTTTAGCAAGCTGAGAGTCAAAAGCTTTTATCTTGTCAGATAAGTGGAATTTATCGCCCTTCTCAGATGGATAATCATTAAGGTCGACCAGTTTTTTTCTGATCCATTCAACTTCATTTATCATTTTGGTAGCCAGATTAATATCTTTTTGCAGCTTATGCTGTAGCTCCAGGTTTGCCTGAATTTCGCTTTGACTCCCTTCAGATGATGGATCTTTTAATACTTTCAATACTTCGGTAAATGTTTTGCCATCTGCTTCCAGTTCAATTGTATAAGTTCCGGGTGCTACCATATAGCCGCTTAAGCCTCCTGAAGTGCCCCAGCTTTGGAATGGATACCAACCTTCTTTTATCCAGGTAGTACGGTATCGTTTCTCTTCAACAACTGTAGGATTATCTTCAGGTTTGATTCTGAGTTTAATAGATGTAGCTCCCGGATATCGCATATTCCAGCTAACACGATTGATTCCCTGCTGATTGGATCCCCTGCGTGTACTAATGATATTACCTTCTGAATCTTTAATTCGAACTGTAACGCCACTGTCTGTTTTGTCTTTCAGATAATAATTTATCAAGGCTGTAGCACTACCGGATGGGCTACCTGTTTTGCGATGGAAGCGGTAGGCATTTCTTGGTTTGAACAAATGAATTTCTGATTTCAGTACTTTTTTATCAAACTGTTGCAAAGGGGTGATATCGTCCATAATCCAGAAACCTCTTCCGTATGTTCCTACAACAAGATCGTTGAAATGCTCCTGAACAACCATATGGTGAACTGGCGCATGTGGCATGTTGTTTTGAATCGGGAGCCAGTTTTTTCCGTCATTAAAGGAAAAATAGATTGCATTTTCGGTTCCCAGATACAAAAGTCCCTGCTTAACCGGATCTTCATGTATCCAGTGACAATATGAGAACACAGATTTTGGTATGTCTTCTCCTATGTATGTCCAGCTCTTTCCGTAATTTGTTGTTTTATATACGAATGGATCGCGGTTGTTCATTTGGTGGAAATCAACTGTAAGATAACATGTGCCTGCATCATATCGTGAGGGCTCAAGATTACTTACAGTTCCCCAAATTGGCAGATCGGGTATGTTTTTAGTTACATCCGTCCAATTTTTGCCTCCATCTCTGGTAACATGAACTAATCCATCATTTGTTCCTGCCCAAATACAACCGGCTTCAAGAGGTGATTCTGCTATTGCAAATACCAGACATGCAAATTCCACTCCGATATTATCTTTTGTCAGTCCTCCTGATGGCTGCATTTTGCTCAGGTCATTTGTGCTGAGGTCGGGAGAGATGATCTCCCAGCTTTGTCCTTCGTCCCTTGTTTTATGAACGAACTGGCTCCCAGCGTATATTGTATTATGATCATGAGGAGAAATATGAATTGGGAAGGTCCAGTTAAAGCGTAATTTCACATCTTTAGGTGCGGCACCATAACTTGACTCTGGCCATATCATTACAGTTTTGTTATGACCTGTATTGTAGTCTACTCTGGTAAACTGGCCTACATAGCTACCACCCCAGACTATATTGGCATTGACTGGATCCGGGAGGATAAAACCACATTCACCACCCGCTGTTGATTCCCAGGCTGAGGGATTATAAGCTCGTCGGCCACCTACGCTTGGCCCTTTATAACCAGGACCATCCTGCTTACCACCGTATACATAATATGGTATTTGATTATCTACTGCAACATGATACATCTGAGCGATTGGGAGGGTAACCTGTTGCCATGATTTGCCACGGTCTAAGGTCATTATCACTCCACCATCATCACTTATCATCATGCGATCAGGGTTCAGTGGATCGGCCCACATATCATGAGTATCACCACTCCATCCGCTACGTTCGCTTGTTTGTCCTCCATCGAAGGAGATGCTGTGACTGTTAGCTGCGAAATAGACTAGGTTTTCATCAGCCGGATTAACCATTATTCTGGATGCATAATGCGGACGCTCGTTCAGAATTCTGTCTTTGCTAACCAGTCTCCATCTGTTTCCTCCGTCATTTGACCTCCACAACACTCCTTTATTGGGAGTTCCAGTTTCCATCATTGCGTATACAACTTTGGGATTGCTCTGAGCAATGGCAATACCTACTTTGCCTATCGGCCCATCGGGCAATCCATTGCCACTCAGTTTATGCCATGTTTTTCCTCCATCTTTTGATGAATACATACCTCCTTCTGACACACCACTTTCGCGAGTATAAGTTTTTATCTCAAGAGGCCACATTCCGGCAAAGAGAATTCTTGGATTTTCAGGATTCATTGCAATTTCGAAGCACCCAGTATTTTCATCAGCAAAAAGAACATGTTCCCATGTTTGCCCCCCATTTTCAGTTCTGAAAATACCTCTTTCTTTCTGCGGACCGTAGCAGTGGCCTAAAGCTGCCACCATAACAATATCAGGGTTTGAAGGATGTATTACTACACGCCCGACTCTGCCTGTTTTGCACAGACCCATATGAGTCCATGTTTTACCAGCATCTGTTGATTTGTACACTCCATCACCGATTGATACATTACTTCTGATGAAAGCTTCACCCGTACCGGCCCAAACAATATTTGGGTCGGATGGAGCAATAGCTATCGCACCAATTGATTGTGAGGGCTGATCATCGAAGATTGGGTCCCAACTGATTCCTCCGTCAACAGTTTTCCAGATTCCTCCGGAGGCTGCACCAATATAGGAGACCTGGTTGTTGCCCGGTACCCCCACAACAGCTGATGTGCGATTACCCGGAGGGCCAATGTGTCTGTAGCTTAATTGAGAAAACAGTTCAGGTATCATTTCCTGGGCAGAGACGGTAAATGCGCCTAATAGCAATGCAATTACCAGGATTGGCTTGGAAAGATGACGGGTTTTCATTGTAATCAGGATAAGGTTAGGGTTAAAGAAAATTAAACTTAATCGATTATTTGTACTCTTTTAGCAATAATGGTTTTATCAGTAACCAGACGACAAATGTATGTGCCTGCTGCACGTGTGTTTCCGTAGGATAAACCATTCCATGAGTATTGGTGATCACCCTGAGTGAATTCACCTTCGTATATTGTTTTCACTACTTTTCCACTCATGTCATACATCAATAGTTTGCCATTCTGGGCACTGGATAAACTGAATGAAATAGTTACCTCACTTATCGCAGGATTTGGATAAGTTTTAAGTTCGTTAACTGCTTGCTCTATTCCTCCGGTGCCTGCAGCAGCTTTAAGATTAATCAAATATTGAGACCGTCCGAATGTAGCAGCCAGTAAAGTTCGTGTTGGTGCATGGAGGTTCAGGTCTAATACAGGAACAGAGGGTAATCCGTTACCCAGTATTTCCCAGCTTATACCGGCATCATAGCTAACAAAAACTCCATTATCTGATGCTACATAATAAGTGCCCTGATTATCGGGGTCGATTGTAATATTGTTCAGCGGTACATCCGGCAGGTTGGCAGAAATATCTTCCCAGGTAGCACCTAAGTCAGTTGTTCTGAATAGATGTGGCTCGTAATCAAAATAGCGGAGTCCTGAGAATCCTACATAGGCAGTATTGGCATCAAATGGATCGGCTGCAAGAGAGCTTACCCATCGAACCGGCAGATTATCAGATATCTTTGTCCAGTCTTTGCTTGCACCTGCATCAGTATTTACCCACACATTTCCATCATCTGTTCCTGCATATATATTATTACCATTGACGGGTGAAGCAGCAAGTGTTGTAATGGTTGCATAATTCCATGATCCGGGATCCCCATTGGTAAGGTCATCGCTGATGCGAGTCCAGCTTGCGGCCCTGTTGGTTGATTTATATACCCTGTGTGATCCGAGATACATGATCTTCGGATCGTTTGGATCAAGGATATAGGGTGTTTTCCAATTATAGCGTTCGCCACTTGCAGGCCTGGCTCCGCTGAAATTCTGACCCCCGTTAGTTGATCGGCCAAATCCTCCTCGTTGTGAGGCAGCATACATATATCGGCTGTCAGTAGGATCAACTCTGACGATAAAACCATCACCTCCATATATTCTGTCCCAATCATAATTTTCCCCGGTTAGAGTTCTTACGGTTCCATTATCCTGTGTTCCTCCGAATCGTTGGGATGGATCCTGATAATTAACTTCACATGTATAGAATTGGGTCATTGGGATGACTGTCACAAATTTGTTGCTTAGAGTTCCGTCTTCTGATAAGTATACTCCTCCATCGTTTCCGATTACAACAAAATTTGATTCCATGGGGTGAGCATAAAGAGCATGCTGATCAACGTGCAATCCGCTAACGGTAGCCCAGTTCTGACCACCGTCAGTTGATCGGTGCATTTGAAAATCTTCAACCCATACTACATCCGGCAGGTTTGGATGAACCTGAATTTTACTGAACCACCAGGTATATGATGATCCGCTGATACCTGAATTCAAATCGGTCCAGGTATCGCCACCATCTGAGGTTCTATACACATCTTCGAAGAATCCGTTTGTTTTGGCAATGCTCACATACAGAATGTCTGGATTTGATTTTGAGATATCCACTGCAAATCTGCCTAAACTTCCGGATGGTAAACCGTTGCTAAGCTGTTCCCAGGTATCTCCACCATCTGAACTACGGAACAGGCCTGAAGACGGGCCGCCATAGGTTCTGTGATAGGGCCCGCGAACACGTTCCCACATTGCTGCATATATGATATTTGGGTTTGTTGGATTGATGCAGAGGTCAATGGCACCTGTTGAGTCGTTGATAAACAATACGTTTTCCCAGCTCAGGCCTCCGTCGTTTGTGCGATAAACACCTCTTTGCGGATTAGTGGAAAATAGATTCCCCATGGCTGCCACAAAAACACGATCAGCGTTTGTGGGATCTACTTCGACACGACCTATACCACCTGCGTTTATTAAACCTGATTGAAGCCAGGTACTGCCACCGTCGGTAGATTTAAAAACTCCGTAACCATCATAAGTGACCGAACCCTGACCTCCGTTAGGTTCACCGGTTCCGATATACAGGGTATTTTTATCAGTTTCAGCAATGGCCATATCACCCATTGACTGGGTATACTCATTTTCAAATATTTGATTCCATGTAATACCTTTATCCGGAGATTTAAATATCCCTCCTGATGCAGCGACGGCATAAATGATTTCAGGATCTGTGGAATGCATCTCAATATCATTTACACGGCCTCCAACATTATGTGGTCCTACAAGTTCCCAGTCTTGCTGGTCACTTTTAAACCTGGCTGCCTCAATTCTGGTCTGAATAGCTTGTTTTCTTGATTGTTCATAGGCTTCAGGATTAATCGCATTATGCGGGTACATCCTTTGCATGAGCATCCAGTCATTTGGCTTCAGTCTGGCCAGTTGATCACCATCATTAGTTTGATTAAATGGTTTTGTCCATAGAACAGCAACAGCAATAACTACAATCATTAGGGATAGCAATCCAATTACTCTTTTCATAAGTGTTTGATTTTCGAAACATTAAAATTATTTGTAGTCAAACTTAGTGATTATTATTAATTTAAGGAATGCTATATAATATGTATGTTTGTTTTTTAGGTATGAAAAATGTTGACTGATATTCGATTTCTTCCAACAAAATGAGCTTGGAAATGTATTAAACTCATAAACTTAATCTATGATTGATACTTACCGTGCCATACGGTCGCATTCTGAAGCAATTTGCAGGCCTCTTAAAACAGAGGATTATGTACCTCAACCAATTGAACTGGTAAGCCCTCCGAAATGGCAATTGGCTCATACGAGCTGGTTTTTTGAGTATTTTATTCTGATTCCTAATTGTAAAACTCATAAGGAATATAATCCACTATACAGTTATTTTTTTAATAGTTATTATAATTATGCGGGAGACCGGGTGGTGCGCCACAGCAGGGGGGATATGAGTCGGCCAACAGTTGAAGAAGTTTATACTTACCGCAAGTATGTTGACGATTCAATGATAAAATATATGGCAGGAGAGATTCCTCAGGGGATTAAAGACTTAATTCGTTTGGGATTGAATCATGAACAGCAACATCAGGAATTGCTGCTTACTGATATAAAATATATTCTTGGACATAATCCTTTGTACCCAATCTATTCCGAGACTTTTTCAGAGGGTGAAGAGCTGGGGGGCGAATTGAACTTTTTGTCTGTCGATGAAGGCCTTCATACAATTGGATATCAGGGTAAGGACTTCTGCTTTGATAATGAGTTAAAAGCCCATAAGGTATATATTGAAGGTTTTGAAATTGCTGATCGACTCGTGACAAATGGTGAGTATATTGACTTTATTCGCGACGGAGCGTATAAACGTCATGATATCTGGCATAGTGAAGCATGGCAATGGATAAATGAAAAGGGAATTGATAAGCCTCTTTACTGGCTCGATAGAGATGGGGATTTCTACAGATACACAATGTCAGGATTGCAAATGGTTCGTGTGAATGAGGCCCTTTGTCATATAAGTTTCTTTGAGGCCTGTGCATTTTCGCAATGGAAAGGACTTCGTTTACCTACTGAGTTTGAATGGGAAGCATCCCAGCATCTGTTTGACTGGGGATCCAGATGGGAATGGACCGAGAGTGCTTATGCTCCTTATCCCGGATACAGAAAAAGTGAAGGGGCAGTGGGTGAGTACAATGGGAAGTTTATGGTTAACCAAAAGGTTTTACGCGGGGGATCGGTTGCTACACCTGCAGGACACAGCAGGTCGAGCTATCGTAATTTCTTCCATCCTCATGAACGCTGGCAATATACTGGTATACGTTTAGCTAAATAATAATTTTATTGTGACAGAGAATTTTAAATCAGATGTGATTAAAGGGCTGTCAGGCCTGCCAAAGAGTCTGCCATCAAAGTATTTTTATGACGAAGAAGGCTCACGTATCTTTCAAGAGATTATGAACCTGCCGGAGTATTACCTGAGCCAATGCGAGAATGAGATTTTTGAGCATCAGGGCCTGGATATTATCAGAGCTTTCGTAAACGGTGCCCCCAGAATAAGAATTATAGACCTCGGAGCGGGAGACGGAATTAAAACTAAATTATTGATAGAGGCGTGTTATAAATTGGGAATTGAACCAGTTTATACACCCATTGATATATCAGCTGAAGCTATCAGAGTTGTTCGGGAAAATATGAAAGATGAGTTTCCAGAATTGGAGATAGATGCCGTTTGTGCCGACTACTATCAGGCATTGGATCAATTGGAAAACAGTGAGGATGAGATGCCAAAACTGATCCTCTTTCTTGGATCAAATATTGGAAATTATTCAGATGCTGGAAGTATTCTTTTTCTTAAGGAACTGTCATCAAGATGCCACATTCAGGATGCTCTGTTAGTGGGCTTTGACCTGAAAAAGGATCCAAGGGTTATTTTGGCTGCATATAATGATAGCCAAAAGGTAACCAAAAGATTTAATCTTAATTTATTGCAAAGAATGAATCGCGAACTGGGTGCTGACTTCAATGATGAGAAATTTGATCATTATGAGAATTATGATCCGATAGAGGGTAGTGCGAAAAGTTATATTATCAGCAACTGTGATCAGCTTGTACGGTTTAAAGAAATTGATCAGGAATTTCAATTTACTCAGGGAGAATCTGTTTATGTTGAGATGTCAAGGAAATATGATTTCGACGATATTGCTCATTTTGCTAATATGACAGGTTTCGACCAGCCCAGACATTTTACTGACAGAAAAATCTATTTCTCAGATTCTCTATTCAAGAAAATAGGGCTTAGAAAATAGGGCTTAGGGCTTAGGGCGTAAGGCTTAAGTATAAGTAAAATGGAAAAGGGATGATTATCAAGGAGATAGCACCGAGTAACCGAATAACGGAGTAACCGAGGGACCGTCCTCCGACTCCCGTCCTCCGACTCCCGTCTCCCGATTCCCGAATCCCGATTTTAATCGGGTATTCCCGCCTGCCCCGCCTTCTGAATCTCGTTCATTAGAAATTTCTTGGTTTTTGCCCCGACGTATCTTTTTATCTCCTGACCATCTTTGAAAAGGATCATTGTTGGGATGCTTTTAACTTTGCTTTTCTTAGCGACAGGCTGATTTTGATCTACATTAAGTTTAGCAACCGTTACATCATCATCAACACTTTCGGCCAAATCATTTAGTACAGGATTCATCATCTTGCATGGACCACACCATGGAGCCCAGAAATCAACCAGAACTAATCCCGATTTTGTCTGAGTTTTAAAATTCTTCGCGTTAAGGTTTTTAATCTTAGCACTACTCTTAACATCTGGCATGTTCTTCATTTTCCGATAGTTAATAATTATCATTCCGATAAATACAACTGTGATAGATAAGGCAATTATTAATCCTGTTGACATAATGTATAAATTAACATATATAAATATAAAGAGATGAGTATGACAAAAATAATGCCAGATAGGAAAGCGGTAAAATTGACATGATTGAAATATTAAAACACAATTTGATGATATGGATGAACCTGTAAGATAATGGAATTACGATTGATTATTATTCCTTATTGTTTTACAATCCGTATTAATTCTTTACTGTCAATTGTAACCGCCGGATGAAAAGCGCTGCCTGAAATATACTTTGTCAGACTGTGAAGTAATTGTCGGGCCTCAGGTCGATTTTCCAGATTATTATGAAGATCAACCCCACTGATGAGAATTTTGCCTTTTCCAAGTTGTACTTCAAAGATCAGCGCCAGCCTTCTGTTCGATACCCAGTCATCAATGATCCTGACTATTGGTTTCAGCTCAAGCGGCAGCTCATTTAGTTTGATCGCATCAGCATGCGACATGGCATCCCACCATTGCCAGTTAGAATGGTATTCGCTTGGGAATGCTGACAGGGCTGGGTGTTGAGGATCACAGAGAATACCTAAAGTGTGAGGCTTCTGACCTCCTGTCCACGCAGTATTCCAGAAAATACTTGAGAATCCCACACCTACATCTCCGCCAAAATCAGGTGATACTCTTCCCTTGCCAAGGCTTAATAAATAATTACCTCCCTGTTGAATCTTTGATATTACCTTAGGACTGAGTTGAGTGATAAGCTCCACTTGCGATTCTGGCTGATCATTTATCTTGGGATAAACCCAGATATCCCATGAATTAGAAAAATCATCGATGCTTACTTCCAGACGTAGTTTTCTCGGAGAGTCAATTATTTCGAAAGTATGTTCAATTGTACCCAGATAATGATCATTTCCCAATGGGATAAGCTGTTCAGCAAACTCCCCCTTTGAAACAAGCTGGTTATCTTTGTCCGTTAATGTCCAAATTGCCTTTTGCTTCGTGCCTTCTTCCTTTTCATATTTGGCTACCTGAACTGGTATTTCAACCTTCTCTCCCTCAATAAAGACACGTTTTGACAGTCTTGCCAGAGGAACGGTAGAATTACAGAAATTGCTGAATTCTTCCGGACTGATATATCCTTTTTCTTCCCAGAATGGATCAAGAACCCCTACCAGAGCAGTGCCCTGGCCTGGGAAGTCATGTAAATCAAGCAGCTGGAATCCTCCAAACCTGGGAGTTCTCAGAGCAGCTTCGATATCAGCCTTGTAGCACAGGGCTTGCAATTTTCCAGATGCCAAAAGGAAAGAGTCTGCTAAATGCCCCATTTTGTTTGCTTCAAGACTCTCCTGAAATAATTCGAAATTCTTTGCTTTCAGAACACCAGTGTATTTATCTATTTCCTTGAAATTTGGATAAACGCACCATTGGCCAATCTCATGACTTACAACAGTTATGCCGTCGGCTGGCAATTTTGAAGTCCAATCGTAATCAGATTTTGGCGCCTGTGCATTGATGACACTATGTAAGCCTTCTCCCCATCCCTGAATGCGGGGTTGAGGTACATTGTGATAATCATTAACTGGCAATTGTGGCCATCCTGCAGCACTAGTGTATAATCTTCTGGAGTCATTCTCCTTCCAGTATTTTACGAATTCGGTCAGGAAGGCATTCTGATCACGACCTCCAGGCTCATTTCCGTATGCAAGCATGATGAAAGAGGGGTGATTACCATAGGCTTCCATAATACTTCTACTCTCTTCCCAGATGAATTTATCTATCGGAAGACCATCACCCAGGCTTGTTGTTTGGTTGGCCCAGGATGAACATTCTGCCTGAAGATAAACACCCATTTCATCAGCTGCAAAAAAAGCAGCTTCAGGTGGACACCAGGAGTGGAAGCGCATATGATTGAGTCCATGCGATTTAATTACGCTAAAAATCCTTTTCCAGTCCTCGATATTGCATGAAGGATACCCGGTAAGTGGAAAGATTGCACATTCAAGAGTACCCCGTAGAAATAGTGGATGATTGTTCAGAGTCAAACCTGTTGACCCTGCCTTGATTTTACGTAAACCAAATTGTTCATGTTTGATGTGATTGTCTCTGCCCGAAATCAGCTCCATCTTCAAATCGTACAAATTCGGAGAAAATTCATCCCATAACAGGGCATTCTCTCCCAGCTTAATTTCGAAAGTAAATGGATTGAGCCCACTCGTTAGTGTTAAGGATATATCATCTCCCTTTACTTTACTTCCTGATCCTGTAACTTTGGTCTTAATTCTGGCCTTTCGTCCATCAGTTCCTGTATAAAAGATTGTTCCTTCAACAAAGATTTTCTTATTGTCTGAATCCGGAAATATTCTAACTGATTGTATTGTCGCGGTAGTCAGACAAGCAATTTTTAATTCTCCTACCATTCCATTCCAATTTGATTGGGTATGATCTGATATGCTATGAGAGTTTTGACCAACATCCACCTCTTTAACCCGGTTATCAACCCTGATCGTAAGGATATGGTTTCTACCCTGAATCCCATCCGGCAGGATATATTCATGAGGAGTGGCCAGACTATTACGTGTTCCAATTTTTTCGTTGTCTATCCACATGGTTGTTTCCCAGTGCGGACGTTCCAGAGAAATAGTCAGCGGATTTCCTGTCCAGGTCGCTGGTATTCTAATTGTTTTTTGGTACCAGGCAGCCCCATAATATTTTTTGTCAGGTTGCAGCCAGTACGGAAAGCGGATATTTTGAGGGTCATGATATGGAGCATAGTTTGGGTGCTTTGACCAATTAGGATTTCTTATTCCTCCTATCCATTTGGTTTCCATTGTAATATCATCACCAAGACCATTACTTACCATTGATCCTGGCAAAGTGATTTCTCCACTCAGAGGCAAAGAGAACCACTGCTCGCTGACGCCCACATCACCGGGATCAGTTTGAAATTTCCAGCTACCAGCCAGTTCAATACTTTTTGGCTGGCAAGAGCTTAATATTGCAAAAAGAATAAGGACAAACGGGGCATTACTTTTAATAATCGTCATAGTAGTTCTTTTTCAAACGTGGGCTGCCGACAGAATGTATGGTTTCAGGTTACAGAGTAGCGTTTAAACTTTCGGATATCTCTTTGGCAGTTTCAATATCTGCTAATCCAGCAATAAGCGCAACTCCATGTTTTATTTCAGCATTGATCAGAGGTAAAGATATAATTTCATCCCCTATAATGAAGGCGGCAAATTTCCCTACATTATTTTTAGTCATTGCTGCAAATTTCTTTGCCCCTTTCATAGTAAACCGGATCTCAACAGCAGTCTCATGCGGTACAGTTTTCTTTATATCAGATATAATGATGGCAGGGCGTTGTTTTACTGCAACTACCGGTAGTAAGCTGGACTTGTCAATTTGCAGTAAGTGAGTTGTTCTGAGGACAATCTCTTCAGAAACCAGATCTTTTTGCAAGTCATCAAGAATATCAACGGCATCTGCATTGATATATCCAATAATTGCCGGGTTTTTTGGATTTTCTGTTTCAGATAGCACCTCTTTTGCTTTTACTGCAAATGACTCAGGAAGATCTTTTAGTTTGCATGTCTCATGAATTCCAAAATAGATGCCGCTTTCCTGGCTGAAAGCAGTTTCTGAAATTAGTATGATAATAAGAATTGTTAAGATGGATTTTGCAAAAACGTTCATGATGATTATTTATTAAAATGAGTTTGGTTTTGAAAATATTCAGATATGGCCTGTACGTATTTCTCGTAGGCGGTGATTCCTTTAGGTGATATTTTACAAGTAGTTAAGGGATAGTTGCCCCGGAACGACTTTTTAATTCGTATGTATCCTGCCTCTTTTAGTCTGCTTAGCTGAAAGCTCAGATTCCCTTTTGTAGTATTGGTGTTTTCAAGCAGGAAGCTGAATTCAGCTGATTCTAAACCGATCAGAATTGACATTATAGCCAGTCTTACCTGTGAGTGCAATATTGGATCCAGATCTTTAAACATATGATCCTATTTATCTCGTTTTTTATACAGCATATGTCCGGGAATAATGAATGCAATAAGCCAGGCTATAGCCTCGACAAGAAATTGGCTCTGTAGTGGCATATAGGAGCAGACTAAAGCTGACAGGGCGAAAATAATTCCTCCTGCAATGAGAAGTTTATATCGCAGTATCCCCCCTGAAACAACTACTGCAATTGCAATCAACACCATAAAAATAGGATTTTGGAGTGTGAAATCAGGTTCTTGAAGTTGGTTAAAAAGAATCAGATTCACCAGAAAGAGGCCAGCTATTACGGAGAACCACATGTACTTTAGTGATACTCCAACATAGCTGCTTGTTTGTTTTTTCTTGAAGAAAGCAGTATAAATGCTGAAAATGATTCCCAGAATCAATAGCGTTGGTATGAGATATCTTATTGTCTGATGAATAGGATATGTCATTATCAGCTTGTCAATTAGAAATTCCTTAAGGTTAGTGATAAACATTATCCAACCCCAAACAATGAATAGAATTCCATTGTTTTCAAGTTTTCGTCTGGAAACCTGGATCATTTCTCTGATCACTTTCAAAGATTCATTTTCATCGAGTAAATTGTCTTGTGCAATATTTGAATTCATGATGTTGATTATTTACAAACATGTCAGCAAAGTTAAACAAGTTAGTAATACAAACCAAATAAAACTCGGCTCCTCTGTTACTCTGTTACTCTGTTACTCTGTTTACTTAAGCCCTCGCCTTTGGTTCTATCTCTGTCTTTTTATCTCTTCAAATCTTTCTTTCAATTCTTTGACTACTTCAGGTTCAGAGGTGTAGAGGTTATTTGATTCAGTTGAGTCTATTGCAATTTTGTACAATTCTCCTTCATTTCTCGGGAGGTTCATGAATCGTTCTTTTGAGAGAGAATATGCACGGTTGAAATTATCTCCTCCATGACCAATAATAAGCTTCCATTCATCTGTTATTATGGCTTTATTATCAATTATTACTTCCTTCCGGATGGGACCCGAACCGTTGTTGCCAGTTATGACCGGCAGAATACTATGACTATCATATGCTGACAGATCTATCTCTGTGTCAGTAATGTCAGCAAATGTGGCAAGCATATCTGTGAAGCAAATGAGTTCTTTGGATGTGCTTTGTTCAGGGGTATTACCTGGCCATTGTACAATGAAGGGCATGCGATGTCCACCTTCCCACATATCAGATTTGATACCTTTTAGGAAATAGACTGATTGGTGGTCGTATTTATCAATATCTTCATCGAACCATACCGGGCCATTATCGCTTGAGAAAAATACAATAGTGTTTTCAGTTAGCTTCAGCTTATCCAGTGTATTAAGAATCTCTCCAACTGTATAATCCACTTGCATTACGAAATCTCCATACATTCCGGCCTGGCTTTTGCCTTTAAAATCATCTATCGGTAGCCAGGGAGTATGTGGACCTGGAAGGGGGAAATACAAGAAGAAGGGTTGGTTTTTATTTTCTTGATGATGTTCATTGATTACCTGAACAGCTTTGCGGGTTAAATCCGGCAGGACATCTTCATGTTTAAATCCCGGAGCGACAAGGCCTTTACGCCAGAAGGCCCCCTGTACGATTGAAACACCATCAGTATTGCTGGCTTCTATTGGCAGGGGAGGGGCTTCAACACAACGGTCATTCTCGATGTAATAATAGGGCTGGATATCAAGTGATACCGGAATACCAAAGAAATAGTCAAAGCCACGATCGACAGGTCCGCCTACTATACCCTCATTGTAATTCACTGAATCAAAGCCCAGATGCCATTTGCCTATACAAGCAGTATAGTAGCCTTTTGACTTGAGCAAGGAAGCCAGGTTCAGTTGTTCAGCTTCGATGAGACAATTTTTTCCAGCCTGCCGGATATCAATTCGCATAGGATATTTCCCTGTTAGCAATCCGTAGCGTGAAGGTGTGCACCATGCTGCTGGTGCATGAGCGTTGGTAAATCGCATTCCGTTCTCAGCCAGCCGGTCAATATTCGGGGTTAATATTTTTGAATCAGGATTGTAACAGCCGGGATCACCGTAGCCCATGTCATCTGCGAAGATGAAAACAATGTTGGGTAAGCTGGAATCCTTTGAACAACTCATAAAAACGAGTAAGAAAATAGCTAATGTCAGAGTTCGAAAGGTCATAGTTTGAGTATATTAGTTCAGAGTAATTTTTTTATTCTTTAGTCTTTATTTTTTTCTCCGACTCCCACCTTCCCTTCGTCTCCAGTTTAAACCCCTTTTAGAACGGCCAATTTTTTCAACATTGAGATGTTCCAAAAGAACTTCAAACTTCTGACTTATTTTTTTATCCCCTGTCCCCCTGTCCCCACGTCCCTTTTTCCCATCCCAACTCCCGCCTCCCGCCTCATGCGAAGATAACACTTGCGCTTATCAAATATGCAGACATCTGCTTTATTCATTATATTTGAGAAAACTAGATTAAACTTATGAGCTGCTTCATTACTGATTTATGTACGGGTTGTACAGCTTGTGTTAAGGTGTGCCCCGTGGATGCAATCACAGGTAATCGCGATGAATTACATGTGATCGATGCTGAACTATGTATTGATTGTGAGGCTTGTGGACGTGTTTGTCCGGCATTGGCAATTCAAACTGAGGATGGTATGCTTATTCAAAGGCTCAAGAAATCTGCATGGTTGCGTCCGACAATTGTGAGAGAAAAATGTGTGGCCTGTGAAAGTTGCGTTGAGGTTTGTCCGACTCCTTCATTGACAATGTTTTCGGAGGATCTGCCACTAACAGAAAATTATGCTGTTTTATCTTCCGCGAAAGATTGTATTAGTTGCAACTGGTGTTTGGATAATTGCCAATATGATGCTATCAGGATGGAGGTACAGTTATGAAGAAAGTTAATGGAACTAACAATAAGTATCTGAAAATAAACCTGAATGATCATAGTTGGTCGGTTTACCAGATATCTGATAAGGATAGGGAAAAATATTTGGGAGGGAAAGGACTTGCCCTGAAGATTTATTACGATCATTTGAAAGAAGGCCTGTCGGATATTGACCCACTGGGTGAGGAGAATATTCTGATTTTTGCCATGGGTACTATTTTATCAACTGGAGCACCTTGTTCTGCTCGTTTTGAGGTTTATGCAAAGTCTCCTCTTACGGGCTTGTTATTTGGCTCATCCTGTGGAGGACCTTTTGGTGAAGCATGTAAAACTGCTGGTTGGGACGGAGTAATACTGACAGGGAAGTCTCCCGATCCTGTTGTATTAAAGTTTAATCATGATTCTGTGGAATTTGTTGAGGCTGGTGAATTATGGGGGATGAATACTGAGGAGCTTGATAAGGCCTTGTCAATGAGTGCCAGGGAGGCTTCTGCAGTTATTGGACCGGCAGGAGAGGCAGGTGTTTTAATGGCTAGTATTAAGTCTGGTCATCGCTTTGCCGGAAGAGGAGGATTAGGTGCAGTTATGGGTTCGAAGAAAGTGAAAGCTATTGTTGCCCGGGGCTTTTCTCATAAAATGGAGCCCGTTCATCCGGCAGGTTTTAAGAAGGCAACTAAGAAGTTGAAGAAGTATATTCACAGAAGTGAGTTTCTGAAAAGCTATAGATTATATGGCACTAATGCAGGTGTACGTTTTGGTATTAAATCAGGATACTCACCGGTAAGAAATTTCCGTGATCGTTATCATCCGGCAGTTGAGCAAACATCTGGAGAAGCCATGGCTGAGCGTTATACGACCAGGTCTTCATCATGCCGGCATTGTTCAATAAATTGTGGACATAAAGGGCATTATAAAGATGGAAAGCTGCATCAAATTCCAGAATATGAGACCAATGGAATGTTCGGGAGTAATATTGAAAATTATGATACAGATCTGATTATTGAGTGGAATGATTTGATGAATAGCCTGGGGATGGATACAATTTCTGTTGGGGGGACTCTGGCATGGGCAATGGAGGCTGCTGAGAAAGGTATCAGAAAGTCGGAATTAGAGTTTGGGAAATTTGATAATATTAGCCAGATTATCAATGATATAGCTTATTTGAGAGGGGAGGGCAGGGAATTGGCGATGGGCTCACGATGGTTGAGTGAAAAGTATGGTGGCAGTGACTTTGCTATACAGGTGAAAGGCTTAGAGGTAGCTGCCTATGATCCCAGAGCTGCCTGGGGGCAGGGATTATCATATGCAGTTGCTAACCGGGGAGGTTGTCATCTTGGTTCATATCTGGTGGGGATGGAGATTTTGTTTCCATATATGAAGCCTTTATCCCTAAAAGGCAAGGCTGAATGGGCTATTTTTTATGAAGATTTGTTCGCTGCTATGAATTCTTTGCAAATTTGTCAGTTTACCGGATATGGAATATTAGCTGAGTACCCGGTTCCAAAGTATATTCCTCCTGTTTTATTACGTCCGGTCGTTGCTTTCTTTCCTCGTCTTAGTCAGCTCTTAATGAATTGGGCTGGTTTGAGTCAATTGTATACTGGTCTTACGGGAATAAAGATGAGTCAAAAAGGAATTCTTCGGGCCGGTGAGAGAATTAACAAGCTTGAAAGGTGGATGGATTTCAGGATGAATCCGGCAGGTATGCTTGATGAATTGCCTGGCAGATTTTTAAACGAAAAGGAAACCAAGTTCCAAGGTAAAAATACTGTAGTTCCATTAGACAAACTATTAGAGGAATATTATCTATTAAGAAGATACTCTGCAATCGGAGAAGTTAGCGAGTCAGACTTACGTCGGTTGGATGTTGATTTGTAATCCTTAACCAGACATTGAATTAATAATGTCTCAGACAGGTAACTGCTGCTTTTCTGGATGTTTTGAGTGATACAATAGTCAGAGTAATCTGGACAAATACAATTGCAATTGCACCTGCAAGAGCAAAATCCAGATAGGGCATGTTTATTCGATTTGGATAGTGTTGCAGGAAGATCTGAATTCCGAAATATGCTACTGGCCATGAAATCACTATAGATAGCAGAATTAGTCGCATATATTGCCAGGTAAAAAGTTTCAGTATACTTCGATTTGACGCCCCGAGAGTTTTTCGAATGCCTATTTCAGGTATTCTTTGTTCAGAAACAAAAGCCATGAGTCCGATAAGCCCGAGTATCGAGACTAATATCGATAGTGAAGTAAAAAGGATAAGCAAGCGCCCGGTAGTTTTATCGTCCTGGTAGGCATTCTCCAGAATATCATTTAGGTGGAGCATACGTATCGGATCGCCAGCCACGATATCATTTGCTATTTCTGCAATTTGTTCTTTTGTTTGTGCAATGTTGAATCCGTTTAATCTGCATGTTACAATATTACACGCTGAGGGACGAATTATCAGTATCTGTGGCTCAATTTCCTGGTGTAATGATCTGAAGTGAAAGTCTTTAACTACTCCGATAATGTTAACTGCAGTGTTGCTATTGCCGTATCTTATTCTGGTATCGACAGTATTCTCAAGATTCATCATCTTAGCAGCAGCTTCGTTAATAACTATACTGAAAGCAGAATCTGTTTGCATATCTTCTGATGGTGCTCGGCCTTCAACTATTTCCATGCCATGGGTTTCGAAAAAATTGAATCCGATGTTCACACACCTGAACAGAGTTTGTTTATCAGGATCTTGCCCGGGCCAGTGCCACAGACTATTGCTGAAGTTGTACATGTTGTCAAGTGGAGCCGAGCTCAGACAAACTGATTCAATATTTGGATTATTCATTAGTTTCTCCTCCAGGCTTTCATAAGAGCTTTGCAAATCCTGAGATGCGTAAAAAAACACGATATTCTCCCTGTCATAGCCAAGATCTGCTGTTTTCATGTGGCTAATCTGTCTATAAATTGTTAAGGTTCCAATAATAAACAGAATGGCCAGACAGAATTGAAATATTACCAGTAAAGTGCGAAGTGATGATCCTGATTTGGCTGATAATCCTCGTCCATTCATGATCGAAATCGGCTTAATCTTTGCTAAATACAGTGCTGGATACCCTCCAGCTAGCAATCCGGTGATTGCCCAGAGTGCAATTAAGTAAATGTAAGTTGAGAACTTTTTCAGGTCGAATTGGATATCAATTCCTGTTAGTTGTTGAAAAAGGGGTTTGCACAGGCCGATAAGAATAATAGCTATAAAGATTGCTATAAAAGAAAGTATCCATGCTTCACCAAGAAATTGACTTCTTAATAATCCTGATTTTGCACCTGTAATTTTTTTGATTCCAATTTCTTTAGAGCGTTTGCTTGCTTTGGCAGTATCGAGGTTGATATAATTTATGCAGGCTAGTAATAGTATGAAAACACCGATGATCAGGAATAATTTAATATAAGTATTGCTCACAACGCTAGCATTTTCAAAGTCCAGATCAGTGGTTCTGTGAATATCAGTTAATTTTTGGATGTCGAGGACTGTTCCCTCTTCGAGGGTTGGTTTATCATCTAAGAAATTCTCAATTTGTTGACGTACATCCTTAGGATTAGCTGATTCGTCAAGTAGTAGGTAGGTGTAGTATCCACTATTATTCCATATTTCCACCTCGGCGCCAAATTCTTCAAGAAGCTTAAAATGTACTAAAACGTCATATTGAATATGAGAGTTCTTAGGGATGTCAGGAAAAACGCCACTTACAGTTAGTGACTTTAGTCGTGGAATTTCTATCTGTTTCCCAATTGGGTTTTCTTCTCCAAAGAGTTTTGTCGCCAAACTTTCTGATATAACTATATCGTCAGGACTACTCAGTGGATTGTCTTTGTTTTTTAAGGTGCAATTTATTGTGAAGATGTCGATAAATGAGGGATCTGCAATGAGGGTGCTTTCACGGAATTCATTATTATCATCTGTTTTAAAAGCTAAATTTGCCCCTCTCATTCTGCAGAAATTCTTAACTCCGGGAGTTTCATTTGTTATAGCTTCCCCAAGGGGGCCCTGAGTTATTGCCCAGGTAACGTCCTGTTCAAATTTTATATGCTGGACGACGCGATAAATATTCTCATGATTCTCATAATTGCGATCAAAACTCATGTGAAAACCAGTCCAGCTCAGAATCATAATAGATGCAGCCATGCCAATTGCTAGTCCGGTGATATTTAAAACGCTAAAGAATCTGTATTTATACAGATTTCGTACTCCGGAGGTAAGGAAGTGCTTAATCATAGTAACAGGCTTGATTTATTGGAAGACGTAAAAAAAGAAGAGCTGTTACAGATAGTACTGGCATTATTTTACTGACTGTGGCCTAAAAGTTTTTTTGGGCCACAGTCAGTAAAATCAGGTGTTAGATCAATTTGATCTTATCCTATGGAAGTTAGAAAGGAATAAACTAGACGTGATGAGGGATTACATATGGAGCCCGGTAATTTCTTGTGAGCTGCATATTTGCTTCCTCGTTACCTATGAAGCGTTCAAACTCATCATCAAAGCGTAAAGTTGTACCTGTTTTGAGAGCAATATTTGCCAGAATAGGTAAGGCTGATGACATAAAACCTTTCTCAATATCACAGTTAAGGTCAAAGCGGTTTCCTGATCGAACACCATCAATGAAATTACCAAAATGTCCCTTGCTGTCTGGAGCAGTTAAAAAGCTTGTGTCTCCATCAATAGCGGCACTCATTTCCATTCCTGATCCGGCAAATGGTTCATTACTTCTACCTTTATAAGCTTTCCAGTTGCTTCCGTTAATTTCCATCCAGCCTTCTGAACCATAAAACATATTCCCGATTTTTACATTTGTATTGGCTTCGCTATTTGTGTAGCGTCCACGTGTTTCAAACTCAAGAATCTTGCCATCAGCATATTCAAATACGGATGTTTGGGTATTTGGTGTTTCTTGTGAACATTCCTTTGGATCAATTCCAAAATATCCTCCCATGGATTGAATTTTTACAGGATGTTGTTTTTGGTCTAGTCCCCAACGTGCGATATCAAACTGATGAGGACCCTGATTACCTGTATCACCATTACCTGTATCCCAGTGCCAGTGCCAGTTGTAATGAACCCTCTTTTCATTATATGGTCGATACTGTGCCGGCCCGAGCCACATGTCGTAATTCAGATTGTCGGGAGGCATGCTGTCTTCAGCTATACCGAAAGAATCGCGTGGTTTGAAACATAATCCCCTGGCTTCATATACTTCTCCAATACCTCCGCCATGCAAGAAATTCATGGCTTGCATCACATTACTTATCGAGCGATTCTGGAATCCCACCTGAACTACCCGCTTGTATTTGCGTGCTGCTTCAACCATTTTTCGACCTTCCCAAATATTGTGACAAGCAGGTTTTTCAGAGTATACATGTTTACCAGCCTGACAAGCCCAAATTGTAGCCAGAGCATGCCAATGGTTAGGGGTAGCAACAATAACAGCATCAATGTCTGGATCATCATACATCTTGCGCATATCATTAACTGTACCTGGTTTATTCCCATTTTGTTTTTCTGCTGCTTCCTGTATACGTTTATCAAAGAACTGGGTATCTACGTCACAAAGTGTCTTGATAATAACACCATCGTCATACATGTCGGCAAAACTGTTCATCAATCCACCACCTCTGCCTCTGAGGCCAACGACACCTAGAGTTACGCGGTCATTTGCACCTATAATCCGACCATATGATTTTGCTGAGAAAGCGTGGGCTCCAACAGCAATACCAGCAGTTCCAATTGCTGATTTCCTGATAAAATCTCTTCTGTTAGTCATAGTATTAGTTTTGTATGTTGTCAAAATATTTCCTCATTTCTCCGGGACTCATATACTTGGGTAATCTGTTTTCCATTAGCGCCTGGTGAATTTCATAAGTTACTGCTCTCCATCCTTCTGATTCGATCCAGTCAGGATCCTGCATTCCGGATTCCCAGGCTTCGAGTTGTTCTGTCATCAGATTTAATACAGAATCTTCTGTTGCTGATAAATCTTCCATTTCTCCTATATCCTTTCTCAGGTCATATAAACGATATCCATATCCATCAAGCCTTATTAGTTTGTAGCCTTCCAAACGCATCCCTGCCATTTCATCTTTCCTCCAAAAAAGACTCTCATGTGGATCTGTAGTTTTCTTTCCTTTAAGGAAGGGCATTAGGCTTATTCCATCAGTAGGAAAGTCTTCAATATTCTCAACTTTCGCAACTTCAAGACAAGTGGCAAAAATATCGAATGCGGATGTCAATCCATTGAATTTAGGAGCTGATTTGAATCCTTTTGGCCATGTACAGGTGAATGGAATCCTGTGTCCACCTTCATATTTATTCCCCTTCCATCCTTTCAAAGGATAAACGCTGGACTGGTTATTGGTGGCTCCTCCATTATCACTAAGAAAAAATGTAAGGGTATTTTCGTATAGTCCCTCTTCCTTGAGTTTGCGAATCACTTTTCCCACGTTTTCATCCATAGACCAGGTCATTGCAGCCAGCTTTTGACGAAAGTGATCCTTGTACTTATCCAGATGATCCTTTCTTGCCTGCATGGGTGTATGTACTGCGTTAAATGACAGGTAGATAAAGAATTGTTGATTTTTGTATTGCTCTATGTAATTGACTGCTACATCACCAAAAACATCCGTGAGGTAAGATTCAAAATTAACTTGTTCATGGTTCTTCAATATGGCATGCGGGTGATTTGGGCGATCTTCTTTTTCATTTAAAAAGTAGCTTCTTGATCCGCCCAGAAATCCAAAGAACTCATCAAAACCTCTGTTATTTGGATGGTACTCATCTGATTCGCCAAGGTGCCATTTGCCAATAGCAATAGTTTTATATCCTGCTGATTGCAACAGATTGCCAATAGTAGGCAGATCCGGATCAATTCCTTCACCAAAAGGTGGAATATTGCATTCAAAACCGAAACTTTGCTGATATCGTCCTGTGATTAATCCGGCCCGTGATGGTGCACATACTGTTGCACTTACGTGAGCATCCGAAAAAACTATGCCATCTGATGCGAGGGAATCCAGGTTAGGAGTTTCCAAATCCATACTGCCCATGAAGCCAAAATCAGCATATCCTGCATCGTCTGCCAGAATCACGATTATATTGGGAGGGGTATTGCTTGCACAAGCATAAAGAAGTGTAAGCGTAAGCAGGGGAATTAGTCGTTTCATTATAAAAATGATTAGGAAACTAAGATACAAAAAAAAGCTGTCCGTGTGCGAACACGGAGCTATTGATGGGTGTATTGATTCCCAATATTGTTGAGTTTTTTGTAATAAGTTTTCCATAATGCTCGAGAATCTGATGGTATATTTTTGTTTTTTCATCCAATTAACTAACAGTAATTAATAACTCGCAACAATATTGCTTTATGTCTGACATCCCTACTGTAAGTACTGAATTTGTACTAGACAGCCTTATAAAACCAAATTGCCAAATTATTGATGTACGTGCTATAGATGCCTATAACGGCTGGATGCAAGATGAAGATTTGAGGGGCGGTCATATTCCCGGGGCCAGGAGTCTGCCAGTTAAATGGAGTCAGTATATCGATTGGATTGAAATCCTCATGAAAAAGGAAATACTTCCTGAGCAGGAGATTGTTATTTATGGTGATGATAGAGAGGATATTGAAAATGTGGCTCAGCTATTTATCAAAACCGCTTATCCCAGAGTTTTTAGATATTATGAATTTGCAGGAGAATGGTTGAATAACAAGGACATGCCAATTGAGATCTTAAGTAGATATAAACATTTAGTGAGCCCAAAATGGCTGAATATGGCTCTGTCGGGTGACAAGCCTCAGCACATGGAAGGAAAGAATCTGGTATTATGTCATTGTCACTATAGAAATCCGAACGACTATGACAAGGGTCATATTTCTGGCGCTATTGCTTTGGATACTCTGCAGCTTGAATCTTCGGAGACCTGGAACAGACGATCACCGGAGGAATTAAAAAATGCACTTGAGAAGCATGGGATTTGTTCTGAAACAACGGTAGTTGTCTATGGCCGGTTTTCATTTCCTGATAATAATGATCCTTTCCCGGGAAGCAGTGCCGGACATTTGGGAGCGATACGCTGTGCTTTTATCATGATGTATGCCGGTGTGAAGGATGTGAAGGTACTTAACGGAGGATTACAATCATGGACTGACGATGGCTTTAAGATTACTGAATATGGCAAACTTCCTGAACCAATTAATGAGTTTGGTGTAGTAATACCACAATGTCCTGAGTTGGCTGTGGATTTGCCACAAGCTAAAGAGATGTTAGTATCAGATACTGCTGATCTAGTTTGTGTGAGAAGTTGGGATGAATATATCGGGAAGGTAAGCGGGTATAATTACATCGAAAAAACCGGACGAATTCCTGGTGCTGTATTTGGTAATTGTGGGTCAGATGCATACCATATGGAGAATTACAGAAATCTGGATCATACTACTCTTGAGTATCACGATATTTTGAAACAATGGGAGGAAGTAAATATATTGCCTGGCAATCATAATGCATTTTATTGTGGGACAGGTTGGCGGGGAAGTGAGGCTTTCTTTAATGCATGGTTGATTGGATGGCCCAGGGTCTCAGTTTTCGATGGTGGTTGGTTTGAGTGGAGTAATGATCCTGAGAATCAGGTTGAAACAGGAGAGCCCGATTAATGCGGTGGTAAGTAGAATAAAATTATGGTGAGAAGAATTTACAGAGTCATTTTGATAGTCATTTGTATCAGTTTTGTCAGCCTGTCTGATGTGTTCGGACAAAGCAATAAAAGATACATTCTATTTGAGGAATTCACAGGAACATGGTGTGGTTGGTGTCCGCGTGGCAACTTAGAATTGAAGGCTTTATTGGAGGAATATCCCAATATTATTCCTGTGGGAATTCACGGGGGCTCCAGACGTGAACCAATGCGTACTGAGTATGGTGATGAACTGGTTGAAGATCTTTATGTGTGGTATCCAAGTGCAACAATTGACCGTAATAAGTTTGAGGATGATTTTTACATTCAGATGGGAGATGATTTATGGGCAGAGAGAATTGCTATTCGTTCCAGGCAGGTTCCAACTGCCGTAGTGAGTCTGGAAAAGTATTATCAGGAGTCAAGCAATAAACTTGCTGTTACTGTCAGGATAGAATTTACAAGTGCTGATACAGGAGACTTCAGGTATAATGTTTATGTTTTGGAGGATAATATAACAGGCGACGATGAATATGACCAGGTTAATTACCTTAATACGGATCCTGATTTCCCTGAATTGCAGGGTCTGGGTAACCCAATAGTAGGATATGTTCATAACAATGTTCTGAGAGAAATGCTTGCTGGTCCGTATGGCTATAATCCCGGAGGGGATATTGGTATTCCTGATACTGTTGCTGCCGGTCAACAGTATTTTCACACTTTTACAACAAGTCTTGATCCAGGCTATAAACCCGAAGATATTCACCTGGTTGCTTATGTGCTCAGGTACGGGGGGGCTCATGATTCAGAAGTGCTTAATGCAGCTAGCGTTCCACTTTTGTCAAGCTCATCTGATAGTTTTCGGAATGACGAGGTGTTTAAGGTTTATCCTAATCCAGGTAATGGTTTCTTTAACCTGGTTCTTGAAACATCTCATAATGAGGATTTAAATCTTATCGTGAGAAATCTACAGTCCCAGATTGTATACCAAAGAAGCTGGAAGAAAGATGCAGGTAAACAGTTTACAGCTCTTCAACTCAGGAGTATGAGTCCGGGCATATACATTGTTGAAGCCAGAAGCTCCAGTAGTGTCCGAATCCAAAAAATCGTGATAAATAATTAAGCCGGGATAGTCTTATTATCATATTGGGATAGAGATATTGTTTTTTTGAGCATTTTCAAAATCCAATATTGTTTGTAATACCCTTTCTTTCACCTCTTCTGCATCAGGATTGAGCTCTTTCGAGGTAAATTGCCCATGATCCACATCGATGCGCTTATAAACCATGTCATACAAATTGTAAATAATGTTCAAACTAAGTTGATACTTTGCTTCGAGAAAAGGGCTGATTTTGTCGATTACTTCAAGTGTTTGAATACGGTATTTTTCAGCCAGGGCTACGTACTCTCTTATCATGTCTCTAAAAGCTTGTGGGATCGGTGTACCATGTGCAAAATCGCTCAGTAATTCTCGCGTCAAACCATATTTGATAATCGTACTATCAGCAAAATAGCTCAGATTATCGAACTGATCTTTTTGAAAGTCGCGAATAATATGTACCAGATAACTAAATAGCGCACATGGTTTGGCGGCTTCTCTGACATCGAAAACAGGATCATTATATGTGCCGTTGGACCTACTAATACCACAGAGGTGAACGAAAATTGAAGATGGTGCAACAGAGGCACCTTGAGAATAGTTAATAAAGGTGTCAATAGTCTCAAAACCATCATGATCAATGTCGTATAGCATAGCTTTGGCAAAGTCCTCAAGCGTCCAATGAGGAATTCTGAAGGTGTCAATAGTAGTGATGAGATCTTTTTTTAGCGGATCGTCATCATGATTACCTGTTTTTACAGCTTGCAGCCATTCCTTAACCTGGTTTTCAAACCACTTTCTTTCAGATACGGATATTTCCTTATTTTCTGCTTTGTAATTATCTATCATGTCATCAATGGCTCGCATGAATTTATAACAGATCCTGGCTGCCTGGAATCGGTCGGTATCCCAAAAATTAGCTGCAATCAGGATATTCGGATGATCGATGATCTTATTGAAATCAATTTGATGGAAGCGTTCTAAATTATGTGAAGTCGTCATAATCTGGGTAAAGTTATTGATTTGGATGATCATTCAAAATTCGTTCTGCTGTAAGTTTCCCTGACAGCAAGACAAGTGGTATTCCATTACCAGGATGTGTACTTCCACCCGCAAAGTACAAATTGCGATATTTGCGATGACGATTATGTGGTCTAAAATATCCCATTTGAAATATTCGGTGGTTAATGCTGCCGAATGTTGCGCCCCTGGTTACATTTACATAGGATTCCCAGTCCTCCGGCAGGTGAGAAATCTCGAATTTTATATGTTCGTTTAAATCATTTATTCCGATTCTTTTGAGTCTGTCCAGGACTGCCTGACGTGCTATTTTTTTGAGATGCTGCCAATCCAAATCATTTTTTTTATCAAGATGAGGTACCGGTATAACAACTGAGATAGTGTCCTCACCCTCAGGAGCTGCTGTTGAGTCGGTACGACAAGGTGCATGGACATAAAAACAAGGCCTATCGGATAGGCTGTGTTTTTTGAAAATTGAATCCAGAGCATTTTTGTAGTCATCTACTAAAAATACATTGTGTTGAGATAGTTGAGGATATGTTTTGTCAAGGCCCCAATGAAATACTATAGCAGAACTTGTGAATTGATGCTTATTTATTCTTTTAGCCTGTCGACAAGGAGGTAGAAGTTCTTTATAAACGTAGGGTAGGTCTGCATTTGCTACTATAAGGTCAGACACATGTTCTGAGCCATCTTGAAAAATAATTTTCTTTGCTTGTCTGTCTTCTGTAACAATTTGGCTTACCGGCATGCTGTAATGAAATATTGCACCATGACTTTTTGCAATATCAATCATTTTCTCCACGATATTATGCATACCCCCTTTTGGAAACATTGAACCCTCTTGAATTTCTGCTGCCGGAAGCATTGAAAAAAGAGCTGATGAGTTGAAGGGACTTTGGCCTACATAGATATTCTGAAAAGTGAATGCCATCTGAAGATGCGGATGTTTGAAGAACCTTTTGATGTAAAATGAATGCTTCAGATGGCCTTTAATCCTGATAATCTGGATTAAATTATTGAGAGTAATAAACTGGAACGGGTGATAAAAATTTCGATCCAGTAATTTACAAAGTCCTATTTCAAGAAACTTGTATCCTTTCTTTACATATCGTAAGGCCCGCTTATAGCTACCATGTTCTCGTTTTTCAAGTTGTTCCTCCAGTACTTTGGGATCGTGTGAGAAAATCAGTTGGCTATCATCATCAAAATACAACTTGTACAGGGTTTCCATCGGAAGAAATTCGAAGCAATCTTCAACATCCAGGCCCATTTTAGAGAACACCTGTTCATAGATGCTGGGTAAAAAATAAATTGTTGCACCCAGATCAAATCTATGACCTTTCCTGATTGTCTGACCACATCTCCCACCTGGTTTATCATTCTTCTCAAAAACTTCTACCTTATATCCCTGTTTGGACAGAAATATGGCTGCCGATAAGCCTCCAATTCCCGAACCAATTATAGCAACTGTTTGGTTTTGTTTCATTCCTGGGTGTGTCACATTGGTTTTATTGACATTCTCGGTTAATAATTACAGAAAACCAAAATTATGCCACAAACGACAGGCTAAGTATGATTTATAGCAGCATTCTATGAAAGTTTTGTTAAATGCTCTTAAAAGCTGAGGGTGGAGCTCCGTTAATCTCTTTGAAGCGCTTGTTGAAATTTGATAAACTATTATATCCGGTCTGAAATGCTATTTCTGCAATTTGCCTTTTAGTTTCAACCAGAAGCCTGGTGGCGTATCCCACTCTTACTTCATTTACATAATCACTGAAACGCTTTTGGGTATGTTTTTTAAAAAAGTGGCAAAATGCCGGAACACTCATTTTCATTTGATCTGATAATTCTTGAATTGAGATATCAAGTGTGAAATTCTCGAATATGTAGTTCAGTGCATGATTGAGTTTTACATGGTGAGAGTTTGACAGAGTACTAAACCCAATTCCTGATATTTCCTTCCGGCCTGGATCCTCTGCCATAAGCTTGAGTATTCTGCTTAGGGTAATTAATCTCTCGAATTCATCGTGATGAAGCATTCGCTCAATATATCTCGCATAAACTTTAAGTCCATGAGCTCCTGATCTGGAAGTTGTGCCTCTGAAATGAAGACCTTTCTCTGACTGCTTCAGTAAATGTTTAATACCGGACATTTCTGGAATTGAACAATTATTATTTCCTCCGGATTGAGGTGAAAAATGTATTGTTATGGCATGGGTTCTTTTACAATCAAACCAACAATGCGGTATGTTTTTACCGCATAGAACCAAATCAATACCATGTATAGATTCTACATGATTTCCAATTAATCTCTTTCCTTTCCCATATATTAAACTCAATTCAAACTCATGATGAAAGTGAAAAGGAGCATTGATATCCTTCTCATTCAGTTGTTGTATTTGGATACTGGGTGTTGTTATATCACTGTAGTCCTGTGGTAATGGTATCATAATTTGTATTCGTACTAAATTTAAATAAATATTCAATAGAGTACAAGTATCTGATATAACATATTCGATACTACCTTAATTATATTTCTATAAACTACAGATAATGAATTAATAAGATTAGTTTTGAGGAGAGTAGGACATGTTTGGAATAATTATGTCATACTGTGAATAATGATATGGAAATATCTAAATTATTTCAAAATATTTCACACTAATTGGCCATGTAAAACCAGATGTTTACATTTTTAAATGCGTGATTACAACTCTGAATTAGTGATTCAATATGCAGTTTCCTCAGTCTTCTTCCATGGAGGAAACAACCATAGAAGAAATGCGAGGATAAATATTGGAATTATCAACCAAAGTCCTGCCATGAGAATACCTTCTGAGCCTATCAATTGAAGCTTGAACGAGGTGAATCCGTGAAAACTCTTTGAGAAAAGCTGCCCGCCGATAACAATATTCCAACGCATAAAGAAGATTCCTATAAGCACTATAAATCCAACCACCATATAGAGAGTTTGCCTGAGCCTGATGTTTTTCTTGTAGAATTGAAGAATAGTCAGGACTATCAATGGTATGATCGTTCCCAGGAGTACCTGGAAGACCAATAGAGTATACGTGAGTTGACCAGACATCAGCAATGAGATTATTTCAAAGGATTCTTCTGCCTCGTAAATCCTATGAATCTGATCCAGGGATTCAAGTGAAAAATCCAGTATTAAGGCAATAAGTAAATAGCGGCCAATCATATCAAGACATTTCATGTCTACTTTCATTTTCCTGATATAGCTGATGATCAAATAAACCACCATTACAAGTGCAATTCCTGAAACCATTGCTGAAAACAAGAAGATTACAGGCATCAATACGGTAGACCACCATGGATTAGCTTTCACTGAACCGAAAATGAAACCAACATATCCATGAAGTAGAAATGCAGATGGTATACCAATAATGGTTATGAAATAGCCAAGTTTCTCATCCCAGCGGAGTGCTTTTGGCGACAGATCATTCACACCCAGAGTGAAAATTCGATAGACGAATCTTTTGAATCCTTTCATTTGCTGAGCCCAGATCACCATGTCACGACGATAATCAAACCATAACTCCAAGAGAAGAACCACCATCAAATACCATAAATATATAAATCCGAATATTGCCATTGCGGATGTGCCATTAGGTGTAATCATAATTTCGATTGCACGTAATGGTTTTCCGAGGTGACTAACAAGGGGCAGGGTTGCAACAAGTAAGAATGACAATGCGGTTAACAGTGCAATATGGTATGTTGGTTTTAAAACTTTGACTTTGAATACCCGCTCCAGGGAGGCCAGGATAAAGGCTCCTGCAACTAAACCGGTTATGTAGGGATATAGAACAATAAGTATTCCCCACTGCAGGTCAAGTTCATTCGGATAGATGTAACCATCTACCTGCGAAAGCATTTCGAATAAATGTTGTGTGTGTTCTTCCATATCAGTTAACCTCCCCTGATAAAGCGTTATAAACTACTTTTGGTTTAGTATTCATATGAGGCTTAAGAATTTGCCAATCATGCTTCTTTATGAATTGAACTAATTCAGAGCTTCTGTCATTCAGATCACCAAATATTTTGGCATTCGTTGGACAAACTTCTTGGCAAGCAGGTACTTGCCCATTAGTTATGCGATGGTAACAAAGAGTGCATTTATCCGCAATTTTTGTTTTTGGGTGAATGTATCTGCAACCGTACGGGCAGGCCTGAACACAATATCTGCAGCCAATACAATATGTAGAATCGACCAAAGCAACACCTTCAGGACTTTCAAAAGTTGCACCTACGGGGCACACCTGAGTGCATGGTGAGTTTGTGCAATGGTTACACATTTTCGGAACAAAAAAGGATTTAAAGATTTCATCTGGAGTGTAATCCTGGCTAGCTCCATTTAGTCCTCCGTTTTCAGAAGTTATGATTTTACTTCCATCATTAAGAATTGTGTATTGCTCGACCCATGTCCGGAAGAAGAAAGGTTCTTCTGGCACGTCATTTTCTATTTTGCAAGCTTTAGCGCAATTGCCGCAGCCAATGCATTTCTCAATGTCAATGGCCATGCCGTACCAGTGCTCTGCGTCTTCATTATGATTTGTAGCATAAACCAAGGCAGAGAATGGTTTCATCCCGCTCGCAATTAGCATTCCTCCCGTGAGGAGGGCTCCATTTTTGAGAAAATCTCTTCTGTTCTTCTTGTTTTTTAATTCCATGGCGCATGGGGATTATGACATTCTGAACAATTTGTTTCAATATTATGGTCTGACAGATTAACCTGAGCAATTAAGCTGGCAGACCTGGCAGGGTTACGAGAATGACAGGTGCCACAGAACTCTCTGCCTTCGGGTATTGTAAGTTG
Source organism: Bacteroidota bacterium (assembly GCA_018669475.1). Taxonomy (GTDB): domain Bacteria; phylum Bacteroidota; class Bacteroidia; order Bacteroidales; family UBA12481; genus JABHCC01. The sequence goes on along the minus strand of JABHCC010000029.1, from coordinate 7,195 downwards.
TCCTTGTTCAGGTTCTTCAATATGTTTCCAACCCGGCCCGTGACAAGTCTCACATGAAATTTCAGCATGCATATCTGCAGTTTTGAGTTCCATCGTTTCCCAATGACATTCAGCACAGATATCTGTGCCTACATATCTTGCTACATGCGCTTTGTTTTCCTCCAGAGCTAATCCCCTGTAGTGTCCGAATTGCCCGAATGAGTCAGGAATCAGTACTTGTCGGACAATAATAAACAAGGTAATCAGAACAGCAAAAAGGAGGAGTAATCTTCTGATGTGTTTCGGCATACCTTATATGTTTAACTATATATTCAAATATATGAATAATTGCCAACGATCCGACACTCAGTAACTTGGAATGATTTTAAATAAATTATTTATTTGTTAAGGCTACTCGTTTAGGGGATACTGGAAGAGTGTACTATCATTTTTGTGAATTATTTAACAAAAAGCTTGCTCACTTTTGTTTCTCTCAAGCTTAATGGATCATCTTTTATTGAATATAAAGTTTGATAATTATGCTTTAGAGGATCATGTCATAAATATATGCATGAATATTCTAACATGAAATTTGGCTGTCTTAATGTTTTATTGTAATATTGTACTAGAATACTAATACACTAAAACACTAATACATTATGATTAAGTTTGTGTTAGACCCCAAAGCCGGAATTCCTTATTACCGGCAGATCATTGATCAAATCAAGTTTGGGATCGCCTCAGGCCGTCTAAAGGTAGGTGAGCAGCTACCCACTGTACGAGGTTTGGCCGTTGATCTCAAGGTGAATTTGAATACAGTGTCAAAAGCTTACAAAGAGTTGGAGATTCAGCAGGTGCTGGAGACTCAGCAGGGCACTGGGACTTTTATTAACAGAACGGTTATTGAGTTATCCGATAAGGAGCGAAAACAAAAACTCCAGGCAATTACCCAGGAGTTTACGACTATTGCATTCAGCTATGGATTCACTAAGGAAGACCTAATCAACGAATTGAAAAATTAGAACCATGAAAACGAAAAATTTTTGGAACCCGGTATCAGCAACCATCTTAGTTGTTATGGTTGGTATTTTAGTCGCAGCATTTTATTTTGAGATTATCTCACTTGTATTTATGATCGGTGGGATTATCCTGTCGTTGTTAGTGTCCTCAGCTATTCACATTGCTGATCAATGGGAGAAGGCAGTTGTTCTGCGTATGGGTAGATTTGTGGGATTGAGGGGGCCAGGACTATTTATGATTATTCCGATACTTGATCGCGTTGACAATTTCATTGACCAGCGTGTACGAGTAACTGATTTTACTGCAGAGGAGACATTAACCAAGGATACAGTTCCGGTAAATGTTGATGCTGTTGTTTACTGGACAGTATGGGATGTTGAAAAAGCAGCTTTGGAGGTTCAGGAGTATAAGAAAGCCATTTTTTACATTGCGCAAACAGGACTCAGGGATATTATTGGAAAACACGAGTTAGCTGATCTTCTACAGGATCGTGAAGCGATTGCCTTAGAATTACAAAAGGCACTTGATGAACATACAAATCCCTGGGGGATAACTTGTCAAACTGTTGGTATTAAGGATATTATTATTCCTAAATCCCTGGCTGATGCCATGAGTAAGCAGGCTCAGGCTGAAAGAGAGAGACAAGCCAGAGTAATTCTTGGAACGGCAGAAACCGAAATCGCAGAAAAATTCTCAATAGCCAGTCAGCAATACAGGGATAATCCTGTGGCACTGCATCTTAGGGGCATGAACATGCTTTTTGAAGGATTAAAAGAAAAAGGATCAATGGTTATCGTCCCCAGTTCTGCACTTGACACTATGAATCTGGGTGCAATTGGCGGACTAGCAGCACTTGCTAACCAGGGTCAGGAGAAAGAGAGCCAGTAAGAAACTAATTTCTGACTTCTATTTTACTTAACAGTTTTATGTCTGTTACATCTGAATAGTCATATTGATACAGACCATCATCACCGATCATCAGCAGGACATCTTTGACAGGGATTACATCATATCCGAAGATATCAGGAAATATGGCCAGCTGATGGTCGGTAATTGCAAGAGGATCAGTTACATCAAATACTTTCAGGCCAGCATCGCCGTCGCAAATGAAAAGTGTTGATCCATCAATACCTAAGCCATAAGGGCCTTCCATCGGGTAAGCCTTAAGTTCTTCAGGTTCAGCAATCTCTTTTATTGAAACCACGATCAGCTGATTAACTTCATTTCCACAGGTATTACCACCTCGTAGCGTGATATAAGCAAGATCATCCTGAACCACTACCGGATCGCAACCTGTGGCATGCCAGAAGTCACTAATGTACATTGGAGAATTAGGCACTGAGATATCATAAATTCGCATTCCGTTCTGACTTCCAAGAAACATGTTCTTGCCAAGAATAAATAAGGTTTCTATACCCCAACCCACAGAGAAATCATTTCGAAATTCAGGATTCTCTCCATCTGATATCGAAAAGATATGCAGAGTGGTGTTGTCAATAGCAAATAAAGTATTTTCAGATATTCCGAAGCGTGCCATTGAGCCTCCAACTCCAATTCCATTGGCACTCACACCGCCTCCACCAGAAACTTTTCCACCTGAATCTTCTGCCATAACGTTCCAGCCGCCTCGGTAAACAGGATAATAGCTGTTTTCAATCTTTTGTTTTACCTTTTTGATCTCCCATTCCGCTACCACACCTTTATCTTCATCGACCATAGCTACGGGGTATTGTTCATTAAATCGTGGAATAGTATAGGGGAGAATATTTTCAACTCTGCTAAGCTCATGAATGTTAGAGAGATCTGAAATGTCCAGAGCTACCAAATCAATATAACTATCGGTATACAGAATATTCCCTTTGACAGCCAGATCTGCTATACCAGGAATCTCAATGAATGAAATATTGACAGGATTCCGGGGCTCAGCATTGTCAATTATATGAAGGCCCTGCATCTCTTCAACAATAAAGATGTAATTATCCTTAAAGTATAATTTTCCCGGATCGTCTAAATCACGGGCTTCAACTTGTTTAATTGATTGTCTGAGATCTTCATAGCTCATGTAAATTGGGCTGTTGCCGGTAAAGATCTCTGTGACACGGTCTTCACAGGAGGAAATGAGTGCAATTACCAGAATGGTCGGATAGATTATATATTTTTTCATGATACTAGTTTTTGCTTTTCTATCTGAATGTAATACCAACTTTTAGTGTAAGACGGTTGTAGTCAGCAATCATTTGCCGATCTTTATCTGCCTTGTAGTAAAGTCGTTGAAATCTATATCCAACTGAAAAGATGACTCCAAAGTCATCTCCAACCAGACTCCGGATTCCAAATCCGGGATTGAGGATAAAGCCACCTTGCGCTTCATAAGGGGTGTATTCATAATAGCTATCCAGACCATCAGTATCCCAGGCTGTGGATCCGCCATAGTATCCATTATCATCATCCAGAGGGAGTGCATAGCCACCATATATTGAAAGGAAAGGTGAAAAAGCAGTGTTTCGGATGTAATATCTTAAATCAATAACTATTGGCATATATGACCCTGCTGGGAATTCCACACCCACTCCTAAGCCTGCTGAGAATTGCTCAGTTAAATGCAAACCATTCGTGGTGATGAATGAAAAGGGCGCCACTCTGGAATTGTCAGTTGAACCGATCATCAGGCCCATATCTGTGATATTAAAATAACCATCAAAACCCGATTTCATTCTCTTGCCAGTGGTGATTGATTTTGTTTCTTCTCCTATCTTGATAAGAGTTTGGGCATTAAGCCCGGATGCCATAAATAATATGGCAATAAGAAATAAAGATATTTTTTTCATAGCGCTCGGGTTGTTATAATAACGCACAAAAATCGATCCAAAATCGTTTAAACAGGATCATTGCTATTCAACTTTGGCTTGTCAAGACTATATACCAAATGATTCTCATTGAGAAACATGATGTTCGATAATAAAATTGGACGTGAAGTCAATAAACAGTAACTTATTAGAATGAAAAGCGGATCAAAAATAGTAGTTCTTTTCGTTCTAAGTTTTGTCTTGTTTCATTGCTCTAGTTCACATGAAGATGCTGAGACAGAAGAGAGTCAGAATGTTACTGTAAGTGAGTCATTATCCTGTATTGAACAGCTTAAAAGCACACTAATGAATATTGAAAGTTTTGCAATTGGTGATTCCCTGGAAAATACAGAATCAGATTTTCAGCAAGCTATAAAGTTTTACTTGTCGACCATTGAGGAAATTGGAATTCCTCATCAACGTCATTATGTTCAAAATAGAATTGCCTATTGTTATTACATGATTGATGAAGAAATGATGGCTGTAGATTTCCTAAAACAGGCACTTCATGCTACTTCCCTTCATGATTCAACCCATTGTCAGATACTCTTCGCACAAACAAATCTTTTACTTGGTCAATGTTATCTGTACATAGGCAATTTCCCCGTGGAGAGCCTAGAGTACCCAGCTTATTACTACGCTGATTCAGCAGTGCATCATTTAAATCAGTCCTTGGTGTATTATCAGGAGAATCTTGAAGAAACTGACAAAACTTTATCCCAAATTCATCATTATCTCGGGGAAGTATATCGTGTATTACATAGGAACTACCTTGTTGCTGAAGATCATTATATCCAATCCCAGAAGATTACCTCTGCTAAACCAAGGGATAATCCTGTAGCTCAACTTCAGAATTTGTACTGTTTAACTTGTAATAACAGAGATAAGGGAGATTATGCTAAAGCCGTGATTTATGGTAAAGGTTTGCTTGACCTGGCATCAAATGTTAACAGGGATGATTTCAAAAGCCTCGCCTTCTCATGTCTGGGAAATATTTATTTTGATTCAGAACAATTTGAATCAGCCAGGATCTTTATTGATTCTGCTGTTTCCTTGAATTTGAGAATAAGTGGTAAAGAAACAGAATTAGCTACTTTTTATAATAATCAGATAGTTGTGTTAACTAAATTGGGTCAACTTGAAGCGGCAGAGAAGTTATGTGATCAAGTCTTTGATTTTCTTGAAGGGAAACCGCGCTTGAGTCATGAATTGCCAGATACGTATTTATACAAGGGGGGTATTCTCGAGGGACTGGGAAAAAGCCAGGAGGCCTTGGGGTACTATCATAAAAGCCTTAAAGCAAGAATTTTAGATGAGGGAGGTGGTCATAGAGAAATCGCAACAACTTATAATACTATTGGATCGTGTCACTTATTAAATGGAAGTATTGATTCAGCATTACTTTATTTTCAGAAAGCTCTTGTTTCGGGTTCTATTTCATTCTCAAAACAAGATTACCGTTTTAATCCCGTCCTGGATCAGGTCATGACAAATAAAGACATCATCAATATACTTGAAAATAAGGCAAATGCATTGACTGCCAAGTCTATAATAACAGAGGAATGTATGGATAATTATATTCTTGCGTTTGAATGTTTGCAACTTTGTGATTTATTGATTGACCATACCTGGAGTTCATTGTTGATAGAGGAATCAAAGCTTATGTTGGGAAGTAAAGTGCACCCAATTTACGAGAAAGCTATTGGTATTGCCTATGATATAAATATGCAATCCGGGAGTTCGTTTAATATTGGTGATGTCTTTCAATTTTTTGATAAGAACAGGTACAGATATCTGCTCGATAATCTGGCAAATGAATATGCCTATGAGGAGGCTTTGGTTTCAGATTCACTGGTAAAAGCAATTAAGGAAATAGAATATGGGATAGAATATTTTACGCAGGAGCAGTTAGGTGATGCTGATCACAGTTTAGATTTCAATAATGAAATATTGAAGCTCACTGAAAACAAAGAGGATTTAATTCTACAACTTGAAAATAAGTATCCTGATTTTTTTAACATAAAATTCGGTGCAAACAAAACAGACTGGGTTGATATCAAGACTTCACTGCATAATAGGAATACTGTAATAATTGAGTTCTTTTATGGAGCAGAGTCCATTTACATTTTATCAACTGATGGAGAGAATCAATCTTTTACGAGAGTTGAGCGTGATTCCAATTTGGACAAGGCTATTGAAAATACGATCAGGCAGACTACTGCTCCAGATATCAATAAACTGACGCAAGCGGATGCAAGCATGGAGTACATAGAAAGCTCCGTATATATTTATAAGGTTTTATTGAAAGCGGTTTTAGAACAATATAAACCATTTAGTGTTGAGAAGCTTATTATTATTCCTGATGGAGAGTTAACAAAACTTAGTTTTGAGTCTTTTATTACGAAACAGACAAATGACCGCTCACTGGATTTTTCTGCACAAAGTTATTTGATTGATAATTATTCGATTAGTTACAGCTTTAGTGCTGGTTCGTTATTAAATGAGACAAATCAGGCCCCTTCTGCTAAATCCAAAGTGCTTGGTTTTGCATACGGTAGCCATGGGATTGCTGATTTGAAGTACAGTGCATTAAGCGGTTCAGACAAAGAGTTAAAATCAATCTCCAAACTATTCCGCGGAAAATTCTTTAGAGAGAGTAAGGCAACCGAAGCAAATTTCAAAAAGAATGTTTCTGATTACGGAGTTGTCCACCTTGCTCTCCATGGGGAGGCTGATATAGAAAATGATAGTTCGACCATGCTTGTTTTCAGACAGTCAGAGTCTGATTTGAAGGATGGGAAATTACTGCCTTACGAGTTATATAATCTGGATCTTAATGCCAGATTGGTAGTGCTAAGCTCATGTCAAAGTGGTCTGGGTAAAACATACCTTGGAGAGGGGGTTTACAGTATGGCACGAGCTTTTGCTTATAAAGCTTGTTTGAGTATGGTGTCAACTCTTTGGCCGGCGCACGATGCTGTATCAGCTGATATTATGAGTGAATTCTATCTCCAATTAAGTGAAGGATCTGAGATCGATTATGCTCTGCGCGAGGCCAAATTAAAACATTTGTCAGAAGCAAAAGGATATCTGGCCCACCCAGCTCTCTGGGCATGCTATATTCCAGTAGGCAAAATGGAAGTAGTAAGAATACAGAAGAAACATGCAGAATGGTTTATCATTCTGGCAATTCTACCTCTAATTATTAGTCTAGCGTGAGTTTATTACGACTCGAATGATAAACCGCCATAACAAGCAGATACACATAATGATACGGCTCATTTATTTGTATACACCAACATTCTTTATTTTCGGTCTTTCATTATGGGCGTTTTCTATGCCTAATGCTG
>JABHCC010000028.1 GCA_018669475.1 Bacteroidota bacterium | reverse complement strand
TTTGATTACAACCTGACCAGGTTTGGCACTTGGACGATCTGTTTCACGAATTTCAAAACTGTCTTTGCTTTCCCCAAATTGGGTTAAAAAAATTGCTTTCATATTTCAGGTTGATAAGTACAGATATCTGTGATGAATTGTTTGTTAGATTTTTTTCAGGTCTAAAAAGTTCATAAAGATAGCAATGAAGGACATAATAGCTGGATAGGTGTTCATCTAAATTCTTATTTTTGTTTGGAACCTACAATCAATTATGATATGAGACAATTTGGGAATGTCATTTGTTTAAGCATAATATGCTGTATGCTGATCAGCTGTTCAGCTAATAAAAACCAAAAGTGCCTAAGCCTGAAGCTAGAGCCGATTGATGGCCGGGTTTATCAGGAGGCTGGATCAACCTTAGTCGACAGCAGGTCGGTATTAACTGATTCAGAGCATTTTGTATGGGGAGGTACTGTGGTTGAAGGTGATGATGGGCGCTACCATATGTTTTATTCTATCTTCAATCAGGGGGAGAATGAGCCAAGATTTTCTGATGCATGGTTACTAAGTTCAAAGATTGCTTATGCCGTTTCTGATTATCCGGACAGGGATTTCAAGTTTAAAAAGATAGTATTAAAGGGAGCACGAGAAGATGGTAAACCTGAAGCCTGGGATGCTCAGGGGGTACATAATCCACATATCAGAAAGTTCAACGGGAAATACTATTTGTATTATATTGGTTCAAGAGATCCGGGTGAAAAACCAGCTGGAGATCCTGGCGCAAATCTAAATATGAGAAACAGGATTCAGCAAGTGCAAAAGGTTGCTGTAATAGCTGTTGACAGGCTGGAAGACCTCATAGAAGCGAGATTCACACGACCTGAAAAAGCTCTGTTGGAGGCGAGAACACGAGTAAAGCCCGATGATGTCATTGATCCTTCACCCAGCGGGACAATTCCTCTTCCTGATAATCTTATTGTTGTGAATCCTACTGTGGAATATCGCCCGTCTGATGGGAAATACCTCATGTATTTCAAGGGTAATTTGTATGATCCGGGTTGGAGAGGAGCACACGGGCTTGCATTGGCGGATAATCCTGAGGGACCATTTTCACCACTGGATGATTTTATGTTTGACCTTCGGATGGAAGATGGAAGAATCGCGAGTGCAGAGGACCCATATGTTTGGTATCATCCTGAAACAGAATTATTTTATGCTGTATTTAAGGATTTTCAAGGGAAATTCACAGGAGTGGAGCCGGGTTTAGCCATGATGATCTCAAAGGATGGTTTGTCTTGGGAACTGCATCCCGAGCCGTTCTTCTCAGAGAAAAGGATTGCTTTTTCAGATGGATCAAAGCTGAAAGTGGCAAATCTTGAAAGGCCTCAGTTTCTAATTAATAATGCAGGTATTCCCCTTGCGTTTTATGCAGCTTGTTCGGTTGAGAATTGTGGATCGAAAAGAGATGGATCTACCTTTAATGTTCACTTCAAGGTGAATGTCAGTTACCTAGATTTCCCCTAAATTGGTATATTCTTCGGTATTGAGGTAGGAATATTCAGGGTAATCATACATGGGATTTCTGGGTTCAGTAACACCAATTGAATATCCCCAGATGCTTTCATATTCCTTTGGGTCTTCACCGTATTCTTCAAGTTGATTCAGGTATTGCCTGATTGACTTTGATTCAATAATTATAACTTTTCCCAATTCATGAGTTATCGGACTATGCTTTCGAATTTTGTCATAATCAAACTCCAGAATTCGGCGACCAAGTCTTGTTATGCCAATTGTCCGGAATGTAAGACTCTTGCCAACTCCCGGCAAATTCAGAACATTACGGTCAGTACCCAGAAACGGAAGTTTTGTTCTTTCTTGGAGCTCTGCAATTCGCTCAACAATGTTTTCAGCATCTTCGGGAAATTTGGCAACCTCAGAGAAGTATTTTTTGGGTATGCGACCCAATATCTTTTCTTCAAATTGTTCCTGAACTGCCCGCTCATTTGTGGCAAAATTGAAACTGTTTTCCAAATATCCTTTAACTGAGAAGGTGTAATAATTGACAACTCCAATCTCATTGAGAATTTTTCTTAGCTTGGCTGAGTGCCCCCTTCGTGATGCGGCAGCAGTAAAAACCATTTGATCCGTAACAGTCCATCCTGCATCAATCAACCTGCGGATACCTTCTTTTGCTTCAGGAGTAAGCTCCATAGGAGATTCGAAGTGTGTTTGGATGAAGAACTGTTTTACGCCCAATTTGCCTGCTTCTTTTTTAAATTCTCGCAGAATACGCGACAATTCCGGTGTAATTCGCTGAGGCAGATATACAGGGAGGCGCGTTCCTAATCTAACACGTAGCATTTCAGCATACTTTTCTCCATCGGGTCGCTTAAGATTTGCCTCTCTCTTGCGAGCAACCATTTTTAGAAATGCAGTAAAAATCTTCTCTAGTGAACGATTGGAATTCATTAAGGCATCTCCACCTGTGATCAATATATCACGAAGTTGTGAATCATTTTCCCAGTATGCCAATAATCGCTCCAGTTTATCATCCCATGTTTCTTTCGGACGTAGTTTCTCAAGATTGAAATTCAAGTTGTCACGCTGGAAATCATACATTCTCTGGCATGAAACGCAAAGTCCTCCACAGGCCCTGCCAACAGTATCAGGGATCAATATTGCCACTTCGGGATATCTGCGGTGAATATTGTGTGTTCCAGGAAGAAGCCAGCCGGCTGCATTTGGTTTGCCAGCTTCTACCTCATCTTCTTTCTCCCATGCAACAATGCTTCCGTACTCATTAATTAGAGCTTCACTATAGAATATGTAATCACGAATTGCCTGATCAGCTCCTCTTGCAAATTCAGGAGGATCGACTAGCAGAAGTGACAAATAATATGGATTGACAAAAAAAGGGATCCCTTTCTCCTGGGCGCTGTGAAGCATGTCCATTGTTTTCGAATCAAGCGATCCTCCTAAATAATCATTCAGGTCATCAGGGTTTCTTATAGCAAATTTGAGATGAAATAATTTTGTTTTCCACCACTTGTTCACCAGCATGTACTTTTCATCAAAACTCTTTCCTGATTCAAAAAAGTATTTGGGATCATGATAGTGCCCCTCATCCATTTTCGTAATGAAAACCCGAATAATTCTATCCTTATTATCTTGCCTGATTTGAATCACTCGTTCATCTAAGCCGTCAACCCAACGGTTCATCCAGGTATTGAGCTGTTCAATATTTGGTGATATGGGTTTTAATTCACCTCTGAATTGCCTGAATAGATATAATAAATCTTCATAAAAATCTTCTGATCCATTTGGGTTATTTTCATGAACCTCCTTCCATAGTATCTTAAAAGGCTTGGTGACAGCTGTTTTTCCATGCAAAGCCGGGTCAATAAAAGCCCGTCCCTCATTGTCCAGATAATCCATTATCCTTATCGCAGCCAGATCCTTCCATTGAATTTGCTCAAAAGACTGTCTGTCGTGGGACTCATGCTTGTAAAATTTAAATGCCAGGGGGTGAGCAACAAGTTCTTTTTCTACCCATGATCTGATTCCATCTGAGGCTTCCTGAGCACTTTTAGCTTTGTGTATTATTTTGGATAGTATAGGATTCTCCTCAATCAGGCTTCTGAGTAATTGCTCTACCCGAGTTGTTGAATTATTTAGCTTAAAAGTCTCTGAAAATAATCCTGTCATTAAACTCCCTCTCCTTTACATCAATCCCTATAAGATACAAAAAAACACCGGGCTGCAAAGGTACAAAGACTTTAGCTCAATCCCTATTGTATTATTATCTCATCAATAAACAACCAGGCCTTACCTCCTTTACCTGGGTGCCAATCAGGGCATTGAATTAGGCTATTCAATTTAATATTAAAGTATTGTGTTTTTTGATTCACAGGTAAAATGTATTCTTTGAATAAGAAATCTTGTTTAAACAAGTCAGTAGGAGTTTCTATAATTCCTACATTTTCCATTGTCTTGATATTTATTCCTGCTGCAACTTGCACAGATTTGGGTAAGAATATCCAGCTTCCGGCGTCATGGAGTATTCTTATAGATATTGAATTTACATGAATAGAATTTTGCAAGTCAATCTGACAAACAACATCTGTACCTTCAAAGCCCAGCCATTGCTTGTCGTTGAAATTCACCGAACCCCTCAGTTCATTAATTAGCGTTTGAGGACCTTCTCCTGAATATTTCGAGTTTGGAGCTGGGGATATTGTAATATTGGCTCCTGCAGCAATATTCTGTATGGAAGTCATGGTTTCTGGTATATCGTTTTTATTGGCATACTCCCATTTCATATACAAGTCGATTAGCTCATGAACAATCTGAGGATGCTGTTCAGCAAGATTGTATTGTTCAGACTGATCATTATCAAGATTTACCAGAAAAAGCTGATCCTTTTCACCGTTGATAGGAAATTTGCCGGATGGATCATTAGGATTACCCAGTAATTTCCATTTTCCTTGTCTGACAGCCCATTGTTTACCCAATTTCCAATGGAAACTTTCATGCTGTGCTTCCTGGTTTGATATAACCGGAAGTAAGCTGTGTCCTTCAATTGTACTTGGGATGTTATCAATACCACAAACCTCAGCTATCGTCGGAAACCAATCGTAATTGATACAGGCAACATCATTTACTTGTCCCGAAGGTAGTTGATCAGGCCAATTCAATATTGCCGGAACTCTTATACCACCTTCAAAAAGGGACGATTTTGCACCACGGTATGGTCCGGCATTACCACCACCTTTGAAAGCCCTTGTTTCGCATGAGTGTCCCTGATCTGATTGAAAAATTATTAAGGTTTGGTCGCGTAAACCCAAACTTTCTAATGATTTCACTAATTTCCCGACGCTTTCGTCAATTACAGAGATAAAACCAGCATAATCACGGCGAGGCATTTCAAGATTCGCGTAGTGGGCCCTCCATTTTTCAGTGGGTTGTAATGGATAATGCGGCAAATTAATTGCGAAATAGAGGAAAAACGGCTCTGTTTTATGATCTTTAAAAAACTTCTTTGCGTGTTCAACCATTAAATCCGGGAAGTATTGTCCTTCACGATTAATCTCAACTCCATTTTCCCATAAGTCGTGCCTGTTTGGTCCGTTCCAGTAAAAGAAATGTGAGTAATTATCAATGCAACCACCCATATGACCGAAACTGTAGTCAAAACCCTGTGCTAGTGGGCGAGTATCATCAGAGTATCCCAGATGCCATTTACCAACATGTCCGGTTACATACCCTGCTTCCTTTAACATCTCTGCAATAGTGAAGCGTTCAGAGGGCATCCCTGGATGTCCGGGTTGCGAAGATGTATTTCCCGGTAATCCGGCAGCTTGAGGACTCATCCCTGTAAGTAAAGCAGCCCTGGATGGAGAGCATACGGATGACCCTGCATAAAACTGAGTAAACCTGATTCCATTATTTGCCAGAAGATCAAGATTTGGAGTGTGCAGATCCTCTGCTCCATAGCAGTTCAGGTCGATGCTGCCCTGATCATCAGAGTATATTAATAGAATATTTGGTCTGTCAGTATTTTTGCACGAACCAAGTAGAAGTAAAAGGAATGTTATTATAAAGATTGAAGATTGCTTTGTTATTTTTCGCATTGCAAAACTGTTCATTGTTGTCATACTAACTTGTCAAAACTTATTTCTCATGTACTCAAAAGGTAGCCAGCCAGGCTTCTAATTCAGTTATCAATTGATTTGCCTGTTCTTTGTTCTCTGAAATGATATTATTTTTCTCCTGAGGGTCCTGAATCAAGTCATAAAGCTCGTAGCTTCTTCCTTTATCTACACTGATCAACTTGTACCTGTCAGTAACCCATGATAGCTTATTTTGAAATCTGAATCCCATCGGAACAGCCCTTGTGGTTTGATTACCAAGTAACAGGGGCTTAATACTGGTTCCATCCAAGAGGCGATCATCAGGGAAATCAATATTTAAGAAATCTACCAAAGTAGGCAGATAATCTGAGGTAAATGCAGGAGCGTCTATTCGAATATCTTTTTGAAGTTCATCAGGCCATACGCAAAATGCAGGAACCCGGATGCCTCCTTCGTACAAGTCTCGCTTTTTTCCCCTGAATATACCGGCGCTCCCAGGAGTTCTCAGTTCAGGACCATTATCACTACAGAAAAAAATTATTGTATTATTCGCCACCTCATTTAGTGTGAGGAAATCCCATAGCCTCCCTACCTGCTCATCCAGAGCTGAAATAGTTCCAAAGTACAACTGTTTCCTTAAAGGCAGATCAGGGTAATTGGCTCGATAACTTGAATCGACTACTACAGGGAGATGGGGGGCATGAAACCATATCACCGAGAAGAATGGAGACTTGTCAGTCAAAGATTTACTGATGAAGTTTATGGCATGATCCATAATAATACCTGAATCATCTCCTTCCAGAGGTCCTTCGTATTGCTCTTCAAGACCTGTCCAGTATCTGGTGCCGTATGGAACACTATCTGAAGTTTCATTCAAAGCTTTCCACCCAAACCTCAGGTTTTCTCCTTGTGTTGTGTCAAACTGAATTGGCTTAATCATTGGGTCCCAGGTAGGAACTTTTGATTCAGTACTGAAAAAACTATCAAATCCATGATCTGTTGGTACAGCCAGATGCTGCTCATTTCCTGGCCGCCCCCTGTTAGCATCCTTTTGGTTTGTGGTGAATATTCCAAGATGCCATTTGCCAAAATGGCCAGTACGATAGCCATGCTCTCTGAGAATTTCAGCCAGAGTTATTTCACTTTCGGGCATATGACCAGAATTTGCCGTCGGAATATTCATCCGGTAGGGATTACGTCCTGTTAAACAGCTTGCTCGTGTTGGTGAACAAACCGGCGATGCAGAGTAGAATCGTGAAAAAATAATTCCCTGGCTAGCCAGTTCATCAAGAGCCGGAGTTTGGTTCTCAGTGCTCCCATTGAAACCAGTATCACCATATCCCAGATCATCAGCCATCATAAGGATAATATTTGGTCTGGGGGTTTGCTTATTGCAAGAACTAATTGTTATTGAGAGGGCAAAAAATGATGAAAGGAAAAAGATTGAAGATCTCATTGATTTTATTAGAGTTAGATATTTTGCTGTTTTTCAAATACATGTCTGACTGATACTCAGGCAAGCTTATTTGATATTTTTTCGCATAAATAAACTAAATTTTCATGACTAGCCCGAAGGTACAAAAAAACTCCGGGCTGTCGATCTGGAATCGTTATGAAAACAATAATCTCTTTGATCGCTGCAAGTTTTTTCATAACTTTATTAATTAACAAAAAACTAAAAATCATGCTTGAACGATTAGGTTATTTTTTTCTCGTCATAGCCCTTTTGGTTTGGATATATCTGATGATTAAAGGACTGATTGAAGCCTTCCCTGAGGGAATTATTGGTTTCATTGTTATTGCAGGACTGGGATTTCTGTTTATTAAAGTCGTGAGAGATCGGATAAAAAACAAGGAAGATGATTATTACGATAAAAATGTAGACAAATGATGATTGTAAATGACATTTTGATCACAACTCAGGATGAGTTCAGTGATCACAAAATTGCTCAGACACTTGGATTTGTAAAAGGTAACACCATTAGGGCAAGGCACGTAGGTAAAGATATTCTGGCGGGGTTGAGAAGTATAGTTGGAGGTGAGATTGAAGAGTACACTAAAGTTTTTGCTGAGGCCAGAGAACAGGCAATCGATCGTATGGTAGCCGATGCTAAAGCCATGGGAGCAGATGCCATTGTTTGTATGCGATTGACCACCTCTACTGTGATGCAGGGTGCTGCTGAGCTTTTGGCTTATGGTACTGCTGTGAAATTTGAAAATTAACAATATTTGAAATATGGAGTGCAGGTCAGGCTGTGGAGCCTGTTGTATTGCTATATCTATATCATCTCCTATACCCGGGCGTCCTGAGGGCAAAAAAGCAGGCGAAAGATGTATTCATCTTTCGTGTACCAAGGAGTGTAGAATCTGGAATCATCCTGATCGACCAGAGGTATGCAAAGATTTCATGGCTGATCCGGAAGTTTGCGGCGATTCTTTTGAAGAGGCAATGGTAAATCTGAGCAAATTGGAAGAATATTGAGTTGTTCAATAAAACATCCTGTTGCACTAAGTCAAAAAGTTGATCCCATCCATGATTAGATAAATAGCTAAAACAATCAGAATAATTCCCAAAATCCGAATAACCCAGATGTAACCTGTAGTGCCCAGAACATTTTTGGATTTGTCTGAAATCCAGGCAATAATTAGTTTGGCACCAACAATACAAAGGTAGAAACCTAAAACAAAGGAAATCCCGGCCCAGGGAGTAATATTCCAGGCTTTGAGCACCATGGGGGAACCAACTAATAACCAAAAAAGATATGGGTGTGGGCTTAATAGATTTGCCAAAACACCTTTTGAAAAACTGCTAATCTTTGGAGGTTTCAAATTTCCCTGCACTGCCTTTACCCTTAAGCTTTCGTAAGCAAGAAGCAGGATGAATCCGGCTCCAAGGAAGGAAATGATTCCCAGAATGGCATCATATTCAGCAACTTTAGTCAGAATAATCAGTGTGAGTAGTACGATTGGTAAATCGGATACTAAAGGAACTGTTGCAACTTTCATTCCTGCCTTCCGCCCATTTTGGAGACTTTCTTTTATTACCAGAGCTAATATGGGGCCAGGTGAGATGCCAGCAACCAGTCCTAATATAGCTCCTGTTAAAAGATATTGTAATATATCCATAGCCGCAAAGATATTGTTTTGTGATTCAAGCCAGATGCTTATTTAAATGAAATATCGGCATTAGTAAATTATTATATCTTTGACACGGATGATAAGAAACATAAATATCCGGATTAGTATTATTATTAGTGAGTCACTCGACTGATCGGGAAGGTATACAATATATGCAAAGCCTCTCGATTTTACCGAGTGGCTTTTTTTGTGAAGTGAGAGTTGCAATTATACAGCTGAAAAGCGATAACTGAAAAATTAGCAGATGAATCTTAAATTATCAAGTTTCCATAAAGCCTATGAGCTTCTGAAACCAGTAGTCAAGCGAACACCTCTTGAATTGCTATCAAACTTTAGTGAAGAAATGGGCTGCCAGATTTATGCCAAAAGAGAAGATTTACAGGTAGTAAGGTCTTATAAAGTCAGGGGTGCTTACCATATGATAGCCTCCCTGCCGGATGAAGACAGAGCTAAGGGAGTCGTTTGTGCATCCGCCGGAAACCATGCTCAGGGAGTGGCTTTCGCTTGTAAAGAACTTAATGTTCCCTGTCGGATATATATGCCTGAAACTACACCAAAGCAGAAAATCAGACAAGTGCAATACCATGGAAATGGTCAGGCTGTAATCATATTTGCAGGTGATACTTTTGACCAGTCTTATGAGGCTGCTAAGAAAGAATCTATGGAAACCGGGAAGACACTGATCCCTCCTTTTGACCACCCTCAGATTGTACTGGGGCAGGGTAGTGTGGCTCTGGAGATTCTTGAAGATCTGAGTGAACCCTTAGATTATTTGTTTATTCCTGTTGGGGGTGGTGGATTAGCAGCCGGGATTGGACCAGTATTCTGGAGTAATTCATCAACAACCAGGCTCATCGGAGTCGAACCTGCAGGTGCGCCCGCAATGAAAAAATCAATTGAGCAAGGACAAATAGTTGAACTTGATGAGATAGATACTTTTACTGACGGAGCAGCTGTGAAAAAAGTAGGAGATCTGACTTTTCCCGTTTGCAGAGACTATTTAGAAAAAGTTGTTGTAGTCCCCGAAGGTTTGATAAGCAAAACTATCCTCCTGCTTTACAATCAAAATGCCATAGTTGCTGAACCTGCCGGAGCATTGGCACTGGCAGCAGTTGAGCTAATGAAGGATGAGCTGAAAGGGAAACGGGTTGGTGTAATCATCTCGGGAGGGAATAATGATATTTCTCGTTTCCCGGATTTCAAAGAGCGGTCATTACTGTATAAAAACCTTAAGCATTACTTCATCGTTCGTTTTCCTCAACGTCCGGGTGCCTTAAAAGAATTTGTTGCGGAGGTTCTCGGACAGGATGATGACATTGTACATTTTGAGTACTCCAAAAAAACAGCAAGGGAGAATGGTCCTGCCTTGGTAGGGGTAGAACTGAAAAAATCAGAAGATTTCGAGCCACTTGTAAGAAGGATGAAAGATCTGGGCTTTTTCAGTAAGTATGTGAATGATAAACAGGAATTGATGGAATTTCTACTCTAAGATTCCTCGTGGCTTGCCGCGAGGAGCTTCAATCTTCAAGCTTTTTTGCCGATTTTTATCTGATCCAATATCCAATGTTAACAAAAAGACCTGGTTTCCAGGTGTTATTTGAGATCATCAAAGTAGCCTCAATTGGTCCAACAGGAGAGGCAAATCCATACGTCAATCCTGTGCCAAATATCAGCTCTGACATGTCAATCATTTCTCCAATTTTATCGAAAGACTGAGCAATGTTATTCCTCCACATAAAATAGTGGTTCCCCTTGTAATTGTATTGCAGGTCCCCTCTGAGCACAAAGGCATGATTGCCAGCGCGCTCCATGTAATTCATGCCAATAAATGGGAAAACGGCATGATGATAGTAGCCCAATCCTCCAACATATGAGCGATAAGGGTAAGGAATAGAATCACTAAATGCGAAGCCCATATTGACCGAGGGTTGGAAGCTTAACTTCTTACCCAATTCGAGAGCTATTTGATGTCTGTAATGAATGATAATGCCAGGGATAATTCCATCGTCGGTGAAATTATTTATAAGCTTCATATTTATATCAACCTTTTCACCTCTGGTTGGATATGGAACTTTGTTGAAATTGTCTTTTTTAAACTCAGCATAATAATTCAACATCCTTGAATTAAATGCGGCAATGTCGAACACACTGATAGAGGGTGCAACAGAAGCAAATTCCGCTTGCAGTCCCATGCTCACTGCAAACTCATCACGATATGTGGTGCGTAATATTATATCGCCAATGACATTGTGATAAACATAACTACTGATTTTATTCCCATTTAAATACTCGTAAGCTATCAGCCTGTCATATTCTGTTCGTATTCCGTAATTCTGTTTTTTATGTGTCAGAAAAAAGTATGAGGTACCAAAATGCGGATTCTCACCTAATGTAAAATCGAAACTCAACCTGTCACCACGTTTCCAAAGGTTACGTATATTGGCATTTAGCATCAGGGATGCGTTAAACAAATTATCGAAATGCAAGCCAATATTTGCTACTTCATTCCCTTTTTCTTCGGCCCTTATCGTGAGTCTGACGCCATCTTCCACTGGGTCAAGCTGGTAGCTTATTCGATTGAAATAATTTGTTCCAAAAGCGTGCCGCAAGCCTTCGGTTATTTGTTCAGGACTTAGCCAGGCAGGGAATGGTAGATTAATTATAGACAAGATATCCTTTTGTGAAATTCGTTCCAGACCGGTAAACCGTAACTCCCGGATAAACAATGAATCGATTTTTCGACGTGGAATGCTCACTTTGGGCTGATTGGGGTACATTCGTTTCAGATTATCTCCCAAAGCTTTAAGTTCATCCCATTGTTCCCTGGCCTTAAGTTCACCATTTTTAATTATATCATCGACCATGCCAAAGCTCAGAGTATGTGCATCTTCTGTACGGGGACGAATCAGGATGTCGCATAATTCGCGGTTTCTTTCGTTTTCATCCTCTCTAACCAGTGTCAGCGCCTGTTTGAGAATGGATACCATCGAGTTCAACTCATTCTTTTTCCTAAGGTTCGCCTGAACATCAATTCCAATGATGATGTCAGCTCCCATCAGTTTAACATGTTCGGCCGGGAAATTATTAATCAGACCGCCATCAATCATGAGTTTGTCATCCACATCAACAGCAGTAAATGCAGTGGGTATTGCCATGCTTGCTCGTAAGGCATCATGTAAAATGCCTGAATCCAGCACCACCTCTTTACCAGTCTCGATATCAGTACCGATACATATAAATGGAATGGGCAAATCTGAGAAGTCACGTATGTCATAGGCATCCCAGGTATAGCCTGCAAGCATATTTATTATGTTATGCCCGGCTACTAATCCGGATGGTAATTCAATACCCTTTCTTGAAATAGGGAAGGCATAAAAATATTTCTCCAGGTCTTCTTTTACCTCAAAGGTCAGATCTCTGCGAGGAACCTGATCTGATAAGAGAGCTTCCCAATCTTGCTCAATAATCAGTTTGGCCATTTCATCAGAAGAATATCCCAGGGCATGCATAGCTCCTACAATAGAGCCCATTGAAGTGCCTCCAATATAGTCAATCGGGATACCAGCCTCTTCGATTACTTTAATAACCCCAATGTGTGCTAACCCTGCTGCTCCTCCTCCACTAAGAACAAGGCCGACTTTCGGTCTTTCCTGCCCGAATGAAGTAAGCCCGAAGCAGCATATGAGTATAATAATTACGAGTGTATTATGAGTCTTCAGCATGGTTGAGCAAATTGATGATACAAAGATAATAAAAGCTCCTCGTCGTTTGGCTGTGAATCAAATCCTGGGAAGATTTGATATTTACAATAACAGGGATATCGATTTCCTGATATACTATACTCATCCAGAAGTTTTTATTTTATCTGAAATTCCGAATTGCAGTATGTGAATATCAAAATATTATTTCTGATACAATCTAAAAAAATGATTCTGGATGGATTAAGATATCGTCTAGTTTTCTTCAGATTCTGATATCATATCCTCCAACTTATCCACCATTGAACGAGAACCAACATAAAATGGTACGCGTTGATGGGGTGAATCAGGTTTAATGTCAAGAATTCTGTTTTTTCCATCAGAAGCTTTTCCACCGGCTTGTTCAGCTATAAAAGCAATAGGATTACATTCATATGTTAATCGTAGTTTACCTTCTAAAGCACTGGGACTTGGAGGATATAAGAATATTCCACCTTTGAGTAAATTCCGGTGAAAATCAGCCACCAGCGAACCAATATATCTGGATTTGTAGGGACGGTCACCTTCAGGATCTATTTCCTGGCAGTATTTGATATATTTTTTAACACCCTCGGGAAACTTAGCATAATTGCCTTCATTTATTGAGTAAATAGAGCCATATTCCGTAGTTCGCATATCAGAGTGTGAGAGACAAAACTCTCCAATAGTTGGATCCAGAGTAAAACCATTCACTCCTTTACCTGTTGTATAAACCAACATGGTGGATGAGCCATATAGTACATAACCAGCAGCAACCATTTGAGTGCCTACTTGCACAAAGTCTTCATTTTTAGCTTTATGACCAACCTTTGATACCCTGCGAAAAATAGAGAATATAGTACCTATTGAAACATTTACATCAATATTTGATGATCCATCAAGTGGATCCATCAGAAAGATATACTTCGCATCTTTTGAGAGATTATCATCAAAAGTGATTATTTCCTGGTTCTCTTCTGTAGCGATTCCACAAACCTCGCCACTAGCCTGTAGCGCGCTTACAAAGACCTCATCTGCAAATATATCCATCTTTTGCTGGTCCTCTCCCTGAACGTTTACGTTCCCAGCCTCACCCAGAAGGTCAACCAAGCCAGCTTTTTTTACTTTCTTGTTTACAATTTTTGCTGCAATGCCGATGTGGCTTATTAAGCGGGATAATTCTCCTTTGGCATATGGAAAATCGGCCTGACGCCGAATGATGAACTCATTTAGAGTGGTAATATTGTAGGTTTTCATATAATAGTTGTATTATGGTCAACTAAAAATAGGGATTAAATGCGAAAGCCCTACTTTTAATTAAAATTTTTCTAATGAAGGTTTTCAAATTTGGCGGAGGGATTCTGAAAAATACAGAAGCAATACAGGCGATGAGTCATGTAGTGAGGAAGGAAGTGGAGCTTAAGAGCACGCAATCAGGCCAGCAAACCTTGGTTGTGGTTGTATCTGCATTTTATCAGATGACAAATGCCTTTGAGCTTGTCTACAATGATATCCGGCAGGGGAAAACTGAAGATCTTAATCATATTGTAAGTTTTCATAGCAGCTTGATTGAAGATTTAATTGATGAACAGGATGTTCAGGTGAGAGAAAAGTTTCATGCAATTATTTGTGAATTGCAAAATGCGCTAAAGCTGGTACAGAATCTTTCATATGATGAGGGTTATGATCAGGTGGTTTCTTTTGGTGAAATATTGAGCTCCCTGATAGTATCTGCTTATTGGGAGCAGGAGGGATTGATCCATCATAATCTGGATGCCAGAAAGCTCATTGTCACTGATTCATGTTTTCGGGAGGGAAAAGTTAATTGGGATCAAACCGGAAAGAAAATTCGAAAGAGTATAGGATCTGATGGTGAGTTTTCAGGCTCTCTATTTCTTACTCAGGGCTTTATTGGTGGAACGCAGCATGGTTATACCACTACTCTCGGAAGGGAAGGATCGGATTACACCGCAGCGATTATTGGAAGTATCATTGATGCCCAAGAGGTTGTTGTGTGGAAGGATGTACCTGGTATTTTGAATGCAGATCCCACGCAATTTTCCTCCACCCGTAAGCTGGATGAAATATCTTATCTTGAAGCAGTAGAACTTTCCTATTTTGGAGCTAAAGTTATTCATCCAAACACAATTAAACCTCTTCAAAATAAAAATATTCCCTTATTGGTTAAATCTCTTTTTGCGCCAAATGATTCAGGGACTTGTATCGTTGAGCGTTCTGTCGCTCCTATTGATATTCCAGTTCTTATCCGGAAGGAGAATCAGGTTCTCGTTAGTATTCAAGCACGTGATTTTTCCTTTGTAGTTGAAGATGCTCTGGCTGAAATATTTTCTATTCTTGCCAGATATCGTATCAGAATTAATCTAATGCAGCACGGTGCGGTTAGTTTGTCTCTGGTTTTTAATCAGAATCAGAAAAAATTAGATGCTTTATTGGATGCTCTGTTGCCAAATTTCAAAGTATTATATAATGGTGGACTTGAACTCCTGACAATCCGACATTATGATTCTCAAGCTATTGCAAAATACACACAGGGATACCGGATCTATGTGCAACAACAAAGTCGAAAGACAGCTCGTTTTGTATTAGGTTAACGATTGAATTCCAGAGCTTTCCCTTTTACGGAATCATCAAAAATCCCATTGTCATAAGCGAGGTGTCCATTAACAAATGTATGGGTCACTCTTGATTTTATACTTGTTCCTTCAAGTGGGGACCATCCACATTTATAGTAAAGATTTGATTTATTGATTGTCCAGGGATCATCAGGATCAACAATTACCAGATCAGCGAAATAACCTTCTCTTATATAGCCGCGGTTCCGGATTTGGAATATATCAGCAGGAGTGTGACACATTTTGTTGACTACTTTGTCAATGGTGAAAATTCCCTGATGCACATATTCCAGCATTGCGACCAGGGAGTGCTGTACCATTGGGGCACCTGACGGAGCTTTAGTATAGGGATTGTCTTTTTCCTCAAGTGTATGTGGTGCATGGTCAGTTGCAATGACATCAATTCTGTCGTCATTTACAGCCTTAATTAAGGCTTCTTTATCCGCCAGATTCTTTATTGCAGGGTTCCATTTGATTAGTGTCCCTTTACGAGCATAGTCTGATTGGTCGAACCAAAGGTGATGTATGCAAACTTCTGAGGTGATTCTTTTATCTCTTGAGGGAATTCCTGTTTCAAAATGAACTAGTTCATCAGCAGTTGAAACATGGATGATATGCAATCGGGAGTTGAACTGTTTTGCCAGTTTGACGGCCAGTGATGACGATCTGAAACATGCTTCATGATTTCTTATCACAGGATGATATTCAACTGGAATGTCTTCTCCAAATTTAGCCTGGTATTCAGAAAATTTATTTCGAATAATTTCTTCGTCTTCACAATGAACCGCGATCAGCAGATCACTAATTGAAAAGATTGCTGCAAGACTTGAGGGGTCATTAACTAACATGTTCCCTGTTGAAGCTCCCATGAAGATTTTAATACCACATGTTAGCGAGCGATCAACCATTTTCAGTTCTTCAAAATTGTCATTTGTGGCACCAATGTAGAAGGAGTAATTTGCAAGTGATTTTGTTGCCGCAAGTTTAAATTTTTGCAATAATAGTTTTATCGTTGTGGTTTGGGGGATGGTATTAGGCATTTCCATGAGGGATGTTATTCCACCTGCCACTGCTGCGCGGGACTCAGTAAACAAATCGCCTTTGTGGGTAAGACCAGGATCTCTGAAATGCACCTGGTCATCTATTATGCCTGGAAGTAACCATTTCCCATCAGCTGGAATGACAACTGTTGAAGAACTAACTGTCGGAATTTCACCTGTAGTGACAGATTGAATTTTTTTGTTCTGAATCAGAACATGCCCTATGAATTGTTTTGCTTCATTGACAATTAATGCATTTGTGATGAGGTATCTACTCATAGTTTCTGCTAATATATTCGCGATAGTCTCCCCTTAGGCTGCTGATTTTCATTCTTAGTACGCCGACTAATGCCTCACTAAAAATTCCACCGCTCATTTTAGATGTTCCTTGCTCCCGATTAATAAATATCACTGGAACTTCAGCTATACTATATCCAAGTTTCCATGTTTTGAATTTCATTTCTATTTGAAATCCGTATCCTTTCATTCTGATTTTATCCAGATCCAGTTTCTCCAACACTTCTCTTTTGTAGCAGACAAATCCAGCGGTAGCATCTCTGACACTCATTCCGGTTACGGTTCGTACATACATTGAGGCATAGTAGGAAAGAATTAATCTGCCCATTGGCCAATTAACGATAGCTACGCCTTTTTTATATCTGGAGCCAACTGACATCCCAATTGAGTCCTGTTTTGTTGTCTCCAGTATTTTTTCGAGGTCATCAGGATTATGTGAGAAATCGGCATCCATCTCGAAAATGTATTTATAATGATGTTCGAGTGCCCAGTTAAAACCATCAAGGTATGCTGTTCCTAGACCAAGTTTGCCGGGTCGTTTTTTGAGATATACCCTTCCGGGCCATTTTCTAATAAGATCTTCAACTATATTTTGTGTATTATCGGGAGAGTTGTCATCGATCACCAGGATGTCAAATTCGGTGTCAAGTGCTAATATTGCTTTGATGAGTCCGTAAATGTTCTCTTCTTCTTTATATGTTGGAATTATGATCAGAAAGTTGGTCACAGGTCGATTTTTTGTCTTGTATATAATATATTATGTATATGAATTGTTCTTGAAGCAACTGCAAATATAGCTAAAGCGGGCTGACAAAAAAAAAGAGAAAATTATTTTCTTGTCGTCCAAGGTGTTACTAGGCTTTCATTAGTTTTCTTTCGGGTGGGTCTTGTATCCAAAAAAAACGTTTGTATATTTGCAGTCCCATTTGCGGGATGAGTTCTTTAAGGAAGTTTGGTGTTGATAGGGAAAGGCACAGAAGGAGACAAAAAAGTTTAAAAAAGTAATTTTTTATTTGGATGTTAAATTATTGTGGTTACCTTTGCACTCGCTTTTAATAAAGACAACGTTCTTTGAATTATTGAAGAGAAATAATAGGTAGGTAAGAAAGAAAGAAGAAGAAGTCAATTTTTTTTGAAACTTGATAAATTCTGAGCATAAGATTAAACATTTACAACGAAGAGTTTGATCCTGGCTCAGGATGAACGCTAGCGGTAGGCTTAACACATGCAAGTCGAGGGGTAACAGGATCTTCGGATCGCTGACGACCGGCGCACGGGTGAGTAACGCGTATGCAACCTACCCGTAGCTGAGGGATAGCCCGGAGAAATCCGGATTAATACCTCATAATATTATAGAAACACCTGTTTTTATAATTAAAGTTCCGACGGCTACGGATGGGCATGCGTGACATTAGTTTGTTGGTGAGGTAACGGCTCACCAAGACTACGATGTCTAGGGGGTCTTAAAGGATGATCCCCCACACTGGTACTGAGACACGGA
>JABHCC010000027.1 GCA_018669475.1 Bacteroidota bacterium | reverse complement strand
AGCTTCTTAAAAGAAGCAACTTTTCTTGTCAGATCTTTCTCTAGCTTTTTGCCATCAAAATCAATTTTCATCGTCACTCTCTTGGCAAGTTTTGGTAATTCCTGATCATTAATTGACAGAGACTTGAAGATTTTTGAATTAGCAATGCTGAAATTACTACTGGTACCAGGCCAGCCCAGAATATCTATTTCAACAGTTTCTCCTTCAACGTTTTTAATTACCTCGTACTCAGCTCCAATTATGGCAGGCTCATCTATTTCCTTGTTAGATACCAGAATCAGGCATGATCTGAATGGATCAACCTGAATGGAAACAGTACTACCCGTTTTATACTTACCAAGCACCTTCTCAGTAGGATGAAACTGTCGTACTTCAACATTACCCCTTCCGGTAAGTCCAATCTCGCTGCCAATAATAAGGTCGTAGCTGACAGATTCCCAACTCAGGTTTCTCAGTGTAATAATGCGTGTATTTCCGTCACCTCTTGATACTGCATGCGGTCCATACTGATTCTCTGGTAAAATAATTCCATCAACCATAATGTCCCGATACTTACGATGCAGATTATACAAGCGGGCAAATTTTGGATACTCATCATCTCTGAGTAACCATGGATTACCATATACTTCAGGTGCGAGAATCAGGTTTCTGTTGAAAGCCTGCAAAACTAAATCATCATCCCAATAATCCGGACACGAGCTGATACAAACACCATGATCTTCTGTAAGTCGTTGCAGCTTGGGAACCAGCCCTCTACTTATCGCTTTGGCTCTGTGGTGAGGAGCAGTGATGTCATTTGACATGAAAACATCAATGTATGTTTCAGATCCTCCCCATAAAAATGTAGTTGCATATTTTTCAGCTTTTTTCAAACCAAGACGATGATTGAGAAGGATTAAGTCAGGACTGTATTCCCTTGCTTTTGTCATCATTTCAATAAAAGCATCTTCATTTTCAGGGCGTAAGGGTCCACAAACAGCATCAAACTTGAATAAGGCAAATTCATAGTCTTTACACAGACTAACCATTTGATCTATACGAATTTCTTTTTCCTCCGGGGTGTCGCCAAATCCATCTGGTCCTCCCCAGACACCCAAACGAATTCCATAGTTTTTTGCTTTTTTGTATAAGGGATCGAAACCGCTGGGAAATTGCTTTCTGAACCTGTCTGATTCAACGGAACCGTAAAAACGTTTTCCATCAATAGCACCTGCATCAAATGCATAAATATCCAACTGCATACCGTATTCACGTTGCAACCATCCAAAAAACTCCAGATTTGTAAGAGTTTGGGATTCAGTTGCTCCCTCATTGGTATTATTAATCCATGAAAAAAATTGAGCTCTTGATGGTGTACGTTCATCCGCACCAGGATATACATCTTGTGCAAGGCAAGTGTAAAAACTTGAGATAATTAGTAGAAAAATGAGTTTCAGATGGTTAATCATTGTGAATTGTGTTATAAAAATGGCTTAAAGTTAGCTGATTCAATTAATTATCCTTATTTTCGCCACGATTTAAAAAATTACTATATCATGAATATTTACGTAGGAAACCTCTCATATGGGGTTGATGAAAGCCAACTAAAAGGAATCTTCGAACAATACGGAGAGGTTTCATCAGTTAAAATTATTAATGACAAATTTACCGGACGTAGTAAAGGTTTCGGTTTTGTCGAAATGGATGATGACGATGCCGCTCGTCAGGCTATTGAAGAAATGAATGGTCATTCAGTGGATAATCGCAACATGGTTGTTAATGAAGCTCGCCCTCGTACAGAAAACAGGGAAAGACGCCGCTATTAATTTCATCATAGTATTACTAAGAACTGCCAGAAAAACTGGCGGTTTTTTTTTGCCAGATCTCATCGTATTCAGTCTTTATTCATACTCACTATAAAAGATTCGAAGATCTGGCCAATATAGATTTTGTTTTGAAGCTCAACTGCAACAGATCCTGCACTGATAAGTGTTCCATCATTGGAGAAAACTAAATTTAAACTACCTGTGCTGCTCTCACATAGGTAGATAACTGTTGGAGATGGATTCTCGGAATCTGATATGTGTTTTACAAATTTCATGGTCTTTAAATGACAGGCCACCAATAAATCCTGATCACTGAATCTGATGTTATCAGGGCCTTTTGCTTCACAAAGAACTCTCTTTTCAGATAGCTGCCCATCCCAAAATCTGTACTGATAGATCTTGTTTTCTGTGGCAGCACTAACATAAACAGTATTATTCAAGTGATTGATTCCGGCAGGCATACCCAGCTTGTCTGCAACAATCGTCCAGTCATCTGCTCCATCGTAATAGACAATACTCCCCTTTTTTAAACCCAAAATCTGTTCCATTCGGCTACCTCGTTTTGATGCATCATTACACACCAGAAAACTTCCATTATTAAATACCGTAATTGCATTTGGAGAGACAAGTAGCGGAGAAGAATATAGTTTGTTAAATACCAATTGATTCTCTTCTATCATGTATCGTATCACAGGGTGCTGATGGTCCTCATCATTATGGCTGATAACATACAGATATGGAATGTTATCTATTCTGGCTAAATAAATACCATGGGGCTTGAAAAGCAAACCTTCTGGTTCTCCTTTCCTTTTCAGAATACGATGGCTTTGTTGATCAGGATAGTATTCCTCTATTTCACCATATGCTTCAGTATCAGTTCGGCGTGCTGTACAAGATATCAGTAAACGCTCATACCCGGCCGAATTATCTGCCACTATGTCTTCAGGGCCATAACCGCTTGGAATAGAGTGTACATCCTTATGACTCATTTGTGGAAGACTTGTACAGAAGTTGAACAGGAAAAGCATTGTAGCAATCCCAACAATTTTAATTGGATTATTAATACTCATATCCCAAAACTAACTATTTTTACATTAATTCATCAGCCGATGCTTAGCATAATAATCAGGCTGTTTTCCTAATCTGTCAGAGATAAAACAAAGAATATGCAAAAAATACTAATCTTTCTCCTGCTCATTGTCAGCTGTTTAAGTTGCAGTCAATCACCCTTGCCAAATATCCTCTGGATAACAATCGAAGATACAAGTCCGCAATTTATTGGTTATGAGGGCAACGAGGCTGTACACACCCCGAATATCGATAAACTGGCACGCGAGGGAGTTCGTTTTGCTAATGCCTTTGCAACTGCCCCGGTATGTTCATCGAGCAGAAGTACCCTTATTACAGGTTGCAGAACCGAGGCTCTGGGGACTGGAAATCACCGAAGTGCAATGCCAATACCAGATGCCATACTTGGATTTCCACAATATCTCAGGAACTTAGGATATTACACCTCCAATAATAGTAAGACAGATTACAACACCTCTGCAGCCAGGAGAATTATTGATTCGGCATGGAACGAATCTTCGGGCAAAGCAGGTTGGTGGAAGCGAGAAAGTGACCAGAACTTTTTTAGTGTTTTCAATTATAACAGCAGTCATCAATCCAGAACAATGACTAATCCATATCTCTGGTATAAGGAGAAGGTTTTTAATAAGCTGCCGGATAGTTTAAGAACTTACCCGGAGGAAATAGAAGTACCGCCCTTCTATCTGGATAGCTATGAAATGCGAAAACATCTTGTAAGAGTGCATAATTCTTTGAACCTGACGGATGTAGAAATAGGATTGTTGCTTGATAGTCTAAGGCAGAATGGTCTAATCGAATCAACAATAATATTTTTCTATGCCGACCATGGTGAAGGAATTCCTCGTGGCAAAACTAATCCGACAGGTTTCGGATATAAGGTCCCGGCTTTTGTTTGGTTTCCTGAGAAATTCAAGCATCTGTCGCCCTGGCCTCTGGGTACAGTGACAGATGAACTTATTAGCTTTGAGGATCTGCCTCCAACAGTATTGAGTCTTGCTGGTGCCGAAATACCTGACTACATGACCGGCCGAACGTTTATCGGTAAAGACAGGCAGGAGCCCCGCTCCCTGGTGTATTTATCGCGGAATCGTATTGATGAATCACCTGATTTGGCCAGATCAGTTAGCAATGGGAAATTTCTGTATACCCGGGTCTTTCTGCCTCGGTATCCCATCCTGAAATATCAAAAATATTCAGATGTCTCAGATATTACTCAGCTGATCCGTAAGGATTTTGATGCTGGTATATTGAATGAAGTACAGGCTGATATGTTGCATCCTCGCCCAGTGGAATACCTTTTTGACCTGCATCAGGACCCGTGGGAGACTAATAATTTAATTAATGATGATGCGCACTCTGCCATCCGGGAGGAGATGAGAAATGAATTGAAGGCTTCTATTCTTGAAATAAGAGATATTCATTTTCTACCGGAGTATGAGCTCAAAAAGATATCTGAAGTAAGTACCCCATATGAGTATCGCTTAACTGAGGCGTATGATTATCAGGCTATTATTGATGCGGCCTATCTGTCAGGGGTGCAATCGGGCTCTGTTAGTAGAATTCTCGACCTGCTCGATAATGAAAATCCTGTTATCCGCTACTGGGGTGCTGTTGGTGTTCATAATCAGCTTGATAAGTATCTAAAGCACATTGAAGAGATTCAGGCACATCTCACAGACTCATATCCTCCGGTTCAGATAGAACTGGCTGCAGTTTTGTTTGAAATGACAGCCCATCCGGCGGCAAAAGATATATTGGTGAGTTTCCTGAATAGTGATAATGGAAGGGAAGTTGTTCAGGCATTGCAGATGATACAGTATTTCGATACAGGGATCGATTTTTTTCTGCCTGTAATAAAAACAATCAGAAAGAAATGGGACAATAAAACTGTTGATGCTAATGACCGGCAGAACATTACAAATTGCAGCGATGTT
>JABHCC010000026.1 GCA_018669475.1 Bacteroidota bacterium | reverse complement strand
TTATGAAGTATTTGACGGTTTGTTTTTTGATCATTATTTGTTTGGGCTGTAAAAGAGAAATCCCGAATCAGGCTCCTGTTGCTAAGTTTAGTGTTGAGCCTGCATTCGGGGATACTGAGACTCAATTTTTATTTGATGCTGGTCTCTCAAGTGATGTTGATCAGGAAGATTCTCTTCTATGGGTTCACTGGGATTGGGAAGCTGATGGATATTTTGATGGTTTTTATTTGCAAACAAAGAAACAGCTTCATCAGTTTAAACAAGCTGGCAACTATACCATTCGTCTGGAGGTTAGAGATAAGGAAGGATTAGCTTCAAGTGCTGAACAAAGTATTGAGGTATTCAGGGGAAGTGCAGCACCCCTGGAGCCCTTTGCTCCCAATCCGCCTGACAGTGCTAATAATATCTTCTTCAACAGTAGATTATCCTGGGTGGCAGTTGATCCTGATGACGACCCGATGGTTTATGATGTTTATCTGGGCAAAGATGAAAATCCCCCTTTAGTTGCCAGTGAACTAAGATATGATGAGTTTTATCCGGAAGGAATAGAACCTGGAGAAAAATATTACTGGCGTGTTGTTATAAGAGATGAACTGATGATTGAAACAACAGGTCCGGTTTGGCAATTCTCCACCCATTCGGGGGAATATCTGAGAGATAGTGTAGTTGACTCACGAGATGGTCAGGTTTATCAGACCCTTTTTATTAATAAGCGGTGGTGGATGACAGAAAACCTCAGGTTCGATTATCCTAATGAATCGTACTGTGTAGATGATGATAATGAAAATTGTGAAGAATATGGGAAATACTATAATATCTGGCTGACAGACACCTTGGTTTGTCCTAAAGGCTGGACTTATCCCACTGAAGGTGATTGGCAGAATCTGGAGTCTCACCTTGGCATGACCAATGATGAAATCAGAAGATATGGAGTTTGGAGAGGCAGTGATCAGGCCAACCAGGTTTTAGTTGGTGGCACATCGGGATTAGATTTTAAACTCAGTGGGTTTCGTGATTGGGATGGAAACTGGCATTATGTGGGTGAAAGATTATATTTTGGAAATAGTATGAACTATCGCCGTGCTACCAGAATGGCTATTGAAGGTTACGGGGGCATACTGAGATCTGGTTTTGTCGATGCTCAATATACCCCCGTACGCTGTATTAAATAAGCTAGCGTTTATAAGCAATAAATAGTAATACCAGATCAGAAGATACATCCATTACCTCAGCGGCAAAAGCAATCTCAACTGATTCATCCTGATAAAGATAAGCTCCATGATAGGATGAGTTCCCTACATCCCAGTAATTTATCCCTCTCACAGTTACCGGGATAGCACCCAGCCAAAACTCCTGTGTAGGGATGTCAAAAACTATTGAATTATCTGTTTCCCTGATATTCTCACCCTGGAACAATAAATCTCCATCCTGGTAGAATTCGATCATGTCACCATACTCAAAACTTTTACGTACCTGAGCTGTCCCTGTAACATCATATAATCCTTCTTCATCTCCAATATAAACAAGCTCCTGGCCATCGTCAATATAGGCCTTGAGCTCAAAATCATAAGAGCCAATAATCTCATTTCTCAGATCATAACTGTCCTCCTCGCAAGAAGAAAACAATAATGGTATAGAAATAATGGTTAGTAAAAGCAGCAGTTTTCCTGATTGTTTGCGAGTAGTCTTCATAATAAAAGGTCTTAAAAGATTTATAAACTATCGATCTCTTCAGAAACACCAAGCAACCTTAAGTCTTTTTTGTGTCGCTCAATTTTCTGATTGAGTTCATGAACCCCTTTCAAAACCTGTGCCAATTCAAATCCATTCCTTACTGCATCCTTGTCAAATTCCTCCATGATTATGTAATGGTGTTTCTTACCACTGAAGCGAACTTTGAGTCGTCGCTCAGAATTCTGAACCATTAGAGCGACAATACCCCTGTCTGTACCATCTTTAAAATCAATTGTTTCCCACTTATCATCAGCATCCTGCAATTTTGAATTATCAGAATCCCCAAGTGGAATAGTATCTGAAAATGCCTGAAGCTCCTTGTCGTATACTTTTATGTAAACGTGATCTAACCATTCTTTCCCATAATAGTGCGAAGAGATCCAAAATTGCCCGTCCTCCCTGATATTTGCCTTCACAAAACTCCTGCTCCATGATCGCCTGACCGATTGCCTTTTGTGTTCATATTTACCGGGACGGCCAGGAGCGGCAGCTTCAAAAACAAAGTTTTTTGAAAGAATTTTCACACGGGGTAGCAAACTATCGCGCATTTCTTCGGCCTGCCGGATGAACTCATTGTGAAAAGCACTTGCTGCATTCTTCCTTAGTTTCATTGCCTTTCCAACAACACCATATTCTTCAGGAAACCACACCTGAATGGAATCCAGCAAAGAGATAGCTGGTTCAAACTGCCCCTTTTCCAAAAAGCCAGATGCCTTCTCAAGCTGCTTTTCAGCTGCTTTCTGTGTTTCAGAAACACATCCGGTAATAAAGAGTCCGATAAGAACGAAACTAAACACGAATCTCCAATGTATTCTCATATCAATAGCTTTAGTGTAAAAGTACTCAATTTTCAGTTTACAAGTTTTGCATTCCACAGGATCAAAGCCAAATTTCTGATCAGAATAATTACATTTGTATGACAAATAAAAACTTATGAAAAGAATAATATTTCCCCTTATCTTAATTTCACTCACACTATCGAGTCATGCACAGGAGCCTGTTCGACTTAGAGTTCTAAGCTACAATATATACCATGGGGCCACGATGAAGGGTGATTTCAATTTAGACACCATTGCCGATGTCATTGCCTCCCTAAAACCCGATTTAGTTGCCTTGCAAGAGGTCGACCGACTCACTAACAGGGCCAGAAAAATGGATCTGGTTACAGAGCTGGGTTTGCGAACAAAGCTGGCACCTTTGTTCGGCAGAGCAATGTATTATGATTCTGGTGAGTATGGTGAAGGGATACTATCTGCCTTTAGCTTTGTTTCATCCTGTAACCGGCCTTTACCGGCCTCCCCTGATCACGAACCACGCTGTGCTCTTGAGGTACTGGTAGCCCTACCCTCTGGTGATACAATTGCCTTTGTGGGCACCCATCTCGACCATACCCGTAATAGCAATGATCGAATTGATCAGGCCAGATTGCTGGCTGATACGTATAAAAACTACCCTTATCCGGTACTACTGGCTGGCGATTTAAATGCCACTCCTGATAGTGAAGCGATGGGCCTGATCCGGCAGGTTTTTAATATGACGGCCCCAAAACCCTATGCACCAACTATACCATCGGATGATCCAAAGAAAAAGATAGATTATATTATGAGCGACAAGGCACATAAGTGGAAAGTACTGGAGAGCAGGGTTATACAAGATGAAGTTGTGAGTGACCATTGTGGGTATTTTGTGATTCTGGAGCTGGATAAGAAATGAAGGCGGGAGCTGGGAAAGGTGACGCCGTCGTGACACCAACTCGTGACGCCGTCGTGACA
>JABHCC010000025.1 GCA_018669475.1 Bacteroidota bacterium | reverse complement strand
CAGTTCAATGCTTACCAGATTATTCGCAGAAAGCAATATTTACGACTTCTGCTGCATGGTTTTCTCCATGCTAACTGGACACATTTGCTTGTTAATATGCTGGTTTTTTATTCATTTGGACGTTCACTAGAGGTGTTTTTTCAACATTTGTTTGGGCAGTTGGCTCCACTCTATTTTGCAGCGCTATATATTCTGGCAATCATCATCTCTCCTATTTATTCACTGATTAAACATCGTAATAATTATCATTATAATGCTGTAGGTGCATCCGGTGCTGTTTCGGCTGTAGTTTTTGCTTCAATATTCTTTGCCCCATGGGAAAAGATCTATTTTTTCGGATTGGTACCCATCCCCGGTATTATATTTGCTTTTCTTTATCTGATTTACTGCTGGCAAATGAGTAAAAAGGATGGCGACAATATTGCTCATGACGCACATTTCTTTGGTGCCGTGTTTGGATTACTATTCCCGATAATACTAAACCCCAAACTATTGTCCTATTTCATCGAACAACTTCTTGGCGGACTCTGACAGAAATGACAAAAACGAGGTACCATCTGATAAATGGAGAGATTCAAGCAGAAAACAAATTGCCTGATTTGGCTGCTGATTGGCTCAAAGAAGCTGGTAGTTCACTGAGTATTAACTGGCGGGCTTCAGGTACCCGAATCCCATTCTACAGCAAACAGTATTATAAGCTTTATCAATTTCTTACTGCACTGGGAATCTGTTCCGAGATAATTCCAAGCGCAAGCAGGCTGGAAACAAAATTGATTCAGTTAATTCAGAAAAACAGATTCTTTAAGGGAGTAGATTTGAAGATTATTGTTAGACTTCTCATATCAGATAACAGTAAGAAACTATTGAATTACCTGGTCATTCCTTCAGAACATTCAGAAGAAAACTTCCAACTTAACAAGAAGGGTCTGATGATGGGTATTATTCCAGGCGGCTATCATCCCGGCAGAGAGCTACTACCCTATCTTGAGCCCCATCATCCAATTCGGCAAAAATGGTTAAGCCAGGCCTCTGAAAATTCTTTTGACACCATATGTTTATTGAGTCCTGAAGGAAAACTTATCGAGACACCCAATTCAAATATTTTTCTACTTAGGGCCTCTAAAATTTACACCCCTGACCTTGCTGTCGGTGTAACTCCTAATGCCATCCGGGAGGAGATACTTAGTATCTCGGAATATTTAGCTTTCCAGGCTGTTCAGACTTCCGCTCTGGAACCCGCCCATTTAAAGCAAGCTGACGAGGTTTTTCTGGCAGATGATTATAATGGTATTCGGTGGGTATTAGGCTTTGAGAACAAGAGATACTATAAGAAACACTGCCAGCAGATTATTGCAAAGATTAATTCTGACTGGCAAGCAAAAGATTAATTCATTAATGGATCTTCAGGATAACGGGTCCACATCTGGTATTTACGTTCCTCATTCAGCAACACTTTCTTCCATAATTGGTTGTCCTTTCCTGTCATCACTGACTTTGGATCCAGGGTTGTAACTAACCATGAGTTTTCGGAGATTTCTCTGGCAAGCTGACCGGGATACCAGCTCGAAAACCCAACGAAGAAACGAATACTTTTGCCGTCTAATTCACCTGCTTCTATAAGCATTCGCACCATTTCAAAATCACCTCCCCAGAACACTGATCCCAAAACATGTACACTTTCAGGTATCTGGTCTCCCATACTATGGATGTAATGAACTGTGTCAGTACGAACCGGGCCACCAATTCCAACCATGGCATCGATGGCCGGAAAATCCTTTAAAATATCTGAAGCATCGTAATTGATCGGATTATTAAGCACAAATCCAAGTGTTCCTTCATCATTATGCTCGGTAATGAGAACTACTGAGCGCTTAAAATACTCGTCTTGCAGAAAGGGCTCAGAGACCAATACTCTTCCCTTATCCGGGAGGATATCATTGTGTTCAATCTTAAAAAAATCTAAGCTCTCATCCATGTCTGCAACTGCCTTTTCTATGAAGCAAAATAAAGAATTTTGCTAACTTAGCCAAGCTCATCATCAAACAAAAAACAAAATGAAGAAAGACCCTGCGATGCGTCTTCAGGACACACTAAAAATCAATGAGTTCAACTCTGTAAATCCCCTTATTTCTGATTCTGCTACTTTTTCCTTTCCAGATGCTCCAACTATGTCAGATTGCTTTGAAGGCAAAGTCGATAATGCCTTCCTTTACTCCAGGCACTGGAACCCCACCAATCTGAAATTCACACAATCTCTGGCTGCTATGGAAAACACAGAAGCGGCCTGGGTTACAGGTTCAGGCATGGCAGCCATTACCTGTGCTATTCTTGAGATATGCAAAACCGGGGATCATATAATTAGTAGTATGACCACATATGGTGGTACTTTC
Source organism: Bacteroidota bacterium (assembly GCA_018669475.1). Taxonomy (GTDB): domain Bacteria; phylum Bacteroidota; class Bacteroidia; order Bacteroidales; family UBA12481; genus JABHCC01. The sequence goes on along the minus strand of JABHCC010000025.1, from coordinate 1,557 downwards.
GCTTTCCTGAAGAATTATGCGCCTTTACTTGGGATCGAGGTAAGTTTTGTTGACATAACTAATCTTGACCAGATAGTTCGTGCCATACGGCCAAATACCAAAATGATTTATTCAGAATCTGTTACAAATCCTTTACTTCAGATTACAGATATACCAGCCTTATCCAGTCTGGCCAGAGATAATAAAATGCAGCTGGTTATTGATAATACTTTCACCCCCATGATCATAAATCCTTGTGAATTGGGAGCTCATGTGACTGTTTATTCAATGACCAAATTCATCAATGGGAAGAATGACTGTGTTGCGGGTGCAATTTGTGGCACAAAAGAATTTATTGATGCACTTACCGATGTTCATACGGGAACTGCCATGCTTCTTGGTCCTGTTTTAGATCCTCTGCGTGCCTCGAGCATACATAAAAACCTTTTCACTCTTCATATCCGAATGCAAAAACACAGTGAAAATGCGATGTTCCTGGCAAAAGCTTTTGAAAAAAGAGGTATCAGGAGCAATTATCCGGGACTACCATCTCATCCACAGCATGAATTGTTTAAACAAATAATGAATCCCGAATTCGGGTTTGGCGGAATATTGGCAATCGATTTGAAAACCAAGGAAAATGCAAATAAGCTAATGGTTGCCATGCAAAACCGAGATTTAGGATATCTCGCCGTTAGCCTGGGTTATTATAAAACATTATTTTCAAATTCTGGTTCATCGACGTCTTCTGAAGTGCCAATTGAATTACAAGAAGAAATGGGTCTTAGTGAAGGCCTGGTCAGGTTTTCAGTAGGATTGGATCAGAATATTGAACACACCTGGGAACAAATTGAAATATGCCTTAATGAAATAGAGTAATGACGGAAAAACGTGAGCGTGAACCAGGATTAATTCAGTCAATTATTCCGATTGTAGTTTTAATTGTCCTTTTGGCTTTGAATGTGGTATTGTTTGGTGATGAATCTCTTGAAGGGCCGAATCAAATTGTACTTTTATTGGCTGCCGGGATTGCAGCATTAATAGCCAGGAAGCTTGGCTTAAACTGGAAAACCACAAGGGCTGGTATGGTGAAAAGCATTGGATCTGCGATGCCATCAATTCTGATTCTATTACTTATTGGCTCACTTGCAGGCACCTGGTTACTTAGCGGAGTTGTTCCGGCCCTTATTTATTACGGACTAAAAATTATTAATCCTACGATTTTCTTATTTGCTGCTGTAATTGTTAGTGCTCTTGTTTCTGTTGCCACAGGTAGTTCATGGTCTACGATTGCCACTTTAGGGGTTGCCTTACTAGGTGTAGGCAAAGCCCTGGGATTCCATGAAGGAGTTGTTGCCGGAGCTATTATCTCTGGCGCCTATTTCGGTGACAAAATGTCTCCTCTTTCTGACACTACGAATCTGGCTCCGGCAATGGCAGGCACTGATATATTTACCCATATAAAATATATGGCTCTTACTACAGGTCCAACCTTCATCATTACGATGATTATTTTCCTTATTTGGGGATTCGTTTATGATTTCAACGAAACAAATACAGATATAGCAAATGTTCTGT
>JABHCC010000024.1 GCA_018669475.1 Bacteroidota bacterium | reverse complement strand
TCCTGGGTTGCTACCTAAGGAATTAGATATAAGGAGTCTTACAAAAAATAATAGATCTATTCCAAGAAACAAGCAAATTCTGAAGTTATTCCACCTTGTTGGTGAAATTGAGAATTGGGGAACAGGATTTGCCCGCATTTATGATGCCTGTGTTAAAAACGGAAATCCTCCTCCTAAATTTGAGGAACGGGCAGGTGCATTTGTCATTAAAATTAACAGAGCATATTTAGAAGATGATAGTACCATGCAAGACACCATGCAAGACACCATGCAAGATACCATGCAAGATACCATGCAAGTAGACAAGCATATTTTGGCTTTAATTTTTGTAATGGATGCCGAGTTGAAAAGAGATGAACTTCAAATAAGACTTAAGCTTGCAAACCGTGATTATTTTAGAAAAAGATATCTTAAACCTGCATTGGATCAGGGTTATGTAGAAATGACACGGCCTGCAAAACCAACAAGTAAAAGCCAACGATACCGTCTTTCTGAGAAAGGAGAAATCGTAAGGAAATCACATAATTAGAGAAACTGTAACAAATACCTGACCCGGAACCGGGATCCGGTGTCCGGGTCGATGGTCCATGGTCGATGGTCCATGGTCGTTGGTCCTTGGTCTGTCTGGGGTCAGGGTGGGCTGGTAGTTGCTTTGGTGTTTCGCAATGATTCGCCCGTAGTTTCTCCGCGAGTACGCCATGATATCCCCGCCTCTGCTACGAACTGCCTTTGTCAGGGCATTTGCTGATTTGTTATAGTGTATAATGGTCTATTTGTTAGCCAGTCTTCTTCTCGGTAATCTGACATTGATATACGCAAACAGGCTGGTGCTGGAAAACGTTCATGAAATGATTTTAAACTTTTCGATCGCAAATTCTCCTCTGCCTTCACTTCTATTGCTGTGATCGATGAACCATCTTGCACCATGAAATCCACTTCAGCCAGGGAACGGTCGGCCGACCAATAGTAAATACTCAGGTCTTGATTACTGATGAGCTCCTGAAGAACATATTGCTCGGCCAAAGAGCCCTTATATTCTCTGAGAATATTATTGGCCTCTAACAGAACACTGCTGTCCAGGTCTACCATGGCACCCAACAAGCCTACATCAAGAATGAACAACTTAAATGCACTTTCATCCACATAACTTTTCAAGGGGAGCCGGGCGTTCTTAACCCGATTAATCCGGTACACCAATCCTGCATCCAATAACCACAACATGGCCAATTCGTATTCACGCGCCCGGGCTCCTGCTTTGATGTGGCTATAAACAAACTTCCTGTTTTCCCTTGCCAGTTGACCAGGAATCGAATCCCATAGCAAGCGAATTCGTTGAACAATCTCTGCTGGAGCGTGTTTCGACATGTCTTGCTGATAAGCTATAAGAATGTTTTTTTGAATCTCCCGAATATCCCAGTACGTAGCCCGATCCACAAAAGCCTGCACTGCCTCGGGCATGCCTCCGATGTAGTAATATTGACGTAAAAGCTGAATAAACCTCGTCTTAAATTGCCTGATTAAATCCCAATCCTGCCGCTCAAGTAAAGTAGCTAGTTCCTTCTCAGCAATAGCATGAAGGTACTCTCTAAAACTCAACGGATATAGATTAAGATGTTGAACTTTACCTACCGGATAAGATTGATGAACCTGATGAGCCAATCCCAACAACGATCCGGCTGCAATGATGTGATATTCAGGAGCCAACTCATTGAAATACTTTAGAGCAGTTAAGCCTCCGGGTGCTTCTTGTATTTCATCCAATATGAGCAAGGTTGTGCCGCGATGAATGATCTCTTTTGATTCGATCTGAAAAGCCTCAATCAATCGATGCGGATCCAAATCTTCAGCAAATATCCCTTGCATCCTTTTATTCTTCTCAAAGTTTATATAAACAGTTGATTGATAATTTAGTCTGCCAAATTCCTTCGCCAGCCAGGTCTTACCCACCTGCCGCGCCCCCCTCAATACCAGTGGTTTTCTACCTGGTGATTCTTTCCACGAGACAAGTGATGTTATGACCGATCTTTCCATGTTTTCTGTGATTGGGTGACAAATTTACGTACGAAGATATGGGTAATTTGACAAAATTACAAATGAATCGGGGGTCAGGGATCCCCCCGCACAACCACGAAGCAACTACCATGCATCACGATGGCATCACGATGGCATCACGATGGCGTCACGTTTCGGCGTCACGATGGCGTCACGTTTCGGCGTCACCTTTTCCACCGTCACCTTCGCACAACCACTCTCTCAACAAAACTCCTCCCATTGTGCCTGATGCGCACAATGTAGCTTCTCTCCACATTCAGTACTATCGGATCTTTCGTGATAATCCATCTTTCGGGATCGAAAATTGCTTCGTGAATTATTCCTGCCAGGTTTATGGTGAAGGTTTGATTGTTTTGGTGTGATGGAAAGTGAATAAAGTATCAATATCCTGACCTTTGAAGAGAATTGGGACATGCATTTCGAAGAAATCTACTGAGAGGTGACTTTGGGTTTAGGAGATGGTAATTTCGATCTCTCCGGATGGAGCCTGGGCGTAGTTGATTTCGTATACAGGGTATCCTTCTCCGTATATCCAGTCGTTGAAGAATTCCTGGAAGACTGAAAACTGATAACTGAAAACTTTGTCCTACTTTCGGTGCCACCCACAAACACTGCCACTAATCAGTAAAGAACATCGCGTCTTCTGAGTGCTTTCTCCCTCCTCAATCTTAAGGAGGGCCGGAGTGGATTAACCCATAACCCCGGCCGCGTACAAGGGAAAAACCCTGATCTGCTTGTATTCTGAATAATTTTCTAGTGAAAAACGAATTCCAAAGGGGCTTTTTTTTTCTTTTAGAAATAGATGTAAACTTTGCATTGAGCCCTTTTTTCCTGACTTTACTTCTACTGGTATAATCTCTTGTTGGTTTTGAATTATGTAATCCACTTCGGCATTTGAGTTGAGAGCCTCTCTGTGCCAATACCAAAGATCTTGTTGCTGATAACAGGATGATGATTTGAGTAGTTCCAGTCCGACATATAATTCTGCAATGGCCCCTTTGTTTACAATGTCAAAATCTTCTTCAAAAAGAATATTGGCAATATCCAGACCCAGTAAACGCTGAAAAATTCCGGTATCAAAAATTAGCATTTTTCGTTTTTTAATATTACTCTCTGCTCCTAATGGAATTCCGTTTGCCGATGTATGGGTAACAGGTATAACAAGTCCGGCCATTATCAGCAAATCCAGGGCTTCCTTAATTTGCTTGTGGTTAGAGCCTGTTGCTGCCCTGGTAAAATTGAATTTCCCTCCTGTTTGTTGTACCACCGATTGAAATACTTCTGAAATGCGTAAAGAAGGAACTCTCTTTTTGTATTTTGAAAAATCATCTTTTAATGATATAATTAAATCGTTTAATACATTTTGACAAGCTGTAAGATTCTTCCCCTCAGTGTAATGGGCTACTACTTCCGGCATTCCTCCAATGATCAGAAAACGTTTGAAGAGTTTTAGCAGTTTATCATGAATTACCTCCTGCAGAGGATGTTTAACTGAGGCTTTGTGCTTTAGTTCCAGCAATCTGTTTTCTCCGCACGCCCCAAGAAATTCATCAAACGAAAAAGGATAAAGGAACATTGAGCGCACACGACCAACCCCAAACGATGGCAGCTCTTCAAGGGCAAATTCCAGCAATGAACCTGCCGCAATAACATGCAGTTCAGGATATTTCTCATAAAAGAAACGTAATGATGAAATAGCGGGAAGACAAGGCTGGATCTCATCAAAAAACAATAAGGTAAGTCCCGGAATCACAGGAGTGTTGTACATAATTGACAGATTATCGCACAATTCGATTGGCGATAAGTCTTCTTTAAATAAACTATGAACGCGTTTTTGCTCCTCGAAATTTATTTCAAGATAATACTCAAATCCTTTTGCAAGCTCCCTTACAGCTGTTGATTTGCCCACTTGTCGTGCACCCCTGAGCAACAAGGGTTTCCTTGAAGAATCCTTGCTCCAGGCTAAAAGTTCTTTATCAATGCTTCTTTTAATGTACATGTTTTACAATAATCAAAGGCAATAAGCGTACCGGCTTTACATTTATCAAAGGCAATAATACGATAATTATTGCATTTATCAAAGGGGAGGACCTTATAGGGTTTGATGCGTGTACCTCGTACTGATGATCTTCCACCATACCTTTATTGGCATAGCTACGCCCCCTTGGCAAGCGGTTTGAATAGTCGATATGTGAAAGGGCATTCAGCCATTTACCGCCCCACCAGGTCTGGCCGTATTTTGTCATTCGGATATAAACTACCTTCGGATTATCAGCAATTGATTTCCTTTTTTTACGATACGTTTTTTATTATCCACTCATTAAACAATGGATCGTTTAGTATATACGATGAATCTTTCATAGATACCAATCCTTGTTTTTTCATATTATTAACTGCCCTTGCAATATTAATCTTTTTGTTGTCTATTTCGGCATATAAACTCTTTGCCCCTTTTGCAATTGCTGTTATAACAATTTTATTTTCCCTTTTTCTGGAAATATCCTCCCAGTTTTTTTCCAGAAAACTTTTCTCAACAATTAGTAATTGCTGTAATATTTCTTCATGTGAAGCCACCCTGTTTTTATCCGATAGTTTATAATTAATCAATAATTCCTGAGCATATAATTGTGTATAATATGGATGCCCTTTGGTGAATGACAGTATTTTTGAAACTCTATGTGAATCAACATTTATATTA
>JABHCC010000023.1 GCA_018669475.1 Bacteroidota bacterium | reverse complement strand
GCTGTGTTTTTCGACAAACAGGACAAAAGTATAAAAAAATGAGCTAATTACTTGATGTCTCTTTGCTAAGACTCATTTATTGACCTTCTTTCTTGGTGACTATCCAGTTACGAAGCATACCAACATATTCAAATACAGGTTTAACCGGACAAAACAATGTGCACCAGGGTCTTTTTATGAAAAGTGAACTTAGCAGAACGAGGATTAAAAGACCGAACTGAAGGCTATTGCCAAGAACCTGAAAAAAGGCTGAGAATACTTCATAATTGATACTTGAGGGATGTCTGAAAATTAATCCCAGAGTCAAAAGTGATAGTGACAGTATTCTTGGAATCCATCTGATAAGATTTCTTTTATCACGGAGTTGACGTTTGCTTCCTCCAATCGCTGCAAGACAGTCTTGAGCAGCACCAAAGGGACAAATACGATCGTAATAGAGGTTCTTGTTGAACAGTAACATGATTATGAACGATCCTCCGATCAAAATGTAAAAAAACAGATGCTGACCCGGAGGCGGAAACTCACCGCTGGTAAGTCTGGATATCTGAACAATAGAAATCTGATTACCTGTCCAGAAACCAAGAAAAATCAGATTAAAAATGAGAAGTATCCATCGTGCGGTAATTTTTCTTCTAAAACGAGGATGAGTTATTATAACACTCATCAGAAGAACGAGTACTAATATGGTATGACTGACAGTCCATTTAAGCACAAAAGAGCTTTGTTCAGGAAGGTCTTCGATATCCAGAAACTCTGAGGCAAAAAGATGAGTGGCAGTTATGACCCCTTCTGTCAAAGCTCTACAGGTAAAAGTTGCGCCTGATATACCATCCGGCAGGTCATTATTGTTAAGAATATCCTCCCAGTTCATGCCAGTAAAACCTTCAGAAAACCGTCTGCTTTTTAGTCGCTTTACAAATGATGGTGTCTCTTTATGATTGACAAGATAGACCTGCCGGATTTGTCCTTGAGATGAAAACTGAACGGCAGTTCGAAGTATTCCCCCATATCCGTTTCCCTCACCTGCTACGATAAACTGGCTGCTATCTGATTTAAAGGAATAGATTCCATCATCATGTTCTGTTAAAATACTGCCTGATGGGAGCTGACTTTCAATTTCCTCCTTCGAAGAATTACGGCTAAGTTCAGTACCGGCAAACCATGCTAAAATAAGGATAAGCATTGCCGGTATTGCAAGTATACGGTCGATCTTCTTACTCAATATGGACATATCTCTGAATTGGAAAAGCCCAAAAATACATTTTTTCCCGTCTGATGCTTATCTCTTCCCGTCAGATAATTGAAAGAAAATATCACAGAAAACTATTGAGCAGGATAAACAGATTGCATTAGAATGATTTATAACGACAATTATTTTATATTTTTAGTTCATAAAAATTGAATATCGTGAAATCAAATAAAGTTCTTGTAGTTGTTGGAGTAATCCTTCCGTTTCTTATATCTTCTTTCCTGAGCACATCCACTTGTTTCGGATCAAATCAGGATTTGCAAGATGATGATACCCTGAAGATATATTCTTTTGAAATGAAGCAGATGGTTGATAAGGGTCTGTGGAGACTAACCCAGCGTGCTCAGGAGGAAGCTGAAGATTGGGGGGCTGAGCTGATTCTTATTCACATGAATACTTATGGTGGTCTTGTGGATATGGCTGATAGTATCAGAACCAAGATTCTCAATAGTGAGATTCCGTACTGGATATTTATTGATAATAACGCTGCATCAGCCGGTGCATTAATTTCTATTGCCTGTGACAGTATTTTTATGCGCCCGGGCGGGAATATGGGTGCCGCTACCGTAGTTAACCAAACAGGGGAGCAGCAGCCTGATAAATATCAGTCATATATGCGGTCAACAATGCGGTCAACCGCCGAAGCCAAAGGGAAGGACACGGTTCTTATCAATGGTGAGGTGAAATACACATGGAGACGTAATCCGGCAATCGCTGAAGCTATGGTTGATCCGACCTTGTTTGTCGAGTTTGTTTCTGATACCGGAAAAGTTTTGACATTTACTCCGGCAGAAGCAATGAATTGGGGTTTTTGTGAAGGGCAGGCAAATAGTATGGAAGAGGTGATTAAAAATGCTGGTATTAATAAGTACGAACTGAAGTCATATAAGCAAACTACTCTTGATCGCCTGATAAATATACTGCTTAGCCCGGCTTTGCAGGGTATACTAATATTAGTAATAGTTGGAGGCATATATTTTGAATTACAAACTCCGGGGGTTGGCTTTCCTATTATTGCCTCCGTTATAGCTGGCCTATTGTATTTTGCCCCGCTTTATCTTGAGGGTTTGGCTGCGAATTGGGAAGTATTGATTTTTGTAGCAGGAGTAATTCTTGTACTGGTTGAGATTTTTGCGATTCCCGGATTTGGGGTTGCCGGGGTTAGTGGTATAACATTAATGGTATCCGGACTCGCACTGAGCATGGTTGGCAATGTGGTATTTGATTTTAGTAATGTTAGTTTCATTGAGTTATTCCGTGCATTTGCCTTTGTTATTTTCTTTTTCTTTCTCTCCTTAATTCTGTCGATATGGGCGGGTCAGAAGCTGTTAACATCAACGCCCTTCAAGTTCCTTTCTTTGCAGGCAGATCAGAAAAAAGGTGACGGTTATGTTAGCGTGCCACTTAGTATCAAAGAGCTGGTGGGAAAAACCGGCGAAGCATATTCGATTCTGAGACCTTCAGGTAAAGTAATGATAGAGGGCGAAGTGTATGATGCGGTTGCTGAATCCTCATGGATAGAGAAGGGTTCGAACATAAAAGTAATCCGGCAGGAAACTACCCAGTTATATGTTAGGAAAGTTTAGAGGAACTTGTTCCTTGAGTACACTATCATGGTAAGAGATTTTGATGCGGATGATTATCTGGCAGTTTTGTCACTTTGGGAGAAAACCGGAATGGGAGGGCTTGAGCGAGGTGATGACCTGCCGATTATTAATGAAACTATAGCAAAAGGCGGAAAACTTTTGGTGCTGACTGATGATGCAGACCTTATTATCGGCAGTTCCTGGATGACCCAGGATGGCCGGAGAATGTTCTTACATCATTTTGCCATTGATCCTGAATACCAGGGAAGGGGTTTGAGTCATTTACTGATGAGAGAATCAATGTCATGGATGGAAGACATTGGCTTACAAATTAAACTGGAAGTACACCGTTCAAACGAAATTGCAAAAGCATTGTATTGCCGATATGGTTTTCAGGAATTGGGTGACTATGTAGTTTTCATAATTCGAGAGCCAAAAAAAAAGGATGCCGATTAAGCATCCTTTTTATGAATTGTATAATTCCTATAATTTCATTAAGCTTTGAATCTTTTTTCCTTAATACGGGCTTTCTTACCAGTTAAGCCACGTAAATAATAAATTCTGGCACGACGAACGCGACCATGTTTATTAATTTCAATTTTGTCAATGAAAGGAGATCGCAATGGAAAAATCCTTTCTACGCCAATACTTCCTGACATTTTTCTTACGGTGAAAGTTTCACTGGAGTCTGTGCCTTTTCTTTGGATTACAACACCCCTGAACATCTGGATTCTTTCCTTGTCACCTTCTTTAATCTTATAATGCACCGTAATGGTATCACCTGCTTTGAACTGAGGGAATTCGTTTTTTACGGCAAATACTTCTTCTGCTATCTTAATTAAGTCCATTTCTGCAATCGCTTTATCGTTGTTGAGAAAATTGGGTGCAAACATACGAAAAATATTTCAGTATTCCGAGTGGCTTAAACTCCTTTTTAACATGCACTTGTTAATAACGCTAAAGGCTTATAAAAAGCCTTTTCTACTTCTTGGTTTCTACCACTTTAAGTTTCTTACCAGCGTCACGGGCAACTGCTTCTTTCCATGCCTTGCTGTAGCCTGGTTGGTCAGGTGACACAGCTACACCGGTGCCATTATCAAGAAATTTACCATCTTTTTCCTTCTTGATGTTGCCATCCATATATTTTACAAGGAGATAATTGCTCAGATCTTTCCATTGATCGGTAATGGCATCAGCTATCTGCTGACAATAGCCAGTGAGGAATTCTCGTGCCAGCTGAGGATCCTGACTGTACAATACCTGAGCAGCTTTATCTATTGCAGGAGTGTTTGTAGCATATTTTTCAGTCATCTCCCCCTGAACTTTTTTGACATCCTCAACCATATAATTGTAACGTAAGTAACACATGTTTGCTACCCTGTTGAAAGCCCAGAATGCTGCATCATCAGAATAAACCAGCAAATCACCATTACCTTCTCTGAAACTATCAGGAACATCAAGAATTCCACAATACATAGGTACATAAACAGTTGTTGCTGCATCGTCCATGCCAAACCAGATAATTCCACCGATTGGGTTGGGTAACCATGAACGCGATTGAGCTACGAAAGAAAAGCCTGTTTGCTGAGTTGCAATGGCTCTCTCATTGCAATAAGTAGTGCCATTAGCTTCCCAGGTAAGTGGTCTCCAGCGATAAGGGATCTGAAAAGGACCGGCACCCAAGTCTGTTGTCATATCCATAGGTGTGCCTTCATAATGGTCTCCCATGAACTCCATCAAATCCTGGGCTGTTAATTTTCTATCAGGCTTTATGAACAAAGGCATTGGATTGCTGGCATCTATTCCCATGGCATAATCCAGATGTTTTTTCATTTTATTACTGACCTTGTTGAAAAATGCCCATACTCTGGCTTCACAATATCTTAATCCCCCAAAAGCCAGTGGAGCATAGGTGTCGCGGAATGAGAAATTCTTATCTTCTCCATCATACCAGCCCTGGTCTTTAGCAAAACTGATCAAATCGTCGCCAAACAGGCAGTTCTCTTTGTCATCTTGTGGGAAAGTGGTAATCCTGGCCTGGTTAGCATGGGCGCTTATATATCCATCAGGTACACGTCGGGCAACCCATAAAATGCCTTTTACACCAGGACCTTTGCCAATAATTTCCATTATCCATACTTCATCAGGATCAGAAATAGAAAAAGATTCTCCTGAGGAGTAATAGCCATATTTTTCACAGAGATCAACCATGGTGGTGATTGCTTCCCGGGCAGTTTTTGCCCTTTGAAGAGTGATGTAAATCAAACTTCCGTAATCAATAATGCCATCAGGGTTTCTCAGTTCAGAGCGTCCTCCATATGTTGTTTCGCCAATAGCCAGCTGATGCTCATTCATATTTCCAACAACTGAATAAGTTTTTGAGATCTGCGGAATTTTGCCCAAATACTTTCCTGTATCCCATTCATGAACATCCAGCATGGTTCCTGCTGGCCATTTTGCGGCCGGCCAATGATACAACTCTCCATACAGGACGTGAGAGTCAGCTGCATAAGTAATCATAGTTGAGCCATCTGCTGAGGCCCCCTTTGAGACTAAAAAATTGGTGCATGACCATCCGGCCGTTGAGGCCAGAATCAGCACTGTCAAGGTCAATAAGAATGTTTTTTGCATAATATAAAATATGTTTTTGCTTATAGTAATTATTGTGTTGTTACCATTTATCGGGTAACTGTTTTCTTAAATTCTGCTATGTTACCAAGTCGATCCAATACTCTTAAAATCAGCTCTTTTTGTGTGCCTCGAGGTAATAATGCTTTATCAGTTTTATGTTTTAATGTGGATGTCTTTGGATCCCAATCGAAAAGTATCCATTTACCATCCAGTGTTCCTCTGAAAGACTTGATTCCGGAGAAATCATCCTCAATAGTAAAAGTAATACTATTTCCGGCTCTTAAAACCTCATTTTTCAAGTTACCCGTGTACTGAATACTCGGAGGTATGCTATCAATACACACAGTAAAATCACCAAACGAACCTGATTTTGTTACAAGATAATCTTCTTCCCAATATCCTCCTGCCGGATGATATTCTCCTGCTTCACTTACTCTTGCTATAATGGCGTATGGTTTGAGGTGATCGGGAAGACTATCTGGCTTTATTGACAGTTTGAATGATCTGTGCAAAGGTACTGAAGAGTCATGTAAACGGTGAATCCTGGAAAAAGCTCCTGGCGGAATACTGTCGGATTCATAATAGAAAAACACATTGTCATAAAAAGAGTTCTGTGGGAATTCAAGCAGGATGTTCTTTTCTTCAAAATGGTTCTTTTCAGAAAAGCTAAAAAAGTTTGAATAGTAGGGAAGCGCTACAGTAAATTCGTCAAATTCTCCGGGATTAAGCCTGACCATTATTTTGGCTTCAGATTTATTCAAATGAACATCATTTATTTGTACTCTGATCTCATGAATCAAAGTATCCTGAATCTGTATTTTTCCCTGGTTACTGGCATATTGATATATGCTTAAAGAATTATTTGGCTCAATAAATGCTTTTAATACCTGCTTCCGGTTTTCATCATAAATCCTGTAATCAATAAGGCTGTTTATGTATTTGCTTTCAGAAAACGAGAATTCATCCATTTTACTGCTGAAAATAAGCCCGTCATCAAAGAAAATTTTTAATTCATAGATACCACACTTATTACTGCTATTATCCAGAAAATCAATTGTTTCAACACCGATTCCGCTTACAATATCAATTGGCCAGATTTGCTTGCCTGAAGGTTTGTAAGTTCCATTACTGCCACTCAATGAAATTTGTAAAGGCTCTTTCAGGTCTTTTCTTCCGGTTAAGCTGTAAATGTAAAGTGATTTTATTTGAGGGGCTCTTGAGTCATAAACTTCAAAAGGGAAGAGCAGGGGATTAACTGGATTCTGGGTTTGACTATCCCTGATTTCGAAATGAAGATGTGGAGCCTGAGAACTGCCTGTATTTCCTGAAAGAGCAATGTAGTCACCTGGCTCAACAGAGAATTGACCAGGTTTTGGATATAAATCAACAGAAAAACTTTCCCTCTGATATTGAGATGATTTGACATATTCAGCAAGGTCGTTCCTGAAATCCATCAAATGACCATACAAACTCGAATATCCATTCGGATGCTGAATATATATGGCCTTTCCATATCCGCCAGGTTCGACTTTTATGCGACTTACGAATCCCCTTTCAATTGCATGAACAGATAATCCACTTTGACCTTTCGTCTTGAAATCCAGGCCTGAATGAAAATGGTTGCTCCTGATCTCTCCAAAATTCCCCGATAAGAACAATGGAATGTCCAGAGGAGATCTGAAGTTTACCGTTTTTAATTCCTGGCCATTCAAATGACTTAAATTTGACACCAGGAGTAGCAAACACAATAAAAATGGGCTTAGCCTGCTTATTATTGTCATGGGGTGCAAATTTATAAAATTTTGATTTGAACTTCAGGAATCGTATTTTTGTTTTAAAAATAGATCATGACTGGTGAACAGGAGGATCTGATTCGGAGATTAAAAAGCCAGGTTCACTTGTTGATGGCGAAATACTCAGCATTAAAAAATGAGTTCGGCACAGTGATCATAGAGAATCAGGATCTGCGTGAGCAGGTAGACGAAAAAAAAATAAGAATTGAAAGATTAGAGCAACAGTACAATACGGCTAAGGTAGCCACAGGTGTTTTGGCTAATGATAATGATAATCAAGAGGCCAAGGCTGAGATTAACAAGATAGTGCGGGAGATAGATGATTGTATTGCTCTTTTGAACAGATAGCTGGATATGGATGGTAAATTCCACATTAAATTGCAAATTGTTGGGCGCTACTATCCACTATTAATTGAGCGAAAGGATGAGGAGAGGTTTCGGAAAGCAGCAAAGTTGATAAATGACAAGGTAGCACAATATAAACTGCGATATAAAGATAAAGACAATCAGGATTTTTTATCTATGGCTGCGTTACAATTTGTGCTTAAGGAGTTGGATTTGGAGGAGAAGATTGATGAGAGACCAGTAGTGTCTGCTATAGAGGAGCTGACTGATGAACTTGAAGCATTTGTTAAAAAAGAGTAAGCGTTCTTTGCATAAAAATACTGCCCGTATTAATCCTTTGTTTATTTGTAAAACTCAACACTTTAAAAATAGGAGCTAAGCTCATAGTTATCTAGAACAGGCCTCAATAAGCCGATTCGTCGGTGGAGTTTCTTCGGAAACCAGTGGAAGTTCGAAATAATTGGCCGCTCCTTCCCTAATAGAATTGGGGTTTTCTATCAAAGGCATTAATACGGGTTTTTTTTGAACTATTGGGCAAGGCCCATTTTAATATATATTCACATATCTAAATATCAAATGATACCAGAAATAATTATTGGAGTGATTGCTTTTATTGTTGGTGGAGGTATTGCCTTTTTTATGGGTAGAATGACACTGAAGAATAAAGCTAAAAACATACTGGTCGAAGCCGAGAGTGAGGCTGAGATGATAAAGAAAGACAAGATCTTACAAGCAAAGGAGAAATTTTTGCAGCTAAAGTCGGAGCATGAAAAAAACATCAATGAGAAAAACAGTAGAGTTTTGATGATTGAAAACAGACTGAAGCAAAGAGAATCGAGTATGTCCCAGAGAATTGAAGATCACCAACGTAAGAAGAAAGAGGTAGAATCAATAAGAACAAACCTTACCTCTCAAATGGATTTGGTTACTAAGCGCTCTGAAGAACTTGATAAGTTTCATAAACAAGCAGTTGATCAGCTGGAATCAATTTCAGGTTTGTCAGCTGCTGAAGCGAAATCACAGTTGGTCGAATCTCTGAAATCTGAAGCAAAATCAGAGGCTGTTTCATTCATCTCCGATGCAATGGAAGAGGCGAAAATGACAGCCAATAAAGAAGCAAGAAAAATTGTACTGAATACCATCCAGCGAGTTGCAGCCGAGGAGGCTATTGAAAACTCAGTCACCGTTTTTAATATTGACAATGACGATATTAAAGGTCGGATAATTGGACGTGAAGGACGTAATATTCGCGCTATGGAAGCCGCTACTGGAGTCGAAATTATTGTTGATGATACCCCTGAAGCAATTATTCTTTCAGCCTTTGATCCTGTTCGACGTGAAGTAGCACGCCTGGCCCTTCACCAGCTCGTTACTGATGGACGTATTCATCCGGCACGTATTGAAGAGGTGGTTGGGAAAGTGAAAAAACAAGTTGAAGATGAAATTATTGAGACAGGTAAAAGAACAACCATTGATCTGGGAGTTCATGGCCTTCATCCGGAGTTAATTCGTTTGGTAGGAAAAATGAAATACCGTTCATCATACGGACAAAACCTGTTGCAACATTCACGTGAAGCAGCAAATCTTTGTGCAATAATGGCTTCTGAACTTGGTTTGAACTCTAAACTTGCAAAACGGGCAGGTCTGTTACATGATATTGGAAAAGTCGCTGATGATGAACCTGAACTACCTCATGCCCTTCTGGGAATGAAACTGGCTGAACGTTTTAAGGAGAAAGCCGATGTATGTAATGCCATCGGTTCGCACCATGAAGAAGTTGAAATGACTACTCTTCTTGCTCCTATAGTTCAGGTTTGTGATGCTATCTCAGGAGCACGTCCCGGAGCCCGTAGAGAAGCGGTTGAGTCTTACATCAAACGATTAAAAGGACTCGAAAATATGGCATTAAGTTATCCGGGAGTTGTTAAAACTTATGCTATTCAAGCCGGACGAGAGCTTAGAGTGATAGTTGGTAGCGAAAAGGTAAATGACAAAGATGCCGAATCGTTATCATATGATATTGCTAAGAAAATCCAGGATGAATTAACTTATCCAGGTCAGGTAAAAGTTACTGTAATTCGCGAAACTAGAGCAGTGAGCTTTGCCAAATAATAATAGGAATCATTGAAAGAATATTAACGGATGAAAGCAGAAGGTAAACTCCTGCATTTGTATAATCAATGGTCCGGCCACGAGGTTCGGACCATTGTTCCTTTGCCGCAGTCTGGTTCATCAAGATCATATTTCAGGCTAACAAGTGATCAAGGATCTGCTATTGGCGCTTACCATACTGATGACGCAGAGAACCAAGCCTTTGTCTATTTTGCAAGGCATTTTAAAAATCAGGGTCTTGCAGTTCCTGAGATTCTGGCTGAAGATCTCGATAATCAAATATATCTCCAGCAGGATCTTGGTGATCAAACCCTTTTTGCACAGCTACAGGATTGTCAGGAAGTTAAGGATGATGACTGTATGGCATATCTTAATCAAGCCGTAGATGGACTGCCTTTCTTCCAGAAACTTGCACACCAAAACCTGAACTATTCCCTGGCATACCCCCGACAGGCTTTCGATGCTCAGTCAATGCGCTGGGATCTGAACTATTTTAAATACCACTTTCTGAAATTTACCGGCCTGAATTTCAAAGAGCAAAATCTGGAGAATGATTTCGATGAGATGATCAGGGTACTGGATGGTGCCGAAAAGAACTTTTTTCTTTACAGGGATTTCCAAACGCGAAATATCATGATTCATGATAATAAGGTTTGGTTTATAGATTTTCAGGGAGGACGTATGGGACACCCGGCCTACGACCTTGCATCACTTTTATTCGATGCGAAAGCTGATATTCCTCCCAATCTGAGAGAGGTGCTTTTCGAACGCTATATGGTTCAACTGAAAGCAATACCAGAGATAAATGCAGACAACTTCAGAAAGTATTACCCCGGATTTGTACTTATAAGAAAACTACAAGCGTTGGGTGCTTTTGGTTTCAGAGGATTATTTGAAGGTAAGACGCATTTTCTCCAAAGCATACCCTATGCTCTAGATAATTTTACATGGATATTGGAAAATTACTCCTTTCCCTTCAAATTTCCGGAGCTTCGACGTTTATTAAAGGAAATGGCCAACTCTCGATTTCGCTACGATATTGAAGAACGCATAAAAAAAGTGGAAGTATGAACGCTATGATTCTTGCCGCCGGAAAAGGGACCCGTTTGCTGCCACTTTCTGAAAATATCCCAAAAGCTCTTGTCCCATTTCATGGGGTGCCCATGCTTGAATTGCTTATAAAAAGACTCATTCAGGCGGGTTTTACATCAATTGTTATCAATGTACATCACCTCTTTGAGCAAATTATTGATTTTGTAGCAAAAAATAATGCTTTCAATATCGATATTCAGTTTTCAATTGAGGATGAACTTCTGGATACAGGCGGCGGAATAAAAAAAGCAGCTCCTCTGTTAGGAGATAAAGCAGTGCTTTTTCATAATGTTGATATCCTGTCGGATATTAGCCTTAAGGACTTCATTGCTTTTCATGATGAACATGAATATCCGGTCTCGCTCGCTGTAAAAGACAGGCCAACAAGCAGAAGTCTGTTGTTTAATCATCAGGGCTTTCTGGGCGGATGGGAATATCCTGAGCGAAATCTCAGAATTATATCCCGAAATTCAAGGGGTGGCTACACCAGACAAGCTTTTAGTGGTGTTTACATCATCGACCCATCACTTTTTACTCAGTTTCCTGATTCTGCGTCTTTCTCAATAATCCCATGGATACTCGACTTGTCTGGAAAAACCTCAGTGCCGGGATACGATCACAGCAGTGACCAATGGTATGATCTGGGAAGTGTTGAGAATATTGAAAAGACTTCGAATGATGTTGACCTCCTACCGGATGGTTCACCTTTGAAAATCTTGAAAGCCTGAGAATTTGTGTTAACTTAGACTGGTACCACAAGCCCGAGATTTTGCATAAGTTTCAAATATACAAGGCATCAGCCGGATCAGGAAAAACCTTCAGTTTGACCAGGCAGTATCTGACTATTCTTTTCAGGGATATCAATAATTATAAAAAAATTCTCGCTGTCACTTTCACCAATAAAGCTGCTGGTGAACTGAAAGACAGGGTTATCAAAGAACTTGTTGCTATAAGCTCCGGTAATATTGAAGATAGCGACCATTTCAGATTTCTGGAGACTGAATTGAACAAAGAAGAGGATCTTCTGATCAAGAGGGCAAAAAAAATCCTGAAACTTATTCTTCAGAACTACTCCAGATTTTCGATCGGAACAATAGATGAGTTTTTTCAAACCATTTTAAGATCTTTTACCCGGGAGATAGGAATTTACTCCGGATATCAGATTGAATTGAATGATTCAAAAGTGATACAGGAATCTATTGACCGCTTACTGGTAAGAATCGAAGATAATGCTGACCTGAGAAATTGGCTGGTAACAGGGATTATTGAACATATCGCTGAAGGGAAAGCATGGGCTAAGTTTGAAAAAGATCTTATGGCAATTGGAAAAGAACTGATGAAAGAACAATTGTCAAGTCATTTTTTTCAAACTTCCGGTTCAGCTTTTTCATCCGAAGATATTCGTCACTACAGGCATAAGCTTAACGAGATCAAAAAAGATTTTGAGAACCAACTTCTGCTGATTTCTGAAGAATCTAATCGGATCATCAATCATGCAGGGCTCAGCATGAATGATTTCTATAATGGAAGAAAAGGACCTGCTGGTTATCTATTACATCTGTCGGTTAAGTCATGCGATCCCAAAACACGCCGAAATGCTCTCGATGGTCCTGAAGCATGGGTGACAAAATCAAAAAAACCTGAGATTAAAGCACAAATAGAGTTGTGTGTGCAATCTGGCCTCGATGATCTGCTAAAAAGGGCTGTCGATCTTTTTGATAATTCTTACAAGTCGTTTACAACAGCTGGGATGATACTGGAAAAACTGTTTGCATTAGGACTGGCCAGGTCACTAGCTGCGGAAATTGTAGCCCTGGGACAGGAGAATAATACCTTCCTTTTGGCGCTGACTAATCCCTTGATCGCCTCGGTTGTGTCTGATAATCCTTCACCATTTATATATGAAAAAACCGGAAGTTTCTATAAACACTATATGATTGATGAATTTCAGGATACATCTGATCTTCAGTGGTTAAATTTTAAGCCATTAATCCGTGACAGCCTTGCCGGGGGAGGTACTGCATTGGTCGTCGGAGATGTGAAGCAGTCAATATACAGATGGCGTAATAGTAACTGGCAGCTGATGTCGCATCTTGCTGAACAGGATTTTCTTGATATTGGTGTGAAAAAATACAATCTCTCAAGTAACTATCGTAGCCGTCAGTCTATCATAGATTTCAATAATTTGTTCTTCACTAAAGCAAGCGATTCACTCATTAATCATCTTAGAACTGGTACTGATGTACCGGATTCATATATTCAGCCTTATTTGGCTGACATGGAAAAGGCTTTTACCGATGTTAAACAAAAATATGGAAACAGCAGGCCTGGCGGATATATTGAAATGGTTTTAAGCTCAGAGAATGAGATTGATGGCTTTCCAGAGCACTATCACAAACTACCTTCTTTGATATGGTCCCTGACAAGGGAAAAAGGTTACCAGGCCAAGGATATAGTATTCCTGGAGAGAACAAAGACAAATTGTGCCTCTTTGCTCAGATTCTTTAATCAATATAATAGTGATTCATCCGATGAGAAGTGGATAATGCCGGATGTAGTTTCTTCAGAATCATTCCAACTTGGATCATCACCTGAATTGCGTTGTATAATTTTATGCCTGGGCTTAATGAATGCCCCCGGAGATTCCTTTCTTACTGGAAAACTAGCTCTTGAATACCTGAAGCTTAAGAAAGGAGAATTGCAAACTGCCGAATATGATTTGCTTTGTGATCTTCGAGAAAATCCTGAAATAATCAATACTCTCCTCGGAACAAAATTTAGTGATTACCTTAAGAATCATAGTCAGTTTGATGTGAATTATTCGATTGAGAAATTCATCGACCTGCTCGATTTAAAAGCTGATCAATCTGCAACTGCGTTTATTATTGGATTCAAAGAGGCTTTAAGAGCTAGCTTTAGTTCATCTGGAAACCTTTGTCCGGGCCAGATTATTGAATGGTGGGATGAGGAAGGCCATAAGGCTACTTTGTCTATGGATGATGCTACTAACGCAATTCGGGTTATGACAATTCATAAGGCTAAAGGCTTGGAATTTCCGGTCGTTGTTATGGCTAATTGTGATTGGGAATTAGATCATAATTCAAGAAATGCCCCGGTAATGTGGGTCCAAACAGATAATACTCCATTTGATAAAATACCAATGGTTCCGGTGGCTTATAAAAAGGAACATCTCAAAGGATTTTTTAGTGAGGCCTACATCGATGAAAAAGTTCAGATTCATCTTGATAACCTTAACCTTTTGTATGTGGCATTCACCCGGGCTGCTGATTACCTCTATGTATTTAGTCCCGGACGGTATGCCGGTAAGCTTTCACGTATCACCGGACTTATTACTTCAGTTGTTGAGCCAGGAGAAGAGGGGATATACTCATTTGGAGATCCAGAGACTGTGAAACACTCAGGTTTTGAATACGAGAAAAAGAAAATCGTTCAACTGGATAAGTATCCGCAAAATATGGATCAGGAAGTACACAAATTCTCATCAGAATTCTCAAGTCATGCTCTTGACCGAGGATTGATCATGCATGAATTATTGGCTAAGTTGGATTATCTTTCTGAACTGCCGGATCTAATTGAAGAAATGAAAGGAAGGTCCGTCTTGCCTGAAGAAGAGATTGACCTTTTAAGTTCAAAAGTGTGTGATCTGCTAAATCATGAGGCCATTAAGAGGTATTTTAGTGAAGGAGCTAAAGTTCTGAAAGAGCCATCAATTACTATTCCTAATCGAAGTGACCTCCGACCCGACAGGGTGGTTTTTATGGCTGATGAAGCAATAATTGTCGAGTATAAAACAGGAAATAAGTCTTCTCAACACCCCAGACAAGTCAAGCAATATACCAAAGTGCTAAAGCAAATGGGCTACCAGAATATTAAAGGATTCATTCTGTATCTGGATTTGGGGACCGTGGAAGAAGTTATTTAAAGAATTGAATTATAGTTCAAGTATGCAATCAACCTCACCGTCATTTGGCCTCCAGCAAGCTACATCACAGCTACTATCATCAAGATAAATACTCACCCTGTCACCATCAACGGCTAAATAATGTTTTCCGTCAACCAGATAGTGTGCCTCCACTGTATAGTAACTACCAACATCGACCCAATATTCTACATACTCAAGACTTAATGTGTCTCGAATAAATTCCTCTCCTTTTTCAAGCCTCCCTTTTATTATCCGTATTTCAAGCAAATCATAATCGTCTGAGGGATTTACATTAATGGCTAGTAAACCTTCTGTAGGTTTATCCTCATAACAATTACTACATGGATCTTCCCAGATACTTTTATCACAGGAAGGAAGAAGTATCAGTAATAAAATACTTGAAATGACTATTTGAGTATTTAGAAATATCCTGTTCATAATTTTCCTTTTAACCTGAAACCAATGCCAAAAGTGAAGCGATGGGGCCCCGGGGAATATGATTTGAAAGGTATATATTGATAGCCACAATAATAGGTGATAAATCGATCAGTAAGATACCATCTTATTTCAGGGTAGCCATACAATAAGAAAGGTCCTCTTTTTCTGCTTGCTTTATAATCACTTAATGAGCCAACTGCTCTCAATGCCAATTCAATCCCGGTTTGTTCTGTGCTGTTTATTCTTGCAATTCTGAATTTTTTCGAAATACCAATGGTAAAATTCGTTCTGGTTTCATGAAACTGGTATGCGAGTGTATCATTTACCTGATGGATCACTTTCATCCGACCAAGTTGTTGGTCGATGGCAGTTAAAATTGACAACTGGTATTTACGATCAGACCATGCACCAATAAGCCCAAGGTCTGAACCATTATTATTTCTCGTGTAGGACATACCCATTGAGAAATTAGAGAAAGCTGGGGCGATGTTGTTTTGAGCTCCGGCAGTTGTCAGCATTGCAGATGTTTCTTTTGAAGCATTTTGTGAGTGAGCAAAATCTAGTGTGTTAAAGCGTTTTGAAATGCTGTGATTAACCTCTGCTCCAGCATCAATAAGCTTCTTTACAAGCAAAGGATTTTTCGTTTCAATGGCCAGCTCAAGAGGGGTCAAATTAGATTTATTCACGGCATTCACATTTATACCCCAGCGAAATAAGCTATCAATGCTTATGCTGTCTCCATTTTGCACCGCCAGATGCAAGGCATTGTTTCCTGAATAATCACTTTCCCCGATATCTGCTCCATATTGGAGAAGAAGTTTGGCAATCTGAGGAAATCCACCCCAAATTGCTGCCAGAAATGGTGTTTTACCTTCCTGGTCCCTGACTTTCTGATTTCCTTTATAAAAAAGGAACATATCGGTCATGATGAAGTCCCCATAAGCTGCAGCATAGAACAGTGGAGTAAGACCCAAACCGTCGACAATGTTGACATCTGCATCTTTTTGCACTAAAAATTCAGCGATATCAAGTTGATTAAAATGCACAGCCAGCAGAAGAGGTGTGCGGTGATCATCATCAATCTGATCGATCCTCGCTCCATTTAACACAAGGGCCTTCACTGTGGGCAAATGACCATTCTGTGTTGCGTAATGAAGTGGAGTCATTCCATCCCAGGTTGCAATATTCGCATCCTGCCCCCCGTTCAGGAGTTTAAGAACTTCTTTTGTCGCACCCTTCTCGCTTGCCTGAACTAGTTCCATGCCTTTGTCAGAAGATTCCTGGGCATTTGCAGCAAAAAGATTAAGACAAAACAGGAGAAGTATTGCTTGTTTTTTCACAAAGGATATTTTGAATTGGCGTTCAATAATTGTGCCGTTTTTAAAGATTAAGAAGACTTGTTTCGGGCTTAGCATTAGGATCAAGAAGTTTAAATGGATTCTCAATCATTTCTTTGATTGTGGTAAGGAATCCTACACTGTCTTTTCCATCAACAATCCTATGATCATATGACAGAGCCACATACATCATTGGTCGTATAACTACTTGTCCGTCAATAGCTATTGGACGCTCAACGATATTGTGCATGCCCAGTATAGCTGATTGAGGAGGATTCAATATAGGTGTTGACAGAAGTGATCCAAATACCCCCCCATTCGTAATACTGAAAGTGCCACCTTTGAGATCATCAATACTGATTTTATTGTTGCGAGCTTTCTCAGCCAAAGAAGCTATCGATGCTTCAATCTGGGCCAGTGTTTGGTTTTGTACATTACGTAGAACCGGAACCATCAGACCTTTAGGCGTTTGAATGGCAATTCCAATATCAGCATAGTTGAATTGAACAATATCTTCTCCATCGATTATGGCATTAATTTGGGGGAAGGCATGCAAAGCACGGGCAGCTGCCAGGGTGAAAAATGACATAAAGCCCAGCTTAACTCCATGTTTTTGCTGGAATAAAACTTTGTACTTATTACGTAATGCCATTACCGCACTCATGTCTACCTCGTTGAAGGTTGTTAGCATGGCAGTTTGATTCTTTACTGCCACTAAACGCTCACCTAGTTTTCTTCTTAAAAGTGACATTCGCTTTCTCTCTTCCATCCCTTCGCGGCCTGAAGTCTGTGCATCAGATGTTTCTGTCGAATTGCCAATATGCACTTCAATATCTTGTTTTTTTATCCTCTTAAGACCGGATATCACATCCTCAATTTTCAAATTGTTGGCATTCATCATTTGTTGCGCAACGGGTGTGATCTTAACCTTATTCCCTGATTCAGCCTGAGTTTGTCTTGCTTTTTTCACAACAGAAGGAACGGACTCTTTATCTGCTGATGGTTCTTTTCCTGGCTTAATTCTGCCCATAACAGCACCCACTTCAATGGTGTCTCCGTCTTTAGCAAGAATTTCAATAAAACCTGATGCTGGTGCAGTAATCTCCAATGTTGCTTTTTCCGATTCAATAGAAGCAATCTCCTGGTTCTGATCTACCCAAGCGCCGTTTTCGGCAAACCATGATCCAATTTCAACTTCAGAAATGGATTCTCCGGGTGAGGGCACAAGTATGTCAATCATATTTTTTATGTTCCTGTGTTAATCTATTTTTGAATAGGAAGATATTCAAATTGTTTTAATATCTCAAGTCTGCTTTTTCCCTTGTGGCATTGTAAACCACAGTATGACAACTGCAGATCACATGTACAGGGACTAAAGACTTTTTTAATCAATTCGCGTTGTCCAAGTAAATGAATTTTATTCAAACCTACCGCAGGAGATCCGCTTGCAGCTCTGCAAACAGGTAGTAATTGGGGCTCTTTTATCCTGTTTCGAATGAAAGGCCAGGCTCCCATATTTTCTGGCTCTTCCTGAACCCAAAGATGAATTATTGCCTTATCATATTTGCTTATGATCTTGTTGAAAGCATCCTCCGGAAAAGGATATATTTGTTCAATTCTTATGAGTGCAACATCACGTGCATTAAGTTTTTCTTTTTCTTTAAGAAGTTCGTAGTATAACTTTCCAGTTGTGAAAACTACTCTTGAAACTTTTTCCGGATCGGTTTCGGGATCGTCAATTAACTCAAGGAAATTACCACTTGACAATTCTTCCATTGAACTTGTACAGGCGGGGTGCCTTAGAAGCGATTTTGGAGTAAAAATAATCAAAGGGACTCTGAAATCTCTCAGAACCTGACGGCGCAGAAGATGGAACATATTTGCCGGAGTTGTTGGATTAGCAACCTGCATATTATTTCTGGCACAAAGAGCCAGGAACCTTTCCATCCGGCCGCTTGAATGCTCAGGGCCCTGGCCTTCAAATCCGTGAGGTAATAATAAGACCAAACCATTCGAAACACCCCATTTTTCTTCTCCCGAACTAATAAACTGATCTATAATTACCTGAGCAGTATTGATAAAATCACCAAATTGAGCCTCCCAGATGGTCAGAGAATGCGGGGTAGTCATTGAATATCCATATTCAAACCCCAGAACTCCATATTCAGACAAATGGGAATTGTAAATATTAAATTCACCCTGATTTTCACTCAACATTTTCAATGGATAATACTTTTCACCTGTATCTTCTTGGACTAAAGCGGCATGTCGATGAGCAAAAGTACCGCGTTCGCTATCCTGACCACTTAATCGAACTTTAATGCCCTGATCTAATAAACTAGCATAAGCCAGTAATTCACCCAAGGCCCAATCCAGCTTGTTTTTGGCTACTGCTTCCTTACGAGCATCGACAATTCGATGAACTTTCTGAAAAAAAAGCAATTCATCCGGTAGGAAATTAATACGATCAGCTAAGAGTTTTAGTTTTGTTAAGTCAAGGCCTGTTTCTATGGTCTTCTTGAAATCTTCAGTTACCGGATGCTTGAATTTCTTCCATTCTACTTGAAGGAATGGTTGAATACTGGCGATTTCTTCAGCGTGACATTTACTGAATTCTTGCTCAAGGGTACTTTCAAAATCATTGTTAATCAGATCGATATCCTTTTGAGTGAAAACCTGATCTGAAATTAACTTTTCAGCATACAGATCTCTGACGTTTTTATGCCTGGCAATGCTTTTATAAAGGGATGGTTGAGTGAATCGGGGTTCATCTCCTTCATTGTGACCGTATTTTCTGTAACACAGAATGTCAATGAATACATCCTGGTGAAATTTTTGCCTGAATTCCATAGCAAGGGTAACCGTATAAATCAATGCCTCCACATCATCACCGTTGACATGAAAAACAGGAGCTTTTGTAACCTTGGCAATGTCAGTACAGTAAGTTGAGGATCTGCCTTCAAGGTAATTTGTTGTAAATCCGACCTGGTTGTTGATTACCAGATGTATGGTTCCCCCTGTTCGATAAGCCGGTAAGGTGGCCATTTGAATAAGCTCATAAACAACCCCCTGTGCAGCGATTGCCGCATCACCATGTATAATAATCGGAGCCACGCGGGTTTCCTCTCCCGACCACATAGTGTCAATCTTGGCACGGGCAAGACCTTCCACAACTGGTCCGACAGCTTCAAGATGACTTGGATTAGGCAATAGATGAACACTTACCTGGTGTCCGCTGTCAGTTGAAATATTTCCATCGTATCCCAAATGGTATTTTACATCCCCAAGGCCAATTCCAGCTTCAAAATCTGTTGCCAGAAATTCTTTGAAAATATCAGAATAAGGCTTATTCATAATGTTTGCTAACACATTCAATCTTCCTCTGTGTGCCATTCCAATAGCAAACTCACGAAGACCCAGCTCTGAACCTTTTTCTATCACCCAATCAAGTGCGGGGATTAAGGCCTCTGCACCTTCAAGTGAAAAACGCTTTTGACCTACGAATTTTGTATGGATAAATTTCTCGAAGCCAACCGCAATATTCAGGTGATTATAAATATGTCGTTTTTCATCTTTTGTGAAAATACTCCTGTTTTGAGAGCCTTCCATTCTCTTTTGTAGCCACTCCAGAATAACAGGGTTTCTTATAAACATATATTCTGCTCCAACACTTCTGCAATATGTCTCTTTTAAATGAGCCTCTATTTTACGGAGACTGGTCTGGCCTATTCCGATTTCTTTTCCGGCTCGAAATTTAGTGTCAAGATCAGATTTACTTAAGCCGCTATTCTCAATATCAAGGTTGGGATAATATTTACGTCTTGTTCGTACGGGATTTGTGAGAGTGAATAAGTGCCCCCTTTTTCTGTACCAGTCAATCATGCTTATTACCCGGAATTCCAAATCGACCGATTCATGGTTTTCATCTGAAGACTCAAAATGTTTACGTGCGAATTCAAAACCCTCAAAGAATTTTTGCCATGATTCATCCACATGGGAAGGGTCAGTAAGAAACGATTCATAAGCTTCGGAAATACTGGAAATATCGGCATTGCCTAGATAATTGTGTTTGTCCATGATTGAGCGGGTTTCTTGATAAAGATATGGAATAAGATGATTATTGATGGTGACTCATTGTATTTTGGAATGAAGTTTATACAAATGACTGCCTGCAGAGTTCTGCATAAGAGTGAAAAAAAGGTAAATTTGTATGAATCGAGCATGACAAAAGGAAAAATCTTTTAACACACACGGGGATGATTGTTATTGTTGTGCGAGCTCCATCCGCCAATTTTTTTTAATTATAAACGGATAAAAACAATTGCATTGAATACATTTTTATCAACCGTAGCTCGTGATTTGCTTGATTCTTTTGGATCAGATTTATCCAGAGTACTTTTGCTTTTTCCGAATCGCAGGTCGGCAAGTGTTTTTCATGATGAGCTCTCAAGACTTATAAAGCAAGCACTGTGGAGCCCTGAATCTTTTAGCATAAATGATTGGATTCGTTCCCTTTCTTCCTTTGATCTGGCAAATGAGCTGGATCAAAGTATTCAATTGTATCTGATATTGAAAAATAACTGGAGCAAGATTGGTTCCTATAATGAATTTAGTTCCTGGGGAGACATGCTTATTCGGGATTTTGAAGAACTGGATAAGTATCTTTTAGATCCGGAGGAAGTATATTCTTTCCTATCGGATGAAAAAGAAATCGAAGCCAGGTTTTCAACTTTAGAAAGCGATGAGATAAGACATTTGCAAAATTTTTGGTCGTCGATCAGGGATAATCCCTCTTTGTTACAACAGGACTGGCTCGGTTTGTGGAATGTTTTAGGATTAAGTCATTCTGAATATGTAAGTGCACTTGCGGAGAAAGGTTTGGCTTCAGAAGGGTGTATGTATCGTGATGCAGTGAAGCAAATGCAGGATCAAAATAGTGAATTTCTTCAAGGCCGGATTCTTGTTTTTATCGGCTTTAATGCATTAACGCAAGCTGAAGAACTTATATTTCAAGAAGCTAAATTACAGCATCGAGGCAGATACTATTGGGATTGTCCGCCTTATCTCCTTCAGGAAGAGAATATAACCGGAAAACTGATTCGCTATTACCTGAAAAAATTCGAACAAGCTTCATCCTTTCAGCTACTTCTTGATTCATCGGCTAATCGTCTTGATCACAGACGCAATACCGAGTTTTCTCCAATGGAGATATTTTCTTTTGACTCCTCTATTGCTCAGACAAAAATAATTAGCTCCTGGCTTCAGAATTGGAGTGAGGATTCCGGGAGCGAAAGTAAAAATATCAAAACCGGAATTATACTAGGTGAAGAAGATCTATTTGAGGAGATAATGCTGGCCTGGAATCCTGGGCTGAATAATCTTAATAGTAGTATTGGATATTCAATCAATCACTGTGAGGTTGTACGCTTTCTTGAGTTATATGGCAAATTAGTTGTTCTGTTAAAAACGAATAGCCAGTTAAATATTGTAAATTCTGAGATAGCTTTGATGTTTATTGAAAATCCTTGTTTTTCAATCTATAGCGATATTGATAGTGAGGTGATTGATGATCTGCTGAATTGCTTTAAGCGGCGTGAACACATACCTGTAAAAAAACTTGATTCACTCCTTCCTTTTATTAAATTTTCAGATTCGTCATTATCAAGCTCAGGATTATTAGAGACTCTCATTTCTTTGTTAAAGAGGATCAGAATTAAGTTCGAAGAACTGAATTTCAAGAATATTTCTTTGGAGAAGGCTGGGATAAATCAAATGATGGATTTTTTTGAGCTAACTCGTAATTCGCTGAATCGGATGCCTGATGCTTTGACTCCTAATGATTTGTTGACTTATATCGAAGGATGGATTAAGCAACAGAGAATACCTTACGAAAGTGAAAGAACTGCCCCTGTTCAGCTAACTGGTATACTTGAGACCAGATTGATTGACTACAATGATTTAATCATTTTGTCATGCAACGAAGGTGTTTGGCCTTCTGCTCAAAGTAAAGCAAGTTTTATACCTTACCACATAAGAATGAAATATGGTTTACCTGTTAAAGAAAACCATGATGCAATTTATGGATATCATTTTTATCGACTAATTCAACGTGCAGAGCGCGTCAGAATTGCATATGTCGGAACAGCTGACGGCATACGCACAGGTTTGAGTGGAAAATCCAGGTTTATTTATCAAACTGAGTTTGATGCAGATGTTGATTTGAACTACAGTGCTGTTCGATCAGCTATTAAACTCCGGCCCATCTCAGCTTTTTCAATTGAGAAGACTGACAAAATATGGGAGTCCCTGATGAAGTACACCAAAGTGGGTGAGAAGCAAGGATTATTGTCGCCCAGCGCCTTAAATACTTACATCGATTGTCCCTTGAAGTTCGCACATCAGTATTTGTTGGGCCTGCGTGACTCTGAAATAGAAAATGCTTTGTCCGACCCAAGAATATTCGGAACTGTTCTGCATACTTCCATGGAAATAATATATAAGGAACATTTAAATGGTCAGGCGGTTTCGAGGTTATTTTGTGAGTCTTTATTCAATGATACTGACAAACTTAAAAGTATCATCCGACAGGCCGCAGTATCTGTTTTAAGTTCTGATGGCACTAATAATATTGAGGTGTTAGGTGCGAAAGATGAGTTAGTTCTGGATGTAATACTTAACTATCTCAAACTAATTCTTATATCGGATGCCAGCTATGCTCCATTTACAATTATCGGCATTGAATCGAAAGTTAAGACCTCATGGAGAATGCAAATTGACGATAGAGAATTTGAGCTTTTGCTAGGAGGTTTTATTGATAGGGTAGACAGCAAAGACGGAGTAATCCGTATTGTAGATTATAAGTCAGGCAAGCCTGAAATGAGATTCAAAGACTGGAATGACCTGATTGATAGTAGTAAACAAAAAAGGCCTAAAGAAATTTTGCAAGCTCTTATATATTGCTGTGTTTATCACCTCAATAGTAAAGATGATTATTCAATCAAGCCGGTTTTATATGCCATGCGTGGCTTGGAAGATGGGAAGCTTAATGCAGATTTGAAACATGGCAAGAATGTGATTGATCACCAGGAATTGTATTTTCAAGCTGTTCAGGAATTGATTGATCAGGTTCTGAGTGACATGTTTGATTCAAGCAGGCCTTTTGTTGGTACAACTAACAGTGATACATGCAAGTATTGTAATTTCAATGATCTGTGCCAGAAGGAGGAAGGCTACTAATCTTCCAACAGATCAGGTCTGAGTCTTTGCGTTCTCTCCAAAGACTGCTCATGTTTCCAATTATCAATCTCTTTGTCATTTCCTGAAAGCAATATGTCAGGAACTTTCCAACCCTTATATTCGGCCGGGCGGGTATACAAAGGTGGGGCCAGAAGATTATCCTGGAATGAATCGTTTAATGCAGATGCTTCATCAGATAATACACCCGGAATTAACCTGACAATCGAGTCTACCATTACAGCTGCTGCCAACTCTCCACCGGTTAGTACATAATCACCTATAGATATTTCCCTGGTAATAAACTGATCCCTGATTCTCTGGTCAATGCCTTTATAATGTCCACAAAGAATTAGTAGGTTTTTTTTACATGAGAATTGGTTGGCTAAACCCTGGTTAAAAGATTCGCCATCAGGAGAAGTATAGATGATCTCATCATATTCATATTTATCTCGCAATGCCGTAATAGCCCTGTCAACAGGCTCAATACTCAGTACCATTCCTCCCCCCCCGCTAAAGGGATAATCATCAACAGTTTTATGTTTGTCTGTGGAATAATCTCTCAGGTTATGAACTGTCAGTTCAACGAGTTTTTTGTCCTGCGCTCGTTTTACAATGCTGTGGTTTAATGGGCTGAAAAGTAGATCTGGAACAGCCGAAATAATATCGATACGCATAATTGAAATTTCTGCAAATATACTGAACCTGGGATAATATTATAGTGAACAGATAAGCAAAAAATATCCTAAAGCGACATAATGACATGTAAAATATTGTAAAAAGTGCCAAAATGGCATGCAATACAAGTAAATTGCTGTCAATTTGTTTGGATTTACTGCTGGCACAAACTTTGAAATGTGCTATCAGAATACAAAAACAAATGTTAAATATTAATTGGAGGAAATAAAAATGACACTAGTAAAATTTAGAAGACCTTATCATGTACCAGTAAATCAGTTCTTTGAAAATAATTGGAATGATGTATTTAGTAATGCTTTAAACCAGCAAGAAGAAAATGCATCTTGTGACTGCGGACCATCTGCAAATATTCTCGAGTCAGATGAGAAATTCATTATCGAATTATCTGTTCCTGGTTATGCAAAAGATGAAATTTCAGTAAAAGTTGAAAACAGCGTATTGATGATTTCACCTGAGACAGGGGAAGAAGTTAAAGAGGACAATATTCGATTTGTCAGACGTGAATTTTCAAAATCTGGCTTTAAACGAAATTTCAGGCTCTCACGCTGGATTGATGGGGAAGGAATAAGTGCCAGTTTTAAGAACGGAATACTATTTATTGAGTTGCCAAAAAAGGCTGAAGCAAGAGCTAAGCCGTCAAGGGAAATAGAGATTAATTAAGCAAGTAATTGTTTATCAGGGAGAGCCACTCTTTTTAAGGGTGGCTCTTTTCGTTTAACAGCTTGGAAAAGAATATTATATATCATTAATATGAATGTGTAAATGATCCGCTTTCTAAAGAAAAAAAATTATCTTTGCTTCTTAGACTAATCGGGCTTTTGCCTGGTGCTGTTCGAAATGAACAACTCAGTATGTACTGAGTATATGTTGGATCCTAAGCAAGTTGCTATGACTGAGAAAGAAATCCTACCGGATAATACACAAAAAATGGAATCAGAGATTCCAGAGAAACAGGACAATACCACCGTTGAAGAGAAAAAAAATCTTGACGAAAAAGTTGAAGTGCAGGAACCTGTAGCAGATATGGAAACTAGTGACGATTCTGCTGAATCGCAAGAAAAAACTACATCTGTAGAATCTGCTGATACTAATGAAACTGCTGAGTCTGTTGAAGCTAATGATACTGCAGAGCCGACTGGTGATATTGTAAGTTCTGAGGCAGAAGACAAAGAGGAAGAAAAGGCAGAAGCAAAAGAGGAAGAGCCAGTTGAAAACAAAGTTGACGAGACAGAGGTAGAAAAGGTAGAAGTGCCTGAAGAAAAGGTCGAAGAGACAGTGGTAGAAAAGGTAGAAGTGCCTGAAGAAAAGGTCGAAGAGACAGAGGTAGAAAAGGTAGAAGTGCCAGAAGAAAAGGTCGAAGAGACTGAGGCAGAAAAGGTAGAAGTGCCAGAAGAAAAGGTCGAAGAGACTGAGGCAGAAAAGGCAGAGGATGCTGAGAGTAATGAGCTTGTGAAGAAGGATGGAGATCCTGAAGACGAAGCGGAAAAGGTAGAGGATAAGAAGGACGTTGAAGCGAAGCCAGATGAGGCTTCTGAGTCTGAAAAGGATGAAGATAAATCAGTTCTTCCCCCTCTGAATGTTGATTATTCAAAATTCACAAAAGAGGAATTAGTTGAAGCTCTTAAGCTCTTGCTTGACCTGCGTAGTATAAAGGAAATCAGAAATGACGTTGAAAATATCAAATCTGCTTTCTATAAAAGACATCGGATAATTTTGGAAGAGAAGAAAGAGGCCTTTATCCAGGAAGGTGGAAAAGAGGAAGAATTCAAATTACCAACTGATCCCCGAGAAGAAGAATACAAAGAATTATACGGAAATTATCGTCAGCGACGGATTGAATATAACAAAGTATTAGAAGGCGAAAAGATTACAAATCTGGCTGATAAACGTGAAATTATTGATAAGATAAAAAACCTGGTTCACTCTCAAGAGTCTCTGAACAAGACATTTAACGATTTTCGTGATCTGCAGAGCGATTGGCGTAATGCTGGTCCGGTGCCGCAAAGTGATCTGGCATCATTATGGGAAAATTATCACCATCATGTTGAGAAATTCTATGACTTTATAAAGATAAATAAAGAACTCAGGGATCTTGACCTGAAGAAGAATCTTGAGATTAAAATTGGTTTATGTGAGAAGGCCGAAGAATTGTTGTTGGAGCCCTCAATAGTTAGGGCATTTAAAGATTTGCAGGATCTGCATACCAGGTGGAGGGAAGTAGGACCCGTTCCCAGAGAAAAGAAAGATGAAATTTGGGAACGATTCAAAGAGGCTACAACACATATTAATAGAAAACACCAAGAGCATTTTCAAGGTCTTAAGGATGAGCAAAAGAAAAATCTGGAAGCCAAGGCACGTTTATGTGAGCAAGTTGAAGGGATATTTGAAAATCGCATAGATTCCCCTAGAAAGTGGAATGAACTCTCTATGCAGGTTGTTGATTTACAGAAGATGTGGAGAACAATTGGTTTTGCTCCTAAAAAAGATAATATTAAAATCTACGAGCGTTTTAGAACTGCATGTGATGAGTTTTTTAATCGGAAACGAGAATTTTTCAGTCAGCACAGAACTGAGCAGAATAATAATCTGCAATTAAAAACAGACTTGTGTATCCAGGCTGAATCACTGGCTCAGAGCCAGGATTGGAGGCAAACAACTGAAGATCTGATTGAAATACAAAAGAAATGGAAAAAAATCGGACCAATACCACGAAAGTATTCTGATGCCTTATGGTTAAGATTCAGAACCGCATGCGATTCATTTTTTGTTAATAAGCAAAATCATTTTCGAGGACAGGATAGTCAGCA
Source organism: Bacteroidota bacterium (assembly GCA_018669475.1). GTDB lineage: Bacteria > Bacteroidota > Bacteroidia > Bacteroidales > UBA12481 > JABHCC01. The sequence continues at coordinate 126,824 of JABHCC010000023.1, read as the reverse complement.
AGATGAAAACCTGAAAATGAAAATTGAGCTTGTCGATAAAATTAAAGCCTATGAGCTTGGCGCTGACCATAACGTGGATCTCGATAATCTAAAGCGTTTCCAGAAAGAATTTACAAATATTGGTCATGTTCCAATTCACAAAAAGAATGAAGTACAACAATTGTTCCGTGAAGGAATAAATCACCTTTTTGATCAATTGGATATTGATGATTCTAAACGTGAAATTCTGAAGTTTAGACAAAAAATTGATAATTTAGCCCAGTCCCCCAAAAGCAAGAGCCGCTTATATACTGAGCGGGAAAAGTTGATCAACAAACTTAAACAACTTGAAAGCGATATCATTCTGTGGGAGAATAATATTGGTTTCTTCGCCAAATCAAAGAATTCTGAATCAATGATTAATGATGTTAACAAGAACATCGAATCAGGCAAGGAACGAATTAAATCACTCAAAGAAAGAATCGATTTGATCGACAATTACGATTTTTAATGTACTTACAAACTAAAACTATGATGAAAAGAGTTTTACTATCGATGGCCCTTACAATAATTGGGGTCATGCTGGTCTCTTCAGCTATGGCACAACTAGGTAACGTACGTGGCTTTGTTTATGAAAAGGATAATGGAGAGCCGGTAATCTTTTGTAGTGTTTATCTTGAGGGGACAACTTTTGGGACTGCCACAGATGTGAATGGGTATTTTAATATTTCCCGGATTCCACCAGGAACATATACATTGACAGTGAGTTCAATTGGCTATCTTGAATCGAGTAAAGAGGTGCTTGTTAAAGCTGATGGGATTCTTGATGAAAGGGTTTACCTTGAAAAAAGTGTTCAGAGTATTGATGAAGTTGTTGTGAGTGGTGAGCGTCAGGAAATGCGGACCCAGATTCATACTTCTATTGTGAAAGTGACCCCTAAGCAGATGGCTAAGATTCCAACTATTGGTAGTGAGCCTGATTTAGCCCAATATCTGCAGGTACTACCCGGTGTGATCTTTACAGGAGACCAGGGAGGTCAGCTATACATTAGAGGTGGGGCACCAATTCAGAATAAGGTTCTGCTCGACGGAATGATCATTTATAATCCTTTTCACTCAATTGGATTATTTTCGGTTTTCGATTCCGATGTTATCAGAAATGCCGATATCTATACTGGTGGATTTGGAGCTCAATATGGTGGCCGGATATCATCGATTATGGATATTACAACACGAGACGGAAATAAAAATAGGCTCAGCGGCAAAGTTTCATCCAGTACATTCATGTCGAAGGTTTTGGTTGAAGGTCCGCTAAAGAAAGCTCGTGACGAATATGATGGAAGTTCCTCTTTTATATTGAGCGCAAAACACTCTTATCTGGAACAGACCTCAAAATACCTTTACGCCTACGTAGATTCAGCCGGACTGCCATTTAATTTTACTGACTTTTATGGTAAGGTATCTATTAACTCACGTAATGGTAGTAAAGTAAATTTCTTTGGTTTTAATTACTCTGATAATGTGACTTACCGTGGAATAACAGATATTGGATGGAATTCTGTTGGAGGTGGCTCTAACGTTGTTTTGGTTCCTGGCAATTATCCGGCCCTGATTAAGGCTAATATTGCATATTCTTCCTATACTATCAACATGGTAGAAGCCGATCAATCACCCCGTCAATCTTCAATAAACGGCTTCAATGTTGGTTTGTCTTTTGTTTATTTCTTTGGAAAAGACGAATTAGATTATGGGGTTGAAACCTTGGGTTTCAATACAAACTTCGACTATTTCAATTCAGTCGGTCGGAAGATTTCTCAGACCCAGTTTACTACTGAACTGGCAGTTTATGCAAAATATAAAATGACCCTAGGGAAATTGCTGTTGGAGCCAAGTTTCAGATTACATTATTATGCCTCCTTAGGTGAAGCAAGTCCTGAGCCTCGCTTAGGTATGAAATACAACATTAGTGAAACATTCAGAGTGAAATTTTCAGGTGGAATGTATTCACAGAATTTAATAGCAGCTAACTCAGACAGGGATGTTGTTAATTTATTTTATGGTTTCCTCAGCGGACCTGAAAACCTACAGAAAGAGTTTGATGGTAAGAAGGTTACGTCTAAGCTTCAAAAATCAAATCACGCAATTCTGGGATTTGAATTTGATTTAACTAATCGTTTGAACCTTAATGTTGAAGGCTATATTAAAGACAATGTTCAACTGACAAATATTAATAGAAATAAACTATACGATGACACCGGTGAGAACCAGGATAAGCCTGAATACCTGAGAAAGGATTTCATTATTGAAACCGGTCAGGCTTATGGTATTGACTTCCTGCTGAAATATGATTATAAAAGATTGTATTTCTGGACGGTCTATTCCATGGGATTTGTCACTCGATATGATGGTATTACATCTTATCCACCTCATTTTGACCGACGTCATAATGTTAACCTGGTTGGAGCTTATACATTCGGAACTGATTTGGACTGGGAATTTAGCACACGCTGGAACTTAGGATCAGGATTTCCGTTTACTCAAACTCAGGGATTTTATGAAAAGATTCCGTTTCATGATGGTATAAATACTGATTATACTACTGCTAATGGTGAATTAGGTATTGTGTATGGCCCTTTAAATCAAGGACGTTTACCATACTATCATCGCTTGGATGTTAATCTGAAAAAGACTTTTGTCGTAGGAGAAAATAGTCAGATTGTGGCTTCATTTAGTATTACCAATGTGTATAACCGAAGCAATATATTCTATTTTGACAGGGTCAGGTATGAAAGAGTAGATCAACTTCCATTTATGCCAACGATAGGTGTTAACTGGTCTTTCTAGAACCTATGATTGCACAGAAAACCAAATATATTTTCGTTACGGGAGGAGTTACGTCTTCTCTGGGAAAAGGAATAATATCATCTTCTCTTGCTAAATTGTTGCAGGCAAGAGGATTGTCAGTTACAATCCTGAAGCTCGATCCATATATTAATGTTGATCCCGGTACCCTTAACCCCTATGAACATGGTGAGTGTTACGTAACTGTTGATGGAGCTGAAACAGATTTGGATTTAGGACATTATGAGCGTTTTCTGAATGTTAGTACATCCCAGGCCAATAACGTAACCACTGGCCAGGTATACCAATCGGTTATTAATAAAGAGAGGAAGGGAGATTACCTTGGTAAAACAGTGCAGATCATTCCGCATATTACCGATGAAATAAAGAGGCGCATAAAATATCTTGGAAGCAAAGGTAAATATGATGTATTAATTACTGAAATTGGTGGAACAGTTGGTGATATTGAGTCACTGCCGTATATTGAATCTGTTCGTCAGCTTAAATGGGAACTTGATGATCGTGTGCTGGTAGTCCACCTTACTCTTGTTCCATATCTTAGTGCTGCTGGTGAGCTGAAAACAAAGCCTACGCAACATTCAGTAAAAATGTTGCTCGAAGAAGGAGTCCAGCCAGATGTTTTGGTTCTTAGAAGCGAAAAAGATCTTGGAAGAGACATAAGGAGAAAGGTCGCACTTTTCTGTAATGTACATGAAAGAGCAGTTATTCAATCGAAAGATGTTTCAACGATTTACGAAGTCCCTCTCAAGATGTATAAAGAGAAACTGGATGAAATTGTTCTGGATAAACTGAATCTTACTAATATTCAGAAGCCTGAGCTTGAGCAATGGAAAGAGTTCGTTAACAAGGTGAAGCAACCTGCCAGAACAGTCAGGATTGGTTTGATTGGGAAATATGTTGAGCTAAAAGATTCATATAAGTCTATCTCAGAAGCCTTTGTGCATGCTGGAGCAAGCAATAACTGCAAAGTGGAATTGGAGTTTATTCATTCTGAGAATTTAGAAGAGGATGGATGGGAGAATAAATTAACTGGTTTGAAAGGATTGCTGGTTGCCCCTGGATTTGGTCATAGGGGTATTGAAGGTAAAATTAATGCTGTAAAATTTGCCAGGGAAAATGATATTGCTTTTTTCGGAATATGCCTTGGTATGCAGTGTGCAGTAATTGAATTTGCCAGAAACGTATTGGGATTAAAGGATGCAAATAGTATTGAAATGGATTCTAAAACTCCTTATCCTGTTATCGACATTATGGAGGAGCAAAAGGATATAACTAATATGGGCGGAACTATGCGTCTTGGTTTGTATAATTGCACCATTGAAAAAAATAGTAAGATGGCAAAAGCTTATGGAGAGCTTAATGTGAAGGAACGGCACCGTCATAGGTATGAATATAATAATGAATATCAGAGTGCTTTTGCTGAAAGTGGAATGATAGCTACGGGTATTAATCCGGACAGTAATCTGGTTGAAGCCATGGAAATTACTAAGCATAAGTGGTTCGTTGGGGTGCAGTTTCATCCTGAATATCAAAGTACAGTTGTTCGTCCGCATCCTCTTTTTGTAAATTTTGTACAGGCTTCATTAAAATAATATTGTATTTTTGGCCTGCTTTTTTTAATTGAGGAAATAATAGTGTGTAAGTTATGGATAGAAAATCACTGATTGGTCTGTTGTTGATCGGAGGCTTATTAATTGCCTATAGTATCTGGACAAGACCATCTAAAGAAGAAATTGCTGCGAATCAATTTAGGAGAGATTCAATTCAGCAGGTTGAATTTGACAGAAAGCTGGAAGCACTGAAGGTGCAACAGGAACAGGATAGCATTGCTCAGAAAGAGACTAGTAGCACCAATAATGATCTGAAACAAGATAATAGGGAGCGTGAGTTAGGTAGTTTCGCTGCTCTTGCAGAAGGTGAGGAAAAATATATTACCCTGGAGAATGATAAGCTTCGCATATTAATTTCAAATAAAGGGGGACAGATTTACTCTGTGGAGCTGAAAGAATATCAGAGTTGGGATAAGCAAGCTCTCATCCTGTTTGAAGGTGGCGACCATGAGTTTAACTTAAAGTTCTTTGCTGATAATAAAGCTATCGCTACGCAGAATCTCTTCTTTGTCCCTCAGTCAAATGTTGATCAACTTGATGCTACGAATAGAAAGCAAAGTATTGCTATGCGTTTGCAAGCCGGTGATGGTAAATACATGGATTTTGTCTATTCCTTAGAGCCAGAGAGTTACAGACTTGGATTTGAGATAAAAATGAATGGAATGGATCAGGTTCTTGGAAGAGCTAATCCTTTTATTGACCTGGATTGGTCATATCCACTCAAGCAACAAGAAAGAGGTGCAAAATTTGAAGGCCAGTACTCTAATATATATTATAAGTATTTTGAAGATGAGGTTGGACATCTAAAGGGAGGACGAACCGGGAAAGATGGATATGAAGATCTGCCAACTAAAGTTAAGTGGATTGGCTTTAAGCAACAATTTTTCTCCTCAGTATTATTAGCTGAAGATCATTTTACATCAGCTACCATATCAACTTCAAATATGCCTGAAGAATCAGGTTATTTGAAACTTTGTTCTTCTACTATAAGTATTCCGGTTGACAGTAAACCAAGTGTAACTATTCCATTTAGTTTCTATTTCATGCCAAATCATTTCAAGAAACTTAAAGAACTTGGGCATGAGTTCAGTGAACTGGTAGACCTTGGCTGGCCATTTATTTCATGGATTAACAAGTGGTTTGTTATTAATATCTTCCATTACCTTGAGAAAGGGATCGGAAATTATGGAATTATAATAATCATTCTGACGATTCTGTTTAAAACTGTACTACTGCCACTGAGTTACAAATCTTTTGTGTCAGGGGCAAAAATGCGTGTCCTCAAGCCTCAAATTGATGAAATAGGAAAAAAATTCTCCAAAGATAAGGCAATGGAGAAGCAACAAGCCACAATGGCATTGTATAAAAAGGCCGGGGTTAATCCAATGGGTGGCTGCCTGCCTATGTTGCTGCAGATGCCTATCTGGCTAGCTCTGTTTCGATTTTTTCCGGCATCAATCGAATTGAGACAACAATCTTTCCTTTGGGCAACTGATTTATCATCATACGATTCAATACTGACACTTCCCTTTACTATACCTGCTTATGGTGACCATGTAAGTTTATTTACTTTACTGATGGCTATCTCTATGGCTATTACGACAAAGATAAACATGTCACAAACTGATACAGGTCAAGGAATGCCGGGAATGAAAATGATGACCTATCTGATGCCTGTAATGATGTTGTTCTTCTTTAATTCATATGCCTCTGGATTGAGCTTCTATTACTTTGTTTCAAACATGATTACCTTCTTGCAAATGACAATTATTAAGAGGTCGATCAATGAGGAAAAAATATTGAAGAAACTCAATCAGAATCAGAAAAAGGAAAAAAAGAAAAGTAGTTTCCAGTCACGACTTGAGAAACTTGCCAGGGAAAGACAACAAGCGAATAAACCTAAAAAGAAGAGGTAAGTTATTATTTATCGGTAGAGTTGTTTTGCCAGAGAGCTGCCATTTTAATTGCTGTAATGGCAGCTTCTATTCCCTTATTACCATGCTTTCCTCCAGAACGGGCCATGGCTTGTTCCTGGTTTTGTGTGGTCAGTAATCCAAAGATTACAGGAGTTTTATACTCAAGGTTTAAGCTCATTATCCCTTCAGTTACACCTTGACAGATAAAGTCAAAATGCCGGGTTTCTCCCTGTATTACGCAGCCCAGAATAATCACTGCATCAGGCTTGTGCTTCTCCAGAAGGAATTGAGCTCCTGAAGGTAATTCAAAGCTTCCAGGTACCGCTTGAACAAAAAGATTAGCTGCTCTTAAGCCATGCTCAAAAAGGCTTGTCTGAGCAGCTGAAAGGAGAGCCTGTGTAACTTCAGGATTCCATTCAGCAACAACTATTCCAATGCGCATGTCAGCAGCTGAAGGAATTGCTGCTGAGTCATAGGATGATAGATTTGTTTTCTTTTCAGACATAAAAAAAGCCGGATTAACCGGCTTAGTATTTATTTGTTTAATTCTTTTTGTACTCTTGAAATGTACTTGTCAATCTGTCGGGCTTCATTTGAATCGGGATAATCATCCTTGATTTTTTGATAGTTCTTTAAGGCCCGGTCAAAGTGCATCTGCTTTTCAAGCGTAGCAGCCGCTTTCATAAAGAATATCGGAGAAGTAAATTCATTCTTTCCATCCTGAGCAGCCTTAATGTAATGAATTACAGCTTCATCATCTTGTTCTAACTCAGAATAGGCATCACCCATAGCGCCCCTGGCCATTGGTGAAATCATTTTATCTTTAGATTTAAACTTCCCTAAATACTCAATCGCATCCTCAAATTGTCCAAGATGCAGATAGGATATTCCGGAATAATACTTGGCAAGATTAGCCGATTTGGTAATCTTATACTCATCCAGAATATCCAGGAATCCCAGATAATTACCGTCTCCATTCAGGGCCAGATTAAAAGAATCTTTTTCAAAATACTGTTCAGCCATGAACATCTGGGCACGTGCTTCAACTTCCTGAGGAGCAATTATAAGTTTCTTAACGCCAATAAATCCTGCAACAATAACAATCAATCCAATAGCGATATACGTAACCATCTTGGAGTTGTCTTCTATGAAAAGTTCTGTGCGGCTTAAAGCTGATTCAACAGCCTCAAGATTTTGGTTTCCCTGGTCTTTCTTCTTACTAACCATATACTTGTTAATTAATCTCGTTTGAAAAACACGCAAATGTAGAACATTTCAATCGTATAATGAAATATTAAGTTGAAAAAAGTCAAATGAATGGAGATGGGAAAACAGATGAACCGTGCATGACAATAAAGAAAACCATTTTGAAACACAAAACGATGCTTATTTTTTGTTATGTGAGCTCCATCCGGCAATTAAAAATAGATAAAATCGGATGAAATACATATACTTGTGCTAACTCTGAATAAGTTGGTGTCGATATGTATCTAAAAAGATTAAGCCTGGTTAATTTTAAGAATTTCAGCGAGTTGGATGTCACATTGAGCAAGGGGATAAATTGCTTTGTAGGTGATAATGGTGAGGGCAAAACCAATTTATTTGATTCAATCTACTATCTTTCCTTCTGTAAATCATATTTCAATCCTGCAGATTCTCAAAATATTCGGCACCATAATGATTTCTTTGTCATTCAGGGAGAGTTTTCGAAGGCAGATCAAAGCGAAAAAATATATTGTGGATTAAAGAGAAATCATAAGAAACAATTTAAAAGAAACGGTAACGAGTATCAACGCCTTGCAGAGCATATAGGATTAATTCCCCTGGTAATGGTGTCACCTGCCGATGCTGCATTAATAGTTGATGGGAGTGAAGAGAGGAGAAAGTACATCAATGGAGTAATATCGCAGTTTGATAAACTCTACCTCAACAATCTGATAAGATACAATAAGGTCCTTCTTCAACGTAACAGCCTTCTCAAGGAATTTGCCAGAAACAAGCGCTATGATGAAGAAGCACTGGATATCTGGGATCAGCAATTAGCTGAACTTGCCGGGTATATCCATAATAAGCGTAGCGGTTTTATTAATGAGCTACTGCCAATTTTTCAATACTATTATGATTTTATTGCCGCAGGACATGAGAAGGTTGACCTCATTTACCAATCACAAGGGATTGATACAAACTGGCTTGAGATAATCCGGAATGCGAGGCAAAAAGACAGAATTTTACAGCACAGTACAGTAGGAATTCATCGCGATGACCTTAAACTTACGCTTACAGGTTATCCTATTAAGCGACAAGGTTCTCAGGGACAGCAAAAAACTTTCTTGTTAGCTCTGAAATTAGCTCAGTATGATTTCTTAAAAACAATCAGTAAGATAAAACCCATGATATTGCTGGATGATGTTTTTGATAAACTGGATAATAGACGGGTCACACAATTAATAAAGTTAGTTAGCGAAGAGCATTTCGGACAAACCTTCATAACAGATAAGAGCGAACAACATCTTGCTGGTATTTTAGCACATATACCAATTGAACATCGGGTATTCAGAGTGAATGATGGATATATAACAATGATTGAGAATGGTGATCAGGAGAACTAAACCAAGAAACATCCGTGATGTTATCCGGGAGGTACTTAAAGAGAATCACCTCGATAAAGGACTTCAGGAACAGGAATTGATCAGACGATGGTATGAGATTACCGGACGTATGATTGCTAATGCCACAAAGACAATATATATACGAGATCGTAAGTTATTTGTGAATATCCACTCAGCTGTAATCCGTAACGAAATAAGCCTGATTAAAGACGGACTTATTACCGAATTGAATCAGGCTTATGAGGAACCTGTGATAGATGATATTATTCTGAAATAATATTAATTGCTAGCACCCACAAGGTGAAAACGTCAGAAAATCACCGTCCTTGGTAAAACGTTCACTTCTTGAGAAAAAGAAATTCGATTCAATAATCGCATTGTCATTACTATCAGATCCATGTACCGCATTTCTCTCAATCGACTCAGCGAATAGCTTTCTAATGGTGCCTTCTTCAGCTTTTGAGGGATCAGTAGCGCCAATCAATTTGCGATAATCATCAACCGCATTATCCTTTTCAAGAACAGCTACTACAATCGGACCAGAGGTCATAAACTTAACCAGATCATTGTAAAAAGGCCTTTCTGAATGCACACGATAAAACTCTTCAGCCTGTTTATTGCTAAGCTTAATATATTTCATAGCTGCAATCCAAAAACCTGCATTTGTAACCTTCTGCAGAATGTCACCAATATGTTCATTGCTTACAGCACCTGGCTTTATAATAGTAAATGTTATGTTTCCTGTCTTACTCATGTTGATTTAGTTTTATGATTTCTATCTTTGAAAATATGTTTACATCTGGAAATCCAAATTGTTTTAAGGATATAAATAATTCTACTGAGGCTGCAGTCAGGAAACTCCTGATTGAGTCCCGAAAAATAGTAATTTTTACTCACAAAAATCCCGATGGCGATGCAATTGGCTCAGCCTTAGGTTTGACTCAGGCACTTAGAGATAGAGGAAAGGATGTGCATGTTGTGCTTCCTGACTCAGCTCCAGGTTTTCTTCGATGGTTGCCAGCTTATCAGGATGTTGTGATTTTTGGCTATAATCCTGAAAAGGCAAAGGGAATGGTTGAGTCGGCTGATTTAGTCTTTTGTCTTGATTTTGGTGATACTGAACGGATAGGGAAGCTTGAGCCTGTTGTTCAAACTTTTCAGGGCCCCAGCATTTTGTTAGACCATCATCCGGCAGGTAAAAATTTTGCCAGCCATAATTTTGTGTATACGAATAAAGGAAGTACAGCAGAAATTGTATTTTCTTTCCTCGATCATTTTGATCTCCTCGAATATCTCAATGAGTCTGGTGCCACTTGTTTGCTGACAGGTATTATAACTGATACTCTGGGTTTTAAAGTTGCAAGTTCCAATCCTGATGTGTTTGAGGTTACCATGAAACTTATGGCTCTGGGTGCCAATAAAGACTTAATTTTTGATAAAGTATATAATCAGTATTCAGCTGACAGAATGCAATTACTTGGCTTTAGTCTCTCCTCCCGGATGATTATTTACGAAAAGTATCAGGCTGCTTGTATCTATTTGTCTATTGCTGATCTTGAGCGATTTAATCATAAAAAAGGTGATACTGAGGGTTTTGTTAATTATCCATTATCAATGGCAAATGTTAGATTTTCTGTATTGTTTACAGAGCAAGATGATTGTATCAAGCTCTCATTACGATCAAAGCCTGATTTTGCAGTAAATCAAATAGCTAAAAAATACTACGAAGGGGGAGGCCATAGGAATGCTGCCGGAGGAAAGTTTTTTGGTACGATGAGTGATGCCATTAAAAGTTTTGAAAATATACTGCAAGTTACTTTTGATACCTCAGGTGAAATTGTAAACGGATGAACACAATCAAAATAGTCTCAATTGTTGTTTTGTTGGCCCTGATTGGATCTTGTCAAAGTAAAAAAGTACAGAATATTGAGGAGCCACCTCCAAGCGAGGAAACTCTTATTAAAATAAACCAACAATTTATAAAGGAAGATATTGATAGGATAAAAGCTGCTGCCAAAAAAAGATTATGGGATCTCGAAGAGACCGAAATTGGAGTTTTTTATCAAATTCTTGCCAAAGGAGATGGGCCCTTGCCAAAAAATGGGGATGAAGTATCATTTTCGTATCGTACAGAATTGCTGAATGGGGTTCTGTGTTACTCATCTGATTCAGCAGGAGCCAGAAAGTTCAGGATTAATTACAGCACTGTTGAGTCTGGTTGGAATGAATTGTCGAAACAGCTGCATCTAGGTGATAGCGTGTTAATGGTGCTGCCTCCTTATTTGGGATTTGGCTTGGCAGGGGATGGTGTTAAAGTGCCACCAAGAAGTATTTTGGTTTACCATATGAGACTTCTTAAAATCGATACTCCGGATTGATATATTCCCTTATTTTTGTACAAAATTATACTAGCATGAACCGAGCATGACAAAAGGAAAAATATTTTAACACACACGCGGATGATTGTTTTTGTTGTGCGAGCTCCATCCGACAAATAAAATTAAATATAAAGGGATGAAAGTATTGTCTTTGACTCTGTTTCTATTATTGCTGATGACTGTAAGCTGCAACATGAAAAGCGATGGATATTCAAGTCACTCATCAGGTTTGAAATATAAGTTTATCGAAACAAATCCATCTGGGAAGTCGCCAAAAATAGGTGATATCGTGGTTCTTTCTGTCAAGTATTTGTCTGAAGAAGATAAGTTGATTGATGAATCAGATTTCTATCGAATGCAGGTGAGCATACCTGCCTATCAGGGGGATATTAATAATGGTTTGCAAATGCTGCAGGTCGGAGATAGTGTATGTTTCAAACTACAGGCCATAGATTTTTATGAAAAAACAAGAAAAAGAGATCTTCCGAAAGAGCTGCAGCAGGGTGATCCCATTTTTGTTTATCTGAGACTCAAAAACATTATTAGTGCAAAATCATTGGAAACTGAAAGAAGGGGATACTATCATACAGATGAAAAACAGGAGATTCAACTTCTGAAAGAATATATTGAGAGAACAAATACTACTGTTGAGCCATCGGAATCCGGTTTATATGTTGTACATAAAAGTGAGGGTATTGGCCTGACGCCGGTTGCCGGACAGACTTTAACAGTTCATTATACGGGCAAAACTGTAGATGGGAAAATTTTTGATACATCTTTGGAAAGAGGGCGACCATTAAAATTTGTTATTGGACGAGGTGAAGTTATAAAAGGATGGGATGAAGGATTTATGCAAATTAAAAAAGGTGGAAAAGCACGTTTTATTATTCCTTCAAAATTAGCTTATGCTGATAAAGGAAATGGCAATAAAATTCTTCCATATTCCAGCCTGATTTTTGATGTTGAACTAATAGATATACAATAAACATGTCACGAAAAATAATTTTATCAATACTGGCTATCGGATTATTGGCAAGTGTCAGTTGTAATAAGGTCTCAGATTGGGATGAGGAAATGACAAAACTGGATGAGTATTTGCTTGAGAACAATATAACTGCTGAACCTACATACAGTGGAATATACTATATTGAGACTCTTGCTGGCTCTGGTGTACCTGCAGATGGTGGCGACAGAGTGAGAGTAAAATATTCTGGAACATTTTTGAATGGTAATGAATTTGATTCAGGAGAATTTGAATTTACCATTGGCATAGGACAGGTGATAAGGGGATGGGATGAAGGAATTAATTACATGAAAGAGGGTGGAAAAGCAATTCTTATTATCCCTTCAAACATGGCTTATGGCTCATCCGGTAGTCAATCTATACCAGGATACACAACATTACTGTTCGAGGTTGAACTTCTGGATGTATACTAATAACAAAGCTTAATCCTGACTCAGTAGGTAATAACGAAAAATGCTTTAATGCTTCTTGGAAAGAAACTCATAGTTGTATTACCAGCCTTCAATGCCTCTGGCACACTGGAGCAAACCTACAGTGAGATTCCTATGGATATCACAGATGAAGTGATATTGGTAGACGATGATAGTTCTGATGAAACTGTTGATATTGCCAGAAAGCTGGGTATCGAACATATTATTGAGCATAAATCTAACCTGGGATATGGGGGCAATCAAAAGTCATGTTATAATAAAGCGCTGGCATTGAATGCAGATATTGTCATTATGCTCCATCCTGATTATCAGTACACACCAAAATTGATTCATTCAATGGCCTATCTGATTGCTCAGGAAGTGTACCCCGTAGTTCTCGGATCAAGGATATTGGGAAGAGGTGCGCTTAATGGAGGAATGCCAATGTGGAGATATATTGCAAACAGGTTTTTGACGCTGGTTCAGAATATTCTTATGGGGCAGAAATTATCTGAATACCACACAGGTTACCGGGCATACTCAGGTAAGGTTCTTAATAACGTTGATTTTGAAAATAATTCTGACGATTTCGTTTTTGATAATCAGATATTGGCTCAAATAATATTCAAAGGGTACCAAATAGCAGAAATAACTTGTCCGACGAAATACCATCAGGAGGCATCATCAATTAACTTCAGCAGAAGTGTAAGCTATGGTTTCGGCGTTTTATGGACTGCAATTTCCTTCCGGATGAAAAAATGGGGAATAAGGGTAAACAGGATATTTGAGACGTAATTCTTAATTCGCAATTCATAATTCTAAATATGAGGGATATGAAATCAGCAAAACTATACATGGTTCCAAATCTTCTTGGGGAAGGATCGCCTAAGCTGTCACTGGCTCCTGATGTTTTGGATACCATTCGCAGTCTCAGATATTTCATAGTAGAGAACGAGAAATATGCCCGAAGGTTTTTGGTAGGTTGTGGAATGAGAGATATTCTTTCTGAGGTAGAGTTCTCACTTTTGAATGAACATACTCCAGCTGAGGAGTTTGGTTTTCTGATGGAGCCAGTCATGAATGGAATATCTGCAGGTATCTTGTCTGATGCCGGATGCCCGGGCATAGCTGATCCTGGTGCTGAATTAGTAAACATGGCGCATTTAAATAATATTGAAGTTATTCCACTTACCGGACCCAGCTCAATACTTCTGGCATTGATTGGATCAGGATTAAATGGTCAGCAATTTGCTTTCAGGGGGTATTTGCCCGTAAAACCGGCACAGCGGATCCGGAGGATAAGAGAATTAGAGCAATTCTCAGGCAAATCTCGTGAAACACAATTATTTATTGAAGCACCCTATCGTAATAATCAGGTACTTAGTGATCTTTTAAAAGTACTATCACCAGACACTCGATTATGTTTAGCGGTGAATCTTACGCAGCCCGATCAGCTTATTAAAACTATGGATGTAAAATCATGGAAAAATAATAAACCTGAGCTTAATAAAAAGCCAACAGTTTTTCTATTTTTAGCCTAAATTACACTGATCAGAGTCTCCCATATACAATAAATTAAAAATTAGCAGTATGTCACTAACTCTTATAGAAAAAATTATTGCCAGTCACTCTAAGTACAAGAATGTTAAGCCGGGTGATATAGTCGATGTATTTATGGATGTTCGGGCTGCCCGTGATTTTGGCGGGGCTAATGTTGTGAAAAACATGCAGGATCATGGCTTGTCATTAGAGGATAAAAGCAGAACCTTTTTTACTTTCGACTGTAACCCTACCGGATCAGATCAGAAATATGCCATAAATCAGCACAAATGCAGGATTTATGCTCGTGAAGAAGGTGTAAGGGTTTATGATATAGATAATGGAATTGGCACTCATACATTAATGCATGAGGGTTTAACTTTTAGTGGTTCAACTGCTGTTACAACAGATTCACATGCGAATATTTTAGGTGCAGTTGGTGCTTTCGGACAAGGAATGGGTGACCAGGATATTGCTGCTGCATGGGCAAATGGTAAAGTTTGGTTTAAAGTGCCAAAATCAGCAAAAATTACTCTTAATGGTACTCGTCCTGAGGGCTTATCAGCTAAAGACATCGTCTTGAACCTTCTGGATCATTTTGGCGCAAATTCTCTTCTGGGATATGCAGTGGAGCTATATGGTGAAGCTGTTGATCAGATGACTCTTGATGAGAGAATCACCATCGCTTCAATGGGTACAGAGATGGGAGTAATTACTCTGCTTTTTACTCCAAATGAAGAAGTTATCAAATACAGTTCAGAAAGAGCGGGCCGGGAAATTGACCTTGTGAAGGCCGATCCTGATGCAGCTTATGAAGAGAGTTATGAACTCGATTTGTCTGCCTTTATTCCTCGCGTTTCACGTCCGGGTGCACCCCATAATACTGCTACTGTAATGCAGGAAGAAGGAACTCCAATTGACTCAGCTTTTATTGGTTCTTGCACGAATGGGAGATACGAGGATATGGTAGCTGCTGCCGATGTTCTTAAAGGTAATACCATTGCTGCTGGAATTGTACTAAAAATTGTTCCGGCAACTGATGAAATATGGAAACAATGTCTTGAAAATGGCTTAATAAAGGTGTTTAAGGATTCAGGAGCTATGTTGTCAAATGCGGGTTGTGCAGGATGTGCCGCCGGACAGGTAGGTCAGAATGGACCGGGTGAGGTAACTATCAGTACCGGAAATAGAAACTTTCCGGGTAAACAGGGCAAAGGGGAAGTGTATCTTGCTTCTCCTGCAGTTGTAGCTGCTTCTGCTTTGGCTGGTTTTATTACTGATCCTTCAAGAATTGGTCTGAGTAAGGTTAAAGATATTGAGAAAGCTATTACTCAGGCTCCGGTCACAGGTGAGCACACTACATCCGCAAACGCCACTACGAAGGTTGTTTCAGGGCGTTCATGGTATATCCGGGAGGATAATATTGATACCGACATGATCTTTCATAACAGATATCTGTCTATCACTGATATTTCAGAAATGGGTCAATATGCTTTTGATAACCTGGAAGGATATGAGAATTTTGCCAAAGAGGTTAAAGAAGGTGATATTATTGTAGTTCAGAAAAATTTTGGTAGCGGTTCATCCAGACAGCAAGCTGTCGATTGCTTTAAAGCTCTGGGAGTTAATTGTATACTTGCAGAAAGCTATGGAGCTATTTATGAGAGGAATGCAATCAATGCTGCCTTCCCAATTCTGGCATATGATAGTTTACAAGATCTTAGCCTCGAGAATGGTGATATGCTTGAAGTGAATTATGAAAGCGGAGAAATTAAGAATATTACTAAAGGAACCAGTATCCAGGCCAACCCTTTCTCTGAAGTACAAATGGATATTTTCCAAAAAGGTGGGCTATTCTAGAAATCTCATTTCAACAATGGCAGGGACCTGATAGCTGATATATATATTTACGGGCTTCACACATTATTTCATGGGTTTCAGCATATTATTGAAATATGGCTTGTTTGACATGTAGGGTTTTCTTACATTTGAGAAGACAACCACCTACATATTATGAAGTCTAATCCTGACGGGAAGATTGGCTATTACGACCAATCCGGAAGATGTCGTTTTAATACATTGAAAGGGTTTTTTCTACAATCAATAAGTGATATTGCTTATGTTAAAGCAAATGGAAACTATTGCACTATCCATTTAATAGATGGTGAAGAGAAACTTGTCACTTATACTTTGGCGTATGTGTCAAAGATGTTACTCCCTCTGGGCTTTAGGAGAATAGGAAGATCTTCAGTGATCAATCTTAATTATCTGGCACATGTTAACAGACAAAGTAATACCTGTCTGCTTGATATTCCATCTGGCAAGCTTGATTTATCAATATCTCATCGATATGTAAAAGAATTGTCAGAGTTGTTTTAACCAAACAAAAGTCTGTTTTAGCCTTATGTAAATACCTGAATTTCTATGTTAAAAACCACCAGATGCGTAATCATTGATGATGAACCAAAGGCAGTTAGTGTGCTGGCTGCTCAAATTAGCAAAATTGAGGGCTTGGATATTGTCGGGAAATTTACTGATACTGGGGATGCCTTGCATAATGTGCCTGATTTGGCCCCGGATATTGTTTTTATTGATGTAGAGATGCCTCGTAAAAATGGTTTTGAGGTCGTTGATGAGCTGAGAATTTTAGGATTGACACCAAAGATTGTTTTTACTACTGGTTACGATCAATATGCAATGAAGGCAATAAAGAAACAGGCCTTTGATTATTTACTGAAGCCAATAATTCATACTGACATAATTGATTTAATGGCAAGGATGCATGTTGAAAAAACAGGTGCTAAAACCCTTACCAGTGTAAATCAAAATAAAATACGGTTCAATACGTTGAATGGTTTCTATATCATGGAAATAGGGGAGATTTTATATGTTAAAGCAGATGGTAATTATTCAGAGGTTCATCTTCGTGATAATTCATTCAAATTAATTACATCAAATCTAGCAAAGATCGAGTCCCAGCTTGAAGGAAACATGTTTAAAAGGATTGGTAGATCATTAATTATCAATACCAGATTTGTTACCCAGGTTGATACCAGGCGAAAGAAGTGTTATCTTCAGTCTAATCAGGGAATTATAGATTTGCCTATTGTTAAGAAAAGGATTAGGGAATTAGCTGATATGTTTGAATAGCATGAACTTTATGTTGCCATTTTTTTTATCTTTCGGTTTGAAAAATTAACATGAAAAAAACATTTGTTGAGAAAGTATTAGGAGCTCCTGCGGGAGCTATTGTTTTTAAGAAACCTGACCTGGTTCTCACACACGATAACACAGCCAGTATTTTTAAAACTTTTGAAAAGATGGATGGCAGCAAGGTGGCCAATCCTGAACAATTACTTATAGTACTTGACCATAATGCCCCTCCAACCAGTGCGAAACTGGCTACGCAATATCAGTCTATTCGTGATATTGTTGCAGATCAGGGTGTCGATAAGTTTTATGATGCTGGCCGGGGTATTTGTCATCAAATAATGTCATACCATGCAAGGCCGGGAATGATCATTGTAGGATCGGATTCGCATACATGTACTGCCGGAGCTTTTAATGCATTCGCGGCCGGTATTGACCGTACTGAGTCAGCCGGAATATGGAAGAAGGGTGAGACATGGTTCAGAGTGCCTGAGAGTATTAAAATCACTTTAAACGGACAATTACCACAAGGGGTATTTGCCAAAGACTTGTCACTGTATATTATTGGACTGATTGGTTCAGCCGGTGCAAATTATCTTTCAATTGAATTTCATGGTGATGGAGTTGCCGGTCTGAATATGTCGCAAAGAATGACTCTTGCTAATCTGGCATCTGAAATGGGTGCTAAAAATGCTGTTTTTCCGCCAGATCAGATTCTTGAAGAATATTTCTCTGATCCTGTAAATCCAATTTGGGCTGACCCTGATGCTACATATTTCAAAGAGATTAATATCAATCTTTCAGAATTATATCCTTTGGTAGCAGCTCCCCATCATGTAGATAATGTTAAAAGTCTTGCTGATGTTGCAGGTACTCAGGTTCAACAGGGTTTGATCGGTACATGCACTAACGGACGAATTGAAGATATCAGGGAGGCCGCAGAGGTGATTCGTGGCAAGCAGATCAAGCCTGGTTTTCAACTATTGGTTATTCCTGCATCCCGTGAAATCTATTTGCAAGCAATGAAAGAAGGTCTCGTGGAAGATCTGCTTTCAGCCGGTGCAAATTTTTTGAGCTCATCATGTGGTCCATGCCTGGGAACCGGACAAGGAATTCCTGCTGATGGTATCACAGTTATTAGTACTGCAAACAGAAACTTCAAAGGACGAATGGGGAATCCCAATTCTTCAATTTATCTGGCCTCACCTGCAACAGTTGCCGGTTCTGCTTTAACGGGCATGATTACTGATCCCAGGGATAAACCCGGAAAGGAAATGTTTCGAACTGAAAGGGCAGAAAGCCAAACTCCTGAAATTAATGCCGATGAAGATCGGTATGCAAATGCTGTATGGGACTATTCTGATCAGCATAATGTCAATACCGATCAAATGTTTGCTGGTAATATGACATACAATGTTTTAAGCTCAGATGGTGAAGCTATTATGCCTTACCTCTTTGCAGGTTTTGATCCCACTTTCTCAGGTAGAGTTCAGAGCGGAGATATTTTAATTGCCGGAGATAATTTTGGCTGTGGTAGCTCAAGAGAGCATCCGGCAGTTGGTCTTGCTCATGCAGGCGTTCAGGCAGTAATTGCAAAATCTGTGAATAGAATCTTTTACAGATCAGCAATCAACCAGGGGCTTACATTGATTGTTCATCCGGAAGCTGTGGATGCATTCAATTCAGGAGATACTTTGGAGATTAAATTCGAAGAAGGTGAGATTCTTGTGGCTGGAAAAAAGTACAGTTTTGAACCCCTGCCGGATAAACTCATGGATATTATTCGCAAAAAAGGTTTAGTGAACTGGATCAAGAGTTCTGATTAATGGATATTTGAGTGTGAATAAAACCGTTTAAAAGTAATTCCACAGCCATCAAAAAACACATGAAAATTGCTATATTTTTAGCTTTTGAGGGGATTGTTGTGTTGTAGCTCTATTAATTAAAACTCTTGAATCATGAGGCGTTATCCCAAATTATTGAAATGGCTGGTTGTGGCGGTACTATTAATCCCGGTATGGAGCTTCCTGATTTGGCTAATTAAACCGGTTAAGCCCATTGATATTTTCATAATGGACAAGACAGTGCTCTTTAGTAAAGGGGACGAACACCGATCATTTAACTGGCTACTGGCGCATCATAAATATTCAAAACCCAATAAGAAACTCTATAATATAGAGAATGACTATTGGGGATTTTTTCCAATTGAAAGAGGTGAATCTTTCTTTGTGACAGATCTGGACTCATTGTCATATTATCAGATTGATTCTATTGCCTATCAAAAAGACATGACCTATTTTACTGATATGTACGGTATGTATGTGTTTGAATGGTACAGAGATACAATATTGTGGAAAGAAAGATCTGCAGAGATTTACGGTGGGCTAACGGAGAAAGAGCTTCATTTTCTTCAAATGATGAAAGCTCAACAAAAATTACTCATTACAGAGTTTAATTTCTATCATCACCCAACTCCAGGATACATTAGGCACGAAGCTGAGAAATTGATAAATACGGAATGGACCGAATGGATAGGGCGATATTTTGATCCTTTGATTTATCCTGATAATGAAGAGCTCCCTGCATGGGTGTACGATAATTACAGAGCCCAGCATGGAGGTAAATGGCCATTTACAAAAGCGGGAATCGTATTTGTGAGATCAGATGATACCATCGAAATTTTGGAAATTGACACTCATCTGAATGTGGAAATACCATATATCTATACTGGAAGATATGGCAGAAAAACATATGGCTTACCCAGGAAAATCCACTATCCATTCTGGTTTGATATATCTCTTCCGGCAAATGATAGTAACCTGATCGTTTCAAGTTTTCAAATTGAGCCTAACCTCAAAGGTGATTCAATATTGCGTAGATTTAATATACCAACACGTTTTCCGGCGCTGATGGAATCGACCGGACCTTCACCATATTATTATTTTGGTGCTGATTTCTGTGATAATCCCATTAAGGACAGATCGGCTTATTTTGCTGGCTCAGGATGGCTTGACTTCATGTTTTACGATAATGATTTACTTCGCAGAGAAAAATTCTTCTATGAATATTACAGGCCCCTTATGAGGAAGATTATGAGAACGTATTATAAAGATCTGAAACGTGATTAGATCAAGGATTATTCAGCATTCAGTAAGATGGATTATTATTTGTCTGATGGCTATGGTTTGGGCCTGTAATCCTTATTCAAAAGTAACATCATTTGATCGCACAATCGAGTTTTCTGGGATAAAATGGAAAGTTAAGAAGGGATCGGAGCGAGTAGGTCCGGGACCAAATTGGTTTAGTAATTCCCCTGATAATGTATGGGTTGATGAGTATGGAAACCTCCACCTTAAAATCCGCTGGGAAGATGATCGATGGACTTGTGCTGAAGTGGTAACTAAGGATTATTTTGCTTATGGGAAGTACTATTTCCAGATTATCGGGCAGTTGGATGAATTGGATCCATCAGTGGTTTTGGGTTTGTTTACCTGGTCAGACAAGGGAGATAATAACAGGGAAGTCGATATTGAGTTTTCGACATGGGGTAATTCAGCTGACCGCTCTAATGCTCAATATGTGGTGCAGCCCGCACATATTCGGGGTAATCGTTACCGGTTTCCCATCCGGCAGGAAGGATCATACACTACACATCAATTCTCATGGTATCCTGATTTTGTAAATTTTTATAGTTATCATGGACACGTTCTGGCCAATGACCAGGTTGCCACTCCAATTAAGTTCTGGGTTTATCCGAAGAAATTGCGAAAACCCAGGAAGGTTAATATCCGGATAAATTTGTGGCTCTACAAAGGAAACCCTCCCGTTGGGGAGGAAGAAGTTGAAATTATCATCAAAAAATTTCATCACGAGGCAATTTAATACTAGCAGAGTCCCAAAAAAGATATTTATTAACTTTGCATAATATGTTACAAAAGAAGAACTGTATACATGAGTATAGTGTCAGGATATAGGTTTTGGAGAATTTTCTTTATTGGGATTGTGCTTGTCATCTTCCCGGGCATGTTATTTAGTCAGGTGTTAATCAATGAATTTCAGGCCAGAAATACTAGCACTATTGCTGATCCTGATTCTGCAAAATATGGTGATTGGGTTGAAATATATAATGTTTCTCTGCAGCAGACTGATCTCTCCGGATGGGTATTGACAGATGATACAACTGAACTTGAGAAGTGGTTTCTTCCGCAAAATACTTTCATTGATCCTCAATCCCACATTCTGATTTGGGCTGACGGACTTGATTTTGGAATGCATACAAATTTTAAACTCAGTGGTTCGGGAGAAATGATTTTACTATTGGATGAATCTGGTGAAATAGCTGATTCCTTGTCGTTTGGGGAACAAGTGGAAGATTTGAGCTTTGGAAGGAAGGGAGATGGTGGTGAAGAATGGATTTTCCTGGCTAATGCAACACCAGGATCATCTAATCCCAGTGAAGGAAGTCTGGCAAAAATGGTTGATCCGATCCCGAACATTGAGAGCGGATTCTACATTGGGTCTCAATCGATCTCTTTTATTTCTCCTGAAGATGGGGATGTTTATTATTCTACTGATGGTACAAATCCATATCCCTCAGGCATCTTGTATGTTGGAAATCCTTTGACTATAACTAAGACCACTGTGATTCGGTTTCAGGCCTGGAAGAAGGATTATCTCCCTTCAGATATTATAACCAATACGTATTTTATCAATGAATCTACTTCATTGCCCGTATTTTCAATTACGACAGAGCCAAATAACTTATGGCACCTTGACTATGGGATTTATACTGAGGGAAGAGGATTTGTGTGGCCCGATGGAAATTATATGCAAAACTGGGAGAAAATTGCTCATGGCGAATTCTGGGATGCTGAAGGGAATAAGCAAATCAGTCAGTATGGTGGGATTGAGATTGCAGGAGGACTAACCAGAACTGCAAACCAAAAATCTCTTCGCTTCAAAGCTAAAGGTGATTTAGGACCCGGCAAATTGAATTATAAGTTTTTTGAGACTAAAAACCTGGATGAGTTTGAAGAAGTTTTACTCAGGAGCTCGGGTAATGATTGGGGACTAACAATGATGGCTGACGGTATGATGCAATCTATTATTGCCAACCGCCTCGATGTGGATTGGCAGGCTTATCAACCGGCAATAATGTTCCTGAATGGTGAATATTGGGGAATACACAATATTCGCGAACGAATCGGACCTGATTACATACAGGATAACTTTGGATTGGGAAAGAATGAAATAGACTTTGTCGCTGGTGGCTGGGATGCCAAAACAGGTACAAATGAAGAATATGTTGCTCTGGAAAGGTATATTATTGATCACGATCTGTCAATTAGTGAATACTATCAATATGTCTCCTCGAGAATTGATATTAATGCCTTTATTAATTATCTCATTGTTGAAATATTTGTTGGAAATCTTGACTGGCCTGGCTCAAACACAAAGTGCTGGCAGAAGATTGATGGCTCTGGTAAGTGGAGATGGATATTATATGATCTTGACTGGGGCTTCCTTGATAGCGATATAAATGTTTTCCTTAATGCTGTTGATCCTACTTGGCAATATGCTAATACTGATATTTTACAGGGCCTGATGGATAATCAGGGATTTGTTGAACAATTCAGGAAAGCAATGGTTTATCATATGAACACAACATTTTCAAGGGATAGAATGATTCATGTTATTGATAGTGTTCAAAACCTTATCAGGCCTGAAATGATGAGACATATTGAACGGTGGTACGGAGAGCATGGTTGGACATATTACAGCGAATCATCTGGTATGTTTGAACAACCATGGATCGAGGATTTTGCAACATGGGAGGATAATGTTCAGGATTTCCGTGATATAGCTAATGTACGTGGAGAGTATGTCCTGCAGCAAATGATGGATTTCTTTAGTAAACCAGAAAGTTTTGCACTGGAGCTGAGTGTCGATCCTCCGGGTTCAGGATCTATTCTTTATGATAATTTTGGCTTTGTGGAAGACAAGACAGCATGGATAGATCTGGGGCCACAATCACCAGAAATACAAGCACTAAATAAGCCAGGATATCTCTTTTCACATTGGGAAATTACGGTTGCTGATTTTATAGCAGGTGAAATAACCGAACTGGTAAAGAAAAGATCTGAATGGAAATACTGGGATAAAGGCAGCAGACCAGCCAGCTCCTGGAATCAAACTGATTATAATGATTTGGCATGGTCTTCAGGAAATGGAGTTTTTGGATATGGCCATAGCTATGTTTCAACAATAATGAATTTTGGAACAGATGAAGGGAACAAGTATATTACCACATACTTTCGTAAGGAATTTACTATAAACGATAAAAATCAGTTTGCTCCTGTCGAAATCAATGTTCAGAGGGATGATGGCATAGTCATTTATCTGAATGGTCAGGAAATGACCAGAATGAATATGGGGCCAGGATCTGTTGAATATAGTACTTTGGCTTCTGAAGGTGTGTCAGGATCTGACGATAAAATCTATTATAGCGAGGAGATTAATGGGTTTTCATTCAGAGATGGTAAGAATGTTCTGGCTGTTGAGGTGCATCAGGTTTCTCCGGGAAGTTCGGATCTTACCTTTGATATGAACCTGATGGTTGAAGTACAATTCACTGATGGTCAAACAACTCAATCAAGTAATCCTGTACTGAATCAGAGTTATTCTGGAAAAACACAGCTTGTGGCAGTTTTTAGTGATGATAATTTCCTTCCGGATTTAGTCATTAATGAAATTATGCCTCGTAATTATGATTTTTACGCAGATGAGACCGGAGCTTTCAGAGATTGGGTTGAAATTTATAATAGTGGTGATCAGGATGTTGTAATTAATGGCTTTTATATGACCGATGATTTTAATGAGCCAAAAAAACATACTATCAGCAAAGCTGATCCTGTTCCAATTATGATTGGTGCAGGTGAGTACAGGTTATTCTGGACTGATGAACAAACTGTCTTAGGCTTTGATCATGTTGGATTCAGACTCACCAGTGAAGGCGAGCAAGTTGGATTTGGATGTGATATTGACGGACAGTTTCAATGGCTTGACACTTTGACTTTCCCCAGTATCGAGAGGAATGTATCATATGGTAGGGAAACGGATGGGAGCAATGAATTGGTGATGTTTAAAAAATATCCGACTCCAGGAGCCAGTAACATAGCTGATCCTGATACAGTCGATATACCGGATAATATTCCTTTTATTCTGCATCAAAATGCTCCAAATCCTTTTTATGAATCTACAAAAATCATGTTTGACGTGGCCATTGAGCAACACCTCGTTTTAACCATTTTTGATATGAAAGGATATCCGGTCAGGAATCTTATAGATGAGGATTTCAAGCGTGGATCATACTTTGTTGATTGGGATGGAAGAGATGATCAGGGAAAATTACTTGATCCCGGAATTTACATTTATCGCATGGTCGGACTATATCTATGGGATGCATGGAAGATGATACTTGAATATTAAATTTGACAACAATTATTGCCATTAGTGGTTTTATTACAATTCCTTATTAACGATGATGGGCAAGTATGGACTAAAACCCTCAGTGACCTGCGTTAGAATCAATCTGGTTCTAATTATCATCATAATTCTATGCAGTTTCTTTTCAGTTATGGATCTCTCTGCGCAGGAAGTAAAAGATTTAATTAATCGCCATTCAATCTGGCATTATAATGATCAGGGCCATGATTTGGGAACCACATGGGTGACTGAGGATTATAGCACTTCTGAATGGGAATATGGAGCAGGGAAATTTGGCTACGGTGAGGATGACATTTCAACGGAATTGTTCTATGGAAACGATCCGGCAGACAAAACAATAACTTACTATTTTAGAAAAAAGTTTTATTTGCCTGATCCTGAGAAATACAATTCTATAGAAATAGAGCTACTCAGAGATGATGGCGCCGTAGTTTATTTGAACGAGCAGAAGATCCTGCTCTCTAATATGCCAGAAAAGACGGGATTTGATGTCCTTGCATTAACTTCTACTGGTGGTGAAGATGAAAGTAGATATTATAGCTACTCATTAAGTGCTGCAGATTTAATTGAAGGTGAAAACACTCTGGCAGTTGAGATACATCAGGCAGATCCAGCCAGTACTGATTTGGGATTTGACATGGCCTTGTCAGCTTCAGAACGCTTTCCAAAAACTGTTATAATTAATGAGGTTTATGCTACTAATCATTCAACTTTCATCGAAGGAGATTTTAATCAATTTTCTGATTTAATTGAATTATATAATGTTTCAGATGAACAACAGGATATCTCAGGGTATTTTCTCAGTGATGATCCTTCTGAAACTGAAAAATGGCGTATACCAAATAACATTAAACTTGGCCCTGGCGAGTTTGTTCTTTTTTATGCTGATAATCGCGATACCCTCAGACATACTAATTTCCAGCTATCCTCAAACGGTGAAATTTTAGGGCTATATGATTGGCAGGGAGGAATTGTTGATACTCTGATCTTTCCAAAGCAGGAAACTGATATATCGTATGGAAGAAACCCTGATAATATAAATGAAAACCAATTCTTCTCAGAATCCACTGTTGGTACTAATAATGGATTAGGCGTTAACTCTTCTGATCGTGTAGCAAAACCAGTGTTTAGCATAGCAGGGGGGATTTATACTTCTGGAATACAATTGAGTATTGGGAATGTTAATAAATCTGGAAAGATCTATTACACATTAAATGGCAGCACTCCGGATATCTATTCCCATGAATACAATAGTCCACTTTCTATAAATGAAACGCAGGTTGTTAAAGCAAGGATAATACAAGATGGAGTGTTATCCAGTCTCGTTGAAACGAATACCTATCTGATTAATGAGGGAATAAATCTTCCAATCGTTTCAATTGCTTTAGAGGATGATTATTTATACAATAATGAAATTGGGTTTTATATTGATGAGAATGTTAAGGATAGAAAGGAATGGGAGCGCCCGGCAACATTTGAACTATTTGAAGAGGATGGTTCTCTTGCATTCATCGCCAATGTTGATATAAGACTATTCGGTAGAGGAGCTATTAATTTTCCTCAGAAATCACTGGCAATATTTCCCAGGGAAACAGATGGTAAGAATTATATTGATTATCCAATTTTCCCCAGTTCTGATTTGCAGTATTTTGAAAGTTTTATTCTCAGAAGTTCTAGTGATGATTGGAGATACACCCTGTTTAAGGATGGAATGATTCAGAGCGCTATTGAGAATCAAACCTCCCTGGATGTGCAAGCTTTGAAGCAGAGTATTCTTTTCATTAATGGGGAGTATATGGGGATTCATAATTTCAGAGAAAAATATAATGAATCCTATTTGGCCAAGCATCATGGAATAGACCCCAATGGAATTGATCTGTTATATATTGACAATGACTTCTCACCAGCATATATTGAGATTAAAGCAGGAGATGCTGCTGCATATAAAATATTACTTAATTTTATTGAACACAATGATTTAACAATTGATTCGAATTTCGATTTTGTTGAGTCAATGATTGATGTTGATAATTTTATAGATTACATCTCAGCAGAGGTTTTAACAGCCAACAAAAGCTGGTGGCATAACCGTCGGGTATGGCGTCCAAAAGTACCTGGTGGCAAGTTTAAATGGTTATTATTTGATCTTGATTACGGTTATAGCATAGTTGATGCCGATATTCTTAAAAGTATCGGAGATAACGATCCGGTGTTCTCCAGATTGATAACAAACGAAAGTTTTAGACAAAGATTTATTCAACGACTTGCTGCACTCGACCAAACAACATTCGAGGAAAACCGAATGATACACTTCATTGATAGTTTAGCTGATCGCATTGATCATCAAATAAACCGTCATCTGGAAAAATGGGGCGGAACTTATCCAGGTATGGTTGTTGACAAGGCAGATTGGGCTCAAAAGGTTGAAATAGGTAGATATTATGCAAAAAACAGACCTCAGTATACCGAACAATATCTGAATAATTATTTTGGCCTAAGTGGAAAGATTTCAACTGTTTTTTCTGTTGAACCAGCGGAGGCTGGCGAATTACTTGTTAATGGAAAATATGTAACTGGTGATCAATTCAATGGTGAGATGTATAATAGTGTTGCCTTTGAACTTGAAGCTTTGTCTCATCCAGGGTACTCTTTTGAATCATGGTCATCCGGTGTAGCTACCTCCTCTCTTATTCTGATTCCAAAGGAATCTGACTGGAAATACCATGAACTTGGAGTAGATTTAGGAACTATTTGGAGAGAAGTGTCATTTGATGATACAGACTGGAAAAATGGATTAGGGCCTCTTGGCTATGATAATGTAGTTGAGACTGAAATTGGGTTTGGCAATGATCCTGACAATAAGCCTTCCACTGTTTATTTTCGAAAAACAATTAATGTGGATAATCCTGATCAGTTTGATTTGATCAGGATCGGTTTGCTCAGAGATGATGGAGCTGTAGTATACGTAAATGGAACTGAGGTGGCTAGATCTAATATGCCATCCGGTAATATTGTCTATTCAAGTCTTGCTACAGAGATGACTCCTTGGCTAGATGAGTCAGTTTATTTTGAGTATAACTTTTCGTCTGATTACATGCTGCCTGGAGATAATATTATCGCTGTTGAAATTCATCAGGATCGCGTTAATTCACCTGATCTGAGTTTCGATTTAGAATTAATTGGTTTAGGACAAGGGGGCAGCTCTACAAATAAATTAGTCATTGAGAGCTCGGTCGACTTAAATATAACCGCCTATTTTAGTAAATCTTCTCAGGGTCCCATTCTTATTTCAGAAATATTGTATGCTCCGGCGGATGATATTGGAGGAAATCAGGCACAGTTTGTTGAATTGGTTAATTTTTCGAAAAAGACTGTTGATGTTAGTGGATTTACTTTTACCGAGGGGATAAATTTTGTTTTTCCATCAGGTACAGTGTTAATACCAAACGAAAGAGTAATAATTTGTAAGAATAGTTCTGTTTTTCAGGCTATTCCGGGTAAGATATATCAATGGACCTCAGGAGACTTGGCATATGATGGAGAATCAATTGTCCTAAGAGCACTTTCTGGTGAGATCGCCGATCAGCTGACATATGGAACTAGTGCACCATGGCCACTGAATAATTTACTTAATGGCTCTTCAATCGAACTGATTCATGGTTCTAAGGATAATAGTTTAGCAGAAAATTGGGCTGCTAGCCTGGCTACTGGAGGAAGTCCCCTTCTGGAGAATTCAAGATATTATGAAGGAATTCATTTAAATGAATTATTGGCAAATCCTGTTGACCAGGGATATTTGAAGAACCTGGATTGGTTTGAAATTTCGAATACAGGAGATCACTCTGTCGATATCGCTGGATTATACTTCAGCGACAGATATGATGAACCTATGAAATGGCAGATAGACTATTCAGCACCTGAGTTGACAATTTTAGAGCCCGGGGAGTTTATCCTGATAGTAGCAGATAGTGATCCCGAAAAAGGGGCTTTACATGCAGATTTCAAGCTCTCGGGAAAGTCAGGCGATCTAACTATGAGCCTGGCTACTACTGGATTTATCACCATACTTGATTACATTCAATATGAAATTCAGGGAGATGGTGAATCATTCGGGAGATTTCCAGATGGTTCAGGTGAATGGCAAAGATATGATGAACCTAGTCCTGGAGATATCAATTTGCCAAATTCTAAATTTATTATTGCGCCATATCAAATTGAATCAGGAGACCAGGTTCCTATATATATTAAAGTGCTAAACGAAGATGGTTCAGTTGATCAGAGTTTTGAAGGTGCCAAAAGCCTTTTGGCATCAAATGTAAGTTTCTCGCCTTCAACCATCCTATGTAGAAAAGGTGTTGGATATGTCTTGACTACCATTGAAGCTTCAGATGATTTTGAATTTACCATTGAAGACCTCGATGATTTGTGCTTTGTTCAAGTAAAGGATCAAATTCCTGCTATTACCTTACTTGAGGATTACAACTCTGATTTAACCCTTCTTAGTGGTATCGATTACCTGATTAATACCGATCTGAATATTGGTCAGTTTGGTTCTTTGACTATTGAAAGAGGGGCCAGAATAAAGCTGGGTAATGAGGTGAATATCATTAGTAATGGCCCGGTGGAAATTAGAGGATCATCAATACGTCCTGTTGTTTTTATGCCTCAGAACGAAGATGAACCCTGGGGAGGGTTATGGATCAAAGAGCAGGATTCGGAATCAGAATTGAATTATGCTTTTTTTGTGTCTGGCGGGAATGATTTTGATCATCAGTTTTATCATACAGAAACACAGGCTGTTATCAGGGCTGATCAGGCCGATTTGAAACTGTCAAATTGTTATGTTTTTGATAATATTGGTAAAGCATTTGGTTCAGAGTTCGCGCAAATCAAAATCGATAATTGTTTGTTTGCCACCAGTGCAATGGGACCTGAATTTAGAAATTCATACAGTGAAGTATCAAATTCATGGATTATGGATATGCCTGACCCTGATAGAATTCTTGATAGTGATGATGCTGATGGCATATATTTCTGGAAGGAATACAACAATTCTGTCGGCCCATCCATATTTGAAAACTGTGTTGTTGTCAATGTGGAGGATGATGCGATTGACATGCTTGAAACCGATGTAATAATCAGGAATTGTGGTTTTTATGATATTATTGATAAGGCCTCATCAATAGGGTACAGGTCTATTGCATATTATGATAGATGCTTAGTTATTGATTGCAATATTGGAATCTCCTCAGGGTGGTGGTCTTCGGTGATTGTTAATCATACTACCTTCCACAAAACCGGACGTCCATTATACAATCAACGCTTTGGGGGTGTAGATGTATATAATTCAATTTTGACAAATTATCATGATCAAGAAATGCATGATGAGTATTCTTTGGGACCCGCATTCTTTTTTTGCCTTTCTGATGAGCAAGTTTTGCCTGGTGAGAATAACCTGCAAGGTGAAGCTGAATATTTAAATTCACATGATGATAATTTCAGATTACTGAACGGTTCGCCAGCAATTGATTCCGGTGACCCACTTAGTGAGCTCGATCCGGATGGTACCCGTACCGATATGGGCAGGTATCCATACAATAATGGAACAGCAGGAGATGTAATTATTAATGAGATTTATTATAATGCTCCTGATAATCAGGGGCCTGATGACGAATGGGAGTTCATTGAAATTTTTAATCCAACTTCAAATAAGATAAATGTCTCCGGATATAAAATATCAAAAGCTGTTGATTTTGTTTTCCCATTTGACACATGGGTGGATGCAGGTGAGTATTTAATGGTTGTTGCTGATAAGAATGCATATTCCGATTTGGAATGTCAGGTGTTTGAATATGATGATGGCAAATTGTCCAATACTGGTGAAGTTATTCAATTTATTAGCTCTACTGGCGATATAATCAATCAGATAGAATATTCAGATAAACAACCATGGTCCCCCTTGGCTGATGGAAATGGGTTTTCTTTAGAATTATCAGATCCACAAGAAAACAATTCACAAGCGATCAATTGGCGCTCAAGCTATGAAGTGTGGGGAACACCTGGCAGGCTGAACAGAGTTCCGGATTTTTCAAAAATTAGTTTTAATGAGATAATGTTAAAAAATGAAGATTTTTTCAGGAATGATGCCGATGAGTTTTCTTCCTGGATTGAGATCTTCAATGGTAGTGATTATGCTGTCAATGCAGGGGGATGGATAATAAAAGATTCAAAAATATTACAGCAGGATCAAATATCAATCTCTGATCCTTCCGCTACATTGATAAAGCCTGGTGGATTCTTGCTACTTAATCTGGATGGAAAACCAGACCTTGGTTTTTCGCATCTTCAACTTAATCCTGAAAATACAGGAGGAGAGTTGGAATTATATTATTTAGAAAGCGATGCTACCACCATGCAATTAGTGTCAAAAATTGTGTATGACTTGATTCCGGAGAATCAATCTTACGCTTGTTACCCGGATGGAGGCACGAAATGGATGATATATGACACGCCAACACCAAAAAGCTCCAATTTTAGGTCCAGTGAGTATCTGAGAGCTCCACGAATCTTTACAAAAAATGAAATTTTTCCCGTTATTACTGTGCTTGGAGGAGAAAAATACCCTTATCCTGAAATGATTAATCAGAATATTGCTTTAGATCTGGAACAGGACAGTAAGCAAACTCAGAATATTGTTTTTAATAAGGGACTAGGAATATCCTGGATCGATCCGGGATATGAGCAATCAGGGGTGTTGAAAATTGAAGAGGACAGCCTGCATGTGCAATATGATGAGTATCGTCCTATTCGTACCAGAAATGAGAAATTAGGCAGGTCAGAAACTTGGACCAAGGAGCATGATTATCACATTACTTATACGATTCTAATTCCGTCAACGGCCACATTAACTATTAAAGCTGGAACCCGAATTCTTGTCTCCAAATACGCCAATTTTGTTGTTGAAGGGAATATTATTATTGAAGGAACTCAGGAAGACCCCGTCATTATCATGCCTCTTGAATCAGGAGAGAATTGGGGAGGGATACAGATTAATAACCTCAACAGCTATTCTTCAATCTCACATTGTTTTATTACAGGTGGAGGAGGAGGCAGTCCTTCAAATATTGGGAGATTCCAAGATCAGGCTATTGTATCAAGTTATGCTGATTTAGTTTTAGATAATGTTTACTTGATTGAAAATGAAGGTAAAGCAGTATATATGAACAACTCTCATCTTGAGATGCAGGATTGTGTCATATCTGGGTTGGCAAGTGGTGTTGAACTTGAAAAATCATCATCATTGATAAATCACTGCTATTTTGTGGATATTCCTGGTACAAATGCAGGAGTAGGTGCTGGAGATCCTATGGCAATACTATCCTATGGTGAAAAAGAAGGTACAACAGATGAGATACTTATTGAGAACTCATATTTTGATGATTTGGATGCTAGTGGAATTCAGATAGAAAATCAAATAGATGCCATAATTAAGCACTCATTTTTTGAAGGTGTTGCGGATGTGGCTATCGCATCTTTGTCAGGTAATCTATATGTTGAAAACTCTGCTATTGGTACCTCAGGGGTGGGTATTTATGTGTATGGTAACTCAAAAGCTGTTGTAGATCATCTCACTTTTCATAATAATAATGAGGCCATCCGAATAATTAATGGAAATATTGGCGGAAATAATCCAGGTGTTCAGATCCATAATTCAGTTTTATCGGAGTCAGACAGCGATATATATTCGGAGGGAAGTGTTTCACTTGAGCTTGATTTCACATTGAGTACAGAATTAGTTCATGTCGGGACTGGCAATATATTGGGAGATCCAGTTTTCAATGATCAAGGAATATCTGACTATACATTACTTCCAGGATCTCCTTGTATCAACTCCGGTGATCCATCTTCAGCAATTGATGATGATGGTACTATCACCGAAATGGGTGCTTACCAATATTTGGGAGGAGGACAAAGCTTTAGTTCTTTAATAATTAATGAGATACATTATTCTCCCAAAGATGCCCAAAGTTCTGAATTTATAGAGCTCTATAATCCTAATAGTTTTCAGGTGGAACTAGCAGGTTACAAAATAACTGGTGATGTCAATTATGATTTTCCTCAGTCTCAGGTGTTAATGCCATATCAGTATTTAGTGATTTGTGAGAGTAAGGAAATTTATGCAGCCAGGGGTATACAGTGCTTTGAATGGGATAATGGATCTTTACCTTCAAGTTCTGGAATTGTAAGATTATTATCAGCAGATGACTCAGAAATAGATTTTGTCATTTACAATAATAGTGAAGATTGGACTGAATGGCCAAATGGAAAAGGGCCTAGTCTTGAACTGAAAGATCCATTCATGGATAACTCTTTTGTGCAAAATTGGAGGACCAGTTATTTCATTGGTGGAACACCTGGAGAGCCTAATGAAACTGCTCCGCTTGAAGAGCTATTTCTAAATGAATTTGTGGCACGTAGTTATGCTTTTTATCCAGATGAAAATGGAAATGTGAGCGATTGGATTGAATTGTATAATGGATCCTCACACATGCTTAATTTGAAGGATGTCAGCATTACAAGAGATCTTGGTACACCGGACATGCACATTCTTAGTGCCGCGGATGATGATTTATTATTTATTGAACCAAATGGTTTTATGGTGTTAAGAGCTGATGATGATTCCGATGCTGGTGAATACCATTTATCTTTTATGCTCTCCGGAAGCAGTGGAGAAATCGGACTTTATTTAATGCAGAATGGAACTTATTCTCTTATCGATGAGATAAGCTATACCGAACAGCAAACTGATGTTTCTTATGGTAGAGCTTCTGATGGCTACCCGGTATGGCAGAGCTTTGCTTCTCCTACACCCGGAGCATCAAATTCAGACAATTCATCTGCTATAAGTGGCTTGTATATCAATGAATTCATGGCCAGGAATACTAGTGTGCATCTGAATAATGTTAATCAGTACGATGACTGGATTGAGATTTATAACTCAAATGATGAAGCCGTTGATATTGGGGGTTTATTTATCACCGATCGTAGTTCAGATTTGGAGTTTTGGCAAATCCCTGTATCCTCACCTGAAATAACCACATTATCTGCAAAAGGATACCTAATGCTTTATCCCAGTGGTGATCCAGACCTGGGTGTTCAGCATACCAACTTCCAACTAGCAGGCGGGGGTGAGTATATCGCTTTATCTCAGAGGTATTTGGGTCAGTTGAGTGTTGTTGATGATATTATGTATCCAGCTCAAACAAACAATATCAGTTATGGAAGGACAACAGACGCAGGACTGCCTTGGGTATTTTTTAATGAACCAACTCCACTTCGCTCAAATCAGGCTTCCAGTGGTCTCGAGAAATCCGAAATCCTTAATAATCAAGTAAGGATATATCCTAATCCCGTTAGCCAGGATTTGTATATTCAGGTCATATTGGAGAATGCATCAGTATTTAATATGCAGATAATGAATGCAATGGGCGAAACAGTATTGGTATTGGATGATGGTTCTCAGAATTACCCTAATGGCAACTTTGAGTTTGTTGTGAACTTAAAAAGTGAAGGATTTAAAACTGGAATTTATTTAATACGCATACTTATTAATAATCAGGTGTTAACAAAAAGATTCATAATGATGGATTGACAAAAAGTATAATCAATATATTTAAATGATAGAAAGGGATTACCCATGGATAAGCTCTATGATTTAGAATATCTCGATCAATTAGCCGACGGAGATGAGAGTTTCAAGAATGAGATGATTCAATACTTTTTCACAAATACTCCGAAAGTTTTGGACGAGATGAAACAATTTTTGAAAATAGAGGATTGGGTTGAAGTAAGAGAATTAATTCATCGTTATATTGCAAACCTGAATATGATTGGTGCAAATAGTATTATTCCTGTCGCTAACGATTTAGAGAGGCTTGCTGAGAAAGAGCTTAATATTGAAGATATTCCTGCAAAATGGCTAATCATCGATACATTCTGTAAGGAATTATTATTGGAACTAAAAAGAGATTTTAATTCGATCTTAACCTAAAAGCTAATTATTATGGCACGTATCATGGTATGTGATGATGACTTTATGATGTTAAAAACATTAGAGCATAGATTGAAGGCAGATGGACATGAAGTTATAATTGCTAAAGATGGTAGAGAAGCTAGTGAAATGGTATCCAGATCTATGGATTCATTTGATATTATTATAACTGATATGCTAATGCCGTTTGTTAGTGGTTTGGAGTTGATTAATCTCGTTCGTGTGCAGTTTCAATCTAAACTTCCTATTATGGTTTTGTCACGAGTTGGAAATGAAGATACTGTTCTGCAGGCATTTGAATTAGGTGCTGATGAATATCTGACAAAGCCATTTAGCCCAAATGAGTTATCAATCAGAGTAAAAAAGATGCTTTTACGGAGATAAATGATCGATATGCAAAGAACTCTATTTGTATTTTTCCTGGCACTAGGCTTCTGGTCTGGCAGTCTGAGTGCTCAGGATGTAGCATCAGGAAGTTTTAATTATGATGAAGCCCTTCGAATTGCTACACAAATGGCATGGGATGGCCAATATGATCAATCCAGATTGTTATGTAATAGGATTTTACGAGATAAGCCTGAGTATGTGGATGCAAGGTTATTATTAGGAAATACCTACTCCTGGAACAAGCAATATAGAGAAGCCAGGGATATATATTATACTATTTTTGATTATGAAAATGCCAATATCGATGCCTTAAAAGCTTTAGTAGATGTTGAGATATTTTCAGATCATCCATTAACTGCTGTGGAGGTTGCAGATGCTGCATTGGAGTTTTATCCTGAGGATACAGATTTGTTATTAAAGAAGGCCAGAGCAGCTGGATTATCAGGAGATTTTACCACTGCTAAAAGGGCATTACTTAATCTCCTGAGAATAGAACCTACGCACGAGGAGGCACGAATTTTTTACTTTGAATTGAAGGAAGCGGTGCCTGTGAAGCCAGCTGTTGTTGATCCGAGTAACAGGTTCGGACCGGTCGATATAGTTAATGTGGATACCCTGTTTTCACAGGCACAACAATATGCATGGACAGGTGAGTACGGTGAATCAAGATATTTGCTATATCATATTCTGGAAGCACGTCCTGAGTTTTTTCAGGCTAGGGTATTAGCAGCTCAAACTTTTGCCTGGGGTAGCGATTATATTAATGCCCGCAAAGAGTTAGATGAAATAAATCTTGAAGCAACAGGATATTATGATGGTATTCTTACGGCCATAGATATTGAAAAATGGGATAAGCAGTATTATAAAGCCTTGGAGTATTGCGATCTTGGCAGTAGGTTGTATCCCGATGATGAGGCTTTTATTTTACGTAGAGCAGAAGTACTTGAATTGCAGGGTAGAGTGCTTGAAGCTAAAAAGATC
Organism: Bacteroidota bacterium; assembly: GCA_018669475.1. Classification (GTDB taxonomy): domain Bacteria; phylum Bacteroidota; class Bacteroidia; order Bacteroidales; family UBA12481; genus JABHCC01. Next base: position 90,422 of record JABHCC010000023.1, on the reverse strand, counting down.
ATATATCAGGGACTATTAATGGATCCCGATAATGCCTTGTATGTTCAGGCATATAATAGATTAAGGAAAACTGGAGCTGGACAATACATTGAACATCTGGATATCGCTTCCAGTACGGAGAATCTTACTAGTATTGATGCGGATAATCTGATTGTGGAGGCAAGTAGCCTGGCTGCCTTAGGTCAAATCCTTGATGCAAGAAAACTTTGTCAGCAAGTTCTTGAAATTGACCCTTCTCATGTGGATGCAAGATTATTAATGGGAAATACATACGCATGGAACCAGGAGTATAATCAGGCGAGAACCTGGTTTGATAGCCTATTGGATGACTCTTTCGATAATTATGACCTCATTATTGCCATGGCTAATGTTGAAGCCTGGGACAAGCAATTTGATAAGGCAATTGAAAGATTGGATTATGGTTTGGATATATATCCGGATGATATGCCTTTGGCGTTGAAGAAGTCACAGTTTCAACAAAGAATGGGTGAAATTGGTGATTCTAATGAAACTATTGAAAGCCTTCTCATGTTGGATCCGGATAATGAAGAGCTTAGGAAAGCATATTACCGACAAAAGGGACCCATGGCAATCAACGGTATTTCGGCAGAATTTTCGCACAATCGCTACACAATACCATTGATACGAAGATGGAATATGTATAGCCTGAAATATTACAGAACAAATGATATTGGCACCTTTATTGGCTCTTTGAACACAGGTTATGTTTCAAATGATACCACACCCTTTATGAAAAATGGAGGTGTGCAGTTTCAGATTGACGCCTTCCCAATGTTCCCACTTAAGAAAAGGTATTTTCACCTTTCATATGCGATCTCACCAAGTGCGGTTTTTGCCAGGCATGTACTTGGGGCTCATGTATATCAGGGATTAAAAAATGGCTGGGAAGTGTCAGGTGGATTTAATTATGCATATTACAAAAACGCTACAGATACATTGAATGTTCTCATGTTTGATGCAGGAATCACAAAATATTTTGGGAATAATATGGTAACAGTAGGAGCCAGATTTTCCCCAAATAGGGTGGTGTCCTTGACTAATCCGACAGGAGTGACAAAATTAGCTTCTGGATATTCAATATCTCTGAGGCACTTCCTGCAAACATCAGAAGATTGGATTCAAATTTCTGTTGGTTCAGGTGTTTCGCCAGATAATCCTTTGTGGTATGTGAATGATCCTAATTGGAATCCGGGACAATCCCTGAATGCATATTCGATTGTTGGAGCATACCGCCGGCTGTTATCCGAAAAATGGATATTCAGAGTGTATGCAGGAGTACTATATGAAGAATATTTGCAGGCGAAATTTAGAAATGTACTTACTCTGAATATGGGAGTAATCTACTTATTTGACTGAGTTTTAAAAGCCAATTTTAAACGACCTTCCAGTTCAGTAATCAGAATGCCCTGTGCATGACCTTTCATTTCAATGCCTTGAGGTTGAGATCCAATATATTGCCATTCTAATGGCAATAAGAGCGGCAAATCATTTATTAATTTTGGAGCGTATAGATTAACATAAGTAAAATCTTCAGTAGTTTCAACATCAAGCTCAATCATGCTCCTTGCTTTCCACCATTCACCATATCCCTTAACTGTTGTGAACCAGGCATCATCGATATAATGATTTATTAATTGTTTCTCATACTCAATATTGACCTTATCAAGATTTGGTTTGATAGATATTGTGGCAACACCTCCAAATTGTTCAATATTACTGAGACGAAAAACTGTTGAGCTCAAAGGATCTTCAAGATGAGACACTTCTTGAGCTGATAAAGTAACTGGTATTTCCAATATTTCGCCGATGCGATTTCCTTTAATGGTTTCCTGATTGTAATATGGGAGATAAGTTTGTACCTGTGCAGCATGAGCACAAGTTGAAAATTCATAGCCAGCTACTTCCATTCCTGTATACAAATCTTTATGTATTTTTTCAGTTGGTGAACTGAAACTTTGTATAATAGAGTTACTCAAATAATACTCAAGAAGGAATTTACTCACTTGTAATTCTCCCATAAGAGTCTCATTAAAACCTGATGTTTCGGATGTAATCACCGGGCGATAAGCTGGATAACTTTCCAGTCCTGTTCCCGGATTCATATAACCAAAAAATGGGGTGTTGGATACGCCTGTACTGGCAATTTCCATCCCATTATTGGATAGTTTTCTCAAATATTGGATGTTATTTGGATTAAAGAAAGCTGTTCCTTGTGTATCCTTTATGTATTTGGATTGAATGAAATATGTTGCTACAATTCCGTTGTTTGCTTCAAGATTTTGATATAGAATAGCACTACGAAGACCAATTCGGCTAGTCACATGGTGTGTAATAATAATTGGCAGCAATTTGAATTCTGGAACCATACCAAGTATAACGGGATGGTCACTATGATTCTGAAAGACCTTCTTAATCAGCCAAAATATAATATCAACAGGTTGATTATATATGTTACTCAGGAAGTTGCTGGGATTACCCTGATCGATTTGGCGACTTGCTGATAATTCCGCCGGATCAAAACCAATTCCATAAGCAGCACCTGAATTATAGATTTTTTGTATAATCGCAGCTGAACCATCATCATACTCAGCTAAAGGGAGATAATCTGTTTCACTGTAACCAACGGTTTCAAGAGGGTTGGTTTTGGAAACTATTTGAACAATACCTGGGTTTCCTTCGTGAGCACTAAGTTGCAGACTTGTTTCTAATTGATCACTAAAAACAACCTGCTCTCGGGATCGTGATTTGACTAAAGATTTATATCCGAAGATACTTTGCATTGAGGGTGCATCAGGCTTAAAACAAATCAAAACTCCACCATCAGTGGGAAATTTCTTCAGTTTTTTAAAACTAGTAAGATCCAGGTTTCGACTGCTTAGTTCAGGGTAAATTAAAACTACCTGATGTTCGAGCGCTTCATCAAGTGACTTTGTGATACGATACGGAATCCCTTGAGCTTTAAGAGATTCAGCTAATTGGAGCCATGATGAAATAGTATCTGTTAAATATACGCACAGGCGACTGCTTAATCCCTTATCATAATAACTAACAGATTTGATTATTGGACTTTTTATCATGTTTGACGGACTAGGCCCAAATAATCCAGGAACAATAGAAACCAATGAGTCAGATACTATAATTTCACGGTATTTATAACCATTATTATAAACAAAATCATCAATATTAATCTTTTCCTGAGCATTTATTTGACACAAGGGGCTTAATACTAGTAGAATAAAAAATAAGTAGCGCCGACAAATAGAATAAAAATAGTTTAGATCCATAAGGCTGTATTTTTCCTAATGACTAAAAATATTAAAAAAACTCCAAATGATGATCGATTCATTTAATATATTATTAATACGTATTGGTGTTTTCCTGAAAATGGACAAAACGCATTAATAAAATATTCGAATTGTTAATTAATACAAAGTAAAGCCTAATAATAAGAATAATACTAATAGTATCTTTCAAATTGGAAACATACAGCATTTAGGGATGGTATTTATGAGTAAATGCAATATTAATAACAACTTACAATAACCAGCTTAATATGAGGAGGTTGTGTAAATTTATTCTTGTCACAGTGATTGGGTTGTTCTGCCTTTTAGAGCTAAATGCAGGACCTCCGCAGGCTACAGATATTTATAAAATCCAGGTAGCTTCGCATGCCAATCAGGTATCGAATGAAAGAGTGCAAAGTGATTTAGGACTGAATCAGCCTGTTACAATGCATTATATTGGAGGTCGATACAAATATTTTGTAGGTCGGTATAACTCATGGGCTGCAGCAAATAGTCACATTGGTGAAGTACCTGTGCAAGGGGCGTATGTCGTTAAAGTGCCTTTTACATCACAGACTGAATCGGAAGACCCTGTAGTTCAGGATCCTGTTAGAGAAGAAACAGTACCCAAAACTGTTCCTACAGAAACTGGAGTGGTCGAGGAAATGACTTACAGAATTCAATTAGCTGCTTCCCGAACATATATAAGACCTGAATACTTCAGGGAAAAATTTGATTTGCAACAAAATGTTGATTATTTCCGCGAAGAGGGATATTATAAGTATGTAATTGGAGATTATCAAAGTTTGGATGCTGCTGAAGAAGCAATAAATCTGATGAGATTGTCAGGGAAAGCCTTTGCTGTTTTAGCTCCTATTGAAAGGACTGTTATCAAACCGGTTGAATTAAGTAAAGTCGCACAACCAGAAGAAGATAAGACAATTGAGCCACAAACCCCTGCTGGTGAACAGGAAGGGATTCAGGCAGATTCAGATTTTGATCAGAAAGCTGTTCGGGATCAATACTCAAGAAAAATTGAGGAAGCTGATTCAGCCTTTTTTGTAAAAGAATACTTATTGGCTCGCAGGCATTATAGTGATGCGAGAGTTCTTGCTCCCGAAAAGACTTATCCACGTGACAGAATAAATGAAATCGATGTTTTATTGAAACAGGAGCGAAGTCAACCACTTCTTGATAGTATTGGTGCATTAACAATTGGCATTATTATATTTATTGTAATTCTCATTGCCGTTGTAATCTTTGTGCTCATACTGCGGAATCGCAGGAAAAGAGTGGATGTTGAAACAGAGAAAGTTCGTGATGAATATATGGACTCTGTTTCTGAATATTTGTTCGATGAATCAGGTGCTGAACCTGCAAATTTGCGTACTGCTAATACTCAAAAAAAGAGACAGATCCTTATTGATGAGATTATGCAGCTATATGCGAATCTCTCTGGTGAAATTTCAAATAAATTACGTGAGCTATATTTGGATCTTGATTTGGATAATGACTCTGTCAAGAAAACAAAATCTCCTCAGTGGCATATTCGTGCTAAAGGTTTTAGAGAATTAGCCCAAATGAATATTAAGACAGTAAATGATGAAATAGAACGCTGTCTTAATTCTGATAATGACGTATTAAGGATGGAAGCTCAGTTGGCAATGGTGAGACTGAACTATGAGAGCCCATTCTCATTTCTTGATAGACTGGAGAAACCATTTACTGCATGGGAACAGCTCCATGTGTATGAAATGATCCAAAGACATCAAATTCCTGCACCTGATTTTACACGTTGGCTGAACTCACCAAATGAGACAGTTGTTCTTTTCTGCGTGAGAATGATACATGCTTTTAAACAGGTTGAGGCTACAAAAAGAGTTGTTGATCTCTTGGGGCATAAGAATAAAGACATTAAAAATGAAGCGATTATTACTCTTGGAGAGCTGAATGTCTTAGATGTGCTGCCGGAGTTAAAAGCAAGATATACGAAAGAGGATCAAACAGGAAAAGTTTTAATCCTTCAGGCAATGTCTAAGATGCCGGAAGAATCTAATGTTGACTTCCTGACTGGAATACTTGAACCCAGTAATGAACTCAGAATTGAAGCAGCTGATGCTTTGGCAAGAATTGAGAGTTTTGGTGTCAGAGGAATTGAGAATATACTTAGGCGCTCTGACGATGATCTCCAAGCTGTTGCTCGACATATTCTGGATAATAAATTATAGGAAAGAATGGGAGTATTTAGCGCTTTCCAGGTAGCTTTTGAGTTTCTTATCACTGGGATTACTATCTTAATTATTGTATCGTATATCTCACTGGCAATATATTCTGCTGTAGCACTGAGGCACTATATCAGAAAGAACAGTTTCGTAGATTATAATGCTATTCTATCTTGTACATTTGTTCCATCAATATCCATCCTTGCTCCCGCATTTAATGAGGGTAAAACTATAATTCAAAATGTTCGGGCTTTGTTGTCGTTGTATTATAATGATTTTGAAGTTGTTGTGATTAATGATGGAAGCACGGATAATACTTTGTCAAACCTGATTGAAGAATATGATCTGGAAATCTCAGATCATTTTATGGATTATTTGATTCCTACCCAGGATGTTCGGGCAATCTATAAATCAAGAAACCAATCTTTCTCAAAACTGATTGTTATTGACAAGAATAATGGTGGTAAAGCTGATAGCCTCAATGCAGGAATAAATCTCGCCAGGGGTCAATTGTTTATTGCTATTGATGTTGATTCAATTATTGAATCTGATGCTTTGCTCAAAATGGTGAAACCATTCCTCGAAGAAAAAGAAAAAAAGGTTATTGCTACAGGAGGAGTTATTCGAGTTGTAAATGATTGTCTGGTCGATGGAGGGCAAATTGCTCAGATTAATCTGCCAAAGAAATTTTTACCAAGAGTTCAGGTATTAGAATACACCCGTTCTTTTTTAATGGGTAGAATGGCTTGGTCAAAGCTTGATGGTTTACTCCTGATATCCGGAGCATTGGGCTTATTTGACCGTCAATTAGTAATTGATTGTGGTGGATATTACTCAAAAACGGTTGGTGAAGATATGGAGATTGTTGTTCGAATGCGCCGATATATGGTTGAAACTAACCAACCATATGAGGTTGTATATATTCCTGATCCCTTATGTTGGACTGAGGTCCCTGAGAATTTGACTATACTTGGGAGACAGAGAAATCGTTGGACACGAGGTATGATAGATACTCTTAATATCCACAAAAGGATTTTTATGAATCCTAAATATGGTCGCTTTGGAGTACTCGGATATCCTTACTGGTTTTTATTTGAATGGCTGGTCCATATAATTGAGTTTATCGGAATTCTATATTTTGTTATGGTTATCCTATTTGGAGATCCAAACTGGAGCTTCTTTGGAGTTATGTTTGGTTTCATCTATACTTTTGCGGTAGCCCAATCTGTCTGGTCCATTCTGTTCGAGGAATTAACATATCATAAATACACAAAACGGACTGACGTAATCAAGTTAGTGTTTACTGCATTTCTTGAACCCGTTTTTTATCATCCATTCATATTATATTGGGCAATACGTGGGAATTTAGACTACTTGTCTGGAAACAAGTCCTGGGGTGTCATGGTGAGAAAAGGATTTGGTGCTATGCGTGCTTTCCTACGGAGTTTCTGATTACAATTGCAAAAGTCTTATTAAAGAATTACCTTTGCAGATCAAAATTTTGATCTCGTAGCTCAGCTGGATAGAGCAGCAGCCTTCTAAGCTGCGGGTCGGGGGTTCGAGTCCCTCCGGGATCGCAATAAAAGTGTTTGTTTAGATAGGGTAGAATAATAAGTTCTGCCCTATCTTTTTTATATAGTTAAGAGGATAAGTATCTACCGCTTAAGAGTTTTTTGATTACCCCTATTGGCTGTATTACGAATTGAAAATAAAGAGATATGGATGTAATATCCTAGTCTTTAATACACCTGACTGAAACTGCTGTTTTCTTGCTGAAGTGAACCTTGTCTAGTGCATCATTACATGCACAAAGCTCCCTTATATAGCCGTCGTTAGCGCCATTGTAGCTGTAGGTGTTGGATGACCAAAAGAATCCACTGCTTCCAAAACTTACAAAAAAGCCCTGGTTGTGACGATCACCTGCCAGTTTGCCTTCAAAGCCAGAATCACCACCTTCTTTTAAATGTAAACCAGGATCACGATTTTCATAGAAATCATTCAACTCTTCCCAGTCATCGTTTGAGGGTATGTGCCAGCCTTCAGGACAGATTCCCTGACTACCGGGTTCCTCACTGTAATTCATCATTTCATCCCAGTCATAGAGGCCTCCATAAAGGGCAGCATTAGCTTCATTATTATCAAAAAGATACTTTTCAATTATTCCATTATCTGATGCATCACTATGAGCACGGGACGTTTCGGTACTTGCAATATAGATGCCGGTATTTAAATTTTCACTCATCCAACATTGATTACCAATTTGAAGAGTTGGATACATTGTGCCTTCAGAATCAAATACGACAGGAGTTCCCGGACAAGGATTTTTACTTAACCTGAGGAATATCAGATCCAATTCATCATTATTAGTTCCACATTTGCCCTTGATAGTCCAGAGCAATTTATATGCATTGTTTTCAGGGCCTTTAAAGAACCATGTGTTGAACAGAGTTGAATCTGAGAAATAACCTCCTTCACCTTCAATAATTTCCCAGTATCCATTGCCGATTTCAGGACTATTTCCATTTAATTGTACTGAGTCTTGTATTATCTCTAATAAATCTTCTCCAGCAAGAGGAATGCTTGGTAAAGGCAATACCTCAATATAGGCCATTGCTGTATCTGAACAGAGAGTAACAGGATCAGCAAATTTGTAGAAATAACTGTGTGAACCAGCCCCTGCTAAGGCCGGAATAAATCTTCCGTCCGTGATTCCTTGATTGCCCCAGTAAGTTCCTCCCGTAGGCGTACCAGAACTTAATAAGATGTTTGATTCATTAATACATACTGAATCAATATCATTCAAAACGACAACTGGTGGATTATGTACTATCAATTCAACAATATCAGAATAGATAGGGATGCAGTTCCCTTCCAGAACTTCAAATCTGTAAAACTGATTCTCACTTGTTATAATTGTCAATGTATCGCCTTGATAATCATCAATTCTACTCCAATCTGAACCATTCGTAGATTGTTGCCAGTAATGCTCACCCCGAAATTCGGTAATTGTTAGTTTAATTGTATCGTTGAGACAAGTAGATTCCTGCGCATTAATTGCTGTAAAAAGAAAGAATGGCAAGATATATAATATGATATAAGTCTTTTTCATAGCTTAGTAGATCTGAACAGTTTTTACCAAATAAGTACCCTTATATCCCAGTTTTACAAAATAAACACCGGGCGGCAGTATTAAACCTGAAAGGGATACTTCAACTTCTCCCAGGCTGCTCAAAGCTGTATAATCATTATATAATACCGTTTGTCCGAGCTTGTTGATCAAACTTACATTCAAGCGATCAGTTGAAAATGGTAATCCACTAATTCTAAAGTTATCTTTTACAGGATTAGGATAAATCATGATTGAAGCTTCTTCTATCATGTTAATTCCCAGACATGGATCAATACCTACAGTTATATAATCACTTGAGGTGCAACCTTTGGCATCTGTGACTGTCAGTATATATGTAATGGTTTCCTCCGGAGAACAATCCGGATTTGCCTTTGTAGGGTCATCTAAATATACACTTGGAAACCAATTGTAGAAATAACCAGGAACTCCTCCCTGCGCAACTTCATCAGATCCCAGATTGAGTGAATGGTTTTTACAAATTACAGTGTCTGAACCTGCATTAGAAATTAAAAAATCAGCCTGGTCAATATGTATGGGTATAACCTGTGCAGATATTACTAATGGACTCGCTATTAGAATAAGTCCTGCCAACAACTTTCTTCGCATCATAATATTCTTTATGGTAAAAGTATTATTGGAAACAATTTGTCACAATAATTGTTTTTAACTGCTTCAATGACTTATTGACATATTTGTCCAGAATTGGGAAATTGATCTGGAAATAGCAGGTTTTCAGCTACTAAGCAAAGTGCATTTTATTGTACTTCAGAGAAGCACTTATCAATAAATAATATTCCACCTGCAAGCCAGTAATATACAGCCTTTACAAAATTTATGTGGTCAATATTTGGTAACGCTACCAGATTCGAGATTAATCCCAGTTGTTGACACCTTTCTACTACCAATTGTGAACCCATTGAAGGATAAGCTTTAATTGAGACACCTAAATTGATTGTCCCATTGCTAAAAGGAACAATATGATCAGACATACCATGTACGCAAAAAACCGGAGTGTAAGGTAAATTTATCATACTTGTGTCAATTATTGAACCTGCCAGACTGATAATGCCATGAATTTTAGAGCCAGCTGTTTCGATAAGTGAATCTTCAAGAAGCCATCCATTACTTTGGATATAATCTTTGATTGGCGGGTAGACCCAATCATTTGAAGGACTTGAAATACTGTGTAAGGCAGCTATGGCACCTGCAGAATATCCAATAACAACAAAGTTGTCTTTGTCAATACAGTATGGATCTGTGTCAGCTAATTCCCTGGAAAGAAAACTTATTGCCTTCAGGATGTCGGTGCTTCCAATTAAAATACTTGATGTAAAGTCGTCATGGGTAATTGGTTTGTCGGGTTTGTCATAAAGACGATAATCTATGCTGACACAGCAATAGCCGTGTTTTGCGAGTGAATCAGCAAGTTGCTCTAAATGTTCTTTCCCTCCGCCCAGGAAGCCTCCCCCATGCACAAGAATCAGGCATCTCCTGTTTTGAGCTGAATCATTGTAAGGTTCATAGAAATCAAAATGCTGAACTTGTAGTTCACCACCGATAGTCAGTGAAGAAGAGTAAGGGATATCCTTTGTTGTGGTAACAGAATCAAAAATTGGTCTTAAGTATCTGCCTGGTACCGACTCGATTTCAATAGGAGAACATGAATAGATTAGTTGAAAACCTATAATAACAAGAAGTACCTTATATCTCATATTTATTCGTGAGCTTTTTTACTTTAAGAATGCGAAGATAGAAAAAAGGGTGAATTCAGCGAATTCACCCTTAAGTCTTTTGCTTGACAAGTATTAAAGTGTAATCGGATTTCCCTGATAAAAATCTAAAATCTTTAAACGTAGAATATACTCGTATTTCGCTTGTAATAATTGGGATCTGGTCTTTATTAACTGGCTTGTCGAGACACTGTATTCTACACTGGTTGCAAGGCCGGCATCAAACTTCTCTTTAGTAAAATCAAAAGATTGCTGGATTGAATTTACTGCATCTTCAGATGCCAGATACTTTGACCATGCATTTCTGGCATCAGTATATGACTGTTGAATCTCTTGTCGGAGCGTAATTTTCTCTGCATCCAGCGCCAGCTTGGCATCAAGAGCGGTAATCTTGGCCTGTGCAATACGATTTTTTGTCTGAAATTGGTTGAGAATGGGGAAGTTAATGCTTAGAGATACTTGCTTATATGCATTATCTGATAATTGTTGACCTTTAGTATAAACTCCAACAGGATCAAGAGGATTTACACCCATTTCTGAATATCTTGAGTAATACACACCATCCAGTCCAATACTAGGATACAACAATCCTTTTGTTGCTGCCAGTCCATATTCTGATGATTTAACTCTTAATTCAGCGCCTTTAATTCTGGGGAGATCCCTGGCAGCGATTTGGAATAATTGGACAGGATCTGGTAAAGGTGAATTTGTGAATACAAGTTCCTGAGGATGAGATATTCTAAAGCTAGTAATATCTGATAGATTCATTAAATGAACAAGTTGTAGTCTTGAAGTTTCAAGAGTTGATTCTGCCTGAGTTTTAATTAACATATCCTGGGCAGCCTGAGCCTGCATTTCCAGAAGTGTAGAGTTGGCCATTCTGCCCCCTTCTACGAAAATCCGAGTAGATTCTACTTGCTCCAAACTTACATTATGCTGCTCTTTAGCAACTTGAAGCAATTCCTTTGCAAACAATAATTGTAGAAATGCAGATGTAACTTGTATAGAAATACTATTTCGTAATTTCTCTGATTCCTGAATTGCGGCCTGAAATGCAAATTTCTGCTGTCGAATACTATTCAATACACCAAATCCTTCAAATAATGGTATGTCTCCACGTATTCCCAAGTTCCCATCCTGATATTGACGGTTTATATAGGTGTAGTCCTCAATATTAATAGTTTTACCAGAACTAAGATTATGCGATGCCCAGGCATTGACTCTTGGTAAACGGCCTGCATGAGCAGTCTGATAATTGCTCTTTGAAGATTGTATTAGTAAGTCCTGTCTTTTAATGTTGATATTCTGATCCTGGGCATATTGGATGCATTCTTCTAGCGTCCAGGCCTTCTGAGCCATCGACCCGGTATTCAAAAAACCGGGACTAAGGACCAGAAAAGCCCACAGGTATATAGTTTTATGACGCATGTTGTGATAATTAGTTTTCAGTGTTCTCAGTAACGATTTCACCGTCAAATAATTGAATAATACGTTGTGCTCTTGATGCATCAGTCGGTGAGTGTGTCACCATAATGATGTTAGTTCCTTCCTGATTGAGCTTGCTAAGAAGATCCATTACCTCAGCACCATTAACTGAGTCAAGATTACCTGTTGGCTCATCAGCCAGAATGAGTTTTGGATTACCTACTACAGCCCTGCAAATTGCAACACGCTGTTGTTGTCCTCCGGAAAGTTGCTGCGGAAAGTGCTTTTTGCGATGGACAATATTCATTTTGGTCATCACCTCTTCAACCATTTGTTTTCTCTTAGAACTCGGAATCTTCTGGTATAATAATGGTAACTCAATGTTTTCATACACATTCAATTCGTCAATAAGGTTGAAGCTCTGGAATACAAAGCCAATGTTGGATTTTCTTAACCCTGTTCTTTGCTTTTCTGAATACTTTGAAACATCCTGTCCGTTAAATATCAATTTTCCTTTGCTGGGGTTGTCTAATAAACCCAGGATGTTCAATAATGTGGATTTCCCGCAACCTGATGGACCCATAATGGCTACAAATTCCCCGGGCTTTATTTCCATCGAAACTTCATTTAAAGCTGTAGTTTCAACCTCGTCAGTACGAAAGACTTTTGTTAGGTCAACTGTTTTAATCATAATAAAAGTGTGTTATTGGTTATTTTGTTCTTGTCAAAAAGAATAGACTATTTAAGAATGAGCTTTTCATTATCCCCAAAACCATCGTATGGAGAAATAATAACTTGCTCACCGGCCACTAATCCATCCAGAATCTCATAATAGCGTGGATTCATCTTTCCTGTTGAAATGCTTCGCTTTGTTGCAAATTCACCGGATGGATCAACAACATAAATCCATTGTCCACCAGTGGTAGAATAAAATCCTCCCTTTAATACCTGTGTTGCCATTTTTGGCCTACCTAGCTCAACACGAATTCGATAAGTTTGGCCAGTACGGATATTTTCGGGTTTTTCATTGTTGAATTCCATGTCAATTTCAAATTGTCCATTTCGTACCTCCGGATAAACCTTAGTAATACTTAACTCAAAAGTTTTGTCATTCCGATCCAGAGTACCGAGTAAGCCATGTTTTATTCTATCAATCCAATGCTCATCGATTGGGGCCATGACTTTGTAGCTATCCAGGACATTAACCTGCCCTACACGATAACCAGTTGTGATAGTTTGGCCAATTTCAGCATTTAAAGTTCCGAGTTGCCCACTTATAGGAGCTTTAATATTCAAACTCTCAAGTTTTTCTTTCACTAAAGAGAGGTTGTCATGCATCCTGGTTAAAGCTTGTTCCAGATTTATTACCTGAGTTGTTCTGAATATTGAATCTTGCTCTGAGCGTTCTTCAAACAATTTCAGAGTTTGTTCTGCCAAATTATATGAATCCTCCGAAAGTAGAAACTCTTCTTCTGAGATGAGTCCTTTCTTTATGAAGGTCTTATTGCGATTATACTCTCGCTTTAGTTTAATGAGATCATAATCCAGTTGAATTATCTGTCTGCGTAAATCGATGCGTTGTTGTTCCATTAGTAACTTAGTATCACGCAAGCGATTCTCTTGTTCTGCCAGATTAGCCTGGTTTGTTAAGATTCGCAAATTAAGATCCGGATTACTCAGTTGAAGAATTATATCTCCTTCAGTAACCATGCTGCCTTCCTCAATCATTATTTTCTCAACCCGACCACCCTCAATTGCATCAAGATATATAGTTGCTATAGGTTCAACCGTGCCTGTTGCAGTCATGTAGTCAAGAAAGTCTTCCTCCACTATCGTGGTAATGGTTAATTTATCCTTATCAACATTTAGTTTGGATGTATGATCAGCCCATACTAATTGATAAACTACAAAGGCGACTAAAAGCACAGATCCTGAGATCCACAATATTTTACGACGTTTTTTACTTTTATTTTCAATTATTCGGTCCATGTTTTACGAGTTATTGGTCAGTTAAAAGACGCTGATATATTTAATAAGTTACAGTTTTTATCTAATACGACTTAACTATTTTTGTGCCAAGATTGTAACGTTCAGAAAATGAGCTATTAAGACTTGTTGGTTGATATTTGTATGTACCGATTTGCAACAGTATGTCAGAAAAAGTTACACTTCGCTTAATGCTTTTTGAAAGCGATACACTTCAAATCAATTATCTTTGCATACATAATCAGGTAATATTATTATGTCTGTAGATATTTTTAATGGAGGTAAGCTTATCCCACTGATGGAACAGTTTTACACTATTCAGGGCGAGGGATTTCAAACAGGAAAGCCAGCTTATTTTATTCGGGTAGGGGGATGTGACATTGGATGTTCATGGTGTGATTCAAAATTTTCATGGCAATCTGGTCGACATCCCTTAGTTAAGGTTGATGAAATTCTTCAAAATGCCTTGAATGCAGGAGCTAAATCGCTCGTGGTTACCGGAGGTGAGCCGAGCCTTTATAATATGGATTATCTTACGGATGTATTTAGATCTGCTGGATTAGACCTTTTTCTTGAAACTTCAGGAGCTTACTCCTTGTCTGGCAAATGGGACTGGATCTGCTTATCTCCCAAACGACGGAATCCTCCTAAAGCTGAATTTTTCGCTAAGGCAGGTGAACTGAAAGTTATAATTCAAACTATTGATGATATTGAATGGGCCCGTGAGAATGCAGAAAAAGTTAATTCTAAGGCTAAATTATTTTTGCAACCCGAATGGAGCGAAAGAGATAAAATACTTCCGCACATTTTAGCGTTTGTTAAAAGGAATGTTGAATGGAGATTATCACTTCAAACACATAAATATATAGGTATACCCTGATGAACCGAGCATAAAAAAATAGAAACATTTTGATAAATTCAAGGATGATTTCTATTTTGTTATGTGTGCTACATCAGGTAAATTAGAATAAATATAAACAGATGAAAGCCCTGGTTAGCACAATAATGCTGTTTCTCCTTACTATTCTTGGATCTTACCAGATGAATGGTCAGGATCAAAAAAAGCATTCACGTAGAGCTGAAAAAATGTATATTGAAGCAACAGAGGCTTATCAGTTGGTTGAATTGAATACTTGCCTTACTTTATCTGGCAAGTTGCTTGAAAAATACCCTCTTTTCCCCAAAGCTTGGTTACTCCTAGGACAATGTGCTGACGATATGAGAAATCAAGCCCTGGCACTTAAAGGCTATTGTAAGTTTCTTGAACTCGATTCAATAAGTTTCCCGGAGGTCTTACTTCGGATTGCTGAGTTAAATATTCAGCAAGGGCAATATTTAACTGCCAACAAAGCCCTACTTAGATATCAGAATTTACCCCACATTACCTCTGATTTGTTTGAACGGAAAATGATACATCTGGATCAACAAATTAGTTTTGCAATAAAGGAGTTGTCTGAATACTCTGGTGACCCACCTGTTGTAAAGATCTCTGCGGTTAATAGTATGAATGAAGAGTATTTTCCATCATTGACAGTGGACGGAAAAATGCTTGTATTTACTCGTCAGGAAGTTGATAGTACCGAGAGCGGTAACAAACCTAAGCAGGAGGATCTTTTTTCAGCAGTTCTTGGACCTAATGGATTTGAAAATGTACGAAAACTACCCGCACCTTTGAATACAAACCATAATGAGGGAACACAAACCATCCGGCAGGATGGAAGACTCATGTTTTTTACTTCATGTAATCGGCCTGATTCAAAAGGAGGTTGTGATCTCTATTCATCATACAGAATCAATAATGAATGGTCACGCCCAGTAAATATTGGGTACCCTGTAAACACACGTTATTGGGAATCAACTCCATGTCTAACCCCAGATGGAAGAAGTTTGTTTTTTGCAACTAATCGTCCGGGAGGCTTTGGTGGTATGGATATTTGGACCAGCCAGTTTAGTTCTGATGGGGGCTGGCAAGAGCCTGAGAACCTTGGGCCAAATATTAATACCAATGAAGATGAGATGTCGCCATTTATACATGGAGATGGAATAAGTCTATATTTTTCTTCCTCTGGATGGGTGGGTATGGGAGGAATGGATATTTTTCTGAGTAGGATGAATGATAGCCTCATCTGGACACTTCCTGTTAATCTGGGTTATCCTATAAACACATTTGCAGATGATTTTGGTTTGACAACAGATGGTAATGGGCTTGTAGGGTATTTCAGTAGCAGTCGTGATTCAACAATGAATCGGGATATTTATACGGCTGAATTTCCTGAAGATTTGAAACCACAGTCTATTGGTTATGTTAGCGGAAAGGTTATAGATTCTAAAACTAAACAGTCAATTGGAGCATGGGTTAAAGTTACAAGTCCTTTTGGTAAGGTTTTACAAAATGTAGAGGCTGATCCGGTTTCCGGCGAATACCTTGTTGGCCTTCCAATTAAGCATTCGGCTATCTTTGTGGTTAGCCAGCCAGGGTACTTGTATTATTCTTCACCTGTACCCATAGATTCTATCAGAGCGAATGAATCATTTACATGGAATATCCATCTTGATCCTGTTGAACAGGGGCAAAAAAAAATATTGGAGCATCTGTTCTTTTCATTTGATTCAGCGGTGATCAGTCCGGACTCTGAGAGTGAAATACTGGAGTTATATAAACTCATGACCAGCAATATTGGCTTGCAAATAGAGATTTCAGGTCATACTGATTCTCTGGGATCAGATGAATATAATATAAGCTTGAGCTATGAAAGAGCTGCTGCTTTGAAGAAAAGACTGGTAATGATGGGTGTACTCGAAAGCAGGATTGCTGCTTTTGGTGCCGGGTCGTCACAACCGATCGCAGAAAATAATACTGCCGATGGACGGGCAACAAATAGGCGGACTGAGATTAGAATAATTAAGTCAAACTAAATAAATTTCTGCAGAGTTTCCAACAAAGCATCCAGTCTGATTGGTTTGGCAAGATAAGCATCACAGCCAGCATCAAAAACCCTGTCTTTGTCGTAATCTTCTGTATAGGTGGTTTGAGCAATAACTGGTAGCTCATTACGAATGTTCTTAATTACTTCAGTTGCCTTGAAGCCATCAAGTTTTGGCATCCTTAAATCCATCAGAACGATATTGATTGAAGGTTCTGTCTGTACTTTCTCAATAGCCTCCATACCATCTTTGGCCCATATGATATTTATTCCTGTCTTTGATATAGCAGCCTGAATAAACAGCAGATTGGTTTCAACATCTTCTACCACCAAAATAGTTTTGTCATTCCAATCAAGGTCCTCTGCTCGTGTTTTCTTATTTAATTGCATAGTTGTAGAGCCTGTTATGTTAGTTTTAAGACTTGTTCTAGGTCGATTTTCTTGAAAGGTTTGCTAATATAATCAGTGAAGCCGTATTTTATAAATCGCTCTCTGTCACCTTTCATTGCATTTGCAGTCATAGCAATTATTGGGATACTTCTGTTAGCTTTATTTTTTCTCTCCAATTTTCTGATCTTTTGAGTGGCTTCCATCCCATCCATTACTGGCATTTGTATATCCATTAAAACAAGATTGTACGATTTTTGATTAAATAATTCCACTGCCTCAACTCCATTTTCAGCGATATCAACATAATGCCCCAGCTTCTTCAGGTTATAAACAGCAACTCTTTGATTTATAGGATTATCCTCGACTAACAGGATTTTAATTGTATCATTAACCCTACTTTTTGTATCAGAAACATTGGGATCAATGGCCCCTGCCGAGGAGGCTTTGTTGTAAGAAATACTAAACCAAAAAGTTGATCCAACACCTGTATCACTGTCAACCCCGATTTCACCGCCCATTAGTTCAACAAGTCTTTTTGAAATGGTTAAACCTAAGCCTGTTCCTCCAAACTT
Organism: Bacteroidota bacterium; assembly: GCA_018669475.1. GTDB lineage: Bacteria > Bacteroidota > Bacteroidia > Bacteroidales > UBA12481 > JABHCC01. Next base: position 72,738 of record JABHCC010000023.1, on the reverse strand, counting down.
TCGAGTGGTAGAGGCATCGGTTTGGCTGAATGCTTTAAAAAGTCGTTGTTTGCCTTCTTCCGATATTCCTATTCCAGTATCAGTAATCTTGAAAAGTACTTTAACTTTATTTCGGCTATCTTCCAGTAATTCTGCAGAGATCATGACCCCACCTTTTTCGGTGAATTTTATTGCATTGTTGACAAGGTTTATAATGATCTGTTTGGTTCGAAGTGAGTCACCATTTACGAATTCAGGCAAATCATCATTCATTGTTAAATCAAGTGAGATGTTTTTTTGCTGTGCTTTATAATTTAGCAGCTTTATTGTTTCATCAAAAGGGTCATTAAGCCTAAAATCAATTTGTTCAAGTACTATTCCTCCGGATTCAATTTCTGAATAATCCAGAATGTCATTTATAATAGTTAATAAGTTATTACCAGAAAGACTAATGATTCTTAAGAATTCCTGTTGTTCAGAGCTCAGCTTTGTTTGCTGTAAAATGTCGGTCATTCCAATGATTCCGTTCATTGGTGTCCTGATTTCATGCGACATGTTGGCAAGAAACATTGACTTAGCCATATTGGCTGCTTCAGCATCATCTTTAGCCTTCTGTAATTCTACCTTATCAAAATGTTTTTGTGTAATATTTCTGCTTATACCAATTGATCCAATAAAAATTCCGTGACTATCAAATATTGGATTCTTATGAGTTTCAAACAGAGCTCTTTTACCTGAAGGCAAAGTGTCCCAATGCTCAATGATAATAGCTTTCTTTTTGTCAATCACCTCCTTATCAGATCTCGAATATTCATTAGCAATTTTCTCAGGAAATAATTCGTGATCTGTTTTACCGATAATGTCATCAATTGAATATCCTGTGAATTCAGCAAAACTCGAATTACAATTAATATATCGACCTATCGAATCTTTATAAAAAACTAAATCAGGGATGGAGTGTAAAAATGATTTTAATAAAGCATTTCCCTGACTCAATTGCTGTTGGATAAGTCTTCGCTTGTTAATCTCTTCCTCCAGATTTGCTTTCTGTTCGTGTAATTCAAGAAATATCTTGACTTTACCCTTTAGAATCTCCGGATTAATTGGTTTTGCAATGAAATCCACAGCTCCTGATTCTATCCCCTTGACTACGTGAAAATCCTCTCGATAGATGGCTGAAACAAAAATGATTGGTAAGAAACGTGTTTCCTGGCTACTGCGCATAAAACTTACCGTTTCATATCCATCCATTTCTGGCATCTGAACATCAATTAGTGCTAATGCGAAACGATGATTGAGAGTTTGCTGGAGAGCTTCATTTCCGCTCAATGCTCTGACGATGGTTACAGGAAAGGTAGAAAGTAATTTTTCCAGAGTAACAAGATTCCCCACCTTGTCATCAACAATCAGAATTTTGGCTTTCTCTTGCATCCGTTTAAATTTGGTTATCTGTCGGATTGAGCATGCAAAACATAAGAATTTTCATTCTTTTGGGTTTCATAATGATTTTAGTTTTTGTCATACTCATTTCAATAAAGCAGTTATGTTAAAATACTATACTAAAAACTCACTCATTTTTTTAAAAAGCGTAATGCGATTTATTGGTTTAGTAATATAGCCATCAAATATTTTTTCATTGTGTTCTAATTCATCATCAGATCTTGCAAATGCCGTTTGAATGATAATGGGTATATCCTGGTTTTTTTTACGAATCTGCCGGATTGCCTCAAAACCATCCATATCTGGCATCTTAACATCCATTAATACCAGATCAGGAGGAGGTAATTGCAAAGAATGACTGACTGCATCCATTCCATTTTTCACCCAGGAGATATTAATTTTTGTAAGTCTTAAGGCTTCTTGTAGAAATAGGTAGTTCATTTCTTCATCTTCGGCAATAAGTAAATTGAAATTCGACCAGTCTGGATCCTCATTAGCAATAAGTGAAGGTTTCGCCTCTACTTTTTTCTTAGATGTGATTACTTTATTAGGGATGGTGAAGAAGAACTCTGAACCCTTATTGATTTCTGAAACTATTCCTATCTTACCTCCTAGTAATTCAACAATCTTCTTGGCGATGCTTAATCCTAAACCCGTTCCTTGAGATTGTAAACTTTCTTGTGATTCAACTCTTTTAAACCGATTGAATACTTCAGGTAATTCCTTTTTATCGATTCCTATTCCAGTATCCTTCACGTGAAATCGTAATATGTTTTCTTCAAGGCGATATCCGAAATGAATTTCTCCCTCAGAGGTGTACTTTAAAGCATTCGATAAAAGATTGATAAGTACCTGTTTCAATCGCTGTGGGTCGGTTTCAATCGTCAGTGAATTATTTTGTTCAGGACTGTCGATAAAAATCCCAATTTCTGATTTACCTTGCTGATTCTTGATATTTGTAAAGCTTTCACTAAGCTCATCCAACAAGCCTGGTAAGTAACATTCACCATTGTGAATAATAAATTCCCCTGCTTCTATTCTGGAGTGGTCAAGAATCTCATCAATCAGGAATAATAAATTCTGACTACTATGCGATACATATTTGACATATCTTTCCTTGTCAGCATTCTTCAAAGAAGGATTTGCTATCAAATCAGCAAAACCAAGAATAGAATTTACGGGAGTTCTGATTTCATGAGACATATTCATTAAAAGCTGGCTTTTAAGCTCATTCATATGCTCAGCCTTGTTTTTAGCTTTCCGCAAGTCAGCTTCAACTTTTTTTCTTTTGCTGATTTCCAAGATTAATTTCTTGTTGCGATCTTCCACTTCATTGACAAGTAATTCAAGGTTTGTTTTGTGTTCCTCTAGTTCAAGAAAAATATTTACTTTCGCTCTAAGTATTTCAGGATTAACCGGTTTGGGGATTAGGTCATATGCCCCTGTCAGTATTCCCTTTAACTTATATTGATCTTCAGTAAAGATGGCTGATACAAGAATTACGGGAGAAAAAGAATTAATCTTTGATTGACGAAGTTTTTCCAAAGTTTCAAAACCATCCATCTCAGGCATCTGAATGTCAAGCAGAATTAAGCTGTACTTATTCTCCTCTGACAATTTTAATCCTACTAAACCACTTATAGCAGTATGTATATTGATGTTTAGTCTTTCAAGAATCTTTTTGAGACTAAAGAGATTGGCTTCATTATCGTCAATAATCAGCACTTTCTTAAGTTCTTGCATAGCCATTATTATTTCATTTAAACAACCAAATCCTTAAGAGGGACATTAATTTGGCGACATCAAGTGGCTTTGTAATGTAGTCAGATGCACCAGCATTCAGGCATTTTTGTTTATCTTCTTTCATAGCTTTTGCCGTAAGGGCAATAATAGGAAGATCTTTATATTTGTCCAATTTACGAATTTCTTTTATTGCCTCATAGCCATCCATTTCAGGCATCATAATATCCATAAGTATTAAGTCAAATTCTTCTTCCACTTCAAGTGTTTGTAATGCCTTTCTTCCATTCTCTGCCTTTCTGACAATTATTCCTTTTTCCTCAAAAATTCTGGTAAGAGCAAAAACATTACGCATATCATCATCTACTACCAATATCTTTTTATTGTCGAATTGGGTTTCTTTATCGTAAAGACCTTTTATTATATTTTGCTGCTGATCCGAAAGATCTTCAACAACGCGGTGGAGAAATAGGGCCGTTTCATCTAGTAATCGGTCCTTAGATTTTACGCCTTTGATTATGATTGATTTAGCATATTTGTGGAGCTCTGTATTCTGTTCTTTTGTGAGGTCTTTTCCTGTATATACAATTATTGGAGGTACTCTCCTGTTCTTAATCTTTTTGATTCTTTTTAGAAGCTCAAAGCCATCCATGTCGGGCAAGCCAAGATCAAGTATCAGGCAATCGTAAGAATTATTTGAAAGATTATCTAAGCAATCACTTCCGGTACTTACCTCAGTGATTTCGACATCTTTGCCTTTAATAACCTTATGTATGGTTTTTCTCATTTGTGTATCATCCTCAACCAGAAGCAAATGCTTTACATTTGGTTCGATAAATGATTCAATTCTGCCGAAAGCATTTTGAATATCTGCGGAGCTAACTGGTTTAGTTAAATATCCGATAGCACCTTTTTTATATGCTTCAATACTTTCTTCAAGAGCAGACATCATGTGTACTGGTATATGCCTGGTTTTTGGTTCTTGCTTGAGTGTTTCAAGAACTTTCCACCCGTCAATTCCCGGTAATTTGATATCCAGTATTATTGCTGATGGCTGTATATCATTGGCTAAAAGAATTCCTATTTCTCCTGTTCCGGCAGCTATGCATTGAAATCCTTTTCTATGGCACTGATCTAACAATATTTTAGCAAACTTTGCATCATCTTCAATTAACAAAATCACTTGACTTTTACCATCAAGATCATTTCTATCATCCTGAATGAAGATTGTATTGGCGTCTATCGGATCAGATACAGTATTATCATTCTCTGGGGGGGCAAAACTGCTCTCTGATGTATTAGGAGCTTGCAGAGGTACCTCACTATATAATATTGGCTCAGACAGATCAGAATCAGGGTTGATGTCATTATTTATAGGAAGATATAAAATGAATGAGGAACCCTCACCTTGTTTGCTTTCAAGCTGAAGTTCGCCACCAAGTAACGCAGCTAGTTCCCTTGATATTGACAATCCTAATCCCGTGCCACCATATTTGCGAGATGTACTACCATCTTCTTGTTGGAAAGCTTCGAATATTTGCTGGAGCTTGTCAGATGAAATGCCAATTCCAGTATCTTTTACCTCAAGAGCAATACAGTTATTATGGTTCAGGTCGTTACGAGAGAACCTGATTGATTTATTAGGCGGCCTTATAATAATTTTAATACTTCCACTGCTGGTAAACTTGATACTGTTTGACAATAAATTCTTCAGTATTTGCTCAGTTCTCAGCTGATCTGTAAATATTTGCGAAGGAATATCTGGATTAATCTCAAATGAAAAGCTCAATCCTTTTTCTTCTATGCTTGAGATAAATAGTGATTGCATATTGCTGACAAATGATTCTACATCAACCATCGTCAGATTCACATCCATTTTACCTGCTTCGATTTTTGAAAGGTCTAATACTTCATTAATCAGATTTAGCAGGTCCTTGCCGCTGTTATATATGATCTCGGCAGCCTCAACTTCTTCCTGATCTAAATGATTAGAGTTATTGTCAGTTAGTGACTGAGAAAGAATGAGCATTGAATTTAACGGTGTTCTTAGCTCATGTGACATGTTAGCAAGAAATTCAGATTTGTATTTACTGGCTTTTGCCACCTCATCTGCTTTCTTCTCAATCTCCTTCCTCGTAGTTTCCAGCTCCTGATTCTTTTCTTTGATTTTTTCAGCCTGTTCTTCAAGCATTTGGGCGTTTTTCTCTAATTCAAAATTGGTTACCCTTAACTCCTCTTGCTGAGCTTGAAGGCTGGCTTCAGATTTTCTAAGTATTTCTGTTTGCTTCTCTAACTCCAGATTTGCCTCACGAAGTTCTTCTTCCTGAGCCTGAAGTTCCTCTTTCTGTTCAAGTGTTTTTGCTAACAGCTTTTCCATTTCATCCTTAGCATAGGCTGAGTTAAGCCCAATAGCCAGACTTTGAGCAGCATTTTGGAGAAATTCAATCTGCCTATCAGTGATTTCTTCAAAACTTGCGATTTCAATAACCCCCAGAATATTTGAATTGTATATGCAAGGGTATACCAGTACATTACTAGGGTCAGCTGAACCTGTAGCAGATTTTACCGGGAAATATCCTTTCGGTACTTCAGTAAGAATAATCATTTCCTTTTCAACAGCACATTGCCCAACCAATCCTTCTCCAAAATCAATTACGGAGTTTAATTCTTTTCGCTTTGAAAAGGCATAACCAGCACCAAAGATTAGTTTTTGATTTACGTTGTCAGTATAATACAGTACGCCAACCTGGACTTTGATGTACTTACTGATATATGAAATAACTTTTCTTGATAAATCTTGCAGGTTGTTATCTCCCCTGATCTGTACATTCAGTCCATTTATTCCGGACTTAAGCCAATCTTGCTTTTCCCTTTCAATATTTAGTTTAACCAGATTATCCTGCATCCGGGTTAATGCCTGACCTAAAATGTCATGATCAGAATCGAATGGGTAATTCACTTGTAAATTGCCCTGTCCAATTTCCCTTGTGAAGTCAGCGATGCTGACGAATTTATTATTCAGTGTGTTAAGGGCCTTTGCCATTAATCCGATCTCATCTTTGGAGTCAACTTTAAGGATTTTTATGCTATCGAGTGATCCTTCGGATAATTGAGTAAGTGATTTTGTTGTGGCTTCTATCGGTTTTATTATTCGAGTACTTAGAATGAAGACTATTAAACCTAGAAACAGAAGACCCAAAACTCCGATCATAAGAGATCTGAAGAATATTTTATTTGCAGTAACTAACACCTCTTTGTAAGGGGGACAGATACACAAACTGACCATGGTGTTGTAGAATTACCGATATAAATGGGAGCAAAAGTGTAATATCTGTCCTCATCAGTCATATGGGTGCTAAAACTAAATGTTGCACCTGAAGAAATGCTGTCAAGTACATTTACTCCAGTATTATTGAAGCTGTTTTCTGTGATCAGACTACCAATTCTTGTCGAATCCTTGTGCGACACAATAACTCCATCATTAGCAATTATAATGGGCTCAAGCGTGGTAAAAGAGTTATTGATTTGAGCCAAATTCTGAAGTGCACCAAGTGTGAAATCAATTCCTGCCAATCCTACAACTTCATTTTTTACCAAGACTGGTACAGCAACAGTTGCTTCAAGCAAAGAATCAAGGGTAGCACCCTCTTAGCTAGGTTTATACCAATAGGGATTAATCAGGCTCTCCTTTTTCGTTTGCTTAATGTCCTGATATTGAGGTGAGAGATTATCAGGATCAAGGTCGCGATACTCTGTCCTGAACTCTGCATTTCCGGATAATCTGTCAAACAACCATGTTACCCGTCCATATTCCTGTGTATATTCCGGATCAATCTCATTTAATTCAAAACTAATCCAGAATGCCAGATAGTTGGGATTGTTTTTTATGCCCTGTTCAAGAAAATTCTCATACATCACCTTGAGGGTATTTCTTGTTTGACCTCTGTAACCTTCATAGGATGAGGCAAGTGAGCGGGTGAACCCTAAATCAATGTTTAATAAGCCGGTGGCATCTTTGCTAATTTCTTTAGATATATTATCTCTAAGCAGAAATGCATCTGTTTTGGCTTGCTTTCTAATGTTTATCGAAAAAAAGCCTACAAGTAAGGCGATTACGATGAATACAGCAGTTAATATGCTGAAATTCAGTCTTTCACGTATTCCAAAGTGCATAATTCCCTTGTTTGTTTTTTAACTCTGACCACTAATATAACTGTGCTATTAAATAGAATCAAAAACTATTTGACTAACAATAATAAAAAGGCCTTTAAAACAGTTTTTTTCAACAGTGTTATTAAATCGATTAATTATTTGCCTAATTTATTGACGAAACTCATGTTTTCCATACAGGGCTGTTCTTTACTGGGTATTTGATGATAAAAATCATATGGGTCTGGCGATAATATTTACTAATCTGATCGTATTTTTGTGGTGAATAATTAATGAATGGATTATGAAAACAACGCACATTGAACATATTGGCATTGCAGTTCGGAACTTAGAGGAAGCAATTAGTTTTTATACTGATGTATTGGGCTTAAAATGTTATGGAATTGAAGAGGTAATGGATCAAAAAGTCAAAACAGCTTTCTTCAAAGTAGGTGACACAAAGATTGAGCTGCTGGAATCAACCGATCCGGAAGGACCTATTGGAAAATTCGTAGAAAAAAAAGGTGCTGGAATTCATCATTTAGCATTTGCTGTTGATAATATTGAAGATGCGCTAAGTGATGCAAAAGAAAAAGGTGTCAGGCTAATTGATGAATCTCCGAGAAAAGGAGCTGAGGGATTGGATATTGGCTTTTTGCATCCAAAATCAACATTAGGAGTACTCACTGAATTGTGTCAGAATAAAAAGTAATAAAGTTTAAATGTCAAGTCAGGAAAAGATTAAGCAACTCATCGACAAGAGAGAAGAATCGAAGCTCGGTGGAGGAATTAAAAGGATTGATGCTCAGCACAAACGTGGAAAATATACAGCTCGTGAGCGTATTGATATGCTATTGGATGAAGGCAGTTTTGAGGAGTTTGATATGTTCGTTTCACACCGGTGCAATAATTTCGGAATGGAACAGACAAAGTTCTTGGGCGATGGGGTAGTCACAGGGCATGGAACTATAGATGGCAGAGTTGTTTACGTGTTTTCACAGGATTTTACTGTATTTGGAGGTTCACTTAGTGAAACATTTGCAAATAAGATTTGCAAGGTGATGGATCAGGCGATGAAAGTCGGAGCACCAATTATTGGTATTAATGATAGTGGAGGGGCCCGTATTCAGGAAGGTGTTAATTCTCTGGCTGGATATGCCGAAATTTTTCAACGAAATATTATGGCCAGCGGAGTGATTCCACAAATCAGTGCAATTTTTGGACCATGTGCTGGTGGAGCAGTCTATTCACCAGCTTTAACTGATGCTGTAATTATGAGTGAAGAGAACTCATATATGTTTGTTACCGGACCAAGAGTGACTAAATCAGTTACTGGTGAGGATATTACAGTTGAGCAATTGGGTGGCCCTGAAGTACATGGTAAAAAATCTGGTGTTGCTCATTATATAGCCAGGGACGAGGAAGAAGGTATCATGTTGATTCGTAAATTCCTCAGCTATTTTCCTCAAAATAATCTGGAGGATCCTCCGGTATATGAGACTAAGGATGCTATCGACAGGAAAGAAGATGAACTAAATGAAATAATACCTGAGAATCCAAATCAGGCCTATGATATAAAAGATATTATCCATCTGATAGTGGATGATAATGAATTTCTGGAGATGCACCGCAATTATGCAATGAATATTGTAGTGGGATTTGCTACTTTCAATGGGGTTCCGGTTGGTATTGTTGCTAATCAGCCAAATTTCATGGCTGGAGTTTTAGATATTGACGCATCAAGAAAAGCTGCACGATTTGTCAGACTATGTGATTGCTTTAATATTCCGCTTGTAACTTTGGTTGACGTTCCTGGCTTCCTGCCGGGAAGCTCTCAGGAGTACGGTGGAATCATTACTCATGGGGCTAAACTAATGTTCGCTTATGGTGAAGCAACCGTACCAAAAGTTACAGTCACAATAAGAAAATCATACGGTGGAGCACATGATGTTATGAGCTGCAAGCAATTGCGAGGAGACATAAACTATGCCTGGCCTACTGCCGAGATTGCTGTGATGGGAGCCTCAGGAGCTATTGAGGTTCTTGAAGGAACAATTCTCCGTAGTATGGACAATGATGAGGAACGTGCTGCTTACATTGCAAAGAAGGAGAAAGAGTATAAAGATAAGTTTGCCAATCCTTATGAAGCTGCAAAATTCGGATACATTGATGATGTAATTGAACCAAGGAATACACGATTCAGAATTATCAGAGCTCTTCAAACATTGGCTACCAAGAAGGATACAAATCCTCCGAAAAAGCACTCAAATATTCCTTTGTAAAAAATAGAAAAATGGATATTCCGGTTTATATAGCAGAAATTAATTCTTTTGCAATTGTTGTGGCGATTGTTGGCTATATCACTGTTTTCACTGCCTTGCTGCTATTGTATCTGATCTTTAATTCAATCCCTAAACTATATAAAATTCAGTTAAGGGAGATGAGGCGTCGCCAGGGCCGAAAACGAAATGCCAATGATAATAATGGTTTGGACATTACTGGCGAGGCCGGGGCTGCTATTAGTCTGGCACTGTATATGTACTTTAATGATATTCATGATAATGAAGACATGGTAATGACCATAAAAAAGGTGTCAAAACGTTATTCTCCCTGGAGTTCTAAGATCTATGGCCTAAATAACAGTAACTACCGGAGATAACATTATGAAACAAGCATGGCAATAAACAAAACCATCTTGACACACTGGGATGATGATTTTTTTTATTGTGTGGGCTATCCCGATTCAATCCGGGAACAAATAAATTAAATATAGACGGATGAAGAAATTTAAATTCAAGATACAAGGTAATCCTTACGAGGTTGAAATAAAGGAAGTTGAAGGTAATGTGGCTGTTGTTGAGGTAAATGGGACTACTTATGATGTTGGGGTTCAGAAAGAAGTTATTCCTACGAAAACTCCAACTTTGATTCGGAAGCGGATAAAAGCACCAGAAAATGCTGCAAAAATCTCAAAGACAGATGGTGTTACCCTGATCAAAGCACCTTTGCCGGGAAATATTATGCAGGTGACAAAAAAAACTGGTGATGTAGTTGCAAAAGGAGACATGGTATTGATATATGAAGCCATGAAGATGGAAAACAAGGTGCTGGCAGAAAAAGATGGTACAATAGGTGAAATTAAGGTCTCTGTTGGTGATGCTGTGTTGCAAGGTGATTTATTATTTGAAATTATTTAAACATGAAGCGACGTTGGTTAACCATTATTGGTATTATTGTTTTGTTGGGTACTCTGTCATTCGTTGTACCTGATAAGCCACTAGTTTCATATTCAAATGATAAGATTGAGTCACTTGAAAAGAACGGGCAAGAACAAGAAGAAGAGATTACAGATTCAGAGAGTTTTGTTGAAGGAGCATTTGCAGGCCTAAAGCAGTTTCTCCAATACTCAGGATTTGCAAATGCTACTTTCAAGCACTTGATTATGTTGGTAGTCGGCTTGATTTTTATTTTCCTGGCAATAAAATATGATTATGAACCTTTATTATTGATACCTATTGGAGTAGGGATACTTATTGGAAATATTCCTTTCGTGCAGGGTGCCGGTCTTAAGTTGGGTATCTATGAAGAAGGAAGTGTGTTGAATTATCTTTATTTTGGTGTGACACAGGGAATCTATCCTCCTTTAATATTTCTGGGATTGGGAGCAATGACTGATTTTTCATCATTGATGTCAAATCCTCGATTGATGATTCTGGGTGCTGCAGCACAGGTTGGGATCTTCCTGACTTTTCTCGGTGCATTAGTTCTTGGATTTTCACCACCTGAAGCTGGAGCAATTGGTATTATTGGTGGAGCTGACGGACCTACTGCTATTTTTCTGTCTTCGAAGCTGGCAAATGGAGTGAATGTATGGGAGGGAGTACAGGTGGCTAATCTGATTGGCCCAATAGCCATTGCCGCATATTCATACATGGCTCTTGTGCCCATTATCCAACCTCCGATTATGCGTTTACTTACGAGTAAAAGAGAGCGAAAAATCAGGATGAAACCTCCCCGGTCAGTTTCTAAACTTGAGAAAATACTCTTTCCTATAATAGGCTTGCTACTGACAACCTTCATCTCTCCCAGTGCTCTTCCATTATTGGGGATGTTGTTCTTTGGAAATCTTCTGAAAGAAAGTGGGGTGACCCGACGACTTGCTGAAACTGCCAGGAACTCTCTGATTGATATAGTAACCATATTATTGGGATTAACAGTTGGAGCATCCACGCAAGCTGATGTCTTCTTGACAACTGATTCTATTATGATCTTCGGACTGGGAGCCTTTTCCTTTATGATAGCAACTGCAGGAGGTATTTTATTTGCCAAAGTGATGAATATTTTTCTCAGTAGTGAGAATAAAATAAATCCATTAGTTGGCGCAGCCGGAGTTTCTGCTGTTCCTGATTCAGCGAGAGTTGTCCAGAATGAAGGCCTCAAAAATGATCCGAGCAACCATTTACTTATGCATGCAATGGCTCCTAATGTAGCAGGTGTTATTGGTAGTGCAATCGCTGCAGGTATACTTTTAAGTTTTCTTCTGTAGTTTATATTATCAACTGAACGAATACCGAGTCATTTAAACACACATGACGATGGTTTTTATTTGATATAAGAGCTCCATCCAAGGATTATAAATCTAAAAATAAGCGGATGAAAATGTATATTTGCACTTACCCAATCAATGAAACTTGTGAAATATTTAGATGGTTATTCAAAAGCAGGGAATTATGGCGGTCGGATTAGATCTGATTGCGAAGTAATTCTGGAGAAATCTATGTCAGGGGGCATTCAGATACAACTTACTTCTAAAGTTAAGACTATGTATGGCCCATCCATTGAACAGCTTGCCGAAGAAGTTGTTCGTCATTTTGGCTTTGAACATCTTCATATCACAATTCATGATGCTGGTGCTCTTCCATTTGTTATTTCAGCCAGGATCGAAGCTGCCATACGACAGTTAATTGAAACCAGAGTTGAATACCTGCCTCAGGAAAGAGATGAAAAGGTTGAGTCCACAGCAAAGGATAAATTCAGGTTTTCAAGATTGTATCTGCCTGGTAATACACCAAGCCTGATGCTTAATGCTGGTGTTCATAAGCCCAATGGATTAATATTGGATCTTGAAGATGCCGTGGCTGTTGAACGCAAGCCTGAAGCAAGAATATTGGTCCGCAATGCTCTTCGGGTTCTAGACTTCTTTGGTGCTGAAAAGATGGTGAGAATAAATCAGGTACCTTTGGGATTATGCGACCTTGAATTTGTTGTGCCTCATGGAGTTCAGCTGATATTGGTGCCAAAGTGTGAAAGTGCTGAGCAGATTAAGCAGGTAAATCAGAAAATTCTGGAGATCAGGGAAAACGACAGCGATCAAGGTGATATCTGGCTAATGCCGATTGTTGAAAGTGCTTTAGGGATTGTCAAAGCCTTTGAGATTGCTTCGGCAGCTAGTAACGTAGTGGCCCTGGCAATCGGACTAGAAGACTACACTGCTGATATGGGATGTAGAAGAACCGTAGAAGGATCGGAATCATTTTATGCACGATCTGTTGTGGTTAATGCTTGTAAGGCTGCCGGAATTCAGGCTATCGACTCTGTTTTCTCTGATGTTGGGGATCATGTTGGACTGGCTGCTACTGTGAAACGCTCAAAAGCTATGGGTTATGATGGCATGGGATGCATTCACCCCCGTCAGATTGAGATAATACATAAAAGTTTTGCTCCTGAACCAGATGAAATAAGGCGTGCCCAAGAAGTTGTTATGGCTTTTGAGGATGCGACCCAAAGAGGTCTGGGAGTTGTTTCTCTTGGAACAAAAATGATAGATCCACCCGTAGTGAAAAGAGCTGAAAGAACTGTCAGATTAGCAACAGAATTAAACCTGATTTCAAGCAATTGGAGGAATGAGAATGAGTAAGGAAAAATTGATAAAGAATGCTGCTGGTAGATGGGTGTTAAGCGAACTGAACGGAAAAAGTGTTGTGCCTTTTCAGGGTGTTGGAAAATTTAAACCCACCGGAAGAATCAAATCAAGGAGAATTAATACTTATGCCGATTATCCGGCAGATGGTAATAAAACTGTTAAAAACCTTAAAGAGGCCCTCATTAAGGCTGGATTGAAGGATGGAATGACACTTTCGACCCATCATCATTTTCGCAATGGTGATTTGATAGCTAATCAGGTTTTTGATATTGCTCATGAACTGGGAATAAAAGACCTCGTTTGGATTCCTTCAGCTTCTTTCCCGTGTCATGAACACCTGATCAAATATCTGGAAGACGGAACTATTAACAGAATTGAAGGAAGTATGAATGGCCCTTTAGGAAGATTTACTTCATTGGGAAATATGTCTGGAACTGCTGTTTTGAGATCTCATGGAGGAAGATATCAGGCTATACAGGATGGCGATGTGGAGATTGATATTGCAATAATTGGCGCTGGTTGTGCCGATCCATTCGGGAATGCAAACGGATTGTATGGTCAATCTGCAAGTGGATTACTAGGATTTGCTCTGGCTGATTCAGAATATGCAGAAAAAGTTATTGTTGTAACTGATAATATGGTTGAATTTCCTTGTATCCCCTGGCAAATACAAGGAAATCATGTGGATTATACCGTCGTAATGGACAAAGTTGGTATCCCCGAGAAAATTGTTTCGGGCACAACACAGATTACAAAAAGTCCTGATCGTTTATTGCTTGCTGAAATGACTGCACGATTTTGTGAGCATACTGGTATAATTCAGGAAGGATTCTCTTTTCAAACCGGAGCAGGAGGTACCTCACTGGCTGTTAGTGATTACTTCAGAACCATAATGAAAAGTAAAGGGATTAAAGCAAGATTTGCAAGGGGGGGAAGTAATAAATATCTTGTTCAGATGCTGGAGGAAGGTCTGATTGAATATATACTTGATGGTCAAACATTTGATTTAGAGGGAATACGCTCAATGGCGGAGAATCCTAATCATGTTTGGACAAGCCCTTTTACTAGTTATAACTACCATGGAAAAGGTAACTTTGCCGGCATGGTTGATGTCGCAATATTGGGTGCCACAGAAATAGATGTAAATTTTAACGGAAATGTAGTTACACATTCAGATGGATATTTATTGCATGGTATAGGTGGCTGGCAGAATTGCTTATTTTCAAAAACGGTTATCTTACCCGTACCCCTTTTCAGAGATCGAATACCGGTCATTGTTGATGAAGTGACAACACTTTGTGGCCCCGGCGAATTAATTGATGTAATAATAACTGAACGAGGAATTGCCATTAATCCTCTTCGAAAAGATTTATTTGAAAAGATGAAAGATTCAGATTTGCCTGTTAAATCTATACATGAATTAAAAGATGAAGCTGAAGAGATCTGTGGAAAACCATTGAAAGCCCGGAAGGGTGGTGAAGTTATTGCAGGAATAAAATGGGTGGATGGTACTTTGATTGATGTGGTTCACAAAGTTGAAAAGTAGTGACTTAAATGCTGAGGAAATGAAAATGAATAAAAGTATTATAATCTTTCTTTTACTGGGATTTATCTTTGTTGAAGTAGTTGCGTCTCATAATCTTCTACTGAATGGTACGAAGATATCTATAGTACTACCTGAAAATGATGAGGTGGACTTTTCAAAAACGGAATTTACCACTGCGGATATACGAATTAATGAAGTTGTAGCGCGGAATGCAAAAGGACTGCAGGATGAAGCTGGAGATGATGATGATTGGATTGAACTGTATAATCCGGGAGGATCTGATATTAATATTGCTGGTTTATACATGTCAGATACTTCTCTGCCTACCAGTTTTCATCGCATTCCTGGCTCAGATGCCTCAAAAACAACTATTCCTGCAGGAGGACATCTAATCCTTTGGGCGGATGGAGAATCAGGGGAAGGGATCAACCATTTACCATTTAAGTTGAGTAATGGAGGTGAAACAGTCTATTTGGCCCAGCTGATCGGTGGACAAGTGAATATTATTGATCAGATAAGCTATCCAAAGCTTGAAAGAGATGTACCCTATGGAAGGTATCCGGATGGGAGTAATAATTGGCAGCTATTATCGGATCCCAGCCCGAACTCACAAAATCTTCCCGTCAGAAGTATAGGAAATGTGCTAATGAATGAAATAATGGCGGTGAACAGAGGAGTTGATACGGATGAGTACGGTGAATCGGAAGACTGGATCGAGTTTTTTAATCCAAGTGGCAATCCAATTGATGTGGGAGGTGCCTATCTTACTGATAGCATTGGGGAACTAACCATGCACAGAATACCCATTTATTTTCCGGATAGCACAACTGTCCCGGCCGGTGGCTTTTTACGCTTATGGGCTGATGGAGATCCTAAACAGGGAATTTTGCATATTGATTTCAGATTAAGTGGAAATGGAGAAAAAGTTACCATGGTTCAAGCTGACGGTTTAACAATAATGACTCAGGCTCAATATCCTGCCGCAAGTTCGGATGCCACATTTGGCCGGTTTCCTGATGGAAGTGATAATTGGATTTTTCTGAATATTCCAAGTCCTGAAGCTGAAAACCAATATACTTATACCCAGATTGATGGAGTGGTAATAAATGAGATTATGGCAAGTAATGAGAGCTACCTGCCGGATAATTTTGGAGAGATTGAAGACTGGATAGAATTTTATAACACCAATGATTTTGCGGTTGATATTGGTGGATTGATTGTGACTGACAGCCTGCTCAAACCAATTAATTACAGAATTCCTGCCACAGCCCCTGATTCAACCACAATTCCGGCTCACGGATTTCTGGTTTTTTGGGCTGACAATGATCCCGAACAGGGTGTCAGACACCTCGATATTAAGCTTTCAGGCTCAGGTGAGTCAGTGGGGCTGGTTCAATATCGCAGCACTTCCGTATTTTTAGATTCCCATACTTTTACTACCCAGGAACCAAATGTTTCTATTGGTCGTTTCCCTGATGGCACAGGTTCTTGGCTGCCAATGAAGGTTCCTACTCCTGGCTATGCAAATTCGGCAGAAATTAATGATCGTGTAACGGGTATCTTTATTAACGAGATACTAGCTAGAAATACTAAAATATTTCCAGATGAAAATGGTGAATTTTCTGATTGGATAGAGCTGTATAACATAAACAATCAAGCGGTTAATCTGGCTGGGTTGTTTCTGACAGATGATACTGGTGACCCGGGATTGTTTCAAATTCCATCAACTGACCCTCAAAAGACTACCATTCCTGCCAAAGGCTATTTAGTATTCCGACCGGATGCAAGTCCTGAAAATGGGATTTTGCATACAAATTTTCTGCTTGCCGGAGCAGGCGAACAAGTGGGTCTGTTTGAATTGGTAGATGGAACCTACCATTCTGTTGATGAAATTGCGTATGGGCAACAAAGCTCTGATATATCATATGGACGTTTGTTCGATGGTGCAACAGATTGGGGCTTTTTCGAGACTCCAACTCCAGGAGTGTCAAATGTGGTGGAAGATGATCTGATTACAGGCTTGTATATTAATGAGTTAATGGCCAGAAATGTTTCTACCATTTCTGATGAAGCTGGTAATTTTGTTGATTGGATTGAAATTTACAATAATAGTAATGTCGCCATCGATCTGGGAGGATTATACCTTACAGATGATATGAATGATCCGCTGGCTTCATTGATTCCGACAACTGAACCCGGTAAAACAACTGTTCCTGCAAAGGGGTACCTACTGCTTTGGCCCGATAATAACCTTAGCCTTGGACCCACTCACGTTGATTTTCAACTGGCAGGGGCAGGTGAACATATAGGTCTTGTGCAAAGGATTGGGGGTGAAAACCACGTGCTGGATGATGTTAGTTACCCTGTACAAACAACAGATGTTTCATACGCCCGAAGTCAGGATGGAGCATCTGATTGGTCCTATATGACCACACCAACACCATTGTCTTCAAATTCAGGTAGTGGTATTGAGAATGAATTTGAAGCGGGACCCAAACTACTTCTGTATCCTAATCCCGTTGGAGAAGAACTCTTCTTAAATCTCGAAGGAGCAAATACCGGTATGATAGAGTGGAAAATTGTTGATATTCAGGGACGAGATATGGCCAAAGGGGCTTTTTTCCTGAGCCAGGCAGGTCAAAAACAAACAATTGGATCAACATCAGAGCTAAACCTGAAGGATAATGGGATGTATTTCATCTTTGTCAATACTGGAGAAGAGAGGATTGTAAAGTCATTTATGCTGATGAGAAAATAAAAAAAGCCGGATAAACCGGCTTCTGTAAAATGTCTTTAGATTGCTTATGCGGGATGAATTGCTTCAACCGGACAAACATCAGCACATGCACCACAATCAGTGCACTCTTCCGGATCAATTACATAGATATCTCCTTCACTGATAGCCTCAACCGGACATTCATCAATGCAGGTACCGCAAGCTGTACAATCGTCATTAATTACGTATGCCATTTTTCTTCGTTTTGAATTATTATTCCGCCACAAATTTATACGCTTTTTTATTTTTCATGACATTCTGAGTGCTTTTTATTCTTAATTTTTTTAATCTTCTTCTTTTCTGTTTGTTAATCATTTCATTTTATGATAATTTAATAAACTCTAATATCTTAAACATGTCATGCTTCTTAGTTTAACAACCTGAAAACCAATGAATCTATATGAACTTTCTGAAATTTGATAAAACCCAGCTAGTAAATCTAGAATACTCTTTGCCAAAAGAAATTATTGTGGCAAATCAGAATGGAGCCTACTGTTCTACTACTATAGTGGGTTGTAATACACGTAAATATCATGGTTTATTGATAGCTCCTGTTCAGGAAATTGATGGTGGACGACATATTTTTCTTAGCAACCTTCATGAAACTGTAATTCAGCACGGACATGAATTCAATTTGGGAATCAATAAATATCCGGGAGAATACAATCCTAAAGGACATAAATATATCCGTTGGTTTGAAATGGAACCTGTTATAAGCATGGTTTACCGTGTCGGGGGAGTAGTCATTAAGAAAGAATTACAGTTAGTAGAAAATGAATCCAGGTTGATGATCAGATATACTTTACTTGAGGCTCATTCACCTACCAAATTGCGCTTACAACCATTTTTGGCATTCAGAAGCATTCATAAACTTTCGAAAGCCAATATGCTCGCTAATACAAGAGCAGAAATAGTTAAAAATGGGATAAAATCCCGATTATATTCCGAGTATCCTTCATTATTCATGCAGACCTCCCGTAAATGTGAGTTTGTCGTTGCTCCTGATTGGTATCATGATGTTGAATATCCTAAGGAGGAAATCAGAGGATACGAATTCCACGAAGATTTATTTGTCCCTGGATTTTTTGAGACAAGAATACGAAAAGGAGAAAGTATTGTCTTTACGGCTGGTCTAACAGAGGTGACAACGAATAAACTCAGCAGAAGTTTTGAACTTCTCGTCAGGCAAGCTCAAAAATGCGAGAGTTTTGACGATGTTCTGAAGCAATCTGCTAATCTTTTTATTCAGAACCGCGATAAAGGATTGGAGATTATGTCAGGATATCCATGGTTTGGTAGATGGGGGCGGCATAGCTTCATCGCAAATCCAGGTTTAACCATTGCCGCTGACCGACCTGAACTTGCTTCTGAGTTGCTAAATAACATGGTGAAACACCTTGATAAAACAAGATTTCCCGATCATTCCGCCGATTTTACTAAACCGGTATACCTGTCTGCAGATAATTCACTATGGTTTATATGGGCAGTCCAGAAACTTGCTGAGAGCTCTGATAATCCGGAACAAGTATTCAAAAATTTTAGTAAAACAATTTTCTCAATTGTCAGGGCTTATAAAGAAGGTCACCTCCCGGATGTTTTTGTCGATTCATCTGGTCTGATACACGCTTTCCGTGAGAATACTGCTTTAACCTGGATGGATTCATATACTGATGGAAAACCTGTTACCCAAAGGCCTGGATATGCTGTTGAAATAAACGCTTTGTGGTATAATGCTGTATGTTATGCACTTGAAGGGGCTCAGCTTATTAAAAGTAAAAGCTTTTTAAAGGAATTCAAGCTCCTGCCGGATTTGATCAGTCAGCGTTTTCAGGATATTTTCTGGGATCCTGAGAAGGCATACCTCGCCGATTATGTTTTTGAAGATAAGGCAAATTGGGATGTTCGGCCCAATCAGGTTATTGCTGCTTCATTGCCATATTCAATGCTAACAGAGGAGCAGAAGCAATCTGTATTGCATAAGGTTAATAATGACCTCTTAACAGACAAAGGTATCCGCTCCTTATCACCACGATCAGAGGCATTCAAGCAAAGCTATGAAGGAGATCATGTCAAACGTGATCAGGCATATCATCAGGGAACTGTATGGCCTTGGTTGTTGGGCCATTTTGCAGAAGCCTGGCTAAACCTGTATGGAAAAAACGGTGTCGCTTTTGTTGAAAGAATAGTCGCCTCTTTTGAGGAAGATATGATGGAGCATGGCATTTTCATGATTTCTGAGGTTTATGATGGAAGCCCTCCATATAGGGCATGCGGTGCAATTGCCTTTGCTTCAAGCGTTGCTGAGGTGCTGAGAATTAAGTACTTATTGTCAAACTTATGATCCTTCTGATATGCGTGTATTGATGTTTGGGTGGGAATTTCCACCACATATAAGCGGAGGCCTTGGAACAGCCTGCTATGGTCTCACCAAAGGATTAGCCTTTCAGGATGTCGAGGTGATTTTCGTTGTCCCAAAAGCTTATGGAGATGAAGATCAAAGTGCAATTAAATTAATTGGTGCTTCAGGTGTCCCGGTTATGCAAAGAACTGTTCAGTTTTATAAAAATCTTACAGAAGAGTCCCTGCCACGAACAGAGCTGACAAGCAAAGAAATCACCTATCTTGAAGTAGGATCAATGTTAATGCCGTATCTCTCACCTGAAGAATTTGAGACATTTGTAAATGAAAAAATCGAAGCAAAAGATTATAAATGGGAAAAACTTCTGAGGAAGAGTCAGGAAAGCAAAGCCGTTGAATCAAAACAGATAGGTACAATTGATTTTTCAGGAAAGTATGGACCTGATTTGCTGCAGGAAGTGTCAAACTATGGACTCATTGCTGCTGAAATTGCTCAGGGACAAGATTTTGATTTGATTCATGCTCATGATTGGCTTACCTATGCAGCAGGTATCGCAGCACAAAAAATATCAGGCAAACCATTAATAATTCATGTTCATGCAACTGAATACGATCGTGCTGGTGAAAATGTTAATTCATTGGTTTTTGACATTGAACGGATGGGTATGGAAGCAGCTGACCGCATCATAACAGTTAGTAATCTCACCAGGAATACTGTAGTAAATAAGTATGGTATTCCTGAAGAAAAAGTATTTACTGTTTATAATGCTGTTGAACCAAATGCCAAGATAGAGGAAGATAGTATCAGAAAACACCTCAACGAAAAAGTTGTGACTTTCCTGGGTAGGGTTACATTTCAGAAGGGTCCTGAATATTTTATTGAAGCCGCATATAAGGTACTTCAAAAAACTGATGATGTAAGATTCGTAATGGCTGGAAATGGAGATCTCCTTCGGAAAATGATTCGTCATGCTGCAAGATTGGGCATTACAAAGAAATTCCATTTTACTGATTTTTTGAAAGGGAAAGATGTTGATAGAATGTTTCAATTAAGTGATGTGTATGTTATGCCATCCGTTTCTGAGCCCTTCGGAATTAGTCCTTTGGAAGCAATGCGCTCAAATGTTCCGGTCATTATATCAAAACAATCCGGAGTATCAGAAATTCTTAAATATGCCATTAAGATTGATTTCTGGGATGTTGATGCAATGGCTGATGCAATTTATGGATTAGTTAAATATTCAGCTTTATCAGATATGTTTAGCAAGCATGGTAAAACAGAGGTGGATAACCTCAAGTGGGAAAATGCTGCAAAGAATACAAAAGAGCAGTATACTGCTCTTTTAGAAAATATTAAACCTCAGTAATTACTTCAACTATGAAAAGCATCTGCTTATATTTTCAAATCCATCAGCCTTTCAGGCTAAAGAACTATAGATTTTTTGAAATTGGTGCTGACCACTATTACTTTGATGATTATACGAACCAAAGTATCCTCAGAAAAGTAGCCCGGAAATCATACCTCCCTGCAAACCAATTGTTTCTTAAGCTAATTGAACAATTTCCAGGCCGGTTTAAGATCAGTTTCTCGATTACTGGAATCGCTCTTGATCAATTTGCATTATATGCACCTGAGCTTATAGATAGTTTTAAGGAATTAGCGGCTACTGGTCAGGTTGAATTCCTGGCTGAGACCTATTCACACTCACTGGTTTCCTTATCAAATGAAGACGAGTTTCAACACCAGGTAATGACCCATTCTGAAAGGATTGAGGAGTTATTTGGCATGAAGCCTAAGGTATTTCGTAATACTGAGTTAATATACTCTGACCAGATTGGTGAGCAGGTATACAGAATGGGATTCAAAGCGATGCTCACTGAGGGTGCTAAGCATATTCTGGGCTGGAAAAGCCCGAATTTTTTGTATTATAATGTACATCAACCTAAACTGAAACTTTTACTCAGGAACTTTAAGTTAAGCGATGATCTGGCTTTCAGATTTACTAACCAGGAATGGAGTGAGTGGCCTCTCACAGCTGATAAGTATGTCGACTGGATTAAAGGAGTTGATGAGAATGAAGATGTGATCAATCTGTTTATGGATTACGAAACCTTTGGCGAACACCAGTCTGCAGAGTCTGGAATATTCGAATTTCTGAAGGAATTCCCAAAACGAATAATAGAAGAAACTGATTTCGAATTTTTAACGCCATCTGAAGTTGTTAAAACCTGCCAGCCAATTGCACCATTGCCCGTCCCATTTCCAATAAGCTGGGCAGATGAGGAAAGGGATTTAT
The DNA here is from genome assembly GCA_018669475.1 of Bacteroidota bacterium. Taxonomy (GTDB): domain Bacteria; phylum Bacteroidota; class Bacteroidia; order Bacteroidales; family UBA12481; genus JABHCC01. The sequence continues at coordinate 50,530 of JABHCC010000023.1, read as the reverse complement.
CAGCATGGCTTGGTAATGAATTGCAGAATGAAGCTTTTAGTAAACTGTATTCTCTCAGAAATGACCTTAAGCTGGCAAATAGTCCTGAATTGATGGCAGATTGGTCATACCTGCAGGCTAGTGACCACTTTTACTACATGTGTACCAAGTTTTTCTCTGATCAGGCGGTTCACAACTATTTTAATCCTTATGGTAGTCCATATGATGCCTTTATCAATTATATGAACGTTTTGAGTGATTTCATTCTTCGTTTAGAAGAGGCGATTGATCGTGACAGGTATAAAGGTGTAATTGTTGACGAATTAGATGAAGAAATGCTTTATGAGGCAATAGATAGGTATGCTCTTGTTTTAAAGAGACTTAGAAAGAGGCGTACTCAGTTGGAGCGTAATAACCCTAAGGGTCAGGCTAAGAAATAAGGCTGATCCCTTTTGCAACTACCAGAGTTTTTATTACTTCGCAGATTCAAAATTTCTGCACTATGCTTAATAAGCAACAAAATTGTATGCCCGAAATCGCTTTTGAAGTAAGCTGGGAAGTATGTAATAAAGTAGGTGGTATTCACACTGTTATTGCCTCCAAAACTCCCGAAATGATAAAGCATCTGGGCGAGCAATATATTGTTATCGGACCAGATATTTGGCGGGAGGAGAGTGAGAATCCGGAGTTTATTGAGGATTTTAACCTTTTCAGAGGCTGGAGAGAGCAAGCTAAACTATCAGGGATAAATATTCGAACAGGACATTGGAATATTGAAGGTAAACCAGTGGCTATTATTGTCGACTTCACACCTCTGTTTCCTGAAAAAGACACTATCTTGAGTGAAGCTTGGGAAATATGGAAGCTGGATTCAATTTCAGGGCACTGGGATTATGTGGAGGCGGCTCTGTTTGGCTATGCCGCCGGTCAGGTAATAAATAGTTTTGTAGAATACTATCGCAGCAAGTCTGTGCTTGCTCACTTCCATGAATGGATGACTGGTATGGGAGTACTGTACCTGAAGGAAAATGCACCATATATCGGAACTGTTTTTACAACTCACGCTACGGTGCTTGGTCGCTCTATTGCTGGTAATGGCCTGCCTCTGTATTCAAAACTCAATGAGTATGATCCTGAGCTTATATCAACAGATCTTGGTGTCAGGGCTAAATTCTCACTCGAGCGTTTGGCAGCTAAAGAAGCACATGGTTTCTCTACAGTTAGTGAGATTACAGGAAAGGAATGTGCCCACTTTCTGGGAAGAACACCTGACCGGATAACACCAAATGGTTTTGATGCCCTCCTTGTACCTGATGATGATGTGTTTATTGAGAAGAGAGAGAGAGCCAAAAATAAATTATACGCTCTTGCTGAAGCAATTACCGGGCGAAAGGCCTCGAAAGATGAGATCTTAATTGGAACCAGTGGCAGGTATGAGTTCTATAATAAGGGAATTGATATTTTCATTAAAACCCTGGGCCAATTGAACAAGTCAAACGAAAGCCCATCAAAAATTTTGGCCTTCATTCTCGTTCCTGCCAATCATTACGGTCCACGAAAAAGTGTTTTGTCAAGACTGGAGGGGCGAAGTCAGGAGCCAATGAATAGCCCCTACCTGAGTCATAATCTTCATGATGCATCTGATGATCCGGTTCTGAAAATGCTAAAAGCTGAAGGCCTTGAGAACAGCGAGAGTGATAATGTCCAGGTGTTTTTTATTCCAAGTTATCTGAATGGTGATGATGGGATCATCAATTTGAAGTATTATGATCTGTTAATGGGACTGGATCTTACTTTGTTCCCTTCATATTACGAACCTTGGGGATATACCCCGCTTGAGAGTTTGGCATTTGGTGTTCCTACAATGACAACAAACCTTGCTGGTTTTGGTCTTTGGATACAGGAGCTGTTTCCCGAGCTGGAATCTAATGGGGTATGGGTATTAGATCGTCTTAAACAAACGAATGCGGAATTGATTGACGAATTATCCGGCATGATAGGAGATTATTGTCAAATTCATCCCTCTCAAAGAGCAAAGAATGAAGATGATGCCCGGGCTATTGCGAAAATTGCTCAATGGAATGAGCTCATTAAGAATTATGAAGAATTATACAGTCTTGTTATGGATAAATCTGGTGTGATAGATATTCCTGAGAGAGAGCCATCAACCTTACACGAGCTTGATTCAGTTGCTCTTAAGCGTAAGTCAAATGACCCTGTATGGAAGAATGTTGTTATTGAATCTTCCCTGCCGGATGAATTAGCTGGCTTGGAAGAGCTTGCTAAGAACCTTTGGTGGTCATGGAATTATGAGGCAGAAGAATTGTTTTGTGCTATTGATCCTGAACTGTGGGAGGAAGTTGAACATAACCCGGTTAAACTTCTTAAGCAAGTTCCATACAACAGGCTTCAGGATTTAGGCAAGCACGGTGATTTTTTTCATCAATATAAAGGTGTATTGGAGTCTTTCAACTCATATATGAACAAAAAAGAGGATAAGGATCAGCCAAAGATTGCCTATCTGAGTATGGAGTATGGTTTTCACTCCAGTTTAAAAATCTACTCCGGTGGTTTAGGAATATTGGCTGGTGATTATCTTAAAGAAGCTAGCGACTGTAATTATCAACTAACCGGAATAGGATTATTATACCGGTACGGGTATTTCAAACAAGTACTTACTCTGCATGGTGATCAGGTTGCTGAAAATATGAGAGAAGAATTTACTGAGCTTCCTCTATATCCTATGCTGGACGAAAAGGGTAAAAATCTTCAGATTCAAATTGCATTTCCCGGACGTATAGTTTCAGCAAGGATCTGGCGTGTTCCCGTTGGTCGGGTTAATTTATTTCTTCTGGATACTGATATAGAAAGCAATCAAGCACATGACAGATTGCTAACATCTAATTTATACGGAGGTGATGAGGAACATAGGTTGAAGCAAGAAATGCTACTTGGTGTGGGGGGAATAAGAATGCTGGAGCTGCTAGGAATTAAAGCTGATATTTTCCATTGTAATGAAGGTCATGCTGCATTTATTGGCTTTGAACGCATTAAACAGTTGATGGAGACTAAAAATTTCACCTTTAATGAATCGAGAGAAGTGATCAGGGCCTCAACTCTTTTTACTACTCATACTCCGGTACCGGCAGGTCATGATGCATTTCATGAGGATTTGATCAGAACCTACATGGGGCATTATCCTGATAGATTAAAGATTGCATGGGAAGAGTTTACTGATCTCGGACGTAAAGTACCCGGAGATCATAATGAGAAATTTTCTATGTCGCATCTTGCTGCAAATCTGTCTCAGGAAATAAACGCTGTTAGCAATCTGCATGGTGAAGTGACTCGCTCAATGTTTGCAAATCTCTGGGAAGGATATTTTCCTGAGGAACTCCATATTGGGTATGTAACAAACGGAGTGCACTATAAAACATGGACAGCTAAGGCCTGGCAAGCTTTGTATCTTGAAACATTCGGTAATGATTTCCTGAATAGTCAGTCTGATGCATCTTATTGGGAGAAAATTCATGATGTGGCTGATAACAGGATATGGCAAATTAGAGAATCACAGCGTAATATACTGATTGAGTACCTGAAAAAACGACTTAGAAAAAACTCTATAAGGAGACATGAACCCCCTGGACAAGTGCTTGAAGTAATTGGAAAACTCAATGCCAAAGTTCTAACCATTGGCTTTGCTCGTCGCTTTGCTACATACAAGCGTGCTCATCTTCTGTTCAAAGATATTGACCGGCTTGCCAGGATAATTAATAATACCGACAGGCCTGTTCAGTTTCTGTTTGCCGGGAAGGCCCATCCAAGAGATAAGGCTGGTCAGGACTTAATAAAATATATTGTAGAAATGTCACGCCGGCCTGAATTTATTGGACGGATAGTGTTTCTGGAAAACTATGACATGAACCTTGCAAAACAATTGGTGCAGGGTGTGGATATCTGGCTAAATACACCTACACGTCCGCTTGAAGCCAGTGGCACTTCAGGGATGAAAGCTATAATGAATGCTGCTATGAATTTCAGCGTTCTTGATGGCTGGTGGTGCGAAGGGTACCGTAAAGGTGCAGGATGGGCACTTCCTGAAGAGAGAATTTATGCTGATCAGGGATTTCAGGATGAGTTAGATGCAACCACCCTTTATAATATTCTTGAACATGAAATTGTACCGGCTTATTATGATAGAAATGAAGAAGGAGTTCCTGAAGCATGGATAAAACATATTAAAAATACAATAGCCCAGATCGTCCCGAAATTTACAACCAAAAGGATGATCGATGACTACAATGATAGATTCTATTCAATTCTTAGCTCACGAATAAGCGATATCAAAGCGAATAATTATCATATGGCGCGGGAGTTGTCGAACTGGAAAAAGCGTATCGTAACTCATTGGGATAAAATCAGGATTATTACTTCAGAATTACCTGATAATGAAAGTATTCCTTTGCAGCTTGGCCAAAAGTATAAGGCCTTGGTTAATCTGGAAATAGGTGAACTGGAGCCAGAGGAAGTAGGTGTTGAACTTATTGTAGTAGGAGAAAAGGCAAACGAAGATCTGGAATTTATTTATCGAAAAGAGTTTACTCGGATAAGCAGGAAGGGAAAACAAATCACATACAAAATGAGAACTATCCCGACTCATCCCGGAGTATTTAAATTGGGGATCAGGATATTTCCTAAACATCCAAAATTACCTCATAGGCAGGACTTTAGCTATTTGCGCTGGATTTAATTGAATACAAGACGAAGGGCAGACCAGGACGTTCTGTCGAATTTTATAGATACTCCTGAATTGGTAAGCTGACTTACTAATAGTGTATTCAAAGTCTGTTGTGGATATATCCCCTCCAGAAAAAATCGGGAACAATGTTGCTGCCCCATATGCATTATTGCGTGTTCGGGGATTCGTATGCTTACTTGTGCTAATTCGGGATCAAAGCTGCAAACAATTATGACGGCTTCTTCGGCATTGTGCCTGATAAAAGCAAATATTCTGGATCTGATCTCAAAGGCAAGATGTTCATTACTCCACATCAAATCATAGAACTGACCTTGAGCAATTAGATTGTGAGACGCTAGTTTCAGTAAGCTTTGATAAGCTTTGCGCAGATTTGTCCGATTATTATATGCAGCTTCTGTTTCATTGTGTCCTCTGGCGAGCCAGTTAGTAATCGTCGGTACATCTGTATAGTCAAATATTGAGGTTCGCCCATCATCACCACTATATCCTGACTCACCAGATGCTTCTTCTCCAAATTCCTGGCCAAAATAAATCATACCCGGTCCTGTGTTCATTAGTAATGAAACTGCCATTCCAGGTAAAGCTTTCCACGGATCTTTTGCAAAATACTTCGATGCTATTCTTTGTTCATCATGATTTTCAAGAAAGCTCAACATGTTTCCGTCTAGTCCATTTAGGGATTGCCAATGGGCTGTAATACTTTGTGTTGATCCATCTCCAGCAATAATCTGCCTGAGATTATCATATAAGCCAACTTTATCATACAGATAATCAAACAGGCCTTCTTTGATATAAGAATGGTAGCGCTCTGTTTCATAAATTTCTGCGACAAAGAAAATTTCAGGAAAGTCTTGTTTAACTCTTTTTATTGCAAAATTCCAAAATTCTACCGGAACCATACCGGCCATATCGCATCTGAATCCATGTACCCCTTTACCTGCCCAGAATAATAGTATATTGGTCATCTTCATCCAGGTATCAGGTATTGGACTGAAAGCCTTCTTACCACTCCTGTAGTCGATGCCATAGTTAAGCTTAACAGTTTCATACCAGTCATTTTTTCCCGGGTTTGAATGGAATATATCATTTCCCGTTACCCTTGCCGGATATTCAACATAGTCATCCTGATGTCCACTGAGTTTATCCTCATGGTACAATCTTAATTCCTCATCCGGCAGGTAGTAGAAATTATTATCCTTATCAAAAGCTGTTTTATTATTGTCATTCTCACCAAGGTCTTTTTCAGAGTTTGGAAGCATTAAAGACCTGTAATCGCGGGATACATGATTCGGCACAAAATCAATTATCAAACCCAAATCTGCCGCAAGGATGCGATCAGTTAATTCTCCAAACTCCGGCATTCTGGAGGCAGGGTCACTTGCAAGGTCAGGATGAATATCATAATAATCCCGAATTGCATATGGAGATCCGGCTTTGCCTTTTAATAATGCAGGATGACTTGCCGGCACTCCAATAGTCAGGTAGTCAGTTGAACAGGCGTGGTTGATCAGGCCGGTTAACCAGAGGTGAGTGACTCCAAAAGCTTTGATATCCTGAAGTACACTGACAGTGATGTCAGATAGTTTACCGCAGGCATTTTGATGAATATCTCCCATGAGAACATTCGATTTTGGTGCCTGACCAAATAGCCTTGGAAGCAGCTGATAGATTATTTTCTTGGATTTTGGCACACTCACTTTATTGATCTGATTGATGGCGTCTGCATTTTCTTCAATACAAATGCAGTACGATTTGGGAGATAAATCATCAATTGGTATTCATGATCTGACTGCTTAAGTGGAAATGACTCCAAAACGATGGATTCATTAATACGTTCGTGTCCGCTAAACTCCTTCCTGTCAGTGTTCAAGATAAACTCATAGTCAGCTCCTTCGCAAGGGATGCCGTAATCAGAAAAAGAATTACCTGGATTGAAATTGAAAATAAATAGATATTCTCCTCTTTCAAATGCCAGAACCTGGTCAGACTCATTTCCATGAATAATTCTGGGAGCTAGTGTTGCTAAGTGTGGATTTTGGCGCCAGAAATGAATCATGGCAGAGTCAAATTTATTAAGACTAAGGTATTTAAGATCACGTGATTCAGCCAGGCTCCATTGCCTCCGGGCATACTGATATGACCACGCGTTTCCTTCTCGTGGGAAATCAATCCATTCTGGATGTCCAAATTCATTACCCATGAAATTGAGGTATCCACCACCACTGCTTGTCAGGGTAATCAGTCTGATTAGTTTATGCAATGCAATCGCACGGTCAATAATCAAACTGTTGCTATTGACAGCCATGCTTGTATACATTTCATTATCAGCTAACCTGAAAATAATCGTTTTGTCACCCACTAAAGCCTGGTCGTGCGATTCAGTATATGAAATTGTTTTTTCATCTTGCCGACGGTTTGTGAGTTCGTGAAAAATCTCATTTATGTTCCATGATTCATCAGATTTCTCCTTAATATACTTTATCCAGAAATCCGGTATTCCCATGGCCAGACGATGAGAAAATCCAATACCACCTTCGTTTATTTTAACCGATAAACCCGGCATGCCACTCATATCTTCAGCTATCGTTATGGCGTTTGGGTTTACCTCCCGGATGAGCTCATTGGCTAAACCCAGATATATCACTGCATCCGTATCAACTCCGGAATCAAAATATTGATCATATGAACTAAAGGACTTTCCTAATCCATGGTCATAAAACAGCATGCTTGTAATTCCATCAAATCTGAAGCCATCGAAATGATATTCCTCCAACCAATATTTGCAATTAGATAGCAAAAAGTGAAGGGTTTCATTCCGGCTGTAATCAAAACACAGACTATCCCATGCAGGGTGATCCCTTCTTTCATCTGTATGGAAATACATTCCTGGCTGGCCATCAAAAAGACCCGGGCCTTCAAGTGTGTTTTTAACTGCATGTGAATGAACAATATCCATAATAACACTAATCCCCTCTCCATGAGCAGAGTCAATTAAGTATTTTAGGTCTTCAGGAGTGCCGAATCGGCTTGACATGGCGAAAAAGTTACTTACATGATATCCGAATGACCCATAATATGGATGTTCCTGAATTGCCATTAATTGAATTACGTTATAGCCCAGACTGGCAATTTTTGGGATTAAGCTATCGGCAAAATTTCTGAAATTGTTCACTTTCCCTTCTTCGGAAGACATCCCAACATGAGCTTCATAAATCAGAATGGTTTCATCAGGCAGTTTTGTTGGTGATGGATGCTGCCAGATAAACGGATTGGCGGGTGACCACACCTGTGCGTTAAACGTTTTTGAGTGTTCATCCTGAACTACTCTGTTAATCCAGATGGGCAGACGGTGAGCCTCTCCGCCATTCCATCTGACAAGAAGTTTGTATTTGTCCTGGTGTTTTAAGAAATTTGAATTAAGATATAATTCCCAAATACCCTTACCAATATTGGTAAAATGAAACTCAGAACCTGAATCAATCCATCCCGTACTTTCAGATATGAAAATTATGGCTGTTGCATTAGGTGCCCACTCACGGCATATCCATCCCTGTTTGGTTTTGTGAAGTCCAAAATAATGATGCCCATTGGCAAAATCACTCAGACTAACATGATCCTGAATCAGATCCTGCTTTTTATTTCTGATATCAGAAATTCTGTTTTGAATAATCCCTCTGTAGGCCTCAAGATAGGGATCATTATCAATGAGAGGGATTTTCATCATGTTTATTGTATTTGCTCCAATAGTTCAATCAGGTATTTCCAAAATTTTTGAGTCGAATCAATATCTAATCTTTCATCGGGTGAATGTGCACCCCGGATGGTTGGTCCAAAGGATATCATATCCAGATCAGGGTATTTCTCAAGAAATAATCCGCATTCCAGACCAGCATGAATTGCCCTTACTATCGGCTTGTTTCCAAATATATCCTCATAAACCTTTTCAGATAATCTAACAAGAGCAGAGTTCGGATTTGGATTCCAGCCGGGATATCTGCCTGATCTTTTTGTTTCTGCCCCAGCAAGCAAAAAGGCAGATTCGACCATAGAAGCCATATTATTCTTTGCTGATTCTAATGAACTTCTCTGAGATGTGGTGACTTTTATACGTCCATCAACAAATTTAAGCGCCGCTAGATTTGTGGAAGTTTCTACCATATTATCCATTGACTGACTCCATGCCAAAACTCCGTGGGGGCATGCATACAAAGCATTAAGCATATTTGATTGTGTGTCGATATCAATCACTTCTGCAGGCAGGCTTGTTTTTGTGTGGCTTAATGCTAAATCTGGTTCAGTATGTGGTAACTCGTTTCTTGTAATTTTTTCAAATGCTTCAAATCGTTCTATAAGGGTTTTTTCATTCTCTGCGGGTAGAGTTACAATGCATGCGGCCTCACGTGGTATCGCATTTCGCAGGTTTCCTCCTTCAAAATGTGAAATACGGAGTTCAAGTTCATCCGCCTGATCCCATAAGAAGCGATTTAAAATCTTGATAGAATTTCCGAGCCCTTTATGAATCTCATCTCCCGAATGTCCACCTTTAAGTCCTGATACTCTGAGCTCAACAGAAGAGTAATCATCCGGCAGGAGATCATTTTGATAATCAAACCATGCGGTAGTATCAATTCCTCCTGAACATCCAATGAAGATCTCACCTTCATCTTCCGAATCAAGATTGAGCAGAATTTTGTTTGTTAAAAAACCATCTTTCAATCCAAAAGCTCCACTTAAGCCAGTCTCTTCAGCTACAGTGAATAAGCATTCTATCGGGCCATGTGAGATATCTGAGCTGCTCAGAACCGCAAGTTGAGCTGCAATACCAATCCCATCATCTGCTCCGAGGGTAGTGCCTTTTGCTTTCACCCAGTTGCCATCAATATAAGCAGAGATCGGGTCATTCATGAAATCGATTTCACAATCTTTATTTTTCTCACAAACCATGTCCATATGGCTTTGGAGAATCACTCCGGATGATTGTTCACGTCCTGCTGTGGGAGCCTTGCTAATTAAAACATTACCGGTATCATCAACTTTACAGTCAAGATTATGTTTAGAAGCAAAATCAAGCAGGTATTGTCGAATCTTTTGTTCTGAATCACTCGGACGGGGAATGCGTAAAATATCTTCAAAATAGTTCCATATAGCCTGAGGTTCAATATTATTGAAAAGCATCTTTCTTTGGTATTAATTTTTGATAAAGATAATGAAGAAGATCCAGCTTCAAACCTCACAATTGTCATTTTTGGATATCAAATTATATTTTATCTTTAGATCATTGAAATGTATATTACTAACTTATAAATAAGATATTTATGACTAAGAGAACCGTTGTAGCTATGCCAGGTGATGGTATTGGTGGTGTGGTATTAGATGCAAGCATCAGAGTACTTGACGCTGCTGGTTTCAAAGCTGACTATGTTCAGGCAGATATCGGTTGGGAGTTTTGGAAAAAAGAGGGTAATCCCTTACCTCAACGAACACTTGACTTGCTTACTGAGCACAAGATTGGATTATTTGGAGCAATAACCTCAAAACCAAAGGATGCTGCAAATGCCGAACTGGATGAAAATCTTAAGGATAAAGGACTGGTATATTCAAGTCCAATAGTTGGTTTACGCCAGTATTTTGATCTTGATGTTTGTACCAGACCATGCCGTACTTATAAAGGAAATCCTTTGAATTTTATCAGAAGAGGTCAAAAAGATGCTATTGAGGAGCCTGTTGTTGACGTGGTTATTTTCAGGCAGAATACTGAGGGATTGTATGGTGGAGTGGAGTGGAGTAACCCACCGGCTCAGGTGTACGATGCTTTAAAGACCCATCCGAAATTTGTGCAGAACTTCAGTGATGTTCCGGTTGAGGAGCTATCTGTATCCACTCGCATATTCACAAAAAAATATACAAGCCGGATTCTCAAAGCTGCTTTTGCATATGCTGAGAAATATGGCTACAAATCTGTAACAGTTTGTGAAAAACCAAATGTCATAAGAGAAACTTCAGGGATGATGTTTAAGTTGGCACAGGAAATTCAAAAGAATGAATATCCTGAAATTGAGCTTTGGAATACCAATATCGATGCTCAAATGATGTGGCTGACAAAAAACCCTGAGAATTATGGTGTAATTGTCGCTGGTAATATGTTTGGTGATATTGTTTCAGATGGTTTTGCCGGACTGATTGGTGGTTTGGGCTTTGCTTGTAGCGCCAATATTGGAGAAGATGTTGCAGTATTTGAACCAACTCATGGATCAGCACCTAAGTATGCTGATTATCCTGAATCGATTGTTAATCCAATTGCAATGATTGCATCTGCCTGTATGATGTTAGATCATATTGGTGAAACAAAGATTTCCGATAGAATTAAAAAGGCAATTGCAAAAGTAATTGAAGATGGTAAGGTGAAAACATATGATATGATGAAAATGACTGGTAAGTCTACAGTTCTGGATGCAGGAGCTGCATCAACTGATGAAATGGCGGATGCAGTGATTGAAGCATTAGGAGAGTAAAAAAAATTGAAAATTGAAAACAAACGAATTATTATGAATCAAGCTATTTTGGATCTTTGGCCTGAGTTGAACTGGATCAAGGATGAGGATTTACGTGAGAAAACTGCAAAAACATGGGAGATTGCATTGGAAAGAAGTGTACTTACTCCTGACGATTTGAACACAATACCTTTTACGCTGCTGGTTCCTGATTTGAATGTTACTTTTATGGCCCACAAACGTGCAGTGGTACATATTGCGAAAGATGCCGGCTTGAAGTGCCAGGAATTTTTCGGAGAGGACTTGCCGGTTAATATGGATGTATTGTTATCTGGAGCCATACTTGCAGATGTTGGAAAATTACTTGAGTATGTGATGCAGGATGGAAAAGCTATTCAAGGATCTTATGGTAAGTACTTACGACATCCTTTTTCAGGAGTGTCATTGGCTGAAGAATGTGGTGTTCCTCCTGAAGTTTGCCATATTATAGCAGGTCATGCCAAAGAAGGTGATCTTGTTAAAAGAACAACTGAGGCATACCTGGTTCATCATGCTGATTTCATGACTTTTTTACCTTTTAAATCACGATTGAAGATATAAAAGCATTTTCATTATGATAAAAGCCCATTCAGTTAATTGAATGGGCTTTTCTTTATTAATTACTTAATTGGTCAAATAGTTAGTTTTCATTGACAATTAATTGCAATCGCAACCCAAAAAAAACTAATTTAAGGGTGATTAATTGACTGAGTTCAACTATTATCTGAAATGGGTATTGTCACAAAGTATATGTTTATCCCGTTATTATTGCTGATCATATTAATGGGATGTGAAAGAACAGCTGAGACTATTCAAATAGCTGGTACTTTGGTTGACTCTATACAGAAAATAAATATTGAGGATGTTACAGTCGAATTATATACAAGAAAAATTGAAAACGGTATTTATTCGGCAAATTATGATTTAGCATCCAGTATTAATACTTCAGCTGACGGAAGATTTTCATTTGAGTTGTCGAATCGTACCTGGGCCTCAATTAAATTGTTCTTTTTGAAAGAGGGTTATTTTAATTGGGAATATGAGATAGAAGGCGATATTCTTAAAAGAGATATGGGGATTGATGAGGTTTATAATATGCAAGCAAAGGCATGGTTACAATTCAGCATTAAGAATGGTTCACCAACAGATAGCAATGACCTTTTTGATTTTCGTCTTTTAAATGCTCCTGATAATTGCCAGGAATGCTGTAGTTCTGATAATAATACATATTTAGGTATGTTAGTGAATGAAGATTTTATATGCCTGGCTATTGGTCATCAGGATGTTATAGTACAATGGAATAAAATTAAAGCAGATGTTCAAACAGGTGGCACAGACAGGTTTTTCGCAAGTGCTTTTGATACAACATTAATAGAATATGTTTATTAATTATGAAAACTCCTCTGGTATCTATCATTACAGTAAATTATAATCAATCAGAAGTTACTCGTCAATTGTTATCTAGTTTGCGAAAAATTAGCTATCAGAATATTGAAATTCTGGTGATTGATAATGGTTCTCCAAATGACACACCGGAAAAACTAAAAGATGATTTTCCAGAAATTATTTTGATTATTAGTCAGGAGAATCTTGGATTTGCCGGAGGGAATAATCTGGGAGTAGATAAGGCAAAAGGAGAGTATTGTCTTTTTATTAATAATGATACTGAGGTAGAACCTGATTTCCTTGAACCTCTAATTAGTCGAATGCAATCTGATGAATCAATCGGAATGCTAAGTCCAAAAATACGTTTTCATCATACACCAGATACGATACAGTATGCTGGTTATACCCGATACCATCCCATTACGATGCGGCAGCAACTTATTGGGTACAGGGAAAAAGATGTGGGGCAACATGATGCTGGTGGATATACTTTTGCCGTACACGGAGCTGCTATGATGGTTCCAATGAAGATTATTGATCAGATTGGTTCGATGGACGAGATCTTTTTTTTGTATTACGAAGAGCATGATTGGTGTGAAAGAGTCAAGAAAGCTGGCTATAAAATGTATTATGAATCAAATTCCATTGTTTGGCACAAAGAATCTATTTCTACAGGTCGTGAGAGTCCATTGAAGGCATATTATATTACAAGAAACCGAATACTTTTTACCAGAAGGAACTCCAAAGCAGGGCTTAAATGGATTAGTCTGATTTATCTGTACCTGCTAGTACCAGTTAAATTTAGCCTTAAATATTTGGCTAAAAAGCAGATTCCGCTTTTACGTGCTTCATGGAAAGGAACTCTTTGGAATTTATCCCATAAAGCTTACAACAAAAACCACAAATAAAACTAAGGATTGATGGAGATAATATGGTATTTTTTTAACCTCATTGAAATAGTGCTTTTTGTATACATTGGTTTTGCTGCTGTATATATATTCATTTTTAGTTTTGCCAGCCTTTTCAGGTATAAAACTATTGTTACTGGTCCTGAGTCATTTCGAAAGTTTGCTGTTCTGATTCCTGGATATAAGGAGGATGAGGTAATCATGGAAGTTGCTGAAAAAGCCCTGGAGCAGGATTACCCTAAGGAAATGTTTGAGGTGGTAATAATTGCAGATTCTTTCAAAGAGGAAACAATAATTGAATTAAAGAAATTGCCTCTTAGGCTTATTGAGGTTAGCTTTGAAAAGAGTACAAAGTCTAAAGCTCTTAATGCTGCGATGGAAATCATTGGAGACGGTTATGATGTAGCTCTTATCCTGGATGCTGATAATATTATGGCTACTGATTTTATTTCAAAAATTAATTTGGCATTTGATCGAAATTACCACACAGTTCAGGGACATCGTGTAGCAAAAAATCTTAACACTAATCTTGCTGTTCTCGATGCTGTTAGTGAAGAGATCAACAATAGTATTTTTAGAAAAGGACATCGGGTTTTAGGATTATCTTCTGCCCTAATTGGTTCAGGGATGGCATTTGATTATGCTTTCTTTAAAACAACTATGAAAAGTATTAAGGCTGTTGGAGGATTTGATAAGGAGTTGGAATTAACCCTGTTACGTGATAAACATCGTATAGAATATGTTCCAGATGCTATTGTGCTGGATGAAAAAGTACAGAAATCAGAAGTCTTTGCCAATCAGCGCAAAAGGTGGCTTTCAGCTCAATTTATTTATTTCAGAAGGTTTGCGTACTCAGGTTTTAAAGCTCTGATTAAGTCAGGCAATATTGATTTTGCTGACAAGGTGTATCAAATGATTCAACCTCCCCGGATTTTATTATTAGGAGTACTCAGTATTATAGTTTTTGTAATGGCTTTGATCAATGGTTTTGCTCAATTTTGGATGTGGACTCATTTGATATTTAATTTTGCGGCTTGGTTTATAATCTGGGCACTGACCGTTTTGGCATTTTGTTTTGCTATTCCCAAGTCATTATATAATCGAAAAACAGCAAAAGCATTAGTTAGTCTTCCTGGAGGATTTCTATTGATGCTGCTTTCATTATTTAAACTAAAAGGTGCAAATAAAAAGTTTATTCATACGAGCCATGGACTAAGTGATGAAAGTAAGACTGATAAATGAAATAGAAATAAATATATACGGATGAAAATTGGAATTGAAGGACAAAGACTTTTTCGTGTTAAAAAGCATGGTATGGATATGGTTGCCCTTGAACTTATCCGAAATCTACAGCAGATTGATAAAGTGAATCAATATGTTATTTTTATAAATCCGGACGAAGATCGGACTTGTTTGTCTGAAACTGAAAATTTCAAGATAGTTGAACTAGATGGTGGTTTCTATCCTAAATGGGAGCAATTAGCCCTTCCAAAAGCTGCTGCTCAGGAAAAATGTGATATTTTGCACTGTACAAGTAACACCGCCCCGCTAAGAGGCAGTATACCACTTGTTCTTACCCTGCATGACATTATTTATATGGAGCATTCAAATCTAAATTTGATTTTCAGTCAGGGTACTGCTTATCAAAGGTTTGGAAACCTATACAGAAAATTTGTTGTGCCTCGGATTTTAAAAAGGGCAGATGCAGTTATCACCGTTAGTGAATTTGAAAAAAAGCGAATTGGCGAATATTTCAAAATTCAGGATGATCGCTTATTTGCGGTTTATAATGGAGTATCGGAGTATTTTATGCCTGTTAAGGATAAGGAAACTCTTGACAGGGTAAAGAAAATGTATAAACTGCCTGACAGATTCTTCTTTTTTCTTGGAAATACTGTGCAGAAGAAGAATACACCAGGAACTTTGGCTGCTTATTCGAATTATCGCAAAGAAACATCTTCTGATATTCCTCTTGTTATGTTGGACTATGACAGTGAAGATTTGCAGAAAATTGCGAATAATATTGGAGATCCTGAATTAGTTAAGCATATACATCTTACTGGTTATGTAACTAACACAGATTTACCTGCAATTTATTCTTTAGCTGATCTTTTCCTGTATCCATCTTTCAGAGAAAGTTTTGGAATACCAATTCTGGAGGCGCAAAAATGTGGAGTCCCTGTGATAACTGCCAATACTTCTAGTATGCCTGAAGTGTCGGGTGATGGCTCATATCTGGTTGATCCATACAAGATTGATGAGATTACAAAGGCAATGATTGAATTGACGAGCAAAGAGGATATTAGAAACAGTTATATTGAGAAAGGCCTAAATAATTCGGCTAAGTTTTCGTGGAGATCAATGGCCGAAAATGTGCTTGAACTTTATGATAAGGTGTATAACAAAAATAAATAATTATGATTACTGGTCGTGATATAATAGTTATTGGTATTCAGGCCTGGGATATTGAGATAGGAAGCAATTGTAAAAACATTGCTGTGGAAATGGCAAAGAATAATCGGGTTCTTTATGTCAACCAACCCCTGGATCGAAAAAGTCAATACGCTGAGAAAAATACTGATAAAGTACGGTTACGAAAGGCTGTTTTACGAGGAGAACAAGCTGCATTAAAAAAAGAAATGGATAATTTCTGGGTGCTGAATCCCAGAACACTGATTGAGTCAAACAACTGGCTGCCAGATGGCCCATTATTTGATTGGCTGAATCGAATTAATAACAACCGTTTTGCTGAAGCAATAAAACCAGCATTGGAGGAACTGAAGTTTAAAGATTTTATAATTTTTAATGATAGCAGCATGTTTCTGGGTCTATTCCAAAAAGAACTGCTGAAACCTGATTTGTACATTTATTATATGCGGGATTATCTGACGAAGAATCCCTATTGGAAAAAGCATGGCGTTAGAATTGAACCAAAATTAATAGCCAAGGCAGATGTAGTATGCAATAATTCTACTTTATATACTGAGTACGGTCTGAAGTACAATTCTCATTCTTACATGGTTGGACAGGGATGCGAAGTAGATGATTTTAATGATGACATTAAGGATATCAAGGTTGCAGAGGATCTTGTCGAGTTTGATAAACCAATTATTGGCTATGTTGGTTTTTTAAGCTCCAGACGCCTGAGTATTAATTTGCTTGAGGAGCTGGCTGAGCTTGAGACAAAATGGACATTTATTTTTGTCGGTCCTGAGGATGAGAACTTCAAAGAATCCAGATTGCACCAGATGCAAAATGTTCATTTTCTTGGATCCAGGAACCCTGAAGAATTGCCGGGCTACATAAAAGGTTTTACAGTTTGTTTAAATCCACAACAGGTTAATGATGCTACAATTGGGAATTATCCTCGAAAAATTGACGAGTATCTGGCTATGGGTAAACCTACAGTTGCTAGTTCAACAAAAGCAATGGAATATTTTAGTGATTATACATACCTCGGTGTCACGGCAGAGGACTATCAGAAACTTATTCAGTTAGCTCTTGATGAGGATAGTGAAGAAAAACAGAAGGGAAGAAAAGACTTTGCCAGAAGTCATACCTGGGCTAACAATGTGAAATCAATATTTGAGGCTGCTGAAAATTCTGAAAAATAAGCTTAGATCAAAAATATGGATATTAAGGAAAGGATTAAAAAAAACCAAAAGTTCAGAGATTTTGTGATGTGGACAATATCTCCCAGACGTAGACCGAAGCCGCGTTTGTGGATAAAATTGTTTGTTAATCCTTTTGTGCATAAGCGAGGAAAACATTCAAAAATTCGTAGAATAAGCAGAATGGATTTGTTTCCTTATAAACGCTTTGAATTAGGAGAAAACTCTACTGTTGAGAGTTTCTGCGTAATAAATAATGGAGCTGGGGATGTTATTCTTGGTTCTAAAGTCAGAGTTGGTATTGGTAGCGTAATTATTGGCCCGGTGAAAATGGGGAATGGATCAGGTTTGGGTCAGCATGTTTTCCTAAGCGGTTTTAATCACGGCTTTTCTGACGGAGAAAAAAACTCTAGTAAGCAGGACTTAGATATCAGACCTGTGATTATTGAGGATGAGGCTCATATTGGAGCAAATTCTGTTGTGTTGCCAGGTGTAACTATAGGAAAGAGATGTCAGATTGGTGCTGGTAGTGTTGTCACAAAAGATATTCCGGCTTTTTCTGTTGCTGTTGGTAATCCTGCACGCGTCATTAAAACATATAATAAGAAATCGGGTAAGTGGGAGAGAGTTGACATATAATTATTAACTATTAATGTGGGATTCATTATGCTAGCATTGAAGATTATTTTTTGGGTATTGGTTTTCATAATTTTTTATGCCTATCTGGGATATGGTATCGTACTTTTTATTATGGTTCGGATCAAAAGACTTATGGGAAAGTCAAAGCCTTTTAAAGGGAATGATGATTATGAACCAGAAGTAACTCTTTTTATTACAGCGTTCAACGAAAAGGATTTTGTTGATAGGAAAGTTAGTAATAGTCGCGAATTGGATTATCCGGCATCGAAGTTGAAAATGGTCTGGGTGACTGATGGCTCAGACGATGGAACCCCAAATATGCTAAAGAATTATGGAGATATTGAGGTTTACCATGAAGATGCACGGAATGGGAAGATTGCAGCAATGAATCGTGGATTTAGCTTTGTTAAAACACCAATTGTAGTTTTTTCTGATGCTAATACTTTGCTTGGTAAGGATTCGATCCGATTAATTGTTGATATGTTCAGAAATCCTAAAGTAGGCTGTGTTAGTGGTGAGAAGAGAATTTTTCAGAAAGGAGCGGATGCTGCTGCCAGTGCTGGAGAGGGCCTCTATTGGAAATATGAGTCTACTTTGAAAAAGTGGGATGCTGAATTGTATTCAGTTGTTGGAGCTGCCGGTGAATTATTTGCGGTAAGAACAGAGCTCTTTAATGTCGTCGAGAAGGATACTCTCCTTGATGATTTTATTATATCTCTAAGGATAGCGATGAAGGGATATACCATTCAATATAATCCTGAAGCTTACGCTATTGAGACTGCCTCAGCAAATGTAAAAGAAGAGCTAAAAAGAAAAATAAGAATTTCTGCTGGTGGTATACAATCTATTGTTAGATTGAAAAAATTACTTAATATTTTCAAATACGGCATTTTGTCATTTCAATACATCTCACACAGGGTGCTTCGATGGTCTTTGGCGCCAGTTGCGTTGTTATTTCTAATTCCTGTAAATATTTGGCTGTCGATCATGCAGGATGGACCATTTAATAGGGCTTTTTTCTCTGTGATGTTAGCCTTGCAATTACTTTTCTATGTCGCTGCGTTGCTCGGATGGTTCCTTGAGAACAAACAAATTAAGATAAAATTGCTTTTTATTCCTTATTATTTCTTCATTATGAACCTTTCTGTTTTTCTTGGATTCTTTCGCTATATAAAAGGAAAACAGTCAGTAAAATGGGAGAGAGCCAAGCGAGGAGATTGATTGTTTTTTGATAATTAGGTGAATTGACAATAAAAGTTAAAGTTTTTAATTATTTTTACTTTATTGAAAACATACGAATAATTCATCCTACTTATGAGAAAAACTACCCTTACCTTATTTATCCTGTTATTATCTACAGGATTTGCATTGTCTCAGAATGCTGAAAATAAATGGGGCTTCGGTCTACATTTTGGCGTAATGGAGTACAATGGCGATTATGGAAATGAATACATGACCTTTGAGCAGGGTTATGCCGGAGCCCTTTCTATTGCGAGGTATTTGAATCCTTCCTTCGATGTTATGTTGCACGGATTTTATGATAGAGTAAGAAAGGTTGATGAGAACAATCTGATGCCTGGTACTCAATTGTCATTTATGTCGCACATGTACAATGTAAATTTGCTTGCTAAGTATAAGTTTAATAATGGCTATATCTTTAAGGAAGAGTCACGAATAGCTCCTTTTGTTCTTGGTGGACTTGGAGCAAATTATGCTGATGGAAACGGTACAGGTGAAAATGGTGCCTTTACTCAAACTCTTCTGCGACCTAATTTATATGGTGGTGTAGGTGTTGGCATTAGATTAACATCCTGGCTAAGCTTTGCTGTTCAAACTTCATTGGAGTATCCGCTGACTGATGTCATTGATGGTACAAAAGGTGATGTTGTAACAGCACCGAATAGTTTGAATGATATTTTCCATCAAAACTCTGTGTCATTATACTTTACCCCGGGTAAAGCTAAGGACTCTGATGGTGATGGTGTTATAGATAAAAATGACATGTGTCCTGATACTCCTCCCGGAGTTGCTGTTGATGAAAATGGTTGCCCATTGGATACTGATAAAGATGGCATTTATGATTATGAGGATGAATGTCCTACTATTCCTGGTTTAAAAGAATTTAACGGTTGTCCTGATACTGATGGTGATGGAATTCAGGATAAAGAGGATGAATGTCCGGATGAACCAGGACCTGCCGTGTTAAAAGGATGCCCTGATTCAGATGGAGATGGTGTGCCAGACAAAGACGACAGATGTCCTGATACTCCTAAAGGATGGCAGGTTGACAGATTCGGTTGTCCTATTGATAGCGACCGTGATGGAATTCCAGATAGTGAAGACGAATGTCCTGAAGAACCAGGTGTTGCTGAACTAAAAGGGTGTCCATTTGATGTACCAACCTTAATGGCAAAATATAGCATTAATAATCAGAAAATTCTTTTTGATTTTGATGATTCAAATCTGCAGGATAATGGTATGCAAACGCTGAACAAAATTGCTGAGGCCCTTTCAAATCAACAGAACTTTGGTGTGCATTTGGATGGCCACACTGATTGGACAGGAAGCAATGATTATAATCTTAAACTGTCTGAGAAGAGGGTTGCCTCTGCTAAGAGATACCTGATTGGAAAAGGTATTCAGGATGGAAGAATCCGTACTGAGTATTTTGGTGAAGCAAATCCTTTTATGGATAACATTACCAAAGAAGGTCGCAAGTTCAATAGACGCGTAGACTATAAGCTGTTTAAAATTAAATAGAGTCTGAAACGATAATATATTAAAGGGCTGTCGATTGACAGCCCTTTTTTTGTTAAATAATTGTATATTTGACCAAACGGTTAAATATATTGGTTAAACCAAATGGTTCAAAACAAAAAAATACCCGATTCCGCTCAGCCAGGTCCTGAAAAGCAGATACTAATTGCTGCAAAAGAAGTTTTTCTGGAAAAGGGGTTTGATGGCGCGCGAATGCAGGAGATCGCTGATAAAGCTGCTTTGAACAAAGCATTGTTGCATTATTATTACCGATCAAAGGAAAAATTGTATCGGGTAATAGTGAAAGATATAATGGATCAGTTTTTCCCAGTCGTATTTGGTGTGTTTGACGAAACGGGCTCACTGTCTGATAAGATTACAAGGTTTTTCGATTTATATATTGGCTTTTTACTAGATAATCCTTTAGTACCGCAATTTATTATTGCAGAAATTGTTCGCAAACCTGAAATGCTAATGGAATTTTTCTCTGGTCCTATGGAGTCTGGGGTAATCCTCCAACTGTCAGAATTGATCGATGAATGCGTCAGAAAAGGAGAGATGAGACCAATTCCTACTGAAGAGTTTCTAATGAACCTCATTTCACTCAGTGTATTTCCGATCATTGCTAAGCCAATATTGATGAATTTTTTAGAAAAGGATGATAAGGAATATAATGAATTAATTAATGAAAGAAAGCGGGTTACAGCTGACTTTTTTATCAGAGCAATAAAATGAAGAATCTTTTATCCATTAGTTTGGTTTTATTGATTACTGCTACTGTATCAGCGCAGAAAATAAATCTTACGGATTGTGTGAAGGCTGCTATCACTACAAGCCACATAGTTAAGAATAAGTCCATTTACAAGACATATTATAATCTGGCCCGAAAGTTGAATTACTTGCCAAACTATCCGGCCATTAGTCTTAATGGAAAGGCTGCTTACCAGTCAGATGTTGTGGAATTTGATTTCGACTTGCCAATTGCTGGTCTTAGCTTCCCTGAGATCCCGCATGCTCAGTTTCAGACCAGCCTGGATATCAATCAACGATTATATGACTGGGGACTAACACAAGCTTTGCTGGAGCAAAACAATATCAGTGAACAGATACAATTGTTAGAGATAGATATTACTGAAGATGATATAGAAAAACATATAATTGAACTTTATTTATCGATTTTATTATCTAAAGGAGAACTGACCATTCATGAATCAATTATTGCTACAATCGATGCTTCAATTTCAGAGGTGACAAAAGCTGTAGAACATGGGATGCTCATTTCTGCAGATATATATAAACTTGAAAACCAAAAGCTTGTTGCAGAGCAAAAAATTATTGAGATAAGTTCCAAGCTAAATTCAGCAATTGCCCGCCTAAGTTTACTGACTGGATTACCTATAAATCATGATAGTAATTTCACAATGCCGGAAGAGCAGAGTCAAAATTGGGAGATTGAAAGACCCGAGAATCTGCTATTTGGATACAAAAAAGATGCATTGGATATTCTCTCAAGGAAGATGGAAATTGGCAGAATGCCACAGATGCTTGCTTTCAGTCAGCTGGGGTATGGTAGACCGGGCCTTAACATCTTATCTGATCAGTGGGATGTGTTTTTCATTGCCGGAGTGAAGATTAAATGGGAAGTTCTTGATTATAAAAAAACAAAAACTATTCGTAATCAAATTAGTTTACAACAGGAGGTAATCTCTAATCAGGAGGAAGATTTTGATATGCAATTGAGATCCAGAATTATTGAATTGAACAAAAGAATAGAAGCCATAAATCAATTGATCATTAAGGACTTGGAGCTTGTTGAGTCAAGCGAGAATATCTCAGCCTCGAGTAGGGAAAGGCTCAGTCAGGGAGTTGCATCATCAAGGGAATTTATCCAGGATATTAATGCTGAGAAAATATATCGAATAAATCTGGAGTTACACAAAATCCAGCTTGTACATGCAAAATTAAATATGAAAAGTTTAACAGGTAATTAAATAGGAATGAAACATCTACTACCCGTAATTAGTCTGCTTATTTTCCTGATCTCCTGCAATGAGGATGGTGCTGTGGTTGAGGCTTATGGTCATTTTGAAGCAGATGAAGTATTAATATCCTCTGAAGCATCAGGACAATTAATCGCTTTTGCTTTGGAGAAAGGACATGAAATTGATTCAGGTCAGCTTATTGCTCAGGTGGATACCCAATCATTTCATTTACAAAAATTGGGTTTTGAAGCACAAATTGCATCAATTAACGCTAAAGCCCTCATTATTATGGCCCAAAAAAGAGTGGCCGATATTGAAATAGAAGGACTTAATAAAGAAGTTATCAGAATTAAAAGCCTGGTTGAAAGTGGTGCTGGCAAGGAACAAGATCTGGATCGTCTGATAAGTCAACGTAATGTAGCTTTAGAGGGCCTGAAAACTTTTGATGCCCAAATTGTTGGTGTGAAGAGGGAGGTGCAATTTCTGAATACTCAGACAGCAGTATTGAATCAGAAAATGAGTCGTGCCAGTATTGTTGCTCCGCTTGATGGTACTGTACTTGAAACTTTTGCACGAAGGGGAGAGTTAGTCGGACCAAATAAACCTTTGTCCAAGATTGCAGACTTGAGCAAAATGGATCTGAGAGCTTATGTAAGTGGCATCAGCTTGTCATCCTTAAAGATTGGACAAACAGTGAATGTCAGGATTGATAATCAAAGTGATGGGTACTACTCATATTCTGGTAAGATTATTTGGGTAGCTGATCAGGCTGAATTTACACCAAAGATTATTCAAACCAAAGAGGAAAGGCTTAATCTGGTTTATGCCGTCCTGGTGAGAGTAGTTAACGATGGTCGTATTAAAATTGGAATGCCAGGAGAAATGGTTTTATAAAGATGAATCTTGCTCTTAGTTGTACAGCTTTATCAAAGAAGTTTGGTGAAATTTCTGCCTTGCAGAACATTAATATTGATGTTGAAAGGGGTGAATTATTTGGGGTGATTGGGCCTGACGGCGGAGGGAAAACAACCCTCTTCAGGATACTGGCGACTCTATTAATTCCGGATGATGGTGATGCCCAGGTATTGGGTTTTGATTCTATAAAAGATTATCTGTCAATAAGAAAACGAATTGGCTACATGCCTGGAAGATTCTCACTTTACCACGATCTGACTGTTAAGGAGAATCTTCAGTTTTATTCTTCCGTGTTTAAGGTAGATATAGAAAAGAACTACGGAATGATTGCTTCCGTTTATGATCAATTAAAACCATTTGCTAACAGAAGAGCTGGAAAGTTATCAGGAGGCATGAAACAAAAGCTGGCTTTATCATGTGCTTTGATCCATAAACCTGAACTTCTAATACTTGATGAGCCAACAACAGGGGTGGATGCAGTATCAAGAATTGAGTTTTGGAATACTCTTGATAGCCTGAAAGAAGATGGTATGACAATCCTGGTTTCAACACCTTATATGGATGAAGCCAATCGCTGCGATAGAATTGCAATGATTCAGAAAGGTGAACTGCTTTATGTTGATTCTCCAAAATCCTTAATTGATAATTATTCTGAACCTTTATTTGCAGCTTCAAGTCTTGACCGTTTTGTACTACTTAATCGTTTGGAACAGGTTCCATGGATTGATCTTGTCTATTTATGTGGACAGGAAGTGCACTTTGTTCTGAGAGATGTTAAACATGATAAATTGCTTGAATACTTTAAAAAGAACGAGTGGGGAGATGTTACAATAAGCCAGATTCAGCCAACTGTTGAGGATTGTTTTATCAGTTTAATGAAAACAAGGTGATGCAAACTAATAATACTGCCATAATAGAAGTTGAAAATCTGGTAAAAAGGTTTGGAACCTTTACTGCTAATGATAATTTGACATTTAAAGTGTATGCAGGAGAGATTTTTGGATTCCTTGGTGCAAATGGAGCTGGAAAGACTACAACAATTAGAATTTTGTCAGGATTGTCAAAACCGACTGAGGGCATCGTAAAAGTTGTGGGATTCGATGCTATGAAACAATCAGAAAGCATTAAAAAGAATATTGGCTATATGAGTCAACGTTTTAGCCTGTATGATGATTTGACGGTAATTGAAAACATTCGCTTATTTGGTGGAATTTATGGTTTAAGCAACAAGGAAATTAGGAATCGTTCTGACGAACTGGTGAAAGACCTGGGTATAGAAAATCTAAGGAAAAGATTGGTTGGAGATATTCCCTTGGGTTGGAAACAAAAACTTGCTTTCTCTATAGCTATAATTCATCGACCCAAACTGATTTTTTTAGATGAACCGACCGGAGGTGTTGATCCACTGACACGGCGGCAATTTTGGGAGCTCATTTATCGCGTAGCCAAACAGGGGACTACTGTTTTTGTGACGACACATTATATGGATGAGGCCGAATATTGTGATCGTATTTGCGTTTTGGCTGATGGGCAGATAAAAGCTTTAGGCGAACCATCAAATCTAAAACATGAGTATCAGGTGACTTCAATCGATGAATTGTTTTATAGAATAGTTAAAGGAGAGGATCGAGTATGAGAAGTTTCACAAGCTTTGTCATTAAGGAGTTTCATCATATTTTCCGTGATCGAAAAACACTGATTGTCCTGTTTGGAATACCTGTTGTGCAGATTCTTATTTTTGGATATGTTATCACTAATAATTTTAAAGATATTGGTATAGCTGTCATGGATCAGTCAAATGATATCCACTCAAAAGGAATTCAATCAAAAGTGTTCTCGTCAGGATATTTTATATATAAGGGAGCAATTCGCTCAGAAAAAGAAATTGAATCAAAATTCCAGAGAGGAGATATACGGGCAGTATTGGTCTTCCCTTCAAAATTTACTTCAGATATTGAAGGATCCGGATCATCAGAAATACAAATTATCACAGATGCTTCTGATCCAAATCTGGCAAATACGGTGGTAAATTATTTATCTGGAATTGTTCGGCAGTACCAGGTGCAGAAACTTGGGAATGGGCTCCAGAAGAGTATGATGGTAGTTGAAACCAGAATGCTTTTCAACGAAAGTCTCAAAGGCGCATATATGTTTGTACCCGGTACGATGGCACTAATCTTATTATTAATCTGTGCCTTATTGACATCAATATCTGTAGCTCGTGAAAAAGAATTAGGAACAATGGAGGTTCTGCTGGTTAGTCCACTTCGCCCCGCGCAGATAATTTTAGGTAAGGTAATGCCTTACGTTGGACTGGGATTTATCAATGCCATTGTGATACTCCTTATGGGTACTTTGGTTTTTCAACTACCAATTTCTGGCAGTTTAATCTTGCTGATGGCTGAATTACTACTCTATATCGTTTTATCTCTTTCGCTAGGGATTTTTATTTCAACTATGGCACCTAATCAGCAAGTCGCAATGTTTATCTCTCTTTTTGCTCTCATGTTGCCTGCTGTATTATTGTCTGGATTTATTTATCCGATTGAAAATATGCCCTTAGTGCTGCAATGGCTCAGCTACATTATACCTCCCAGATGGTTTATTATAATTGTCAAAGACATAATGTTAAAAGGTAATGGATTAGAATACATCTGGGATGAAACCTTGATTCTAACCGGAATGACTGTTATTTTTATTATTGCCAGTATACGAAAGTTTAAAATCCGTCTTGAAGGATGAGAACACTTTTATTTTTAATCCAGAAAGAGTTTATTCAGATAGCGAGAAACAAAACTATGCTTCCGCTAATTTTCATTATGCCCATAGTGCAACTGGTAATTCTTGTATATGCCGCAGATTTGAATATGAAAAGCATAGAATACTCAGTGTTTGATCTTGATGCATCTCATGCTTCGAGAGAATTGCTTAGTCATTATGATAGTAGTCCTTTTTTCGATACTCAGGAGCAGTTATTCAGTGATGAGGATATGGAGCATAGTTTGAAATCAGGCGAAGCAGATATTGTGATTAAAATACCAAAGGGTTTTGAAAAGTCTTTGATGAATAATGAATCGGTGGAAGTCCAGTTTTTGGTTGATGGAATTAACAATGCTGCTGCTGTAATCACTACTGCTTATGCTCAGAATATTCTGCTGAAATATCATAATAATCTTGGTAGTTCCTGGCTGAATCTCCAGGAAGTGCAAGCAAAAGGTATTGAAATAAAATCGCGCCATTGGTTCAATCCTGAACTTGATTTTAAAGTTTATATGGTGCCTGGGATACTGGTGTTACTGGTATCTATGATTGGCTGGATTTTGACTGCACTCAATATTGTCAGAGAAAAGGAAATCGGAACAATTGAACAGATAAATGTTACTCCGGTTCGGAAATATCAATTTCTACTTGGTAAGCTTGCTCCTTTTTGGCTGATCGCTATGTTTGAACTGGCTTTTGGTTTGTTACTGGGACGAATACTTTTTGGTGTGCCAATTATTGGAAGTGTCGGGCTACTGTTTTTATTTACTGCAGTCTATATGCTGGCACCTCTGGGTATTGGATTGTTATTCTCGAGTCTCTCAAATAATCAACAACAAGTTATGTTTCTGACATTTTTCTTTAACCTTACCTTTATAATGATGTCAGGATTGTTTACTCCGGTTGAAAGTATGCCAAATTGGGCTCAGTATGTGAATTATTTAAATCCCCTGGCGTATTTTATGCCAGTAATCAGAATGGTGCTGCTAAAGGGTTCTGATTTCTTAGATGTGCTCCCAAATCTTATCGGAATTGCTATATATAGCGTAGTAGTATTGTACCTTGCCTCTCTGGCTTACCGAAAGCGAGTCTGAGCAAGCCCATGATAATGAATCATTTTATTAAAGTTAAAACCGAAATACAGTACTTCAAAAGGGTCGCTGACAGATATCAGTATCTTTTCAAAGATAGTGAGGTAATTATCACGTAGAAAATATTTCTTCATCTGAAAAAGACCTTCTCCCACAAGACTTCCACTTATGGGTGTAATAACCATGTCATTCCAGCTTGGTGGTTGCGTCCCTCCAGCAATAATGTATTCGTAAATAACAGAATTTAAAGCACTTCCTGTAAATGACTCCCAAATTGCTGCCCCCCTGTTTCTATAAGCAAGGTATGAAAATGAACCCATCATGGGATGCACCTCATAATTCCATGACCAATGGTCTTTGTCAAGTCTGGGAAGCATTGAGAAACTTTGCTTATACATAGACCATGTGACTGCTCTCGACCAATCGAAATCATCTTTAAGTATATACAAACCAATATGTCCGGCTATAGAGGATGGCCACAGAATCGCTTGAGAATATGCAAATCTGCCCGGAAAACTATTAACATTTTTAAACCAGATACCTGTTGAATCTGGTCTGATCTGAGCACCCAGATTACCGAATATATAAAGCAGGAGAATTATGAAAGCTATTTTTCTCTTCAGATTAGCCATTCAATTATGAGATACTGATAGTTTGCTTTTTCTCAATATACATGGGTGAGCCGGATTCAATGTTGAAGGCCTCAACAAATTGTGGGATATTGGGCAATGGTAACTTAACGCGTGTTTCAGGTAAGGAATGAACGTCTTCAGATGTTCTTCGGTATAACTCTTCTCTGCTCGAATTTTGTGCCCAGATTCTTGCATATGATATGAAGAATCTTTGCCACGGACTTAAATCCTCCTGGTTTTCCATGGCATTATCTGTCATGTGTTTTTCAAAAGCCTTAACCGCTATAATTAAGCCACCAAAATCAGCTATGTTTTCACTTATGCTGTTGCCCAGATGATTAATCGAATCAACTTCAGGATAGAGATTTATTAACTGTTGCTTAAGTTTTGATTCAATTTGATGATAGATAGCAACATCACTTTCAGAAATTGCTTTCCCAGTCCCTACTGATCCTAAATCCTGTACTTTTGTTTGCTGGAAGGCATGAATAATTTCATGAGCAATTATTACTCCAATTGCTCCATAATTCATTGCTTTATCACCATTCTCCGAAAAATATGGTGCTTGAAACAAAGCAGCTGGTATAACAATTTGATTGTATAAAGGATTATAATAGGCATTAACACTGTGAGGACTAATATCCCAATCATAAACTGTTACCGGTTTACCAAGCCTCGAAAGAATGAGATTCATTTCAAATGCCATACTGTTGAGGACGTTTTGAAAATATCCACGTTTAGATATCTTCAGATTCTTGTAGTCCTTCCATTTTTGTGGATATCCAATCTCAATTTGGATTGTTTCAAGTCGAAGTTTTAGCAGGTCTTTAGCGATAGGGGATAGGGAAGGATGGTTGGAGATAATTTCTTCACTTGCCTCCTTTAGATTATTTACAAGTTCCAACGCAGATGCCTCAAGCGACTTTGAGAAATATTCGTCAATATAGAATTTCCCCATAAGCTCACCTAGTAGAGTGGATATAGTACTCGTTACTGACTCCCAAAGAGGTTTTCTTTCTTGCTGACCCCCAACAATATGTTTAAAAAAATGGAAATGCAGTTGCCTGCAATTCTCAGATACGAAAGGAGCTGCCGTTTTAATCCAAATATATCCAAGATATGATTTCCAGGTAGCAATTGGTACATCATCCATCAATTCATTTAATGATTCAATGAATTCAGTATTTGAAACAATTACGCGCTCAGGAGAAAGGATTCCCAGATTGCTGAATATGCGATGCCAGTTTATTGATCTGGAAAGATCGGCCAATTCCTCAAAGCTCAACATCAGGAACCTGGATTTTCTTCCCTCATTATAATAAATCCTGGCTAGTTTAGCCTCAAAATTAAAGATCTCCAGAGCATTTTTTTTAATGTTTCCAGATATGAATGGAGATGATTTGAGTAATTCTTCAATAAAATTGATGTAAGCCTTCCGGATCTTAGAACTCTCTGCTGATTCATCCCAATAATGTTTTACATTCTTTAGTGCCAGTTCACCATTGAAAATGTATGCCTCATACTTTTTGCTGTTTTTTGGATATGCAGCTGTATAGAAACGAAATGCTGGAGTTAATCCAAATTTGTGCATATAGGTTATATGATCCTGTACTTCAGCAATATTCTGTATGTCAGATATCATTGCAAAACAGGTTTCAAGAGGATTATAGCTATCCTTTTCGAGTTGACCAGTATGAAGACCAGAAGCATAAAAGTCACAAATTTTCTGATAATCTGGCAACTTCCTTTTTTTAGTATCGTGTATAGCCGATTCTATAAGGTTCTTTAATTGTTTTAGTGTTTGATTTCCCAGCTGGATAAAACTGCTGTAATTCTCTTCTGATGCAGGCAAAGGATTTTTCTTAAGCCAACCACCATTTGCAAATTGATAGAAATCATCGCATGGAGCAATGTTTTCATCCAAATCTGTTCTATCGAAATGCAACATCTTGTTCACTTTACTTAATCCCTTTACTTAATAATTTTACTTAATAGCTATTTCATTAATCACCTGCCTGAGTTCAACAGGCCTAATTGGTTTGGTAAGAAATGCAGTAGCTCCTGCCTTAATGCACAATTCTTCTTCATTACTTAATGTATAAGCAGTTAACATGATGATGGCCAATTCTGGAAATTCAGATCTTATAATTTTTGTTGCCTCAAAACCATCCATCTCAGGCATACGAATATCCATAAAAACCATTTGTATGTCGTGATGTGATCGTGCCATATCAACTGCTTCAATACCATCTTTTGCCCAAAAAATATTTGCACCCATAGTCGACAGTATCTTCTCAAGAATCATATAATTGATAGGTTCATCTTCAGCAATTAATATATTCAGACCTGTAGGTGTTTTCTTATCTGTTCCCATTCTTTTGGCTTAGGATCCAAAACATAAATATAAATAAAAGCTGCTATTATAAGCAGCTTTTATGCTTTTTTACATAGATTCTATCGTATCTCGTATGATCTTGGAAGCTTCTAGGATTTGCTCCTCGTTAATAACTAATGGTGGAGCAAAACGGATGATGTGTTGATGAGTTGGCTTTGCTATGAGTCCATTATCCTTCATCGCAATGCAAACATCCCAGGCAGTTTGACCATCCTTAGGTTTAATTATCACGGCATTTAGTAATCCTTTTCCTCTTATTAATTCAATGCGATCACTTTTGATCTTTGATAGCTCATTTCTGAATATTTCACCCATCTTGCTCGCATTTTCTGCCAGATTCTCTTTGCGTATCACCTCAAGAGCAGCAGTAGCAACTTTGGCTGCTACAGGATTTCCTCCAAAAGTAGATCCGTGTTCTCCAGGTTTAATACACAACATAATGTCATCATCAGCCAGAACTGCCGAAATTGGGTAGAATCCACCCGACAAGGCTTTGCCTAATATCAGGATGTCAGGACGAACCTCTTCATGATCACAAGCAAGCAAGCTTCCGGTCCTGGCGATTCCGGTTTGAACTTCGTCAGCAATAAACAGAACATTATTTTTCTTGCACAGATTATATGCTTTCTTCAGATATCCTTCCTCAGGGACATAAACACCAGCTTCTCCCTGAATAGGCTCAACCAAAAAGCCTGCCACGTTCTTGTCTTCCAATGCCTCCTCAAGAGCAGCTATGTCATCGTAGGGTATAGTAACAAAACCCGGAGTAAATGGGCCAAAACCTTTGTAAGAGTCGGGATCAGTCGACATAGAAATTACTGTGATAGTGCGTCCGTGGAAGTTTCCTTCACAAACGATTATTTTTGCCTCATTCTCCGGAATGCCTTTCTTAAGATATCCCCACTTGCGGCATAATTTTAATGCTGTTTCATCACCTTCAGCTCCTGTATTCATTGGCAGAACCTTATCATAAGCAAAGTATTTGGTGATATACTCCTCATATTCACCCAAAGCTGAAGAATAGAAAGCACGTGATGTCAGGGTTAGTTTCTTAGATTGATCTATTAGTGCTGAAAGTATATCAGGATGGCAATGTCCTTGATTGACAGCTGAGTATGCCGACAAGAAATCAAAATAACGTTTGCCTTCAACATCCCAAACATAAACACCTTCACCACGGTCAAGAACCACTGGAAGTGGATGATAATTGTGGGCACCAAATTGATCTTCTTTCTGAATGTAATCTTGGATTTTCATTTTGCGTATATAATTGAAAATTTGTACACAATCTTAAGAAGAACAAGAATGAATTCAAAGGAATAATGTCAGCTTTTTATCGGTTTATCCTGTAAATAAAAGATTCAAAGATTAGGAGAATGATTGCACCGAGTAATAAATACTGATATAGTGATAATCTCCTGCTTCCATTATCACCTGAATCAAATGTTGTCATACTGGTCAGCGAGGGTGCCAATGTCAGCCTTCCCGTTCCATAATTATCTGTGAGATTCTGAATATCAGTTGCAGAATGGAACTTTAATTCCGATTCATTTCTTGAATAGTTTAATGCTATTGTAGCCAGAATTTGATCTGATTGCTTTACATGCAGAAACCCTGGCGAGCCAATCCACTTTGCAGTTGAAATAAAAAGACCTGGCTCATTAGGGTTTGTAAACTGAAAAGGAATAAGATTGCTGGTTCCTGACTGATCTGAAAGCTGAATAGGTTTGTTTCCTGCCGGATGGTTCCCAAGCTTAAATGGATCAGATGATCCCAGCCTTGTGAATAGTCTGGGAGTTTCTGCATCAGAACTGGCCAGATAGTAAAGTGTTGGTATGAAAACAGGATGAGTCGGCAGATCAGTATAGTCCATATGCAAAGCAAAGCTGGCTAACGAAATGCTGCCCTTACCTTGGGTGGTCTGAATAATTAGTGGTCGGCCTGATTGAGTTTCAAGAAGTGATCGTGATTGAAATGAAGGTTTGGAGATTCTGAAGTATTTTGTAAAAAAGGGCCATGCAGCCTGACTTTCAGGATTCAAACTAATTTCAGAGTAGAAATCCTTTAACTCATTGGTAAACATTGACATCTCAGGTCGACTGATAATGTCCAGAATACGTGGAGCCGATAATTTTATAAGAAATCTATTCATCGCTGTTTGCTCTCCTGATTGGGGAGGGAAAAGGATTAGATTGCCACCATTAGTAACGAAAGTAATAAGCTCTGTTTCAATCGATCCTGGAATTTCATGAACATCTGAAATGATGAGGGTTGAATATTGATCGAAATCCTGATTAGGATAAGCACTTATTGGATAGGCTTGAAACTGAAACACCTCATCTGAAGAAAAGCTTGCTTGAATAAAGAGATTCGGTGCATCCTCATACAAATGACAAACCCTGATGTGCTCATCAAGAGAAAAGGAAAAATAAAAGTTGTTGTCAAAATCGACAGGATAATCTCTGATGCTAAGCATGCCTTTCTGCCAACCTGTCGAAAAAGGCATATAACTCATTGTGAATACTGTAGAGTTCTCTGAAGGTATTTCAATGGACTCCTGAGAAATAAGACTATCATTAATGAGAAGTTTGACCGGAAACTGATGGTAGTCCTGATAACCTGTATTACTTATCCGAACAGAAAGCTTTATCCTGCTGCCAAAGTGATGAATTGGTTCACTTAGCCAACATGAATCAATATAGATGTTTTTAGTATTTTGAGGATAAGCAGGTATAAGAATGATCTCAGGAACAATACTGTCAACTAATGTATATGGATTAAGAAAACTTTGCTGATAATCAGAGAATACGTAAACTTTTGATGGTAATTGTTCCTGCTGTTGGATGGAGTCACCATAATATCTAACGATAAAATCATTAATATTCTCGGATAGATGAGTAAGCTGAAGAGCCTTGATTTTCTCTATAGCTTCAAATTTATCGAGAGATCTTTCATAAGTGGCATTTTCTCCTGCATTAAATAAGGTGATCCTGGTTTCTAAAGCTAAGCGACTTACCAGATCTAAAGCTTTTTTCTTACTTTCATCAAATACAGTTCCTTCCAATCCCTCATTTGACATACTCATGCTTTGATCGATTAAAATACCCACCTCACGACCGCTGTATAAATCTATTTTATTGCTTGAAGTGGAATAGGGCTGTGCAAAAGCCATGACAATAAGAATTATTAGCAGTATTCTTACTAATAAAAGTAAAAGGTTCTGTAATTTGGATTTCCGCTTGTGGCTTGATTCAGCCTCTTCAATGAAGCTTAAATTACTGAAATAAACTGTCCGATAGCGTCGTAGTTTGAATAAATGGATAATGATCGGGATAGCTACCAGAAATAAACCATATAAGTATACAGGATAAAGAAATTGCATGTTACTAAAATCTGACCTGCAATTTAAGATTTATCCTGCGTCCTGTTAAATAATTTGGGATGGAATATTGACGATTGCTGATATCTCTAATCCAAATATGTGATATGGTGTTGTTTATATCCAGAAGGTTGAAAACTTCCAGGCTAATCCATGTGTTTTTGAGATGTTTCAAAAAGCCCGGAAGAGTAGAGATTCTCTGATCACCAATCAGAACCTTCGAAAAACCCAGGTCAACTCTCCGGTACGGAGGGATTCTCAGAAGTGCTTTCTGATCAGGTCTTCCCGGAGGGCCATATGGTAAGCCAGTCCCAAAAAGGAGATTCAAATGAGCTTTATATGATTTATTATTAGGTAGAAAATCCTGAAAAAATATGGCAACATTGACACGCTGGTCAGTAGGCCTGTCTATAAATCCTAATGTGTCTCCTATGATGTCTTCCTGAGTTTTCATAATGGAAACACTTGCCCAGCTTTCTACACCTGGAACAAACTCTCCATTTATTTTCATGTCGAGTCCGGCAGCATATCCATTACTCATATTATCACCGTAATATCGAATTCTTACATTATCAATTTCATATGGAATCAGATCCCATAAGTATTTGTAATATAACTCAGTGACAAATTTAAACGGACGCTCCCATGCAGTAAAATACAAATCACTTCCACCTAAAATATGCATGGATTTCTGTGCAGTTACCAAAGGATTTATCATCCCATTCAAGTCTCTGAATTCCTTGAAAAATGGTGGCTGATGATATGCACCTCCTGATAAACTGAATGTCCAGTTATTTTCCCAGCTGGGTGCAAAAGCTAAAGAAGCTCTCGGGCTTATGACATAATTATTATTTACATCCTGATAAGAAGCTCTTAAACCAGCAGTAGTAGTCAGGGTACCTGATGAAAACTCTTTTTTGTAACTATCCTGAAAATATGATGTAATTTGCTGATGAGAAAGTGAGGCCGAAGCAAAATAGGTCTCAAAGAGATGAACATCGGTATCAGAATAGGGTAGTGAGTAGCCTGCTGAATCCATCATTATCCATTCCTCAATCTGATCAGCTATCTGGCTTCGCTGATACTCAATACCCCAGTTCAACTGATGTGATCCAGCAATAAAAAAACCTTTGTGGTTAGCACTTATAACTTTGGCTTGTAGTCTGTTTCTGGCATGGTCGAGAAATGTTCCTACCCCAACATTAACTAAACTGTCAGCAAAATTGTCTGATCCCAGCTGGTTGTCTAACTGATTTAGCCAATATTGTCCCTGGATATCAAAAGTCTCCTTCTCATTCGTTTGAAAGGCAGATAGTATAAATTTAAGTTCCAGATTATCATTAGGATGATAACGGCTTGAAAATGCTCCCAGATAAGTGGTAAATGCATCTTGTTCCATCCCATCAAAGTAAATTGTAAGTTTCAAAGCCTCACTCACTGTCCCGAATGAAGTTTCACCGGTTTCAGGTACAAAACGATAATTATTATGAGCAATGTTAGCAAGGAAATCAAATTCCCAGTCTGTCGTAAGATCATAACTGATATAGGTTTGGAAATCAGTAAAACGTGGATTATAATCTCCTTTCGTATCCAGAGTATTAAGTAAAAACTTATTTGTTTTATAGCGTAAGCCTGTAATATAGCTTAAGCGCCTGTCTTGTGATGATCCTTCAAGATGCAGAGAACCTCCCATCAAACTGATGGCAGCTGAGCCTGCAAAAGTACTTGGTTTTTTATATCGGATATCCAGAACTGAGGACATTTTATCACCATATCTCGCTTCAAAACCACCTGCTGAAAACAAAACTGAAGAAACCATATCTGAGTTGATAAAACTTAATCCTTCTTGTTGACCTGAACGAATCAGTAAGGGACGATATATTTGAATGTCGTTCACATACACCAGGTTCTCATCGTAATTACCACCACGAACAGAATATTGGGAACTT
This sequence comes from Bacteroidota bacterium, assembly GCA_018669475.1. Taxonomy (GTDB): domain Bacteria; phylum Bacteroidota; class Bacteroidia; order Bacteroidales; family UBA12481; genus JABHCC01. The sequence goes on along the minus strand of JABHCC010000023.1, from coordinate 14,858 downwards.
AATTCGTTTGAGGAAGTTACTCCTAATTGTTTTTTTATCAATCCTTCAAAACTCCCGGATGCATCCGGGAGGATTTGGGAAATTCTTGGATCAATTCGAACAAGGTTAGTATTGTATTCCCTGCCGGCCCGTTTAACAACTTCACTTATATTAACAACTGAAGCTATAAGTGTCACCTTGATAATATAATCATTGAGTCTGGTGATATTCGATGGGGAAATACTTTTCTCCTGACGGAGGTATCCTAAACGTGAAAATTGCAAGGTAATAACTGCCTGGTTATCACATTCAAGATTAAATTTTCCTTCCGGATCAGAAATAGCGTAATAACTTGTACCCTTAACTCCGATCGAAACCAAATCAAGAGGCTCTCCTTCCTCAGAACTTATAATACCTTTTAAGTGTATCTTTTCCTGGGCATGCACCGAGTAACTAAACATACACAGGAACAGCAATAGTTGAATGGTTCGGGTAATCTTCATTAGTAAGATTGTCTCTTTATTCAAAACAAACGGTAATAGTCCTGGATTCGTATTGATTGAAAGTCTATTTTTTTCTTTTAAAATCGCCATCCTTCAGGGCTTTAAAAAACTGTGCCCAGGCCAGCGGATTTGTAATACTAACCGGAGGTAACTGTCCTGCCCAGTACAAATTGTCATTGTACATTTTCATTGTGTTTTTAAATGCAATTGACGGAGTTGCAGGGGAATCATACAATAATGAATATAAGTCCAAGATAGCTAGGTTTTTGTATGCTCTGTCGAGATCAGTTTCATGCGGTTCATACTCCAGAACAGCCATCTTGAACCTTTCATAATTGCCTTGCCATGGCCTTATTACGAGCTCTTCAAGTTGGATGGTGTCTTGCTCAAGGAAGACTTCGAAGTAGGGGTATTTAATTGAGAAAGTATCTCTAACCACCATAGATTTCATTTTATACCCAATAGCAGAAAAAAGGATTGTATCATTGACTTCTGCCGGAAAATTGAAATACCCATGAATATCACTGGCTGTTGCCAGATTTTTATTCTGAAGAATGATATGAACGTAAGGAATCGACTCCAGGCTATCAGTTAAGATATTCCCTGAAAGATGAAAAATATGATCTTGATCTGATAGTTCGTTTTGCGCATTTACTGAAACGGCAAAACAAAAAGCAAGTATGATTGCTGGTATGTTTTTCATTGAATTCAAAGGCATAAAAATAAACCCGTTTTTACACATTGCCAAACGAAAAATATCAATAAATTTGTATGCGGGCCGAAAATTATTCCGGCCTTTTTGTTTTTATACAAATGATTTGGCAAAAAGAAGTTGTTCTTAATGAGTATCCAAGAGGAATGCATTTGGTGAGTCATATGCTTGAACGTGAGCTGCCTGCTATGCCTGTGTCTGGTCTGTTAAATATCTTTATCAAGCATACATCAGCGGCAATATCTCTAAATGAAAATGCTGATCCAACTGTGAGAACTGACCTTGATAATTTTTTTAATCGTCTGGTGAAAGAGCGTGAGGCATGGTATAATCATACTTTTGAAGGAGATGATGATATGCCAGCTCATATAAAAAGTACTTTAATAGGCACCTCTCTTACCATTCCAGTGACTAATAGCAGGATGAATCTTGGGATCTGGCAGGGAATTTATCTTTGTGAGTTCAGAGATTTTGGAGGTCCGCGTAAAATTGTTTTAACACTTATCTCATAAAACACAGATTAGATGAACGAAGTTGTATTATTAGGTGCTGAGGCTATTGCTCAGGGTGCAATTGATGGAGGCATGTCAGGAGTTTATGCCTATCCGGGTACACCATCAACTGAAATCACTGAATATATTCAAAGAAATTCGGGTGCCCGTAAAGAGGGGATACATTCAGAATGGTCAGCAAATGAGAAAACTGCTATGGAGTCTGCTATTGGGATGTCATATGCAGGAAAAAGGGCAATGGTGTGTATGAAGCACGTTGGATTAAATGTTGCTGCTGACCCTTTTATAAATTCTGCTATAACTGGAGCAGGTGGTGGATTAATTGTTGTTGTAGCTGATGATCCATCAATGCATTCCTCGCAAAATGAGCAGGATTCAAGGTTTTACGGCGATTTTGCTCTATTACCTATTCTTGAACCCGCTGATCAGCAAGAGGCATATGATATGGCATATAATGGTTTTTCTCTCTCAGAAAAAGTAGGCCTTCCTGTGTTAATGAGAATAACCACTCGATTGTCGCATTCGCGGTCAAGAGTTCTGCGTATGAAAAATATTGCAGAGAATGAGTTGAAATTGCCCGATGACAAGAAAAAGTTTATTCTTCTTCCTAGCATAGCAAGGGAAAGGTATAAGCTGCTACTAAATCTTCAGGATGATCTCACCGAACTAAGCGAAAATGCTGCTTATAATACGCTTAAAGATGGTAATGATCGGTCTCTTGGAATTATTGCGTGCGGAATTTCACATAATTACCTTATGGAGAATTATCCTGAAGGTATTCCTCATCCTGTATTAAAGATAGGTCAGTATCCGGTACCGGTCAAGAAAATTAAGGAAATCACTTCATCGTGCAAGGAGATTCTTGTTTTGGAAGAAGGGTATCCAATACTTGAGAAATCCCTGCTTGGTCTCCTGAATAATAGCCCTGTTCCTATCAGGGGAAGGTTAGACGGTAGCCTGCCAAGGGATGGTGAATTAAACTCTGATCTGGTACGAAAGGCATTGGGTATGGAAGTGCATAATGGTCCTGAAATTCCTGAGATAATGGTTAACCGACCTCCTGCTTTGTGCAAAGGTTGTGGTCATATTGATATCTATCATTCACTTATTGAAGCATTAACTGATTTTGGTGAAGGTCGCACTTTCGCTGATATTGGTTGTTACACGCTGGGAGCTCTGCCTCCATATAATGCAATTAATACCTGTGTGGATATGGGAGCCAGTATTACTATGGCGAAAGGAGCTGCTGATGCAGGTCTTGTACCATCAGTTGCAGTTATTGGAGATTCAACATTTACACATTCAGGGATGACCGGCCTGTTAGATGCAGTTATTGAGAATTCTCCAATAACAATTATTATCTCTGATAATGAAACCACTGGAATGACAGGAGGTCAGGTGTCTTCAGCAGTGGGGAGAATTGAAGGAATTTGCCTGGGTATTGGAGTAGAAGAATCTCATTTAAAAATTGTGACTCCTTTGAAAAAGAACCATGATGAGAATGTTCAAGTGATTCTTAATGAGTTAAATTATCATGGCATATCTGTGATAATTGCTCGACGCGAGTGTATTCAAACAGCCTCGAAACGAAAACGCATTGAAGTAGAAACCAAATCCTTATCCACGAAATCATGAACCGAGCATGACAAAAGGAAAAATATTTTAACACACACACGGATGATTGTTTTTGTTGTGCGAGCTCCATCCGACAAATAAAATTAAATATATGGGGATGAAAAAATCAAATATTATACTTTCTGGAGTAGGAGGGCAGGGTATTTTAACCATTGCAGGTATTATTGGTATGGCTACTCTCAAAGAGAAACTATATTTTAAACAATCAGAAGTTCACGGGATGAGTCAGCGGGGTGGGGCTGTGCAATCTAACTTCAGAATTGCTGATACCCCTGTCGCATCTGATCTGGTGCCACTTGGTCAAGCCGATCTGATTTTGTCAGTAGAACCACTAGAAACATTAAGGTATTTACCATTTCTAAATAAAAATGGATGGTTGGTGTGTAATTCTTCCCCATTTATTAATGTTCCTGATTATCCTGAACTTGAAAAGATACTCAATACAATTGCAGAATGGCCTAATCATCTGATCATAGATGCGGATAAAATAGCAAAGGATTTGGGTAATAGAAGAGGATCAAATATGGTTATTCTAGGCGCTGCAAGTCAATATATATGCCTGGATTTTGAAAGTCTTGAGTCGGGTATTTCTGCTATCTTTGAGCGAAAAGGCGACGCTGTAGTTCAGCAAAACCTTCTCGCTTTGAGAGCTGGTCGGGATGCAGCACTTAAGTAAAAATCTCTACCAGATTTTGTCAGGATAAACTCCGGTGGCTGAAAGCTCTTTTAATTTTGCTACAACAAGGGGTTTATCATCCTGATAAGTAACGCCAAACCATTTTGCTGTACTCTTAAGTACTTTAACGTTGAGAACTTTTTCTTGTATCATTTGATTAATACCAAAGGGTATGAAATACTCCGATTTCAGTTCTCCTCCAAATTCATTCATGAAAAGTTTGAACTTGTCGGCGAATAAATCTAATAATGCCGGAGTGAATCCCCAGAAATTCATCGATACAATTTCATCACCCTGCAGGTAATGAGTTTCTTTTTTCTCGTCAACAAAGATTATGTTCTCCTCAAGGCGTTCGATGTGTGTTCTCTCAGTTACGGTGGTTAAATTGTGATTCTCATCTTTAGCGCAAATCCCACGCGAAACAAAACCATGATCTGACAGCGTATTCTCAAGAATATATCCAACCATCGATTGTAGTGTGATGGAATCAGCATCTATTGTAGAAAGAAAATCTCCCATCACTTTAAAAGCATCTGACCCATAAAAATCATCACCATTGATTACTGCGAAAGGTGCATTAAGTTTTTCTTTTGCTGATAGAACTGCATGGCCGGTTCCCCATGGTTTAACTCTTTCAGGATGAACAGTTATATCTGAAGGGATGTCCTCAAGCCTCTGAACCACATGATCTACCTGTATGACTTTTTTGTATTTATTGGCGAATAAATCATAGAAATCATCTACAATTTCCTCTCGCAAAACAAATATTACTTTATCGAAGCCGGCTTGTACTGCATCGAAGACTGAATAGTCAATAATTGATTCACCATTCGGACCAAGTCGGTCCATTTGCTTCAGGCCGCCATATCTGCTTCCCATTCCAGCAGCTAATACCAAAAGAGTTGGTTTCATGATCAGTGCTTTTTTAAAATGATGGGCAAATATAGATATCAAAATGAAAAGACCGGCTAAAAGCCGGTCTTTTTTTTAATCAGGTAAAAATGATTTGTGTGTTGTCTCCACCAGCTAATTCATAGAATTCCCCGATGGTAAGAATACCTTTAACGTGTTCTGTGAAATCTTTCATCTCCAATTTGAACATATCAGCTGCAAGTCGACATGCATAAATTTCTCCGCCTCCGGCTACTATCATATCAAGAAATTCATCAACAGGAGGAATATCCAGTTTTTCCATTTGGCTTTTCATCATTGCTGAAACACCAGCTTCAACGCCAGGTAAAACTCCTAAGAGACTAGGGAAAGGAAGTCCCCCCGGCATTCTCATTGCAGGATTTCCAACAGTTGCAGTTTTGAGTTTCTTAAATTGCTTCTTTGTTATTGCATCTAAACCAAAGAAAGTAAAGAAAACCTTTGCTTCGATACCCTCCATTACTGCTCCATTTGCCATAACTAATGTGGCATACACATCTTCAATACTGCCCTTGGCACAGATGATGCATACTTTCTTTAGTGGTTTTTCTTCTTTTGCCATGTTTGTTAGTTTTTTGATTTATACGCAAGAAGTGGGTTTAGGTATTCCTGCAATTCTTGAGGATTTCTTTAAAGGTCCTCCTGGGAAAAGATCATACAGACCTTTGATATCCACGATACCTGATTTACCCACTTTCCTGATAGTAAGTGTTTCACCTGCTGAATGTTTGTCCCTTAGGAAGTTAAGAACATCGAAGTGCTTCTCAGTCAGTTCGATATCTTCCACTTTTGCTAATTCGAGAGCAACATCATTGTTCCATTGTGCTGAGTCAGTAAGGAAACCCTCCTCATTGAGCTCAATGCTAATTCCTTTAACTTCAATTTTTTCCATGTAGATTATATTTAGTTAAGCATCATTATTATTAGATAAATTCTTAAGAAATACCACCACAAACCCTAGTGCTTTCTTCATTTCAGGTTGATTCATTTCACGCATTAATTTGAAAAGACTGTATGAGGGTATATTATCTTGTTCAACGGAATTGAATACCTGAACAGCATTGTTCATTGCTGCCATCATTTCGGGTTGTGTTAAGGATTTAACCGTTTCAAGAATAGTGGTAATATTGTCAGCTAATAAGTGTACATCTTCTTTGCTGAAATGTGTAACAATTTTGTCAATGATAGAAAAGCTTTCTTTGAAGAACTCAAGGTATCCTTTCTGATCCAGTTCATGAAGCTTTTGTGTCAAGTCAATAATAACCTCATTAGCTATTGGACCCGCATCTTTTGCGAGATCAGTGAGGCTTTCAAAAGCTTCAAGTACAATTGAAAAATTGGGTATGTTCTTCAATAATTTTACTACTAGCAGAGTAATGGTTGAAGGATCAAGCTCAACAGACTGTTTGTCAAGCTCTGTAACGGCACTGTCGTATATGTCTTTGCCAACAATGGAAACATCAGCTACTAAATCATCCAGACTCTGTGCACGCAAACGCTGCTCATTCACATAGTTGAGGAGTAAATCCACCTTGTGATCAAGAGCTTCAATTCTTTGTTCAATATTTTGGTCACTCATAATCTGAAATTTATTTCATTTTGACCTTGCCGGCCATGGTCATATGTGGCTCAATCGGCATTTCCTTGCCTTTCAGTAAGATATGCCAGTAAATCCACCTGAACATGATTTTACCATAATGATTGATCTTTGTGTTTTTTAATAAGCCAAAAGGTCCAATCCCTGGTAGAGGAAAAGTGCCGGGGAGTGGTTCTGTATCGTAATTGAAATCAATTAAAGCACCCTTGCCAAAGCCTGTTTCAATATAGCAGTTGGCGTGTCCGTCAAACTTTGCCATCATTGGACGTCCTTCTATATAACTCATAAGGTTTTCCAGCAGAATTTCAGCACTAAAATGAGCAACAGATCCAGCTTTGGATGTTGGAATATTTGAAGCATCGCCTAATACGAAGATATTCTCAAACTGCTTCGACTGGAGAGTTTCCTTATCTGTTGGAACAAAATTCAAATCATCCCCTAATCCACTGTTTTCTATCATGTCAGCACCCATGTTAACAGGTACAATAGTTAGGGCATCAAAGGGTACTTTTTGATTGTCATAAGAAACTAATTCTTTTGTTTCGTTATCAACATTCTGAATGTAGAATTCAGGAATAACTTTAATATTTTTTTCTTCAAGCAAGGTGCTTAACATTTTTGTCGCGATAGGCTTGGTAAATGCACCTGGCAGTGGTGTTACAAAGCTAATATCAACCTTGTCGCGAATACCAGCCTGTGTAAAATACCAGTCAGCAAGACAAACAAATTCAATTGGCGCAACAGGACACTTAAATGGCATTTCAGCAATTGCCATCACAAGTTTTCCTCCTTCCCATGATTTGAAAAACTTCTGAAGAGCAATCGCTCCTTCAACTGTATAGAAATCGAAAATATTTTTATACCAAAGCTTATCTTTTAATCCGGGTGTTTCTTCAGGTACTGTTCTTACACCGGTAGCAATAATCAGCATGTCATATGACAGAACTTTGGAATCGTTAAGGAAAACCTGATTGTTTTCACCATCTATCCGGTCAATCTCTGAAAAAACTACATTCACACCGGGAGGGAAAAAATCTGTTTTGGGCTTTATTACATCCTGCTTGTTATAAATTCCAAATGGAATGAATAAAAAACCAGGCTGATAGTAATGGGTTTTGTGCTGATCAACAATAGTGATCTCCCATTCATCAACTGAAAGACTTTTTCTGAGCTTATTAGCCATCATAGTTCCAGCTGTGCCTGCACCAAGAATTAAGAATCTTTTCATTTTCATGTATTTTAACGCAAAATTATATGGTGGATAGGCTTCTATAATGCATATTTGTATGATAGTTATCATACCATGATATATGTCACAGATACAATCTTCAAATCAGGGTAGTATTGAAAAGAAACAATTCGGATGTGATTGTGAGAGATGTGATTTGCGGGATCTCTTTTTTGATCATGTTGACGATACAATATTGGCTGAAATCTGTTCTTCTAAAGAGGAGAATAATTACGAAAAAGGTGATTTAATCATCCGGGAGGGAGAAGATCTGATTAATTTTATATATCTGAGATCTGGATTGGTAAAATTATATCGTACAGATAAAGAAGGGAAATCTCAGATAATAAAGATTGGCAAACCTCTTGATTTTGTGAGTTTGCTAAGTGTTTTTTCTGATACGATGCATAAATACTCCGTGACAGCATTAGAACACTCTGTTACTTGCTCCATTAAGCTGAGTAGAATTATTGAATTAGCCAAGGAGAATGGGGAATTTGCTCTGAACCTTATGCAGAAAATGAGCCGTGTTTATGATCAGATTATTATTGATTTTCTGGAGATTCGTAAGAAGCATTTAAGAGGCAGAACCGCGCATGTACTGCTGTTCTTTGCCGATAGTGTATATAAATCAAACCATTTTGAACTGCCAATATCACGCAAAGAGATTGCTGAATTTATTGGTATGACACCCGAAAACGTTATAAGAACTTTATCTGAGTTCAGAAAAGACAGCCTTATAAGCATTAACGGGAAACAGATTGCAATAATTGAAAAGAAGAAACTTTTAATGATATCTGAACACGGTTAATTTTGCTTTTCGCTTTTTCAGATTAAAAGGAGTTCCTACCTTTAGAGCTTATCAAAGCTGGAAAATGAAAACAACTAAACTTATCCTGTTATTGGCTATCAGTTTGACCTCATGTAAGGGACCATCCGGAATCGATTCTGAAATAAATGAATTAGTCCCTTTTCCTGATCCAAATTATTACACTTGCCTGCGTGCCCCCCAATCCGTTGAAATAGATGGTAATCTGACAGATGAAGAATGGGCAGATATACCATGGACAGTTAGTTTCATGGATATTGAAGGTCCCGCAAAAGCTAAGCCGACCTACTCAACTAAAGCGAAGATGATGTGGGATGATCATTATTTATATGTTGCGGCCGAGATTAAAGAACCGCATGTTTGGGCCACAATTACCGAAAGAGATGAAGTAATCTTCTATGATAATGATTTTGAGGTGTTTATTGATCCAGATGGGGATACACACCATTATTATGAGTTAGAAGTGAATGCTTTTGGTACTCCATGGGACTTGATGTTGACAAAGCCTTATCGGGATGGAGGCTATGCTGTGGATAGTTGGGATATAGCTGGATTAAAGCTGGGCGTATCAGTACAGGGAACTATCAATGATCCTGAAGATATTGATGAAGGCTGGACCGTCGAAATGGCGATACCATTTAAAGTTTTAGAGGAATGCTCTCCAAAAACTTCACCTCCTGCAGCTGGTGATACCTGGCGGATAAACTTTTCCCGGGTTGAATGGCAAGTGCTTGTTGAAAATGGTAAGTATGTTAAGAAAACTAATCCTGAAACCGGAAAATCTTTTCCTGAGAATAATTGGGTTTGGTCGCCTCAGGATCACATAAATATGCATATGCCAGAATATTGGGGCTTCTTGTATTTCTCTGATGCCTCCCAAATTCAAGATAACTCTTCGGGTGAGATCGACCAAAGTGAGAAGGTGAAGTGGGTATTACGAAATATATACTACGAGCAATCTGCTTATTTTGAAATAAATGGAGAATACGCCGAAGATCTTGAAGCTCTTGGGCTTATTGAATCCTTGACTGATATTGGTTTTCAATTACCAACAGTCGAGAAAACAATCTTTGGTTTTAATGCTTACTTGCCTGCTGATGGAGGCCATTATTGGGTGATTAATGAAGAAGGTGAGGTTAAGATTAAGTAATCCGGATAAACCGAGCATGACAAAAAAAATCATTGGAATTGGCTTGATTTGTTTGATCTTTCTGACTTGTGATCGCCAGGTCAATCTGATTTCATATATCGATCCTTTTATTGGGACTAGTGGAGCTGGACATACCTACCCTGGTGTAAGTTTACCCTTTGGAATGGTCCAATTGAGTCCTGATACGAGGCTAAGTGGTTGGGAAGGTTGTAGTGGCTATCATTATAGCGATAGTGTTATATATGGCTTTTCACATACTCATTTAAGTGGTACTGGAGTAAGTGATTACGGTGATATTCTTGTGATGCCTACAGTTGGTGAGGTTCAGATCAATCATGGCGATCCTGCAGATCCATCTACCGGATATTGTAGTGGGTTTAGTCATGAAAACGAAATTGCAGAGGCTGGTTACTACTCTGTGAAACTCGATGATGGAGATATTGGGGTAAATCTAACTGCCACAAGCAGAGCCGGCTTTCATAGTTATCAGTTTCCAAAATCTGATCAATCAAACCTGATAGTTGATTTAGTCCATCGTGATCATGTTCTAAGCTCATTTGTCAGAATTATTAGTGAATACGAGATTGAAGGCCTGAGACGATCTCAAAGCTGGGCCGGAGATCAGTATGTTTATTTCGTAATGAGATTCTCGAAACCTTTCAAAGATTTTGGCTTATACTTAAATGAGAAAAAAAAATCAGGAAGAGAGCTTAACGGTAATTCGATAAAAGCACATTTTACTTTCTCTACAAAAAAGAAAGAGAGGATAAATGTTAAAATAGGTATCTCCTCAGTTAGTGTGAACGGCGCAAGGGCTAATCTTGATGCTGAAATTCCTCACTGGAGCTTCACCAAAATTAAAAATCAGGCTCAGAATGCCTGGAAAGAAGTTGTTGACAGATATCAGATTCAGAGCAATTCAGATCAAAAAAAAAGAATTTTTTACACAGCATTATATCACCAGTATTTAAATCCTAATGTGTACATGGATGTTGATAGTATGTACAGAGGTCGGGATTTATTAGTGCACAAGGCTGAAGAACATATTAATTACACACTTTTTTCGCTCTGGGATACCTTTCGTGCAACACATCCATTATTTACAATTACCGAACCCACCCGGACGAATAATTTCATCAGAACTTTTACAACTCAGTTTGAAGAGGGTGGTATGTTGCCTGTCTGGGAATTAGCTGCAAATGAAACGGGCACAATGATCGGATATCATGCAGTATCTGTAATAGCAGATGCTTATATGAAAGGTATTCGTGATTATGATATTGATTTGGCCTATACTGCTATGAAAACTAGTGCAATGCAGGATCACCTGGGATTGAATCATTATAAAAAGTTTGGCTATATTCCTGCTTCTGAGGAAAGCGAGTCAGTATCGAAAACTCTTGAGTATGCTTATGATGACTGGTGCATTGCTCAGCTTGCATCTGATCTTGGATATTCTGATGATTATGAATACTTTATTAAAAGAGCCCAAAGCTACAAGAACCTGTTTGACCCATCATCTGGATTTATGCGTGCAAAACTTGGAGCTGTTTGGTTTAGTCCCTTTAATCCGAAGGAAGTGAACTTTAATTATACCGAAGCCAATGCCTGGCAATATAGCTTCTTTGTTCCTCAGGATGTATCAGGCCTGATTGAACTTTCAGGAGGGGATTCTCTGTTTAATCTTAAACTTGATCAATTATTTTCAGAGTCGTCTGAAACCACTGGTCGACAACAAGCAGATATAACAGGACTGATTGGACAGTATGCCCATGGAAATGAACCGAGTCATCATATGGCCTATCTTTATTCCTACTCAGGTGAGCCATGGAAAACTCAAAAGTATGTTGATGAGATTCTGAACAAGATGTATTCAGATCAGCCCGATGGATTATGTGGAAATGAGGATTGTGGACAAATGTCTGCATGGTATGTGCTAAGTGCACTTGGTTTTTATCCACTTACTCCCGGATTACCAGTTTATACAATTGGGACTCCTCTGTTTCCGGAAGCTTCGATCACACTCGAAAATGGCGCTGTATTCAGAATCAAGGCCAATAATCGCTCAGAAATCAATAAATATATCCAATCTCTTAGCCTGAATGGTGAAGAACTAAGTCGGACTTATATTTTTCATGAAGAAATAATGAATGGCGGCTTATTGGAATTTGTTATGGGTGATAAACCTAATTACTCATGGGGTTTACAACAAAAGGACCGACCAAAATCTCAAATCTCTGATCATCAAATAACCATTGCACCCTATGTTAAGTCGGGCGACCGGACATTCAGTGAAAGTACTTTAGTCGAATTGGCCTCTATAGATTCAACAGCCCGGATATATTATGAGATTGTCAGACAGAATCAGATTGGTAGAGGAAACTTCAGGGTTTATTCACGTCCATTAAGAATTTCATATGACAGGAAGGTTCGGTTTTATGCAGTGAAAGATAGTATTGAGACAGCAGTATTTGAAGCTTATTTCAATCGAATCTCATCGAGTAGAAAAATCGAGTTGCATTCACAATATACCCCCCAATACTCTGCCGGAGGAGAAATGGCCATGATAGATATGATCAGAGGCGCCAGAAATTTCAGAACGGGTGCATGGCAGGGCTATGAAGGGAAAGACCTTTCAGCCACAATAGATCTGGGATTTAATCAAACGATTCATCGCCTCGCATTAAGCTGTTTTCAGGATCAGGATTATTGGATTTTTATGCCTGAATCAGTTGAATATGAGCTATCACTAAACGGTACGGATTGGACGAGTGTCGGGGTGGTAGAAAATGAATTGTCTGACAAGCTCCAGGGGGCATTTATCCGTGAATTTAAGCTGGATGTGTGGAGAACAGCAAGGTATATTCGTTTCAAAGCTAAGAATAAAGGTATTTGCCCCATCTGGCATAAAGGTGCAGGAGGGAAAGCCTGGGTTTTTGTTGATGAACTCATTATAGAGTAAAACATTAATTGTAATAATAATAAATACTATGAGAATCCCCTCCCGGATGGTTTTTATCCTAAGCATCTTATTTCTATGCATCAACAATGTCTATTCACAAGAGACAGTCTTCCAGTTTACTGAAGGCTTGTCAGTTCCATTAGTTGGTAGCTATGGCCGAGAAGCAGTTTTTACTGATCACTTACTGTATCAGATTGTGGCTGGTGAAAATATAAATCCTGTTGAAGGAGAGGTGTTTACGATCAAGTCAAATCAGGATACAATTACCTGGAAAGCCGTGATAGCAGGAGATAAGCAATGGTTTAAGCATCCGAATTTGCGGGGAGGATATCTGTATTGTAGCTATGTGGCTCCAAAAGCTGGAAACTTTATCCTTGAGGCCAACGGGCAAAGTGAAGTTTTTGTTAATGGTGAGATTAGAGGAGGGGATGTCTATGCATATGGCTGGGTTCAACATCCTGTCAGATTGAAAAAAGGGCTCAATACTTTTTTATTCAGAGTAGGCAGAGGGAGACAACAAGCCAAATTAACTACTCCTCCGTCCAAAATATTTTTAAGTACTCGCGATGCTCTCCTGCCGGATATTATTGCAGGAGAGAAGAGTCCTAAACTTGGTGCTGTCAGAATTATTAATGCTACCAGCAAAAGAATTATTGGTCACAGGTTAGAAACTCAGGTTAATGGTGGTGAATTATCAGTGATTGATGTGCCGGATATACTTGCATTCTCAAGCAGGAAGGTGCCATTTGAAATTATTTATAAGGGGAATGAAAGCTCTGAAAAACTTCCAGTGAAAATTTTTCTTCGAAATTCTAAAGGAAAATTGATTTCGCAACTTATTAATGAAGAATTCAAACTGGCTGTAAAAAATAGTCAGGATAAGCATAAAGTTACATTTATCTCAGCAATAGACGGATCAGTTCAGTATTATAGCGTTGTTCCACAGTCTGAATCTGGTACAGGGGAGTCAGCTTTATTTCTTTCATTGCACGGGGCATCTGTTGAAGCTGTGAGCCAGGCAAATGCATACCAAAAGAAAACCTGGGGAGTTCTTGTGGCTCCAACAAATCGTCGTCCCTATGGTTTTGATTGGGAAGACTGGGGCAGATGGGATGCTCAGGAGGTACTTGGATTAGCTATTAATAAGTATAATCCCGATCCTGCCAGGATATATCTTACCGGACACTCCATGGGAGGACATGGTGCATGGCAGGTGGGTGTTACTCTGCCTGGGCCATGGGCAGCTATTGCACCCAGTGCCGGATGGTATAGCTTTTGGTCTTACGCGGGTAAAAAATCTGCGGAGAAGCCTGAGCCTTTTGAAGAAATAATTCAGAGATCGGCTAATCCGAGTAATACACTTGAATTATCAAGAAATTACTTGAATTACGGAGTTTATATCCTTCATGGTGACGCAGATGATAATGTACCAGTAGAGCAGGCACGGTTCATGCGAAATCACCTGGCAAGCTATCATCCGGATTTTTGTTATTATGAACGTCAGGGTGCGGGTCATTGGTGGGGGAATGAATGTGTTGACTGGCCGCCATTATTTAACTTCTTCAAAGACCATATCCGACCTTCAGCTAATGAGATCAGTAAACTTGAGTTTGTTACTGCCAGTCCGGGAGTGTCAGCAACAAATCGTTTTATTACCATCTGGCAGCAAAACAAAGCTCTTGAGTTTTCATCTGTTAAGGTTAACCAGGATCTTAAGAACAATATACTAACCGTTTTGCCTGAAAATGTGGCTGTTCTGGAATTAAATCTAGATCATTTACAAGCTTCGCAACCAGTGGAAATTCATCTGGAAGGGGATACAATTAAAGTTATTCCGGAAAATCAGGAAGATCTGTATCTTAAGAAGAAGAACTCTGTCTGGCAAGTAACATCCAAGCCACCTTTATCTGAAAAGGGACCTGAGAGATCAGGCTTATTTAAGGATGCTTTTAGAAATAAGGTTGTTTTTGTATATGGGACCAGCGGCACTCAAGCTGAAAATTCATGGGCATTTAATAAAGCCAGGTTTGATGCTGAGACTTTTTGGTACCGAGGAAATGGAGCAATAGAAATAATTCCGGATGTTGAATACGAATCTCAAAAGTATCCTGGACGTAATGTTATATTATTTGGCCATGCCGAGAT
>JABHCC010000215.1 GCA_018669475.1 Bacteroidota bacterium | reverse complement strand
CTGCCCCAAGACGTGACACGAAAAATATGTCGGCTACAGCAAATACCGACTCCATAATCATTTCCAAAACCATTGGAACCGCTAATAATAATACAGCCCTGCTCAGGTTCCCTTTTGTGAAATCCTGTTCAGTGCCAGAGATGGACTCCCAAATGTCTTTCCTAAAGCTTTTAATATTCAAGGTTGAAATCCGCTTAAAAAATGTTGTTTGTAAAGGTATATTTAATCGTCGACTCATTTTCGTTTTTAACTGAATGGATTATTGAATTGCCGGATAAGGGCTTTTTGACTACAGCAACTGTAACCAAATTGCGTTTTTATTCGTCAAAGAATAAAGAAAGTAAATTCAAAACTTACATAGTATTATTGTACTTTTACGTATGTCGTTCAGGTTCAGTCTGTCCGGGAAATTAGACCATAATAAATACCACTATGAATAAAATCAAAGCTGCCCTCTTAATTATCCTTCTCACTCTGCCTATGCTTCCTCAGGCTCAGGTAATCCTGAAAGAAGCATTAAGCGAAAGAGTGGTGAATTATAAAATGAATGTAGAACTTGATACCGATGCAAAAACTATCACCGGGGAAATGGTTCTTAACTGGAAAAATCCCTCGCAGGATACAGTCGATAATCTTCAGTTTCATATGTATCTTAATGCTTTTAAAAACTCTAAATCTACTTTCTTTAATGAAGGCTCAGTATATAACTCAGCTGAGTCTGAATGGGGATATGTGAATATCAACAGCATAAAAACTGCCAATGGCAATGATCTGTCAAGGGGCATGCAGTACATTCAACCTGATGATGAGATCCAATATCGTGATTTGCGCCTGCCGGATGAAAGTCCTGTCAAACCAGATGATCGTAAGCAAGATCAAACGGTTCTGTTTGTGCCACTGGATGAGCCGGTACTTCCCGATTCCAGCATTCAGGTGCTAATTCAGTTCACTTCAAAATTGCCTAAATTGAATACCCGAACAGGCTATGCTGACAACTATTTTTTTGCTGCTCAATGGTTCCCAAAGTTGGGTGTATACGAACCCGCAGGGATGCGATATGCAACAGAAGGAGGCTGGAATTGTCATGAGTTTCACCGCAATTCTGAGTTTTTTGCCAATCACAGTTTGTATGAAGTAGATATCACCCTGCCGGATGACTACGTAGTTGGCACAGGTGGTGTTCTTATGCATGAGGAATCCCTGCCGGATGCAAAAAGAAAACTTAGCTACCGGGCCGAAGATATAGTGGATTTCGCCTGGACAGCCTCTCAGGATTATGTTGTGGTTGAGGATCAATGGCGCCATGTGGCAATCCGGGCTCTCTTTCAACCCGAGCACTTATACCAGGCTGAGCGGCACCTGTTTGCACTGCGGGCTGCTCTTGAATATATGGACGAGCATATTGGGCCTTATCCCTGGCCTCATGCTACATTAATTGATCCTCCCACTAAAGGACAGGCAGCCGGAGGTATGGAGTATACCACACTGTTTACAGCGGGAACAGCGTATGGCTTGCCCAAAGGAATCCATCTGCCTGAATTGGTTACTATCCACGAGTTTGGTCATGCATATTTCATGGGCATATTGGCTACAAATGAGTTCGAAGAGCCCTGGATGGATGAAGGAATGAATACCTATTGGGAGACCAGGATCATGGATCATACATATGGAGAAAAGCAAGGAGTCTTTGATCTGCCATTTTTAAATGTGGGTGATATTGAATTTGCCAGGTTGAATTATGTGGCATTACCAAACCCAAATATTGCCGATGCATACAGGCCCTCATGGGAATTTCCACATGGCAGCTATGGTTCGCTTATTTATCAAAAAACAGCAACATGGCTGAATACCCTCGAACGGATGATAACACAGCCGGTCATGGATGAGATTTTTAAACGTTTTTACAAAAGATGGGCATTCAAACATCCGGCTTCTCATGATTTTATTGATATCGTAAACGAAGTTGTTACTGAGTATCATGGAGATCGCTTCGGGGAATCAATGGATTGGTATTTTGATCAGTTTCTGAAGTCAGATAAGTCTGTTGATTACAAAGTTGTCAGAATATCTGTTCGTTCAATGTATGATGAGCAGGGATTATTTGATTCAGGCGATGACAAGGAGTTCAGATCACGCGAAAAGAAAGATGGGATGTTCCGGTCAACAGTTGCTCTTGAACGATTAGGTGAAGCGATTGTGCCTGTTGATGTTTTGATCCACTTCGAAGATGATTCAGAGATCACCGAATCGTGGGATGGTATTGATCGGGCAAGGGATCTTATCTATGAAAGGCCATCCAAGGTTTTATGGGTTAAAATTGATCCGGAAATGAAAATCCTGATGGATACTAATCTGTTGAATAACTCATATACCCGCGATCCCGGAAAGAAAGCTGGTTTGAAATATGGATCGAAATTCCTGTTTTTTATTCAAAACATAATGCAAATCCTGAATGTAATCTCCTAAATTGAATTTATGAAAGCTATACAAGCCTATCTTAATGGATATAAAACAGCCTGGAAATCAAAAAAGATGATTTCCCTTATTTATATATTTTACTTTTGTATCGCCCTATTAATTGCTATTCCTTTTTACCGCTTATTTAATTCAATAGCAGGTAATAGTCTCCTGCCGGATAATCTCATTTCCGAATTTGATATGACGGCTATGGCCGATCTGATCAGAGATGGAGGAAAAGTTTTTATGGTGTATTTGCAAGGAGCTTTGCCATGGTTAATAGCCTTCGTCCTGCTCGGAACCTGGATGATGGGCGGAATTCTTCATTGGATATCTGCAGCAAGGGGATCATTTAATACCGGAAATTTTCTCTCTGCCTGTAATAAGTATTTCTGGCCTTTCTTTCGGGTAACAATTTACTCATTGATATTGCAGATCATTGTCGCATTTCTGATATATGTTGTCCCGGTAATACTTGTATCCAAGGATGGTGTTTCAGATCAATATGTGGTACGAACGTTTGTCACAGCAATTTTGCTTCACCTGATATTTTTTATCCTTGTTGGATTAATGGCTGATTTTACCAGGTTTAATATTTTTTATGAAGGTAAAAGGAAGGTGTTAAAAATGGGCTGGAGATCAGTAAAATTCACAATCAGAAAGATCTTTCCTCTTTATTTTATTTACCTGATCTGGATGCTACTTCCTGTAATACTGATTGTTGGATATACCTGGCTTAGGACATCAATACAAGTAGACTCTGTGGCCATGATAATTATGCTGTTTGTAATACAACAACTGTTTATCTGGCTTCGGTATTTTACAAGAATACAACGATTGGCTATGTATTATCAATTCTTCATAGCGAATCAAAGTAAAGATTGAAGCAATCTTTCTAACTTCGTGGTAAAACCTGTTTACCATGAAATATCAGAGACAAAAAAATGTTCAAAGAAGAGATTTTAACTTTGAACACCTGGCGAAGTATTTTTCACTTACAATTTTCTTATTGCTTGCAATAGTGCAATTGCAGGCGCAACAATTTAATATTGAGGAGGCTCCGGCACCTCTGTTCAGAGATCCAATTTTTGATGGTGCAGCAGATCCATCAGTAATTTGGAATAAGCAGACAGATGAATGGTGGATTTTTTATACCCAGAGACGTGCATCTGTGCCATCTCAGGGAGTCTCCTGGGCCTATGGCACCCAGATTGGTATTGCGGCTTCAGCTGATTATGGAAAAACATGGTATTACAAAGGGACCAGCGAGGGAATGGATTTCGAGCAAGGACAGTTAACTTTTTGGGCTCCTGAAGTTATAGAAACAGATGAGGGTTATCATATGTACGTTACCTTCATTCGGGGGATTTACCATGCATGGGGAGGAGAGCGTCATATTGTTCACTTTACATCTAATGATTTACTAAATTGGAAATTTGAATCTCAACTGAATCTCGCATCTGACAGAGTAATAGATCCGGGTGTAATGAAAATGGACGATGGGATCTGGAGATTGTGGTACAAAGATGAAGCTGCTGGTTCAATTACCAGGGCAGCTGAAAGTACTGATCTGTTCAATTGGATTATGATTGATGAGAGTTCTGCCAACGATCGCTCACATGAGGCCCCAAATGTAATTTACTGGAAAGAGTACTACTGGTTGTTAACAGATACAGGGCAGGGGATTGGTGTATATCGCTCTGAACAAGGTGAAGAATGGATTCATCAGGGCAAATTAATGGTTGATCCCGGATTACGCTTTGATGATGCCTGGTTCGGGCAGCATCCGGATGTGATAATTTTGGAAGACCGGGCCTTTATGTTTTACTTTGTGCATCCT
>JABHCC010000022.1 GCA_018669475.1 Bacteroidota bacterium | reverse complement strand
TACATCTCGGCTGAGAAAGATAAAGCCTTCAACATTGTGATGACCGTCGTAAAGCACTGTTGTGCTGGTGGAAACAAAACGATTATTTCCATCAGGTTGCTTGACGACCAGCTCTTTTTCTCGTAATGAATTACCGGCCTGTACATCAGACACAAACTGTTCGTATTCTTGAGTATCTTCATACAGATCGGCTAATGGATAGCCTTTCATCTGCTGCCAGGTTCTGCCGTGCAGTTTTTCAGCAGCTTGATTCCAGGAGAGAATATTTCTCTCCTTATCCGCCATAACAATCGCATCGGGAAGCTGGTCATTAAACTCCCTGAGTCCGTGCATTATCTTGGTAGTCTCCTCGAGCCTTCTGGCAAGCCTCAAAGTTATTTCTTGAGCAATGGTTGGATATTTACGTAAAATATTTTTAATCTGATCGGCAGGAACCATGATCGCCTCAACGTTGTTAAGCGCTTTAACTGTGGCTGTCCTTTTCGTGCCAAACAGATATGACAACTCACCTGCTGTCGTGCCTGAATCAGCAATCTCTGCGATCTTCTTGTCACCTTTATATACATCAAGTTTACCACTGATCAGGATGTACATATCCTGAGAATAATCCCCCTCTAGAAATAGGGTTTCATCAGGTGCAAAGGTTTTGACATATTGTTGCATGTCCGGTTGATTGATGATATCCTGCATCTTCTCTTCCATTTTACTTTCCTGTTAAAGCTCCATGAATATCTATGCCGATTTTTTCTGACACTTCAGCCATAGCCAGGCTCATGGCCTGTGCAAGTGCCAATGGATTTTTCTCTTTGCATTTCTTTCTTGCGGAGAAACTGCGCTGAAATATAACTTTTTTGTCAATATCCTGTTCCCTGGCTACCTGTAATGTTACACTTATGCTTAATACAGCTTCCCAGCTATCATTGGAATCCAACTCAAGGAACTTATCTACTGTCCCCTCCACTGTATGTGTATACAAGCTTCCACTAGTAGGAGGGAGAACTGCCTTAAATAAGCCACTCTCCTTAAGGTCTCGGGACAGGAAGTATGTTACAAACTCTGCCGGTTTTACCTTCCACTTATGATAAAAATATGGTGTACGTTTAAATTGCTGGTCGCTATAGATGATTCTATCTGTATTATAGATTGGTGCCGTGCTGAAATGTTTTATTTTCAGGATTGTTGATTTGTGGTCTGGGACAGGAGGCTTATCTGAGTTCAATGCATCGTACTCAAGGGTGTAATATTCAAACTTTGTATTAGGTTGCTTTAGTTGTACACATCCACTAAAGGCTAATGAAAATGCTATCAAAATAATTACGATATAACGCACCGCACGCCTCCTATCAGTTTTTTGTTTTGAATAATATCGTCTACTTAACATTCTTTTCAAACTCTTTTTCTATTGGTGGTTCACTGAATAGTAGTTGTGATGGTTGGATTGAGACCTGTTCAAGAGTTTGGTCCAGATTTGCACTTGCATTTTCCAGGTGTTGGCCAACGACAAGGATATATCGGCTGAGGTTTTCAACTTCCATTTCCGTTCTGGCTATTAGTGCTGAAGTATTTGTCATAAGCTTGTCCCATTTTTCCGGATCAAAGCTTTTATTTATACTGGTTAACGAAGCCTTAATGTCACCTGAAATCCGCTTAGCATCAAAATCCTGTAATGATTGATCTAGATGATTCAGTGTAGTGCTTAAACTGTCAGATATCTCAACGATGTCTAAAGTGTTAAGTTTTTTTACGATATCATCTACACTACGAAACAGTTCGCTTATATTTGATGGTCTTGACGCCAGTACACGATATTCTGTAGGAAATTTCAAATCTGGCGAACTGGCATCCATAGAACTATCCAGAAGGTCCAACTCAATAAATTTGCTACCAGTAATTCCCACGGCCTTTTGCTGAGCTACCATGTTCTCCTCAAGTGCAATATCCGCTTCTATCTTCAGTATAACCTCTATTAATTTGGAATCCGGGGCCAGAGCGATACGTTCAATATGACCAATGGCGACACCTCTGTATTTTACCGGAGAGTCTATCTTCAGACCCTGAACAGATTCGTTAAAATAAACTGCGTAGAATTGCCCTTTCTCAAGAAAACGGTTCATTCCCAATAAAATGATGGCTACCACCGTAAGGCCGATACCTGCGGCAATGAACAGACCGACAAAAAATTTAGCTTTCTGATTAATCATGATTTAATTGGTAAATTTAAAATATATCACTGTTCTGATTCAATCTCACGGTTGAAAAACTGCCTGACAAATGGATTTAGG
>JABHCC010000214.1 GCA_018669475.1 Bacteroidota bacterium | reverse complement strand
TGAAATATCAATTCGCCAAGGTGCACACCAGATTACACCTATATCTCTTCCATTAAGCTTCACTCCTGCCATATCATTTACTACTCCAAGGTCGATGAAATATTTTGTATCATCAAGATCATCAATAGAGAAAGTCTTTTTGTAGGTGGCAATTCCGGAATAATACTTTATTCCTCGCATCTCATGATCTGTCCAATCCTGCAATTTTTCAAACTGAATTTCTTTGGGACCACCCCATTGAGGATCAAAAGACACATCCCAGGAACCTTCGATCGTTTTTAGGTTTTTTAAGTCAGGAAAGTTCTTCTCTCCCTCCTTTGAAGATAATTTGCTGTCCGATTTACCTGAGAAGATAACCATGAAACTTTCATATGGATAAAACTCTAAGGGAATAGTAGTAATCCCGTTCTCGAATTTATAATCTGTTATTTTTCTTGACTCTCCGTTAACACCTACCCAAAGTTCAGGCTTGCCCTCAGCACGAAACTCACATTTCGTGTTTTGATAAGAATCTGTTCTATTTGCAATGAAGTAAATATCCTTATCCTCAGTTTTACGATGACCATATCTGATCGTGTTAGTCATTGATCTAAAGTCTTCACTAATACCAAGTTCTGCCAGAATTTCGCTAGTGTATTTATAACTAGGATAAAGGGATACTGCGCCATTATTGCTAAGAAGCTTACCCCTGAGTTCTTTAGCTAAATTTTTCACCAACTTATCGCAATTTGGATAGTCTGTTAAACTGGGTGATTTCTCAGGAAGTGCGCCAATAATTCTTGCTCCCTTTTCTGAGAGTGAAATAATCTTCTCTAGAAGCTCTGGTGTCATAGTCTTAAGGTTGGGTAAGACCATTACTTCATATGATGATGCTCCCGGGAAATAGATTTTCCCATTTTTCACATCTGCTCTTTCGATAAGCATTTTAGGTGAGCAACCATCAAATCCGTATCCCTTTTTATCCGGAATGGCATCGTTCTCATATAATGCATCCTCAGGTGGTGCAAAAACTATTGGTGCACCTTCAGGAGTAAGGTAAAGAATATCAGAAACGGCTTGCCCCTGTTGCATCATATGCGAGTAGCGACTAATGTATTTATGGTAGGCATCCACCATAGGCCACCATGTTTGCCCCCTGTCCCAATGAACTCCATAGGGCCCCATAGTCATTCCGGGTCGGTGTTCATCTCCCAATGGTTTGTGCGCAAAAGTGTGATATACAAATCGATTCACTCCAAGGGCAAGTGCCCAGTCACTTTGATCTTTCATTGACCAGGGGTATTCTTGCCAGGCCTCTCTGTTATCAGAAGTAAAAACCTCGGCACCCACGATTGGCTGTCCTGTGATATGAGAAATCGAGGTGGCCTCAATAACCGCATAAGAGGTATGATACCCGAATCTTTTACTCCAGAACTCAGCCATTATAACATCTGCCACTGAGCCCAAATCCAGGTCTCCTGCCGGATTCATATCATAAGGCTCAATAGTTAGCTCCAATCCGTTTTTATGTGCATAAGCTTTCGCAAACTCAGCATGATTTTCCAAAAGTAACTCCTGGCAGGTTTTGCGCAGATCCCACAAGAATCTTTCTGTGATTTCAACACTTTCGATAGCGCGACCAGTATAAGCAAGGAAATAAGGCTCAGGATCATATCCTCTTATTTGCTTGAACTCTTCAACAATGCCATCTGTCCAGTTCTGTGAACCACTCTCCCAACTATCCATGTGAAAACCTGTCCATCCAACACCCTCTTTGCGAGGTGAAGTCTTCTCCAACAGAATATCAGTGAAATTTTTAAGATGATTTGCAAAAGCAGTCGTATCAAGCTTATTGCTTTCAAGGCCCAAGGCAGGTTCCGGAGCAGGACGCGTACCTGCACCTGTTACCCGGATACCCATTCTCACTATTGTCCAATCGCCTTCAGGAGCATCCCAAAGTAATTGTCCGTCATCATGCAGGTACTGAGAAATATCCAGAATATCCTTCTGATTAAGGATATTCCCTTCCTCAATATTGTCAAATTCAAACGGTGCAGGTAAGTGAGTTTTAACATTTGGATATGAAGAATAAGGATATCTTTCATAGAGTGCCTTTTCATTGACATCTTCAATAGTAGGTTTAGCTGAATTTGGAATGGCATAAACTGCCACATCTTCATAGTAAGGGTCCTTTGTTGTATGCCAGGGTGTACTTCGCTGCTCAGGAAGCGGAAGCGCAATATCAACTTTTGTATTGCCAGAGATTTCAGTTTCACTGAAAACCAAATGCTTCATCGACTCTTCAGGTTTTACCCAGGGACCTCCACTACCACACCATCCCGGACCGGCACCCATAAGAATTTTAATACCCAGTCTTTCAGCTTCCCTGACCGCATGAACAAATAAATCCTGCCACTCTTCGCTCATAAAATCAATCGGTCCTCGAGGAACTCCAATTCCCACCTCCAGAAATATCAGGTTACTAATGCCCACCTCCTTCATCGATTCCAGGTCATTGGTCATCTCCTCACGCGACAAATTGCCGTCCATGAAGTACCAGTAGACCCCAGGGTGTGAAGTTTCAGGAGGGTTTATAAAAGCCTCTTTGAATGAATTGTTAGAACTACATTGAACAAGGAGAAACGCTAATAAAAAATACAAATATTTCATCTGAACCACTTTATTATTTCATTAGTAATCATTTCATGTCCCTTTTCATTGGGATGATTAACCTGCGACATATACTTGACAAGTACTTCTCTATCTGAATAGGAAAATTCAAAAGCTTTGTAACTGTCAACAAGTCCAGTTTGATTCTCCTCAGCCAGTCTGATTATCTGATCGCTATGCCTTTTCAATTCATTATCAGGATCCATGTAATCAACTCTTTGATCAGGCGATGGAGTAAGGAGAATTACTTTAATATTTTGATCCTTTGCCTTTTTAATCATCTCGTCCCAGGCAGCATAGGCCTTTTCCAATCCGGCACCTCTGTCGTTTAATCCGTAATCAATAAACAGCACATCTGGTTTATGAACTAAAACATCGTTCTCAAATCTTTTTGCCCCACTTATTGAGTTCTCTCCTCCAATAGCAGTAACAATAGTATTTACAACGGCATAAGGATATATCGATTTCAATTCTTTCAAAAACAAATAGGGATAGGCTGACAGGCTGTTAACAATAGGAGTCTTAAAGAATCCGGCAGGTACACTATGCCCATGGAAGACAATATTGATGGTTCTGTTCTTTGGCCACTGTACTTGCAACTCTGATTTTAGTTCGTTCAAATAGCTTGCCGGATCAGCAATTTGCGAATCATTTGTCTGGCTATATGACTGATAGCTAAAAAGAATAGTAAATAATATCAATAAGTGTTTCATCCGCTTATATTTATTCTTATTTGTCGGATGGAGCTCGCATAACAAAAACAATCATCCGCGTGTGTGTTGAAAAAAAATTCCTTTTGTCATGCTCGGTTCATCTTATTAATTATTTAAACTGACCAATCTCCTCGATATCGATAACTCTTTAGCTTATTTGCATCACGATTATTGAACTTCTCTTTTACAGGATCCCACTTGAGCGGTTTACCCAGTTTCTCTGCTATAATTGCCATATTACACAGGGTAGCCGAACGATGCCCTACTTCAGGGTTGCAAATCGGTTGTTTTCTGGTCCTCATACAATCTATCCAATCTTTATAATGGTTCGTTGAATTGTAAACAAAACCATTCTTCTCTTCCAGCTTCACATCTATTAGCTCATCACATGTTTTCATCCACCATCTTCCGGCAGCAACCCACCCTTCTGTTCCTTCAAACATAATGGACATGCCCCCCATGCTAAAATTTTCCTTCTTCATAAGCACACCATTTGCATAAGAAAATGTGAGCGATTCATTTCCATCAATTCCGGTCGGCATAACCTCAACCGGACCAGAACCATCCATATCTAAACCCCATTGGGCAATATCGAACATATGTGCTCCAAGGTCAGCAATTCCACCACCACCCCACTCTTTATATGCCCTCCATGCCGGAAAAGCATGCACCGAGACATCGGGGCACAGTATTTCGTTATAATCAAAATATTCCGACGGCCCCATCCACATATCCCAATCCATATATTTGGGAGGCTGTACCGTTTTCTTGTCGAAGTGGATCGGATAATTTGGGCTACTTTGCTCCTTAATCACCTTAAGCTCACCAATATATCCGTTACGGACGTAGTTTACGGCATCTCTGAATGCATTATGAGAACGCTGTTGGCTTCCCACCTGCACTATACGTCCATATTTTGTGGCTGCATCAATTATTGCTCG
>JABHCC010000213.1 GCA_018669475.1 Bacteroidota bacterium | reverse complement strand
GAACTGATTAAGGCAGGAGGTGAATATCTCCATTTGTACAAAGAATCTTCAGCCTGATATTTTTGAAGCATGATAGAATTCAGCATAAACGATGAGATCAAAAGAATATTTCCTGACATTCAGGTCGGCATTCTCACAGGTGATGTTGAAAATACCATTCACAATGAGAATCTTTGGACTGAGATTGACTCAGAATGTGAATCCATCAGGGAAAAGTTCGACATGGAGTCTATCAGAGCTTTTCCTCCAATTACAGCCGGCAAGAATGCCTACCGGAGTTTAGGAAAAGATCCAAACCGTTACAGGATATCATCTGAGGCTCTGTTGAGAAGAATTACTAAAGGACGATCCCTGTACCAGATACATAGCCTAGTAGATGCTTTAAACCTCGTCTCCATCAGAACGGGAGTAACAATTGGCGGCTTTGACCTGACTAAAGTTATTGGTCCGGTTTCATTAGGCATTGGTAAGGAGAATGAAGAATTTGATGCAATTGGCAGAGGACAGCTAAATATTCATCGCTTACCTGTTTATCGTGACCAATCAGGAGCCATAGGAAGTCCAACATCAGATTGCACACGTACAATGTTGCATGCTGACACAGGCACATTCCTAATGATAATAACAGGATTCTATGGTTCACAGTGGATTAGTGAGACTCTCGAAGAATTAAAGAAAGTATTGGAAAAACATGTTTCTGGCAGAAATTTTGATGTACTCCCTCTCCCGCTTCAATCATGAGAAAACAAAACATATAGGAATGAAACGTACAATCTCGATACTCTTTAGCCTGACTATGATTGCTTTGATGTTATCAGCATCTCAGGCTAAAGGTCAGGATTTCACCAGAGATCCATTTGGAATTCTTAAGCAATGGGATTACTACAAAATGGTTGAGGTTTTGGGCGAAGGGACACCGATCATCGATACAATGTCAGGACAGGCCTATATCGCAGGAATGCAATACACTGAGCCATGGTTGCAAAAGCCGGCCCAGATTGACTTTATGTTTAAGGATATTGATATCTCTGAATTCAAACTTCGATTCTGGTCTCCATACCTGGGACAGCGTCTCAATACACAAATCAGCGAAACAATCACAACAGAAGAGAGGGATTCACTTCTGAATAACTTCAAAACTCAGGATAGCATTCACAGGGCAAGCATGAAAAATTTCCTTTTAGAGAACCCTGGATTAATTGATTCTATCAAAGCTGTTGCTGTACAAGACTCCATTGAACAAAAACGTTTGTATGACCTAGATTCACTCCGCTGTGACACCCTTGTTACGCAGATTTCTGAAATAATGGGAAAACCCATCCGGCAGGGGCTTACACACCACACTGACAGACAAGCGCGGTATTCCTCAGTTTGGATAAACCATGGTTATTCCATCTCACTGCGAGATAATACCGACTACACCGATGTGATTTTCAATATTCCGAAGCTCAGCAATCTGACAAGCTCAAGTTTTGCAGTAAATCCAAAAACCGAGATTCTTAGAAAAATGATATCTCAGCTTGGAAATGATCACTTGAGTATTTCCATTTCAGGCCTGCCGGATGAAAACAGTAACACAAGCTATACAGAGATCAACCTCATTGTTGAGTCAAAAAACGGCAATACTTATGCTGAAAACGTATTTTCGGGTGATCAATATAGTATGCCTGACATTCAGTGGGTTGATTTTGATTTAAATGGAACTGAAGAACTCTGGATAACCACTCGCTCAATAAGTCAGGAAACTTGTCGATTGGATCAGATTTACACTTTGGAGTTAATTGAACCAATTATTCTGTTTGATTTCCTTGAAGAAACAGTTTACAGTATTGGTGGCGCTTTTGTTAATGGATTTCAGGCTGAAATTGCACTCAGTGATGGCAGTAGCCGGATGTTCCCACTTCCAGACAAGGAAAAGCTAAGCCCCACTTACTATGATGTCAATGGTTTCCTGAATAAAGAAGAAATTATTATCCCGGGCTGTCTTAAGGAGCTAAGAATTATAGAGCAGAATGATGGTCATAAGGCTATTGAGGGAATTATATCACTCAGGGGTGAAAATTACAAGAGCACCGTTGGCTACCTTAAACTGGTATGGGAACTTCAGGAAGGAATATGGGAAATAACTGATACACAAATTATTGACCCACAAGAATATCCCTTGAATTAATAGGTGTGATCTTCATGGTTTCTTCCGTTTATATTAAATCCTATGTATTTACATTCCAGATAAATCGACAATAAAACCAGCATCATTTTAGTTATTCAGCCTTTTAAAACCAGAT
>JABHCC010000212.1 GCA_018669475.1 Bacteroidota bacterium | reverse complement strand
GCAAACCGGAGGCGACCGGAAGAAAACGTGACGCCATCGTAACGCCAACGTGACGCCAAACGTGACGCCAAAAGCCAAGTGACAGGAGGTTTCGGAAACTAGACGGAGGTTTGTGGTTGTTTTGGAACATCTCGATTTTGAAAAAATTGGCGGTTCCAAAACAACTGCAAACCGGAGGCGACCGGAAGAAATCGTAACGCCAGGGTGACAAAGTTTGTTTTATGGGACTAATATTTTCATGTCGATAATTTTCTGTTGGGCTTGTGTAATAGTGTTATTTTCCTGATCTTTAGGGAATAGGACCTGATTTTTATAAGAACCTGATCAGAATTATTTTCTGAAGTATCACCTAATCTACAGAAGCTATGAAAAACTTATCTGCTTTTCTCATACCGGTTTTCTTCATCTTATTTTCAACTTTAGCCATTTCCCAAAACGACTACGCTGATTTGATATTGGTGAATGGCAAGATCATCACAGTTGATGGAGATGCCAGTATTGCTCAGGCTGTTGCTGTTAAAGACAGCCTGATTCTTGCTGTAGGCACTAATGCTGAAATACTGGCATATCAGGGCCCTGAAACTGATACTCGCAATTTAAGTGGCCGAACAGTAACTCCGGGTATGATTGATGCCCACTTACATCTCATGTATTATGGCCAGGCAGAGAATGATTATGTCAATCTCAGGCATGCCAATACGATAAGTGAAGTGGTACAAGCACTTGCAGCCAGGGTGGCCCTTACTCCTGAAGGTGAATGGATTATAGGTGATGGCTACTTCAAACTTGAGGATATGAGGATGCCAACAAAATGGGATTTAGATTCAGTCTCTCCTAATAATCCAATTTTCCTCAACAGTCAGGGTGGCCACTACGGATCAGCCAATTCTGAAGCTCTCCGGATAGCAGGAATCGATGCGGACACCCCTGATCCGGTAGGTGGAATTATTCAAAAAGACTCTGTAACAGGTGAACCGGCAGGCATATTTTGGAATCATCCTGCGATGGATCTGGTGCGCTATTATATTCCCCCACTGGATGAAGACGATCTGGCTGCCGATGTGATATTTGCTCAGGAATTATGTCTGACTACCGGGATAACAAGTTATCAGGATGTGAATACCCGGGGAAGAAAAAGGGTGATGGGATACTATAAAGCTCTTGATTCTCTCAAAGCAAGAGCCTTTATGCTTTATACTATTGAAAAGACCAATGATATCAACACAAGTCTGAATGATTTGTTTGTCTATAAAGGCCCATGGCTAAGTTTGGGTGGAGACAAATTTTTACTTGATGGTCAACCCCCTACATCCTACACTTATGAACCACATCCGGGTCCATCATGGGATCTGCCAACATGGGATCCGGATACTCTTGAGAAAGTTGTTAAACAGCTTCATCGCGCCGGGCACCAAATAGCTTTTCATTGCATGGGTGATCATGCAATAGATCTTGCTCTCGATATTATTGAGGCAGCACAAGCAGATAGCTTCAGACTGGATCATCGTCATCGTCTCGAACACTGTATGATACCGAGCAGTGATGCAATAGTCAGGATGAAAGAATTGGGTGTTGTGGTTTCATTACAACCATCTACAATATACTCAAGTGCCTTGTTTTATTTAGGTTTTTGGGGACAGGAGAGGGCCAGCCGATTCATGCCAATGCGATCATTGTTAGACAGAGGGATTCCGGTTGCGCTGGGAACAGACTACCCTACCATCCCGAATATTGCACCTAAATACACTTTATGGACCGCTACTACCAGGATGTCTGAAACTGGACATTTTCTTGGTTTTCCTGAACGAGTAAGTATTCAGGAAGCCTTGTATGCTCAAACCATGGGTTCAGCCTATGCAGCCTTTGAAGAAGATATTAAAGGATCAATTGAAGTAGGAAAATATGCAGATATGGTTGTGTGGTCAGATGACATGTATTCAATTCCAGTGAATAAAATAAAAGATCTATACGTAATCAGTACAATTGTGGCCGGTATAGTTTACAATAATCCCAACGTAGGAATTGAGCATTATTACGAAAAAAATGAGAGTCAAGGCTTCGAATTGAAACAGAACTACCCTAATCCTTTTAGTGAGCAGACTAATATTGCTTTTGAAGTTCCCAAGCCATCCCATGTTCAGATCAACATCCTGAATAATAATGGGCAATTTGTTAAGCGAGTGATGGATAAAATACTACATCAGGGAAAACACAAAATTGTTTTTGATGCGAGTCAGTTGGCAAGCGGAATTTACTTTATACAGATGAAGACTGAAAGATTCACTGAAACAAAGGAGATGTATATTGTTAAATAAGGGAAGTTCTGCATGCAAAACCTCCCTTATCAATTCCATTTAATATTCTGATATAACCATTTGTCTAAGTGGCTTGAATGAGATATTAAAAATTATATTTCAGCTTCATATAAATCATTGAGTTATCCTTGTATTGTCCAAATCGTCCATTTTCATCCCCAACGAAAATATTTGAACCCAGAAGAACTGAAAAGCTATCGTCAAAATCGTATGTGATTTTTGGTCTGATTAATGCATCCTCATTTGTTAATCCAATATATGCGAACAGATCAAGATGTAATGTTTCACGAAACATGTCATAGCGAGCTAAAAAAGTCATCGTGTTCTGAACTTCATCATTAATCATATTTTCATCATAATCTAAAACTGTCTCCTGAATAAATTGTGTACTGAATTTAACATCTTTTATACTGAAATCCATCCCAACAAGATAGTGTAGATAGTCTTTTTTCACCAAAGCATCAACTGCAAGCGGATCCTGAGTCTGAAAATATTTTCCATTGTAGTAGGCAGCTTCTCCGCGTAAAACAACACCAAATAATTCGGTACTGAACGAACCTCCCCCCAAAAACAACCTGTGATGCTCAGGTGTAATATTCAGTCCTGTCAGAACAGGACTACCTGATGTCATATCCATCTGTTTATCAACATGCATTGTTGGGTTATCATCCCATGTATACCCACCCATTAACTCAAAATCAATCTTAGAGGTCAAGGCTGAATACTTGACAAACAATTCACTGTTTTCAAGACTTGGGTTAATAGCTGATTTTGACCAGTCAAAAACAGGTGGTGCCAAAAAACTACGATTGAAACTCCATATAGAATTAGCGTCTGGCATAACAGTTGGCGTAAATTTTGGGAGCCATATCAATTCAAAAGTACTATTGCCTAGGTAGTAGTCAAATTTGGCCGCTAAAACTCCGGTTCTGATTTCGTCAAAATCTGGCAGAAGGAATTCAGTAAGGTTAAGTGGAGAAACAACGTCAGTAATAAAAACTCCATCAGCCTTTCCCCACACTACTTGCTGCTGACCGACTCTCAGATCAAAATTCTTAAAATATAAATCCAGATACAGCTCTCTGAATCGTAAATCTAAACTATCTGCATTATAACTATACAGCATGGGATTTGCTTTAAACGCTACTTTATTCCCTGATTTACTAATGTCAAGATTTAAAGTGTTTTGTAGTATCGAAAAATTCCCGGTTTCAAACATTACACCTGTATAGCTTCGTGCAAAGCCAGAAAAATCAGTACTCTGTGCTAATGAAATTTGACTTCCTGCCAGCAGCAATATCACTATTAGTCCTTTTACTCTCATATTATCATCTTTTACTCTTATTATCCTCTGATTATTTGCAAAATATTACAAGCCTCTCATCATCATCCTCTCGGAGAATTTTGCGGCAGAAATTCCGCTGTTAATTTGTACGTTATTCAGGCTTATTGTTGTTTTGTGATTTTTCTGGACATTCTTCATCTCAGAATTTGTTATAATCCAAACTCCCGATGCTTGCTTGATGTCCTTTATTGATAAAATCTTCAACAGATCTTCATCTTCATCATAAAACTCCTTTTTTATACCGATAAAGTTTGATTTGTCCACCCATACCTGAATCTTTGAGTACATATAATCTTCATCTTTTGACACACTCTCAACTACATAGCAATCCTTGCCATCCAAAGTCTCTTCGCGCAATAGTTTATGAGTATCATCTTCCAGTTTTCGATCACCCAGGTCATCATAGGTAAAATCAGAACCCATAAAATAATCGCTTTTACTGTCGCTTGAAATTCGTTTTGTCTTTTTTAAAGCGGGCAGATATATCCATTGATCATCACTTTTATCTGAATCGTATGACCAGCTCATGAAGGATGTATTTTTTACATCAGCTGGTGAAACGAAAAACATAATCCTCTTTTCAACATCTCCCAGATCTTTAGTGAATTGCTTAATCTTTCTAACTCTTTGATCGCCGCTCTTATTTTCCAGTGTCATGGCAAGATCTGAAGTTTGATCCTCACCAGTAGCACGGTTATATACTTTCTCAATTATCTGCTTACCAGATAAATCCTGACCTGATACTTGCGTACCTATTCCGAATGTTAATGTTGCTACAAGCAAAGCTGATATGATTTTTAATTTTTTCATGACAAATTTTCTCCTGTATTAATTGTTTTATTTTTTTGCTTTTTTAAAATAGATATTTGACATTTTCAGTAAGACAAGCATTATAGTCACTGTACCAATAAAGCTCGTAAACATATTAAGCGACACTAATGCACCTAGTTCTCTGTTTGGCGGGAATACGGAAAAAACCAGAACTAAAAATCCTGCAATTACAACTATTGCATTAAAGCTGATTGCCCTACCCGAATGTGCCATTGTTTGTTGAGCAACGAGCAACATATTATCCGATTTTGATGCATTACGACGGTATTGTTCAATGAAATGAACGGCATAGTCTATCCCAATACCAATTGCAATGCTTGAAAGCAGTGCAGTTGTGGTGTTTAAGGGAATATTCAAGAATCCCATTATTCCAAAACTTATCAAAGATGTAATGATAATTGGGACAGACCCGATTAAACCAATTTTAATGCTTTTGAACATCAGAGACAGAAGAATTATAACTATTAATAGTGACAACACTATACTCTTGATTTGACCCTCAAGAATCAGGTCACTGAATATCAAGCCTTTGTACCCACTTCCTGCATAGTTTATTTTAATCCCATGCTTTGCAAAGTCATCTTCATAAGAGTCTATTACAGCAATTGCTGAATTGATAGCCTTAGAATTATCACTTTTCAACTGGAATGTTACATTGAGCCTGGAATAATTGTAATCAACTACTCGGTTAAGATTTTCGGGATCTCCTGACATTTCGTATAACAACAAGTACTGTGCAATCATATCCTGACTGTCGGGTATAGCATTGAACTCTTCATTGTCAGCATTCATTACTTTATTCATTCGCTTCAAATAATCTGCAAGCGAGAAAGAATTTCCAACTACTTCAAGTTGATTGACCAAATCACTTTGCATCTGGTCAGTTATTTTCAATACCTCCGGATTTTTAAAAACATCATCTTTCCCATCTGAATCTAATATCAGATTTAGTGATGTCGTTCCTGCAAAATGATCATTTACAAACTTGTCGGTAAGTGCAATATCACTGTCCTCTTCAAATTTGTCAAGGAAACTGGAATTGATCCATATTTTCTGCATTCCGATGACCGCCAGAACAATAATCGCCGCAGTAATAATAATTGAAACTGTCTTTCTTTTCAGAATAAAGGCCGCAAATCCAAAAGCGATAGCAGAGTCTCTATTTACTTCATTTTTTCTTGATCGCTTAACTTTTGGCAAGCCAAAAATCATTATACCAGCCGGAATTAAAACCAAAGAAAACACCATCGCCATCAATACACCAAAAGCCGTAAAAAGTCCGAAATATTTGATCGGAAAAACCTCTGAAGTCAAAAGAGAAATAAATCCAACTGCGGTCGTTACCGATGTGATAAGCACCGGCTTCCACATATGCGCAAGCATATCATTGATAGCCAATTCCTTGGATGCATCCGGATTCTTTCGCAGATATAACTGCAAATGGCTGTACAGATGTATTGCATAAGCTACACCAATTGCAATCAGCATAACAGGGATCATTGTTGAGACTGCATATATTGGGATTTTCACTACAGCCATAAGTCCAAATACCCAAACAACACTAAAAAGTACCACCAGCATTGTTATCAAAGTACTTTTAACACTGCGAAGAGTAAGAAACAATACAATGGTAATTATCAATAATACTATTGGTACCATTTTCTTCATATCAGCCGGACCAAGAATCGCCATTGTTCCTTCAACAATTGGTCTGCCTGCTACATATAGCTTAATATCATCCGTTTCATATAAGGCAACCAGACTGAGTATCTCTTTATAAAACTCCTGGGAAAACACCCCGTCATTGATTTCTGCTATAAGAATCGTTACCGTCTCATCATAAGAAACTAAACGACCAAATATCATTTCGTTCTTCTCAACATTTTGCTTTATCTCAATTAACTTTTCCTCAGATTTTGGCACCCTTTTATAGAAAGCTTTAACATCCATGCCATCTTCATTGCCAACAATATTATCAGCAGTATACAAAGATGTAACATCATCTTTCTCAATCTCATCCATCTTCTGCAGTCTTTTTGTAAGCTGCTTTATGGTATCTAAGGTTGCGGTATTAAAGATTCCAT
>JABHCC010000211.1 GCA_018669475.1 Bacteroidota bacterium | reverse complement strand
TGAGCATTATAATAACCGTGCTATCATTGGAGTTGATGAAGAAGGAAACGAATATATTACAAATCCTGATGATTTTAGTTTACCTAATGTTACTCAGAATGGACGAACTCAAAATAATGGTAAAGCCTCAGATTTCTGGAGTTATAATGCCAAATTCCTCCGCCTTAAGAATATGAACATATCATATTCTTTGCCGCGATCTTTTGTTAGCCGTATTGGTGTGACAAATTGCGTTGTTTACCTTTCTGGAACAAACTTGTTAACTTTCAGTAATCTGGGCATTTGGAAGAACTCATTTGATCCTGAAATTAGAGGTCAGAATGGACGTGACTATCCACCTGTGAAGACAGTTTCATTTGGACTAAGACTTACCATTTAATTAAAAAAGGAGAAATGAAAATGAAACAATATATATTAATTGTAGCTGCGGTTTTCCTGATGATGGGCTGTGAGAGTGTCTTAGACATCAAGCCTACCAATATGATTTCATCAGAAGACGTAAAGAATGATCCTGTACTTGTAGATGCATTTTTAACTAAAATTTACAATAGTGTTCGTTGGCAAACGGGTGCACCTAGTGAGGCAATGGCCACCTTATCTGTTTGTGGTGGTGAGCATACCGTTTTTGCAGGATGGCAAAACCCTTTTAAGGCTGCCATGCATATAATGGACGAAATTGGAGCTCACTCTCTGCTTGACTATTGGCCATATGGCAATATCCGCTCTGCAAATGAAATTCTTGAAATTCTTGAAGAATCTGATTTTGATGATTCTTTTGTAGTCTCGAGAATGGCTGAAGCCAGGTTTCTTAGAGCATTTATGTATTTTGAATTGGTTAAACGATATGGTGGGGTTCCACTAATTACAATACCACAGAGTATTGATCAACCAATAGAAGAGCTTATGGTTCCAAGAAATTCAGAGCAGGAAATTTATGATTTCATTGCTGCTGAGTTGGATGAGATAGCACCCGACCTTCCAGAAGGATATAGCAACGATGCTTTCGGTAGGCCAACAAAATGGGCTGCCATTGCTTTGAAAAGTAGAGCTATGTTATATGCAGGTAGCATTGGAGAATATGCAACTGTTCAATTAAATGGAATTCTTGGAATTCCTGATGGTCCAACATCTTATTGGCAGGCTGCTTATGATGCTTCCATGGATATTATTAACAATAGTTCTCATTCACTTTATAACGAAAATGCAGATCCTGCTGAGAACTATGCTGAGATATTCCTGAATGATGCAAACTCAGAAGTAATTTTTGCTGAGGTTTACAATTTAGGTCTTCTGAAGACTCATGGTTGGAACTTTTATAATATGCCTGACGGATTCAGAACCGGATGGGGATCAAATGGCCCTGTTTACCTTGAACATGTTGAGCGTTATGAGATGATGGATGGCTCATCGGGGAAATTTAACTGGGATGATCTCAATGATCAGGTGATGTTTGACAATAATGAGATTATGCACAACAGAGATCCACGCTTCAGAGCTTCAGTATTCTATCCTGAAACTCCATGGCAAGATTCCAAAGTATACCTCCATAAAAATACTACAGGAACAATTGATCCTGCTAGCGGTTGGCCTAAAGTCGCTCCAGCAAGGAACTATAAAAAATCTGGATTCTTAACTCGTAAAAGAGTTAATGAAAGTATTAAATTACCTATTAGCCAAGAGGATGAATCTGACTGGATTGTATTCCGTTTGGCTGAGATGTACCTGAATGCTGCGGAGGCAGCCTTCCATCTTGGAAACAGTGGTGAAGCATTATCCTTAGTAAATGCAATTCGCGAGCGTGCTGGTATGCCTGCAAAATCATCAATTGATTTTGAGACTATCAAAAATGAACGTGCGGTTGAATTGGCATTTGAAGAGCATCGTTACTGGGATATCCGTCGTTGGAGAACAGCTGTTGAGGAATTAGAAGGAAAAGGATTCCATGGTGTTGACTGGATATATCATTTTGATGAGCAAAAATATACATTGAAATTGAAAGATGCTGATTATAAGCAAATCAGAGTATTTGCTGAGAGAAACTACTACCTGCCTTTGGGTATTAACAGATTAGCAGATAATACCAATCTGGTTGAGAATCCAGGGTATTAATTTTTCATAGATTGTTAGGTTGATGAAAAAGAGCTGCCAGCTGTACTGGCGGCTCTTTTCAAAATATTTTGTTTTTATGAAGACATATTTGACAGTTCTGCTGTGCTCATCAGTACTGTGTGCGGTTCATGCCCAGAATATTTGGGAAAATGAATTGATGACATCCATCAACAAAGAGCCCGGACATTGCTCAATGAACTATGATAGAGGTGATAGAAACTTCCAATCATTAAATGGAACCTGGAATTTTGCCTGGTTTTCTGATATTGACAAAGTACCATCAGAATTGGATGATATAGAGTGGGAGAATATAGAGGTGCCAGGGGCATGGCAGATGCAAGGTTATGGAAAACCTATCTATACTAATATCGTTTATCCTTTTAAGGCTAACCCCCCTTTAATTGAGGGCATGAATAATAACCCAACAGGGATTTACCAAAGAGAGTTTATTATTCCAGAGGATTGGACTAATAAGCAGGTTTTTATTCATCTCGGAAGTGTTTCATCTGCATTCTTTTTATGGGTTAATGATAAGGAGGTTGGATATAGTCAGGACAGCTGGTCTCCGGCTGAGTTTAATCTCACCAAGTATGTCCATGAAGGCGTTAACACCATTACATTGAAGGTATTAAGATGGTGTGATGGAAGCTATCTTGAAGATCAGGACGGATGGAGAATGAGCGGAATCTTCAGAGATGTATATCTGATATCCAAACCTGAAGTCTTTATTGGAGACTACTTCAGTAGCACTCATTTATTGGAAGGTGGAAGTGCCAAATTGAATCTCAATGTGGAGCTGACGAATATCTCAAAGGAAATAAATTCATACTATAAACTAGAATTACAGCTTTTCAATAAGGCGAGCGTACAAGTAGCATCGAAATCTCAGATAGAAACAAGTCTGTCTCTGATTGTAAATAATCCTCAACTATGGTCACACGAGGATCCATATCTATACAAAGCAATCCTCAAACTGCGGAATAAAGCTGGCGAACTAATCGATGAAATTTGCAGTAACATCGGTTTTAGAGAGGTTCAAGTGCTGGACAATCAATTATTTCTTAATGGAGTTCCTGTTCTGATAAAGGGAG
The DNA here is from genome assembly GCA_018669475.1 of Bacteroidota bacterium. Classification (GTDB taxonomy): domain Bacteria; phylum Bacteroidota; class Bacteroidia; order Bacteroidales; family UBA12481; genus JABHCC01. The sequence continues at coordinate 3,508 of JABHCC010000211.1, read as the reverse complement.
TAAACAGGGTAGAACATGATCCGATAACAGGAAAATATATTTCAAAGGAAAGAATGGAGAAGGAGGTTCGTCTGATGAAGAGAAACAATATTAATTGTGTTCGAACAGCACATTATCCTTCAGATCCCTACTTCTATGATTTATGCGATAGATATGGAATTCTTGTAATTGACGAAGCCAATGTAGAATCTCATGGAATGCGATATGGTGAAGCTTCTCTTGCAAAAAAGGACTCTTGGCAAAAGGCTCATGTTGAACGTCTTGAAGCTATGATTGAACGAGATAAAAATCATCCTTGCATTATCATGTGGTCGTTTGGAAATGAGGCTGGTAACGGGATAAATATGCTTGCAATGAATGAGAAGGCAAAAGAGCTGGATGCTACCCGGCCAACTCATTACCACTTTTCAGATGATCCAAAAGTTGTTGATATAATTGGTGGTGGAGTATGGAAAAATGGGAAACGTCATAACATGGGCAGATATCACTCAGTTGACGATTTAATCCATATTGGAGAATCCGGATTAAATAAACCATTTTTACTCAATGAGTTTGCTCATGCTATGGGAAATGGAATGGGTAATCTGAAAGAATATGTAGATGTTTTTGAGAAATACCCTTCTATAATAGGGGGATGCATATGGGACTGGTCAGATCAGGGAATTACAAAGAGCATTAAGGGGCTTGTTTATGGAAATAGTATTGATAACGTAAATTTTGCTCATGAAGAGTGTGCCAAACCTGATGGAGAATATTTTTGGGCATATGGAGGTGATTTTGGTGATGAACCAAACGATGGCAATTTCTGCATGAATGGTATTGTTTTACCTGATTTATCCAGTACCTCAAAGCTTAAAGAGGTTAGAAAAGTATATCAGAATGTGGCATTTAGATTGGTGGATCTCAATACTGGCAAATTCCAGGTTCACAATAAATTCATGTTTACGGATCTTTCAGAATACAAGTTATCCTGGTCATTATACAAAGACGGAGAAAATGTTGGAACTGAAACCTTAGACATTAAAAATGTATTAGCAGGCCAAAAGGAAGACTTTATTATCTCTGGATTAATGGATTTACTCAATGATGATCATGAATATATCATTCAATTTTCTGTAGAATCTCTTAGCTCTAATCAATGGGCGGATCCAAAATATGAAATCGCCTGGGAACAGATTGAATTAACATCATACAAGAATAAAACAAGGAAGAAAGGCAAGGCTGAAATACGGATAGAGGAGAATGGAAATCAATTGAAGATTTCAAGCAATAAATCTATTGTTGTTTTTGATAAAACCCAGGGATCAATTATAAGCATAAGTGAGCAAAATGAAATAATTGTGGAGGATGGAATTTCTTTGGCTTTTTTTAGAGCTCCAATCGACAACGATAAACAACTGAAAAAGCTTTGGACAAAAGCCGGGCTGGACAGAATTTCAAGTAATTTGCACGAATTGAAGATCAACTCATCAGATAATCAGGTATTGATAAGAGTGGGAAAAAAACATCAGGCCGAAGATAAGGAATGGGGCTTTGTGAGTGTGGAGGAATATTTGATTGATGAGAATGGATTAGTTATTGAATCTAGAATTAGCCCCTTTGGGAATTTGCCTTATAGTCTTCCACGCCTCGGATATGAGCTTAGATTATCTCATGCGCTCAATGAGTTTAGCTGGTATGGCCGTGGCCCTGGAGAGTCATATATTGACCGAAAAGAAGGGATGAAAATAGCCGTACATTCTGGTAATGTTGAAGACCAATTTGTCAATTATCCGATGCCTCAGGAGAATGGTAATAAAAGTGATACCAGATGGGTCAAGATTAACAATTCTGATGGAGTAGGATTACGGATTGAAGGATCTCAATTGTTCAATACATCTCTTAGAAAGTACAGTACAAAAAACTTGTCTGAAGCAGTGCATCCATATGACTTAGTTCCAGAAAGACATAATATTCTCAATATTGATGTTGAACAGGGACCTATCGGGAATCAAAGTTGTGGACCAAAAGCTCTTGAAGAATACTGGCTGGAACCAAACGAAAAGTCTGTGTGGTTTAAATTTAGCTACCTCGATTAGTCCTTCTGCTTATTATCAGAGAATGAGAGCATCTAAATCATCTGCCATTTTTGTTCCCTGCAAAAAAGGATCAGAATATTTCCCTGCGTACTCTCTAAGTTTAGTTGCAAGATCTTTTACAATTTGAGATTTATCCGTTTCATTTATAAAATTAATCAACTCATCCGGGTCGGTTTCTATATCAATTAGCCAAGGTTCATCATTCTTTGAAAGCACTAATTTATAACGTGATGTAACTGCCGCTACCCATTTCCCTTCACCAGGCAGCCCCGTACTTCGCATGAATGTAATATCCTGCCATGCAGATTGCCTTTCCGGGTTTAATAATAATTCGGAAAAATCGAGCCCCTCCATTTTTGCAGGAAAATCTTGTCCCATCAATGTTAACATGCTAGGTGCGAAATCAACTGTATTAAATGCATTGTTTACAACTGAACCAGCTGGGATTTTTGACGGATAATAAACTACAAAAGCAATTTTTGCGGAAGCCTCTAATGGCACTCCTTTATTATGCCTGTGGTGTTCTCCACGCAGGTCACCATGGTCAGAAGTAAAAACAATAATTGTATTATGGAGCAGATCATTCTCCTTCAGGTAATCAATTATTCTTCCAATATTATCATCAATACATTTAACCATGCCAAAATACTGGGCCTGGTTTAATCCGGCATTTTTTGCTTTGGCTGCCCAGCTTGGTACACCTTCATCAGGCTTATCATAGGTTGATGGTGCTTCAAACGACATTCCTGTGTACATATTATCGTAAGGAGGACGCACCCTGTCAGGTCCATGTGGATCGGGATAGCTTAGGTAGAGGCTGAAAGGAACCTCTTTGTTTTTTTCGATAAATTCAATGCTCCGGTCAGTTAGAAAGTCTGTTGTAAACGACGTTTCATCAGCTCCATCCAAATCATAATTTATATTGCCATCATCATTTGAACTGGCAACACGCGGTCCGTCTGGCGTATCTTCCAGCTTTTTCCAATGCCCACGGTTATACATGTATTTATTATCTGTAAATCCAAATTTTCTTTCCGGGGCCCATTGAGGTTTACCAGTGCCATCAAGGTGCCATTTACCAATAAATCCCGTTTTATATCCATTCTCTTCTAGTATTTTGGAATAAGTAATAACATCGTCGTTCATGGGCAAGTCATTTTTCGGAACACCCGTATTTTGAGGGTACATTCCCGAAACCAAGGAAGCACGTGATGGTGAACAGACCGGTGTTGCAGCATAGAACTTGGTAAATGTGATCCCATTTTCTGCCAAAAAATCAATCCTCGGTGTTTCCACATTAATTCCTTCTCCCCAAACGAATGCCTGCTCGCTATCAAGGTGCTTGCGGTAACACCCCAGGGTCCGGAAATTATGTTCGTCGGTTTGAATTACCAAAAGGTTCGGCCCCCTGGTCGTTTCCTTTTTTTCTG
>JABHCC010000210.1 GCA_018669475.1 Bacteroidota bacterium | reverse complement strand
TTGATCCTCAATCTGAGCATAGAAATAGGTATCAGAACTGCTTATAACATTTGAAATTCCCCCTTCTCGTATATGCATCATACCCTCTGTGCTAATATAACGGGTGATAGATGCGCCAAGAATAATAACAAGGAATGATAAATGGAATAGAAAAACCGGAAGCTTTGACCATTTATACAGTTTTGATCTGAATATATTCACAAAAATACTCAGAGCCATTAGCACAATTATCAACTCAAACCATTTTGCATTATATACTAAACCTTTGGCAGCAACAGTACCGTGAGAGTTTTCAATGAAGGTAGCAACAGCCATGGCAATAGCCAATATTCCAACATACACACCAGCAAATGGCATGGATAACAACATTTTTATAGCTCTTTTCAACATAATAGCAAATTTATTCCCAGTTAAGATTAATTATTCTCCCCGGTAACAGGTTTTACTGCTACCATATTCCTTATTCGCCTGGCGCTAAAGATAGTATTATTAGCATCTTTCTCAAAGTGATATTGAACAGGTTTAGTTAATTACAAATTTCAAGCGACCAACTTTAACTATCTTGTTTTCTGTATATTACTTGCAAAGTACCAATATTATTCCACTATCTTTAACTGTTAAGTAAAAACCAAAAAAGTGCTTTCCAAGCCCTAATTGAGTATCGAAAAATCAATCTGATAATGAATAATAATAATAGTAGTAGTAGTACATCCTAATCATCAATACTATCAATCGCTCTCTTCAGAAAGAGATTAAATGGCAGAATCCGGTGAAACTGATTTATAACTTTCAATGAAAAATCAGATTTTTTTACCCAGTCTATTGGGAAAGTCTGACTTACCACAAAGTGTTTGTACTTGAGGAAATCGATGTGAGAGAAATCAGCAGAATAGCCCTGAGGAGGTCTTTTTAGTTTATCACGGTCAAATAAAACAAATGATTTGCCAAAATCATCATGCCCCATAATCGAATCAATATCCTCAGGAAAATCAAAAATTTCCTTCCGGATTGCTTTGAGGTGTTCTGGTCCGGGTTGAAAAATCCCTCCACCTAAAAAGGATTCATCCGGATCAATATGAATGTAATATCCAGGAAGTGGTGATTTCCTTCCCCCTCTGGCAATATAGGCCCCAAAATGAGTTTTATAAGGTGACTTGTCTGCAGAGAATCTAACATCACGATAAATACGATATATCGTATTCTTGGGTGTCGCTCCTGTAATGGTAGGATCCATCAATTGTAGCTCAGAAATAAGATCCAGAACAAATTCTTCGAAGCTGGTTTTTGCAATCAAAAACTTCTCCTTATTTGCGTTAAACCAGTCACGTTCATTGTGGGTTTTAAGCTCAGATAAGAAATCTATAATTTGGCGCATATCTACTTTATTGCTGATTAATAATGCCTTTATATTTGTATCCCAAGCCTGTAACTGTATGATCAACATCCTCAAAATCTATATCTCCCTCAATTGAAACTGTTCCATCCTGAAGATTAACTATTGCCTCATTAACACCCTGCACATTTGCCAGCTTGCTTTCTACGTTAGCTTTGCAATGACTACATGTCATGCCATCCACTTTAATTATTGTATTCATTTTCAAATTAGTATCACTTTTTAGAACTCCATTCTTCCCAAACCCATGCAAAAACCAATGTCTAAACCACTTCCTGTAGCTTGCAAGTAAAATCATCACTGCAAGCAAAATGGTGGAGCTCAGTTTAAGCCATACCGGGAGAATACTATGCTGATGACCGGCTATTGATGCCAAACTAAACCATGAAGATGGTAATATTGCATTAACCAAAAGGCCAAAACCAAGAGCTCCTCCTATTATCGAGAACAGATAAATCAGCAATGACTTACGTCCCATAACTTTACCAATAACTGTAATCGTAGCAATATTGGTTGCTGGTCCTGCCATTAGGAGTACCAGTGCAGCACCAGGAGACAATCCTTTCATCAACAATACAGCTGCCATCGGAATGGAACCTGTTGCACAGATATACATTGGTATTGATGCTGCCAGAACAATTATCATCTCAATGAATCCACTACCTATGTATTGACTGAAAAAACTATCAGGAATCATTACACTAATAAATGCCGCAGCTAAAAGTCCGATCACCATCCACTTAACTATATCCTCAACCAACTCACCAAACCCATATCGAAAAACTAAGCCGATCTTTGACCATCCATTCTGAGGTATACTCTCTTCTGAACCATTACCTGAAGACGTAGAATTCTGTGCTGAATTGTCAAGGTCTGATTGATCCTTTTCAAAAACATGACTTAAAACTCCTCCGATGATTCCGCTTACAAAGGCCACAACAGGCCTGAGTATTGCAAAAGGCAAACCCAGTAATGAATAGGTTGCCATTATCGAATCAACTCCGGTTTGAGGTGTTGATATCAGAAATGATGTGGTGGCCCCTTTTGTTGCACCACTTTTATACAGAGACACACCTGTTGGTATTACGCCGCAAGAGCACAAGGGCATAGGCACACCAAAAAGCGCTGCGTTTGCAACAGATCGAAAGTTTTTGCGTCCGAGAAATTTTGATATCCCCTTCTGTGGGAAAAATGCTTTCAATAAACCAGCAAATAAAAATCCCAGTAATAAATACGGGGCCATTTCACTCACCAGATAATAAAATTCTGAAAAGAAAACTGTTATCCAATTCATATTTGTTTTAACAAATGAGTCATCAACATTGTTTTCGAATCAGGATCAATTCTTCTTCATCTCTTCAAAATCAACATACTCTCCTTCATCATCCCGAATAATCTTTTTGTTCTTAGACTCATTTTCAGCACTTTGTTCAAATTGATTCTTGCGTTTTCTGCTGCCAGACAGTAGATTCCGGAAGAATCGAACCAGAACAATAAATAAAACAAGTATGGCTATATATCGTAATAATAACATAATAAAATCGTATTAATAAGTAACAAATCTAACACAGCCCATCTTTAATAATTCCCATTTTTTATTCTGTGTCAATGTTCTAAAAACTACTTTACACGGTAATTATATAGGAACAGATCATCACCACCAACCAGTAAATTAAATTGCTTGCTTGATCGGTCAAGGTAACCAATTGAGAACTGTGTTCTTCCTTTTAATGGAAATCCTTCGTGAAGTTTACCATCCGGCAGGAAGAGATATACTTTTTCATCTTCACGAGTAAGCACACCAATCTCTTTTAGATTGCCCGGGAATCTATAAATCTTAGGCAGATGGGATATTGGACTGGCAAGTTTCTTTTGGAAAAGAAGTTTTCCATTTGACCCATAAACCTCCAGTCGTTTTTTATCACAAAAGATATAATCCTTCCTTCCGTCGAGATCAAGATCTTCATAATGAAAAAAGTGATCCGCACTGCATTTAGTTATATCCTGCGATTCCACCTCACCTGAGAAATAGGTATACCATACTTTTCCTTCCACATCTGTTGTAACGAGCCGTGGCCCTTTGGAAGATGTCTGTCCGTCGAGAAGCAGGTTATTTCTTGATGACTTGGCAAATTGGCCATTGGGAATAACCCTCTGATTTCCACGTCGATCAAGAATATAAACTCTCATCTGGTCAGCCATCACTATATAATCTTTTGTGCCAATTCTGAAATGTTGAATATCGTGATCTACAATCCCCTCAGTACCTGAGAACTTCCACCCGCTAACTATGCTGCCAGTTTTGTCATAGACATAGACTTTCTTATCAGAACAGGCAATAAACACACGATAATCTTTATTATTATCATAATCAAATAATGCTATCCCATTAGTAGCCGGTGCCCTGAGTTTAATGGGATATTTACCAACATTATTTCCGTTGCGATCAATAAGATGTATTGAATTCTTGGTGGAAAAATACAATTGCAGCTTCCCGTTTTTATAATAGTCGATCTGATAAATTTGTGACAAGATTGCTTCTTCAAGTCTTATTTTCCAAAGAACCACACCTGAAGTATTGATCAGATAAATGTTATTCTGCTCATCCTGTACCACAATTTCCTTTGCCTTAGTATTATGATTAACAGTGAATACAGGTTTGAAATTTAATGTTGTATCCAGTCGGCTATCCCATGCGGTTTCAGGTTGATCAGTTTGTGCCTCAGAGAACTTGATAAAAGCAGTATGATAATAGTTGTTATTCCTGGCCTGAATCTGTAATGAAACTGCACCAATTTGCTGAGTAAACTGTTCATTGGATGACAAATATTTTTTCCATTGCTCACCAGCTTTAGATTTGAGTAAAGCGCCCGACTTATTCGGGGCAAGATAAAACTGGAAGTTATTTCTGGTACTGATTTGTTCAAGTACTGATTTGTACACCCTATCAGTACTCAAAGTCTTATTCAGTGTACTGTAATAGATTACATCCTGAATAGCTTTTCTGTCCTCAGCAATTATCAAATAATTGCCTGCAAATCCGAAGTACTTACCTTTCACATCAGAAAATAAAGTTCCGAATAGCATTTCAGGAATCCCTTCGATCGGCATTCGATAAATAAAATGTCTGTTATCCTGATCAATAGAATAATTATAACGGTAGTCCTGTATTCTTTTATTTTCCCCTCTTGCCTTAAGCTGTAGCCAATCCATCAGTTGTTTCGATGCCAGATTTCTGCTAGGAGTATTCATCAGTACCACTGGCATTATTTGTCCATTTTTACCAGGTAACCATGCAAGCCCCGCCTCCTGATGCAAAATCTCTGAAAAGGCCAGACGCAAATCTTCGCCCGCTGTTCTGCTTAGTTTAGTATAAACAGCACTTCGCCTGGTTTCTATATCAGTACCGCGATATATTTCATCTAATTCACGAAAAAATCGCTCATTATCTTCAATACCAAAAGACATGAAGCCAAGAGTATTTGAGGGGAGTACTTTGTCGAGCTGATTTTTTTGCGGTGCTTGATTTTTAAAAGCGTCGAGCCAGGCCAGTGTATCACCTGAAAAACCAAAGCCTGAGCCTAATAACAAATCTTGCTTAAATTTAATATCCAGCTCCATCCATGATCCATATCTGCTAAAAGATTCAATGTAACTCTTCAATCCCGGATTAAGAATATTTCTTAGCATCAAAGAGAGACGCTTAATGTTAAAATAGATATTCGCGTCGGCATTTTGTCCGGCCACAGATGCAGCTTTTCTGAATTCATCTGACTGATTAAGGCTCATTCCTGATTTCACCTGCCGGATAACCTCTTCAACCAAAATTGGAGAGGAACTGATAATCAGGTATTTTTTTACGAGTGCCAGATTAAGTTTATCAACCATGGCCTGAGGAAAGCTTATCTCAGAAATCTTCGAGCGATTGTAAGTCCTTTCCTGCGTATCTCCTTCGATCCCTGTCACCTTTGTAATAATATGAGACATTTCTTTGGGTGACATTCTGTTATTACTCTGCAACACCAACACAAACTCATATTGCTGATCACCAGTCTGATGCAAAGACCAGACAGCCGGAACCTGATCAAGTTGACCAGCAATTGTTCTATCACTCAATAACAGGGTATCAAGTTGCTTAAAGCTCTCCAAAATTGGTTTTGCAGCATCGAGTAAGATCAGATCATTCCTAATTTGTGTCTGAGTATTAAACAATTGAATCAGCGAAGCGACAGATCTGGATTCAGTGATCATAATAGCATCAATAGGAATCGCTTCAATAGCATCAATACGATTATCTGGAATAGTCTTATCCTTGAAGAAATAATAGAATAATCCTAAAGGAATGACCAGAATTAACACAACAGCAAAGGGTAGTAGCTTCTTTAGCATAGGATAAGCATGTAAATATCAAACAAATTTAGCTTTTTTTAAACAATGATAAGGGGAAAAGGAGGCTTATGCCTATATTTGAACCCCGGAATGTAACATCTACCGGGGAATCTTCCCAAGCCAGTCATTGACCATTTACTCAAGCCGGGTAAGTCTTCTTGGTAGAAAGCACAAAGCAACATAATGATTGTATTAAAATTTGGAGGAACATCACTTGGATCTACTGAGCGAATAAAGTCAGTCGGACAATTGATTAGAGCTGGAGGGCGCAAAATTGTTGTCTTGTCAGCTATATCAGGCACAACAAATCTCTTAGAGAAGTACGCTCATCTGCTATACAAAAATGAGAACACCGATGCAAGAGAGCTTCTTGAAAGCCTGAAAAGCCAATACCTTAAAACTGTCGGTGAACTTTTTTCAACAGAAGAGCATAAGAAGAAAGGCCAGGAACTTATTAGCCATCACTTTGATTATTTAGAATCTTTCAACAGAGATTTGTTCACCCTGTACGAGGAGAAAGCTGTTTTAGCTCAGGGAGAATTGATTAGTACAGCCCTTATGAATTTCTATCTTGAAGAATCAGGGTGTATTTCAGTTCTCTTACCTGCACTTTCATTCATGCGTATCGACAAAGATCATGAGCCAGACCTTTTTTATATTAGAGAAAATATTAAACGAGAAATCGGCAAATCACCTGAATGCAATATATTTATTACCCAGGGATTTATTTGTCGTGACGCTTTCGGAGAGGTTGATAACCTGAAACGGGGTGGATCTGATTATTCGGCTTCTCTCATCGGACAGGCACTTGACGCTCAGGAAATTCAAATATGGACTGATATTGATGGCTTTCATAATAATGATCCCAGATTTGTCAGTAGTACTAAACGTATTGACAAATTAAGTTTTGATGAAGCTGCTGAGCTTGCCTACTTCGGGGCAAAAATCCTGCACCCCACCAGCGTTAAACCAGCTCAAATGAGCAATATTCCAGTCCGCCTCAAAAACACTCTGGATCCTGAATCACCTGGCACAATAATAACAGCAAGTACTGACACTTACGGGCGAATTAAAGCCGTGGCTGCAAAAGATGGTATTACTTCCATCAGAATCAAATCGGGCAGAATGCTATTAGCATATGGCTTTCTGCGGAAAGTATTTGAGATTTTTGAAAGGCACCAAACAGCTATCGATATGATAACTACATCTGAAGTATCTGTTTCGGTTACGATAGATGATGATAAACATATTGACGAGATAGAAAATGATTTACGAAAATACGGTACTGTTGAGCTTATGCCTGATCAGAGTATCGTGTGTGTAGTGGGCGACCTGATTGCTGAAAGTTCAGGTATGGCAAGAAAGGTCATTGATGCATTGCATGACATCCCCATCAGAATGATATCATATGGATCCAGCAGCAATAATATCAGTCTCCTGATCAACACAGATAACAAAGAAAAGGCATTGAACGAGCTCTCAAATCATTTGTTTCAATAGTATGAGCATGATCTTTCCTCTTGATAAAATTCAAAGTCTCTCTACCCCATTCTACTACTATGATATGGAGCTTTTGAACAGGACTATAATAGCTGTTAAAAAGCAGACAGAGAAACATGGTTATCATATGCATTACGCTTTGAAAGCCAATTCGAACTATCGTTTTCTTGAGGCTATGCAACAAGCGGGATTTGGAGCCGATTGTGTAAGTGGTAATGAGGTTCAACAAGCAATTAATGCGGGCTTTTCGCCCAACACAATAGCTTTCGCCGGAGTAGGTAAAACCGACAAAGAAATAAAAACCGGCTTAGAGAATGATATTTTTTCTTTCAATGTAGAATCTATTCAGGAAATTGAGGTCATCAATGATCTGGCTTCGGAGATGGGTAAAACAGCACGAATAGCATTACGTATAAATCCAAATGTTGATGCCAAAACCCATCATTATATTACCACTGGAATTGAAGAAAATAAGTTCGGAATCAATTCCTGGGAGTTTGAAGATGTTATCCGCTGCCTTGAGAAATCCGGAAACCTGAAATTAACCGGATTGCATTTTCATATCGGATCTCAAATTCGTGATTTAGATGTATTTAAAGGATTGTGTTTACGCGTAAATGAAATCCAACAATGGTTCTTGAACCATCAAATCCTACCCTCTCATATTAATCTCGGAGGAGGACTAGGTATTGATTATGATAATCCTGATATCCTACCGGATTTTGAAGCCTTTTTTAACATCTTTCCTCAATTTCTTGAACTTCAAGCAAATCAACAGCTTCATTTCGAACTTGGTCGAGCCCTTGTAGCACAATCAGGAGCATTAATATCACGAGTGCTGTTTATAAAAAATGGGATTAAAACCAATTTCGTGATATTGGATGCAGGAATGACTGAGCTAATAAGACCTGCCTTGTACCAGTCATATCATAAAATTGAAAACCTTATATCAAAAAAACAGGATGAGGTTTATGATGTTGTAGGACCTATTTGTGAATCATCTGATTGCTTTGGCAAAGCTGTACAGTTACCTATAACTCAAAGAGGTGATTTGTTTGCAATTCGCTCAACAGGAGCATATGGTGAAGTAATGAGTTCACAATATAACCTTCGAAACAAGGCTTTGGCCTATTATTCTGATGAACCGAATATACAAGGATGAACCCTAATACTATGCATAATATGGCGCAAAATACTGATACAATACCTGTTGAATTAGTCCTTGAAGATGGAACAGTTTTCAAAGCCCGGTCATTCGGACATGAATCATCGGTGGCCGGAGAAGTAGTTTTTAATACTTCGATGGCTGGTTACCCTGAAAGCATCACCGATCCATCCTATAAAGGGCAGATTCTTGTTCTCACCTACCCTTTGATTGGAAATTATGGGGTTCCGGGAAAACAGGTGGAATTTGAGCTGCTAAAATATTTTGAGTCTGATGAAATTCACATTTCAGGCTTAGTTATCTCAGATTACTCTTTTAATTTCAGTCACTGGAATGCAGACCAGAGTTTAGCTGACTGGCTTAAAGAATCGGGAATACCAGGCATTTATGGAGTTGATACCCGGGCTCTTACCAAGCATCTCCGTGAGAAAGGCTCAATGTTAGGAAAAATCCAGATCAGAGATGAGAAAATCCCATTTCATGACCCAAACCAGTCGAATCTGGTTGATCAGGTAAGCTGCTCTGAGATAAAAGAATACGGGAATGGAAAAAACCGGATTGTTCTGGTTGATTGTGGTGTAAAAAACAACATTATCCGCTGTTTGCTAAAACGCGACACCAAAGTTATCAGAGTACCCTGGGATTATGATTTTTCACAACTGGATTATGACGGTCTGTTTATTTCAAATGGCCCTGGTGATCCCACCATGTGTAAAAAAACAATCGATCACTTAAGTAATGCTCTCAATGAGGATAAGCCCGTCTTTGGTATCTGTCTGGGCAATCAGTTGTTAGGCCTTGCAGCAGGTGGAAGCACATACAAATTAAAATACGGCCACCGTAGCCACAACCAACCGGTTCTGCAAATGGGAACTAACAGAGCATATATTACTTCACAAAATCATGGTTATGCTCTTGATGATAATGGCCTGCCGGATGAATGGGAACCTTTGTTCAGAAACCTGAACGACAACACAAATGAAGGAATCAGGCATAAAACCAAGCCCTTCTTCAGCTCTCAGTTCCATCCCGAAGCCAGCAGCGGTCCAACAGATACAGAATTCCTATTCGACGATTTCATAAAAAAAATCAAAGAAAAACCGAATAACCGAACAACCGAATAACGGAATAACCGAACAACCGAACATCCGAACAACCGAATAACCGAATAACCGAATAACCGAATAACCGAACAACCGAGCAACAATGAAAAACAAAATAACCATAAAAAAAGTCCTGGTTCTTGGATCCGGAGCATTAAAGATTGGTGAAGCTGGTGAGTTTGACTATTCAGGCTCTCAGGCTTTGAAAGCTTTACGGGAGGAGGGAATTGAAACCATACTTGTTAACCCCAATATTGCTACTGTTCAAACATCTGAAGGTATTGCTGACCAGATTTATTTTCTTCCGGTAACTCCATATTTTGTTACCCAGGTTATTGAAAAAGAAAAACCTGAGGGTATATTACTGGCCTTTGGCGGTCAAACAGCATTGAATTGTGGTGTCGAACTTTACAAAACCGGCGTACTGGAGAAGAACAATGTTAAAGTTCTCGGTACACCTGTACAGGCGATCATTGACACTGAAGACAGGGATATATTTGTCACCAAACTCGATGAAATTTCGGTCAATACTATACAAAGCCATGCCGTTACAACAGTTGAAGATGCTATTATTGCCGGGAAAGATCTGGATTACCCGGTTATTATACGATCAGCATACAGTTTAGGTGGTCAGGGCAGTGGATTCTGTGATAATGAGACAGAACTCGTAAAACTTGCCACAAGGTCTCTCAGCATGTCACCTCAGATATTGGTGGAGAAATCACTCAAAGGGTGGAAAGAAGTTGAATATGAAGTTGTACGCGACCGTTTTGACAATTGTATCACAGTATGCAACATGGAGAACTTCGATCCACTGGGCATTCATACTGGTGAAAGTATTGTAGTTGCTCCATCTCAAACACTCACCAATGCAGAATACCACTCTCTGAGAGCGCTATCAATCAAAATAATACGACATATTGGCATAGTAGGCGAATGTAATGTTCAATACGCGCTCGATCCTGAATCAGAAGATTACAGGGTGATAGAGGTAAATGCCAGGCTGAGCAGATCCTCGGCATTAGCATCTAAAGCTACTGGCTATCCACTGGCTTTTGTGGCAGCCAAACTGGGGCTGGGATACGGATTGCATGAACTGAAGAATGCTGTAACCAAAACAACAACAGCCTGTTTTGAGCCGGCTCTCGACTATATTGTATGCAAGATCCCTCGCTGGGATCTTGACAAATTTGAGGAAGTATCTCACCAGATAGGCTCGTCCATGAAAAGTGTAGGTGAGGTGATGGCCATAGGAAGAACTTTCGAGGAGGTGATTCAAAAAGGCCTCCGGATGATTGGCCAGGGCATGCATGGTTTTGTTGGCAACAGGGGTCTGGATGTAGAGAATATTGAGGAAGAACTAAAACAACCTACTGACACCCGTATTTTTGTTATTGCTCAGGCATTGGAGCAGGGAGTATCAGTTGACAGAATACACCATCTTACAGGAATTGACAAATGGTTTCTGGTTAAATTGCAGAATCTGCAAGACAAGCGCTTGGATCTTGAAACTTACTCCTCACTTTCTGATTTATCTTATGACAGCCTTGCGGATGCTAAAAGGCAGGGATTCTCAGATTTTCAAATCGCTCGTTTTGTCCTTAATTCAGAACCTGGTGATATTGAAAAAGATCTGTTGAAAGTACGTCAGTATCGAAAATCTCTGGGAGTTGTACCAGCCGTGAAGCAGATAGACACCCTGGCTGCTGAATATCCTGCTCAAACAAATTATCTGTACCTGACCTATTCCGGGACTGAACACGATATAGAGTTTCCTCAGGATAAACAATCTGTCGTTGTTCTCGGATCGGGTGCCTATCGAATCGGCAGCTCTGTTGAATTCGACTGGTGTAGTGTAAATGCCCTGCAAACCATCCGGCAGGAGAAACTTAGAGGGATAATGATCAATTATAATCCTGAGACAGTTTCTACAGATTATGATACGAGCGACCGGCTTTATTTTGATGAGCTCAGCTTTGAACGTGTTTTGGATATACTTGAGTTAGAGAATCCGAAGGGAGTTATTGTATCTACTGGCGGACAGATACCGAATAATCTTGCTTTGCGTTTGCATAAGCAGAAGGTTCATATACTTGGAACATCGCCTGTATCTATTGACCGGGCTGAAGACCGGCATAAATTCTCGACCATGCTTGATCAGCTGGAAGTTGACCAGCCTGAATGGAAAGAGTTAAGTAGTATGGATGAGATTAAGGGCTTTGTTGACCGGGTTGGCTTTCCCGTTCTGATCCGACCCTCCTATGTACTCTCTGGGGCAGCCATGAACGTCGTATCAAATTCAGACGAACTGGTTGATTATCTTAACCTTGCTGCCAAGGTTTCAAAACAACATCCTGTTGTGGTAAGTGATTTTATCGAGCAAGCCAAGGAGATTGAAATTGATGCTGTAGCAAGTAAAGGCGAAATAATTGCTTATGCGATGAGTGAACATGTGGAGTTTGCAGGAGTTCATTCAGGTGATGCTACCATGGTAT
The DNA here is from genome assembly GCA_018669475.1 of Bacteroidota bacterium. Lineage (GTDB taxonomy): Bacteria > Bacteroidota > Bacteroidia > Bacteroidales > UBA12481 > JABHCC01. Next base: position 1,640 of record JABHCC010000210.1, on the reverse strand, counting down.
TTCCTCCACAAAAACTATATTTTGAGACTGTCAGACGCATCAAGCGGATTACCCGTCAGATCGCCTGGGAATTAAATATATCCGGTCCTTTCAATATTCAATTTCTTGCAAAAGATAATGACATCAAGGTAATTGAGTGCAACCTGCGTGCTTCCAGGAGTATGCCTTTCGTTTCGAAGGTACTTAAAACCAACCTCATAGAACTTGCCACCAAAGTCATGCTTGGCCAGAAAGTTGATAAACCGCACAAGTCCATTTTCGACCTTGAGCACATCGGGGTAAAGGCCTCACAGTTCTCTTTTTCCCGACTATCAAAAGCTGACCCGGTATTGGGAGTAGATATGTCTTCAACAGGTGAAGTGGGCTGTATAGGTGAGGATTATTACGATGCGATTTTGAAAGCCATGCTTTCTGTAGGTTACCGTATACCCGAAAAAAACATACTACTTTCAACCGGACCTATTAAAGACAAAGTAACCCTGCTGGAATCTTGTCATTTGCTGGCTGATAAAGGCTACCAATTATATGCAACCCGGGGAACAGGAGATTTTCTCAAAGGCAACGGGATAGATGTTTCCATCCTCAACTGGCCTGATGAAGATGAACACCCAAATACTGCCGAATACATTAAGAATGGTCTTATTGACCTGGTTATCAATATCCCCAAAAACCTTTCACAAGGAGAGCTCAAGAACGACTATATTATCCGTCGCAGTGCTATAGATTTCAATGTACCACTTATAACCAATGCCAGATTAGCAGAAGCATTCATCAATGCCTTCTGCAAACTCGACTTAAAAGATATCTCAATAACAGCCTGGGCAGAATACTAAGACCGAAGACCCAAGACCAAAGACCGAAGACAAGGGCTTAAGACTTAAGGGGCAAGGTCCCCGGTCCCCGGACCTCGTACCCCGGACCCCGGACCCCGGACCCCGGACCCCGGACCCCGGACCTCGGACATTCTTTTCTTTTCGTTTCGATTCAATTAATTGCTAATTTGCGCCATGAAGGATGGAGAACGAACAAATAGCTTTACAAAAATGAAATCCCGTATATTAATTGTTGGTGCCGGACCTGCGGGTGTTTCAACTGCCTTATTCTTAGCTAAAAACAATATCCCATCTACACTAATAGATAAAGAATTCTTTCCCAGGGATAAAATCTGCGGTGATGGTTTAAGTGGCTGGGTGATCTCCATGCTGCACAAGCTGGACATGGGATTGGTTGAAGAATTGACAGCTGAAAGCGGATCGCTTGATTCATGGGGGATTAAGTTCTATGCCCCGAACATGAAGCATCTGACAATTCCATATCAATTTCATAAACGTCCTAATGATGCTCCTGGATTTATCATCCGAAGAAAAGAATTTGATAATTTATTGATTAAGAAAGTTAAGGAAAACCCTCTTATCAGTTTGCATGAAGGAGTGAAAATAACAGAGTACAATACGAATAATGAAGGGTTGGAATTAAAGGATGAGTCCGGACAGAAGACATTTACCGGAGACATGGTGGTTTATGCCGATGGCGCGACATCCAGGTTTGCTAAAAATCCCGGAGGATTTAAGAAGGATGACCGGCATTTTGCCACTGGGTTGCGAGTCTACTTTAAAGGACTTACGGCTTATGGCTTAGGG